>NZ_CP133771.1:1266736-1900104 GCF_031348265.1 Streptomyces collinus | reverse complement strand
GGCTGCGGCGGCTGTCCAACACCGAGGTCGGCATGCTGATGCAGGAGGTCGACCTCTAGGGATCACCTTCCTCCGAGGGCTTGTGAGCGACCCGCACCCCCTTTTATAGTCGCAGTGACTATTAAAGGGGGTGTTCGGTACTCGCCATGAACGGCTACGACAAGTACGCCCACGAGCCCTTCGCCGTCACCGTCGACCTCGCGGTGTTCACGCTCCGGGAGGGGGCGCTGCACGTGCTGCTCGTCGAGCGCGGGCAGGAGCCGTACGCCGGGCACTGGGCGCTGCCCGGTGGATTCCTGCAGCCGGACGAGTCGGCGGAGACGGCCGCCCGGCGTGAACTCGCCGAGGAGACCGGCCTGTCCGATGTCTCGGGGCTGCATCTGGAGCAGCTGCGGACCTACAGCGAGCCCGGCCGCGACCCCCGGATGCGGGTCGTCTCGGTCGCCTTCGCCGCGCTGCTGCCCGACGCCCCCGAGGCGCACGGCGGCAGCGACGCGGCGCAGGCCCGCTGGGTGCCGTACGGCACGGCGGGGCCGCTCGCGTTCGACCACGACCGCATCCTGGCCGACGCCCACGACCGCGTCGGCGCCAAGTTCGAGTACACCTGCCTCGCCACCGCCTTCTGCCCGCCCGAGTTCACCCTCGGCGAGCTCCAGCAGGTCTACGAGACCGTGTGGGGCACCGAGCTGGACCGGCCCAACTTCCGGCGCAAGGTGCTCGCCACGCCGGGCTTCGTCGAAGCCGTCCCGGGTGCCGCGCGGCTGACCGGCGGCCGCGGCAAACCCGCCGCGCTGTACCGCGCCGGCACCGCCACCGCACTCCACCCGCCTCTCCTCCGGCCCGCCCGGGAAGGACGCCCCGCATGACCATGCTCGTCCACAAGCAAGCCGCCACCGGAGCGCTCACGGGCCTGGCCCTCGGGGATGCGCTGGGGTACCCGACCGAGTTCAGTGACGTTCCGTCGATACTCGCCAGGTTCGGTCCCTGGCGGCAGCTGGACCTGCCCGAGCGGGCCACCGTGTCGGACGACACCCAGATGACACTGGCGCTCGGGCGGGCGGTGCGGACGGCTATGGACCGGGGGCTGCTCACCCCACTGCGTCTGGCCCGGCCCCTGCGCGAGGAGTTCGTGGACTGGTACCAGTCCCCGGAGAACAACCGGGCTCCGGGCCGCACCTGCATGAAGGCCTGTTACCTGCTGAAGGACGAGTCCCGCCCCTGGCAGGACGCCAGCCAGACGGAATCCAAGGGCTGCGGCGCCAACATGCGCGTCGCGCCTCTGGGTCTGGTCCCCGGCCTCAGTGACGAACAGCGCGCGGGCGCCGCCCAGTTGCAGTCCGCCCTCACCCACGGACACCCCACCGCGCTCGCCGCCTCCGACCTCACCGCGCACGCCGTACGTCTGCTCGCGCAGGGCGCCGAGCCGACGGGGCTCGTCGGCCTGCTCCGCTCCTACGCCCTGGAGAACCGCGGCCACTACCACGAGCGCTGGCTCGGCGACCTGTGGCGGCGGGCCGGGGACCCCAGCCCCGGGCAGTTCATCGCGCGCGGCTGGGACGAGTGCCTGGAGGTGCTCGAACGGCTCCAGCGCGCCGTGCGCACCGTCTCGCCGGAGACCGACCCCTGCCTGGCCACCGGCGAGGGCTGGATCGCCGAGGAGGCCCTGGCGACCGGGCTGCTGTGTTTCCTGCTCTTCGTCGACGAGCCGGTGACCGCTCTGCGCCGCGCCGCGTGCACCGCCGGCGACTCGGACTCGATCGCCTGCCTGACGGGCGCCTTCGCGGGTGCCTACCTGGGCGCGGAGGCCTGGCCCACCGAGTGGGCCGACCGCGTCGAGTACCGGACCGACCTGCTCACGTTCGGGGCGCTGTGGGACGCGTGAGGCCGCGGGGCCCGGTCGTGGGCGCTCACGTCAGGCGGACCGAGTTCCCCTCCACCGTGATCTTCTCGGAGGGCAGCGGCCGGGTCGCCGGGCCGTGCGCCACCGCGCCGTCGGCGACGCGGAACTTGCTGCCGTGGCAGGGGCAGTTGATCGTGCCGTCGGAGACGGTGGACACCAGGCAGCGCTGGTGGGTGCAGATCGCCGAGAAGGCCTTGAACTGACCCTGCTCCGGCTGGGTCACGACGACCTCCTCGTCCTTGAAGATCTTGCCGCCGCCGACCGGGATCTCGTCGATGTCGGCCAGGACCTGGCCGCCGGGGGCGCTCGTCGCGTCCTGGCCGGTGGGGGAGCTCGTCGACTCGGAACCGTTGTCGTCGCCGCCTCCGCCGCAGGCCGCGACGAGCGCCGTGGCGCCGGTCGCGCCCGTCGCGAGGAGAACCGTGCGGCGCGTGGTCTCGTAGGTCATGTCGTCACTCCGAAGGTGCCAAAGAGGGGTGAATCGGAATGTGCAGCATCTTTGCACTGAACCTACCCAAAGGCGTTGATCCTGGCGTCTCACCGGGCGGGCGCCGCACACCCCGGCCGCGTCGGCTGACTAGGCTGGTCGGACGTAGAGCGACACGCACGTCAGCAAGGAGCATCGCTGTGGCGGTACGAGCGGTCCGGGGCGCCGTCCAACTCGAACGGGACGAGGCCGGGCACATGGACGAGCAGGTCGGAGCCCTGCTCACGGAGATCCTCGAGCGCAACGATCTCGCCGCCGACGACCTGATCAGCATCTGGTTCACGGCCACGCCCGACCTGCACAGCGACTTCCCGGCCGCCGCCGCCCGCAAGCTGGGCATCGTCGACGTGCCCCTCATCTGCGCCCAGGAGCTGGACATCGAGGGCGCCATGCCGCGTGTCGTCCGGGTCCTCGCGCACATCGAGTCCGACCGGCCCCGGGCCGGCATCGCCCACGTCTACCTCGGCGCCGCGGCAGCCCTGCGCAAGGACATCGCCCAGTGAGGACCGCACTCGTCATCGGCACCGGCCTCATCGGCACGTCCGCCGCGCTGGCCCTGTCCCAGCGGGGCGTCACCGTGCACCTCGCCGACCCGGACCCGGAGCAGGCCCGTACGGCGGCCGCGCTCGGCGCCGGGACGGACGAGACGCCGGACGGGCCCGTCGACCTCGTGATCGTCGCCGCCCCGCCCGCGCACGTGGCGGACGTGCTCACCGACGCCATCCGCCGCGGTGCGGGACGCGGCTACCTCGACGTCGCCAGCGTCAAGGGCGGGCCCCGCCGCGAGCTGGAGGCGCGCGGCCTCGACCTGTCGGCGTACATCGGCTCGCACCCCATGTCGGGCCGGGAGAAGTCCGGCCCGCTGGCCGCGACCGCGGACCTCTTCGAAGGCCGCCCCTGGGTGCTGACCCCGACCAGGGACACCGACACCGAGGTGCTGAACCTCGCCCTGGAGCTGGTCTCGCACTGCCGGGCCGTGCCGGTCGTCATGGACGCCGACGCCCACGACCGGGCCGTCGCCCTCGTCTCCCACATGCCCCACCTGGTCTCCAGCCTGGTCGCCGCGCGGCTGGAGCACGCCGAGGAGTCCGCCGTTCGACTGTGCGGGCAGGGCATCCGCGATGTGACGAGGATCGCCGCCTCCGACCCGCGGATGTGGATCGACATCCTCTCCGCGAACCCCGCGCCGGTCGCCGACCTGCTCACGGACGTCGCCGCAGACCTGGAGGAGACCGTGCGGGCCCTGCGCGCCCTGCAGTCCTCCGACGACCACAAGCGCCGCGAGGGCGCCGGCGGGATCGAGGACGTCCTGCGGCGCGGCAACGCCGGGCAGGTCCGCGTCCCCGGCAAGCACGGGTCCGCGCCGAGGGCCTACGAGGTCGTGTCCGTGCTCATCGACGACCAGCCGGGACAGCTGGCCCGGATCTTCGCCGACGCGGGCCTGGCCGGCGTCAACATCGAGGACGTGCGGATCGAGCACGCGACGGGGCAGCAGGCCGGTCTGGTGCAGCTGATGGTGGAGCCCAAGGCGGCCCCGGTCCTGAGCGCCGCGCTGCGGGAACGGGGCTGGGCGATCCGGCAGTAGGAGGTACGGATGGGCGGGCCGACTCCGGGTGCTGCCGCCCCCGGGCCCCGCTTCGGCCTGAACGGCCTCGTCCTCACGCGTGGGACGGGCTGGATGTGGCCGAGCGCCGTCGGCGGTCGTGCGCGGCCGTCCCGGACGCGCGGCCGGACGAGTGACGCGAACCCAGTAACCTTGTGCGGGGCAGTCGCGCCCTCACCCCGCCGAGCCCGGTTCAGGAAGGTCCCCACTGTGGAAAGCGCCACGCCAGTGATTGTCGCCATCGACGGCCCCGCCGGCACCGGCAAGTCGAGCACCTCGAAGGCCGTGGCGGCCCAGCTCGGGCTGAGCTACCTGGACACCGGCGCCCAGTACCGGGCGATCACCTGGTGGATGGTGAGCAACGGCATCGACATAGACGACCCGTCCGCCATCGCCGCCGCCGCGGGCAAGCCCGAGATCGTCTCCGGCACCGACCCGGAGGGCCCGGCCATCACGGTCGACGGCATGGACGTGGCCGGCCCGATCCGCACCCAGGAGGTCTCCTCCAAGGTCAGCGCGGTCAGCGCGGTGCCCGAGGTGCGCACCCGGATCACCGAGCTGCAGCGCTCGATCGCCGCCTCCGCCGAGCAGGGCATCGTCGTCGAGGGCCGGGACATCGGCACGACGGTGCTGCCCGACGCCGACCTCAAGGTCTTCCTCACCGCCTCCCCGGAGGCGCGCGCCGCCCGCCGCAGCGGCGAGCTGAAGGGCTCCGACGTCCACTCCACCCGCGAGGCCCTGATCAAGCGGGACGCCGCCGACTCCAGCCGCAAGACCTCCCCGCTCGCCAAGGCGGACGACGCCGTCGAGGTGGACACCACCGAGCTCACGCTGGCCCAGGTCATCGAGTGCGTCGTCACCCTCGTCGAGGAGAAGCGGGCCGGAAAGTGACCGATCTGCCTTCGGCGCGGGGTGCCGAGGTCGGGCGGCGCATCGGCGTCGGCCTGATGTACGGGCTGTGGAAGCCGCGCGTGCTCGGCGCCTGGCGGGTGCCCGCGAGCGGCCCGGTGATCTTCGCGGTCAACCACTCCCACAACATCGACGGCCCGATGGTCATGGGCGTGGCGCCCCGGCCGACGCACTTCCTGATCAAGAAGGAAGCCTTCATCGGGCCGCTGGACCCCTTCCTGCTCGGCATCGGGCAGGTGAAGGTCGACCGCGACACCACCGACCGCACGGCGATCACCCACGCGCTGGGCGTCCTGGCGGGCGGCGGCGTGCTCGGCATCTTCCCGGAGGGCACCCGGGGCGAGGGTGACTTCGCCTCGCTGCGCGCCGGCCTCGCGTACTTCGCTGTGCGCAGCGGCGCCCCGATCGTCCCGGTGGCCGTGCTGGGAAGTTCCGACAAGCCCGGACGGTTGATAAAGGCGCTGCCTCCGCTGCGCTCCCGCGTCGACGTCGTCTTCGGCGAGCCCTTCGAGGCGGGCGACGGCAGCGGCCGCCGGACGCGCAAGGCGCTGGACGAGGCCACCGGGCGCATCCAGAAACAGCTCGCGGCCCACCTGGAAAACGCCAGGCGCCTCACCGGGCGCTAGGCGACACTGAGTAGTGGATCAGCCCGGAACAGCGGGTACTCCACCGACCACCACGATGAACGACGAGGTACGGACTTCATGAACGACCACATCCAGCCCGACGGCTCGGACGCCTCCGAGGGCGCGTACGAGCACGACCACGGGGCGCTCGGCGACGCCGAGTACGCGGAGTTCATGGAGCTCGCCGCCGAGGAGGGCTTCGACCTCGAAGACGTCGAAGGCGCCATCGAGGCGGCCGGGCACGGCCCGCTGCCCGTCCTCGCCGTCGTCGGCCGCCCCAATGTCGGCAAGTCGACTCTGGTGAACCGCATCATCGGGCGCCGTGAGGCCGTCGTCGAGGACAAGCCCGGCGTCACCCGCGACCGTGTGACCTACGAGGCCGAGTGGGCCGGCCGCCGCTTCAAGGTCGTCGACACCGGCGGCTGGGAGCAGGACGTCCTCGGCATCGACGCCTCCGTCGCCGCCCAGGCCGAGTACGCCATCGAGGCCGCCGACGCGGTCGTCTTCGTCGTCGACGCCAAGGTCGGCGCCACCGACACCGACGAGGCCGTCGTCCGGCTGCTGCGCAAGGCCGGCAAGCCGGTCGTGCTGTGCGCCAACAAGGTGGACGGCCAGAGCGGCGAGGCCGACGCGTCCTACCTGTGGTCACTGGGCCTGGGGGAGCCGCACCCGGTCTCCGCGCTGCACGGCCGCGGCACGGGCGACATGCTCGACCAGGTCCTCGAAGTGCTCCCCGAGGCGCCGCGCGAGACGTTCGGCGGGGGCGGCATCGGCGGCCCGCGGCGCATCGCCCTGATCGGACGCCCGAACGTCGGCAAGTCCTCGCTGCTGAACAAGGTGGCGGGCGAGGAGCGCGTCGTCGTCAACGAGCTGGCGGGCACCACCCGCGACCCGGTCGACGAGCTGATCGAACTCGGCGGCGTCACCTGGAAGTTCGTCGACACCGCGGGCATCCGCAAGCGCGTCCACCTCCAGCAGGGCGCCGACTACTACGCCTCGCTGCGCACCGCGGCCGCCGTCGAGAAGGCGGAGGTTGCGGTCATCCTGATCGACGGCTCCGAGTCCGTCTCGGTGCAGGACCAGCGGATCGTCACCATGGCCGTCGAGGCCGGCCGCGCGATCGTCATGGCGTACAACAAGTGGGACACCCTCGACGAGGAGCGTCGCTACTACCTGGAGCGGGAGATCGAGACCGAGCTCGGCCAGGTGGCGTGGGCGCCGCGGGTGAACGTCTCGGCGCGCACCGGCCGGCACATGGAGAAGCTGGTACCGGCGATCGAGACGGCCCTGGCGGGCTGGGAGACCCGGGTCCCGACGGGCCGGCTGAACGCCTTCCTCGGTGAGCTGGTCGCCGCCCACCCGCACCCGGTCCGGGGCGGCAAGCAGCCGCGCATCCTGTTCGGCACGCAGGCGGGCACCAAGCCGCCGCGGTTCGTGCTGTTCGCCTCCGGATTCATCGAGGCGGGCTACCGGCGCTTCATCGAGCGCCGGCTGCGCGAGGAGTTCAGCTTCGAGGGGACGCCCATCCACATCTCCGTGCGGGTGCGCGAGAAGCGCGGCAAGAAGAAGTAGCGCGCAGCACTGGAAAGGGGCGGCCCCGAACGGGGCCGCCCCTTTCCAGTGTCCGGTGCTCGCTCAGACGCCGCCGCGCCGCCCTGGCGGCAGCGCGGCCGGTACGTGGTGCATCCCCGTGCTGTGTGAGGCGACGGTCCCGACGCGTTGCCACTGCGGCTGCTGCCCGGCGGCATGACGGGCGCTCTGGGCGCCCGCGCTGTAGGCACTGTAGGAGCTGCCGTACGCCCCCGCGTACGAGCCCGAACCGTGCGGGGTGTTTCCGAAGGCGGTGAATCCCAGCTTCTCCTCGCCACTGCGGTCGCCGGGCAGTGCGCGGAAGGACTTGACGTACTCGGCGTAGAGCGCGTCGTAGATCGGCGTGGCCGATGGGCCGCCCTGGGAGTCCTGAGCCGATCGCGCGGACGGAATCGGCGAGAAGGACTGGCGGCGGGGAACGTCGTATGCGTGCACGTATGTCCAAACGACCCCGCGGGTCAGGGGATGCGGCCCGGGTGCGGCTTTCGCGGGTCTGCGGCGTGCTCGGGTGACGGGCGGCTCAGGTGCCGGCCAGCGGCAGCGCCGAGCCGACCAGCTTTCCGTTCGCCGCCGCCTTGTCCAGCGCGTCCCGCAGCAGGTCCTCGCGCGGCTGGCGGCCGATCGAGCCGGCGGGCGCGGCGAGCATCAGCACCTGCTGGTGCTTGTTGGCCGCCGCGCGCCAGCCGTCGGTCACCTGGAGCGGCTGGTGCGCCTGCCACCAGGCCACCGGCTGGCCGCCGTTGCTGCCCGGCTGGAGCACCGCGTGCAGCTGGCCCATGGCGAGCAGCACCGACCAGCCGTGCAGCACCGGCGGTACGGCCGACAGCTCCGACAGCGGCATGAAGCCCTGCTCGATGAGCAGCGGCAGGAAGTCGTCGCCGGTGCCGGTCGTGCCGGGCCGGGCGATGGGCCCGGTCGGCTCCACCACCAGGGCCGGGTGGAGCTCCCCGCCGATCAGGACGAGCCCGCTGGTCACACCGAGCACCGCCTGCTCGGGCACCGCCTTGTCGGGTACCACCCTGTCGGGCTCCAGGTCGACGGTGTCGCCGGCGATGGACTTCACGGCGCCCCGCAGCTGCTCCTCGGTGACCTGCACGACCTGCGAGGGCAGACAGCCGGAGTGGGCGAAGGCGAGGACGGCGGTCTCGTCACCGATGAACAGAACGGTGCTGGTGCGCTCCTGCGTGGAGTCGCCCGGTGTGCGGCAGGAGGTGCAGTCGTAACTGCCCGGGGCGGTCTCTCCGGCGAGCAGGCGGTCGGCTTCTTCGTCGCCGATCTCGGCGCGTACCTCGTCGCTGACGTCGAGCATGCGCGGCACGGGTGGCTCCCTCGGGGATGCGGTGCGTGGCAAAGCCGGGTGGCTCCCGGCCCGTGGTCCGGGTCGGTCCCGGCTCATGAAGAAGACAACGGGCGATCTGTGGCGGGAGTCACGCCCCAGGGCGAACGGAATCGAACCAACCAGCGCGCAGGGTCACGCTTCGCGCGGAATCGCGCACTCCCCGTCAACTCACCGATACGTAAAGGGCGTTGGAGGAGTGAAGTGGGTCACAGGATGCCAGGGGAGGTGGTGAAAAAATCCGGAAATCCACGAATGAAGTGGGTGTCCGGAAATGGCCGTTACCCGAGGTATCGGTGAACTGGCCTGCCCGGACGGGCGACTGGTTGATGCCGGCCGCCGACCTCCTTAGATTCCTCCGCCGTGTGCATCGAGCACCGCTCGGGTACGTCCACCGGCCGCCGGGTTCCCAGGAACCGGGCACGGCACCGCTCCGGTGGGCGGGGCGAGTGCGACCCTCGCGTCCCATGGCGCGGGAGTGGCGCTCCGCCTTGGGGGATCCCGGGTGTTTCGAAAGGGACCTACATGTCCGAATGTGCCGATTCCTCTCGCCCCGCCGCCCGGAAGAGCCAGGTTCGTACGACGGCGGTCCTCGCCGGGGCGGCACTGCTCGCGCCCCTCGGACTGCTCGCCGCGACCGGGAACGCCGCGGCGGCCGACAGCGGAGTGTGGGACCGCATCGCCCAGTGCGAGAGCGGCGGCAACTGGCACATCAACACCGGCAACGGCTACTACGGCGGACTCCAGTTCGCCCCCTCCACCTGGAACGCCTACGGCGGCACGGCCTACGCGCCCACCGCCGACCGGGCGAGCAGGTCCCAGCAGATCGCCGTCGCCACCAAGGTCCAGCGCGCCCAGGGATGGGGCGCCTGGCCGACCTGCTCGGCACGCGCCGGGGCGAGCGGCGGCGCACCGGCCGCCGACCCGGTCACCTCCACCGCGCCGGCCCCGGCGAAACCGCCGAAGGCGCCGGCGCGTACCGCGGAACACGCGGACCGCGGCTCCTCCCGCGGTGACTACACCGTCCGCCGGGGTGACACGCTGAGCGGTGTCGCAGCCCGGCACGGGACCACCTGGCAGCGCCTCTACGCCGCCAACAAGGCCGCCATCGGCGGGGACCCCGACGTGATCGTGCCCGGCCTGCGCCTCACGTTCTGAGACGCTGCTCCCCCTCGCCGGGACACGGGCCCCGTCCGGTCGGCCGACCGGACGGGGCCTCGGCGTCCGGCATCAGCCCGCGAGTTCGCCCGCCTCCCCGGCGAACACGACGGCCCCGCGGCGCAGTTCGTAGACGATCGCGGACCGCTCCCGCAGGGCGGGCGGCAGCCGCTGCTCGGCGACCACCACACACGCGTCCAGTGCGCCGAGCAGCTCGTACGTCCGGGCCGCGACCGACGGCGACATGCCCTGGGCGGGCTCGTCGACGAGCAGCACGCGTGCGCGGGCGAGCAGAGCCCGGGAAAGGGCGAGCATGCGCTGCTCCCCGCCCGAGAGGGTGCCGGCACGCCGCTCCAGCAAGGGCCGCAGCCGCGGGTAGGCGTCGAGGGCCGGGGTGTGGTCGCGCGCGGCGAGTGCGAGGTTCTCGCGCACGGTGAGCGAGCCGAACACGGCCTGCCGCTCCGGCACCAGGCACAGCCCCCGCCGGGCCCGTTCGTACGCCGGGACGCGGGTCACGTCCGTGCCGTCCCACACCACCGCGCCGCCCGACAGGGGCACGGTGCCGGCCAGGGCGCGCAGGGCGGTGGTGCGGCCGGACCCGTTGCGGCCGAGCAGCACGGTGAGGCCCGGGCCGGCAGCGGTGAGGGTGATGCCGTGCAGCGCTTCCAGGGGGCCGTAGCGCACGCGTGCGTGGCGCAGGGAGACGGTCGTCATCGTCCGGCCCCCGGTTCCAGGGCGTCCAGCACGCGTCCGGGCGGGCCGGAGGCGACGATCCGGCCCGCGGTCATCACGTGCACGACGTCGGCGAGGCCGGCCACCAGGTCCAGGTCGTGCTCGACGACGAGGAGGGCCGTGCCGTCGGCGGCCAGCGCCTTCAGGACCCGGGCCAGGACGGTCACTTCGGCGGTGTCGAGCCCGGCGGCGGGCTCGTCGAGGAGCAGGACGCGGGGGCTTCCCGCGAGGACCCGGGCCAGTTCGACCCGGCGCAGCGTCCCGGTGGGCAGCCCGGCGGCGGGCCGTGCGCGCAGGGGCCCGTCGAGCCCGAGCAGCCTGAGGGCGCGCTCCACCGCGCCCGGGTCGGTCACCCGGCCCTGCTCGGCGCCGACCCGGACGTTCTCGGCCACGGTCAGCGACGGGAAGACGGCCAGTTGCTGGAACGTCCGTGCGACACCGAGCCGGGCGCGGGCATGGGCGGGCAGCGCGGTGATGTCCCGCCCGCCGAGCCGCACGGTCCCACGCGCGGGCGGCAACGTCCCCGCCAGACAGTGGAACAGGGTGCTCTTCCCGGCCCCGTTGGGCCCGACGACCGCGGTGATCCGGCCGGGGGAGAGGTCCAGCTCCACTCCGTCGAGGGCGGTGAAGCCGCCGTAGTGGGCGTGGAGCCGGCGGGCGGTGAGGAGGGGAGCGGCGGTCGGGGGTGCGGGCGGAGAGGCGTCTCCCAGGCCGGGGACGGCCCGGCCCGGTGGGCCGGGTGGCGGGTGGCTGTCGCCGTCCGGGTGCTTGCGCCGGGTGGGTGTTCCTGCCCTGTGAGCCACGCGTGTCGCCCCGCTCGGCACCGGAGCCCTCGGAGCCGCCCGCGCCTCCGCGGGGCGCAGCATCCCGCGGGCCCGGGCGCCCGCCGGAGTCAGGCCCGGGGTGTGGCGCAGCCGGAGGCGTTCCGTGGCCGTGCGCAGGGCTTCGTACGGGCCGCCCGGGAAGCGGCCCACCAGGATCGCCAGGACGCCGATCAGGGCCGCCGCGACACCGCCCCGGGTGCCCGCGTCCAGCCCGACCAGGAGAGCCGCCGCCGCGAGGGCGCCGAGCGTGCTGTCGGAGCCCAGCACCACCACCGCCGCGAACCACAGCAGGCCGCGCACGGGGTCGTAGGCGCCCGCGTCGAAGGCACGCAGGCCCATGCCGAGCATGCCGCCGCCCAGCGCGGCCAGGGCGGCGCCCGCGACGAAGGCCAGCAGCTTGAGGGACGGCACCCGGACGCCCGCCGCCTGCGCGCCCCGCTCGTGATCCCGCATGGCGGCGAGGGCCCGGCCCGTCCGCCCCCGGCGCAGCGCGTGCGTGGCCAGCAGCGCGACCGCCAGCAGGAGCAGCTCCAGGACGTAGTACGCCCGGTCCCCGTCGAAGCCCGCGGGGCGGCCCAGGGACAGGCCCGAGGTGGCGTACGGCTGGGCGAAGACGAAGCGGCTCACTCCCACGCCGACCGCGAACGTCGCCAGCGCCAGCGCCAGGCCCCGGCGGCCGATCGCCGGCCAGCCCGTCAGCAGGCCGAGCGGCGCCACCAGGACCACCGACACCCCGAGGGCCGCCAGCTCCGGCAGGGCGGGCAGGCCCGGGAAACGGCCCGCCGCCAGCAGCGCCGTGAACAGGGCGCCGAGCCCCGCGTACGCCGCCTGCCCCAGGGAGATCTGGCCGCCGCGCCCGGTGACGACCACCAGGGACAGCAGGATCACCGCCAGCGCCGGCACCTGGACCGACGTGTGCAGATCCTGGCCGGCGAACCCCAGCGGAAGCAGGAACAGCACGAGCACCACGATCCAGGCGCCCGGCGGGGTCGGCACGCGCGCGGTGGCCGTGCGCGGCAGCGCGTCCCGCTCCCCGACGCCCGGCAGGACCAGCGCCGCGACCAGCAGCGCTACGACGAAGAGGTTCGTGCCCACCGCCTGGAGGAGCGGCTCGGCCCAGCCCGACGGGTGCAGCCGCGTCAGCTGACTCTGCGCCACCCCGATGCCCAGCGCCACCACCACCGCGACCGGCAGGCTCCGCATCCGCGCGGCCACGGCGACCGCCACGACCTCCATCACGAGCAGCGAGAGACCGTACGGGTCGAGCCGCACGTACGGCGCCAGCAGCACACCCGTCAGACCGGCCGTGAACGCGCCGAACGCCCAGCCCGTGGCCGCGACCCGGTCCGCGTCGATGCCGCCCAGCTCGGCGAGCCGCCGGTCGTCGACCACGGCCCGCAGCTCCCGCCCGAACCGCGTCCGGCGCACCATCGCCGCGACCCCGGCGGCCAGCACCAGCACCACCGCCAGCTGCCCCCACGGCTCGTCCGGCACCAGCACCGGCGCGTCGTCCCGCGCCCCCTGCCCCCACAACAGCGCCGCCCCGCCCACCAGCAGCACGAACACCCCGATGGACGCCACCAGCGTCTGCGCCGGATCGCCGCCCAGGACCGCCAGGGGCCGGAACACGAACCGCTCCAGGACCACACCCAGCCCCGGGGCCAGCACCAGCAGCGTCACCACCGCACCGAGCCACAGCGGCCAGCCCCACTCGACCACGCACTGCCGCAGCACGTACGCGCACACCATCGCGATCGCGCCGTGCGCGAAGTTCAGCACGCCCGTCGCGCGGTACGTCACGATCAGGCCGATCCCGGTCAGCGCCGCCGCACTGCCGACCGAGAGCCCGGCGAGCGTGAGGTCGTACGTCAGCGACGACATCAGTCGGTTTCTTCGGCCGGCTCGCAGATCGGGCACGGGTCCAGCTCACCGCTCGCCACCAGCTTGGAGTCCACCGGGACCGCCTCCGCCTTGCCCGCGACCAGCGGGCAGTCCGCGCGGTGCCACAGCGTGCCGCCCGGCACCATCAGCAGGTCGCCGCTGACCGCGAGCGGCGCGAGCGCGACCCGGCCGGTGCCCTCCGGCTCGTCCGGCTCCGCCGCCACCAGCAGGTGGTACAGCTCCTCCACGCGCGTGGCGGCGACCGCCCCCCGGCCCCGGGCCAGCAGCACCGCCCCGGCGACGATCAGCGCGGCGCCGGGGATCGTGCAGGAGGCCAGGTAGGGCAGCTGCCGTTCGGCGTAACGCTCGCCGGAGACTCCGTACCAGCCGACGACGCACAGCACCGCGCCGGCGGCCAGGGCGGCCCAGCCCGCCCACAGGACGGGATGCACGGTCCGCAGTCGGCTGGTCCGCATCGCTGGCTCCCACACGTCGGAATCGGCTGTGCGTGCGTCGGGCTGCCTGTTCAAGTCCGCCGATCGCTTGCACTATGCCCTGTGGAAGCTGACCCTGAAAGCACCGGGCGCACATGGCCCGGACCGACACCCGGTGGTGAGCCAGATGGTTCTCGGCAGCGACCTCAAGCGGGGGAACGCGACGGGGGGTCCACGCACCGCGGGACGGGGTACGGCGATCGCCGCGGCCCTGGTCCTGGCCCTCGCCCCGGCCCTGGCGGCCTGCAGTGACGACAGCGGCGGCGGCAGTGAGTCCACGCCTCCCACCCCGACCGCGGAGCGGACCACGAGCGCCCCGGCCTCCGCGCCGGCGGACCGGGCCGCGGCGGAGGCGGAGATCCGGCAGAACTGGCAGAAGTTCTTCGACCCGAAGACCTCGGCCGAGGAGAAGCAGGCCGTCCTGGAGAACGGCGACCGGATGGGCCCGGTCCTCCAGGCCTTCAGCGGTGACGAGCGCGGCGGGCAGGTCCAGGCGAAGGTCACCAAGGTCGAGTTCACCTCGGCGACCGGCGCGGACGTGACGTACACGCTCACCCTGAAGGGCGCCACCGCCCTGCCCGACGCCTCAGGAAGCGCCGTCGAGCAGGACGGCACCTGGAAGGTGTCCGCCAAGACGCTGTGCGCGCTGGTGCAACTGAGCGGCAATGCGTCACCGATCCCGGGCTGCTGAGGCCCTGGTCGCGGTACTGCTGCTCGCCCTGAGCGCGGCCTGCGGCAGCCGGCTCCCGGAGAGCGACTTCGAGCACGACGACCGCACCTCCGCGCCCCGCGACGCCGCGCCCCTGCGGGTCGGCATCATCACCAGCGCCACCAGCCCGGTCGGCGGCAACGCCTTCACCGGCCCGCGCGACGGCGCCCGGGCCTTCTTCGACCGGCTCAACGCGCGCGGGGGCATCGACGGCCGCCGGGTCGAGGTGCGCGGTTGCGACGACGGCGGCAGCGGCGTCGGCAACAACGAGTGCGTGCACCAGCTCGTGGAGAAGGACAAGGTCGTCGCCCTGGTCGCCACCACCGCCCTGGACTACGCGGGCGCCTCCCGGGTCGCACGCGCGGGCGTGCCCGACGTCGGCGGCCAGCCCATCGGCACCGCCTACGACACCTTCCCGCACCTCTACGGCATCTACGGCAGTCTCGCGCCCCGCGACGGCACCCCCGGCTGGGACGGAAAGCTGTACGGCGGCACCGAGGTCTACCGCTACTTCAAACGCGAGCACGGCGCCCGCACCGCCGCCGTCGTCTCCTACAACCAGTCCGCCTCGGCCGCCTACGCCCGGCTCGTCGAACGCGGCCTGCGCGCCGAGGGCTACAAGGTCGTCACCGAGCAGGTCGACTTCGCCCTGCCGAACTTCCGCGCCGTCGCCGCCGACCTGAAGGAGCAGGGCGCAGACCTGGTGTTCGACGCGATCGACGGGCACGGCAACGCCCGGCTCTGCCAGGCCATGGACGAGGCCGGCGCCCACGTCACCGCCAAGGTGACCAACGTGCAGAACTGGACGTCCACCGTCGCCGACGACTACAAGGACGCCCCGCGCTGCCGCAACGCCCTGTGGGCGACCGGCGCCAGCCGCAACTTCGAGGACACCGGCAACACGGCCGTACGGGAGTTCCGCGAGGCGACGAAGGACCTGGAGACGCACTCCCAGTGGCAGCTGGAGGGGTGGGCGGCCGCGCGGTGGTTCACGGACGCCGCGAAGTCCTGCGCGAGCACGGGCATCACGCGCGCGTGCGTCGACGCCTTCATGAACCGCAGCCAGGGCTACACCGCCGGGGGGCTGCTGCTCCCCGTCCGCTTCGAGCGCCTGCCCGAGCCGCCGAAGAGCAGCAGGACCTGCCTGTCGGTGGCCCGCTGGCAGGACGGCGAGGGCTGGGTGGGCCAGGGGGACATGAACCGCACCTGCTTCACCGTTCCGCAACTGGCCTACGCGCCTTGAGGACAGTGGCTGTCCGCAAGGCCTGGCAGACTCGCCCCATGTTGGAGACCTCGGCCCGCCTGCTGCGTCTGCTGTCCCTGCTCCAGGCCCACCGCGAGTGGTCCGGCGCCGACCTGGCCGGCCGGCTCGGCGTCAGCGCCCGCACCCTGCGCCGGGACGTCGACCGGCTGCGCGAACTCGGCTACCCGGTCAACGCCAGCCCCGGCACCGGCGGCGGCTACCAGCTCGGCGCCGGCGCCGAACTGCCGCCGCTGCTCCTGGACGACGACGAGGCCGTCGCCGTGGCGGTCGGGCTTCGGACGGCCGCCGGGCAGGGCATCGACGGCATCGGCGAGACCTCGGTACGGGCCCTCGCCAAGCTGGAGCAGGTGCTGCCGGACCGGCTGCGCCGCCGCGTGGGCGCCCTGAACGCCTTCACCGTGCCGATGCTGCGCAGCACACTGCCCTCCTCGGTCGACCCGGCCGTGCTCACCGAGCTCGCCCACCTGTGCCGGGACGCCGAACGGCTGCGCTTCGAGTACCGCGGCCACGACGGCACCCCCACCCGACGCACGGTCGAACCGCACCGCCTGGTGTGCACCGAGCGCCGCTGGTACCTGGTCGCCTGGGACCTCGACCGCGACGACTGGCGCACGTTCCGCGTGGACCGCGTCACGCCCAAGCCGCCGCACGGCCCGCGTTTCACCCCGCGCAAGCCGCCCGCCGAGGACCTCGCCGCCTACGTCTCCCAGGGCGTCTCCACGCGCGCGTACGCCACCCACGCCCTCGTGCGGCTCCTGGTGCCCCTGGAGGAGGCCGTCCAGCACATCTCGCCCTCCGCCGGGGTGCTGGAGGCGGAGAGCGCGGACACCTGCCTGCTGCGCTGCGGCGCCGGCAACCTCGACGTGATGGTCATCCACGTGGTGATGCTGGGCCTCGAGTTCGAGGTGCTGGAGCCGGACGGGCTGGTCGAGGCGATCAGGAGGACTCGGGACCGGCTTGATGGCGCTCTGGCTCGGGCTGCGCAGTCACCGCCGCGTACCGCGGATGGTGCAGGTCGAACGCCGGCGACTCCGAGCGGATCCGGGGCAGCATCGTGAAGTTGTGCCTCGGCGGCGGGCACGAGGTCGCCCACTCCAGGGAACGGCCGAAGCCCCAGGGGTCGTCGACCTCGACCTTCTGTCCGTACTTCGCCGTCTTCCAGACGTTGTAGAGGAACGGCAGCGTCGACATGCCGAGCAGGAACGCGCCGATCGTCGACACCGTGTTCAGCGCGGTGAAGCCGTCCGCCGCGAGGTAGTCGGCGTACCGGCGGGGCATGCCCTCGGCGCCCAGCCAATGCTGCACCAGGAACGTGGTGTGGAAGCCGACGAAGAGCACCCAGAACTGGATCTTGCCGAGCCGCTCGTCGAGCATCTTCCCGGTGAACTTCGGCCACCAGAAGAAGAACCCGGCGAAGATCGCGAAGACGACGGTGCCGAAGACGACGTAGTGGAAGTGCGCCACCACGAAGTACGTGTCCGTCACATGGAAGTCCATCGGCGGCGACGCGAGGATCACCCCGGTCAGGCCGCCGAACAGGAAGGTCACCAGGAAACCGGTCGCCCACAGCATCGGCGTCTCGAAGGACAGCGAGCCCTTCAGCATGGTGCCGGCCCAGTTGAAGAACTTCACACCCGTCGGCACCGCGATCAGGAAGCTCATGAAGGAGAAGAACGGCAGCAGCACCGCGCCCGTCGCGAACATGTGGTGCGCCCACACGACCATCGACAGGCCGGTGATCGCCATCGTCGCCCCGACCAGCGTCAGATAGCCGAACAGCGGCTTGCGGCTGAAGACCGGGATGATCTCCGTGATGATGCCGAAGAACGGCAGCGCGATGATGTACACCTCGGGATGGCCGAAGAACCAGAACAGGTGCTGCCACAGGATCGCCCCGCCGTTGGTCGCGTCGAACACCTGCGAGCCGAACCGCCGGTCCGCCTCCAGCACCAGCAGCGCCGCCGCGAGCACCGGGAACGCCATCAGGATCAGGATCGACGTGAACAGGGTGTTCCACACGAAGATCGGCATCCGGAACATCGTCATGCCCGGGGCGCGCATCCCGATGATCGTGGTGATGAAGTTGACCGCGCCGAGGATCGTGCCGAAGCCCGACAGAGCCAGCCCCATGATCCACAGATCGGCCCCGATCCCAGGCGAGCGCTCCGCGCTGTTGAGCGGGGCGTAGGCGGTCCAGCCGAAGTCCGCCGGCCCGGAGGGCACCAGCAGCGAACCGAGCACGATCAGCCCGCCGAACAGGAACAGCCAGTACGAGAACATGTTCAGCCGCGGGAAGGCCACGTCGGGCGCGCCGATCTGCAACGGCATCAGCTCATTGGCGAAGCCCGCGAAGGTCGGCGTCGCGAACAGCAGCAGCATGATCGTGCCGTGCAGGGTGAACGCCTGGTTGAACTGCTCGTTGTCGATGATCTGCAGACCGGGGCGGGCCAGTTCGGCGCGCATCAGCAGCGCCATCGCCCCGGCGACCATGAAGAACAGGAACGACGTGATCAGGTAGAGATGGCCGATCTTCTTGTGGTCCGTCGTCGTCAGCCAGTCGACCACCACCCGTCCGTGCCGCGTCCGCGGCTCGGACGGAGCCGCCGCCTGTACGGTCTGCGTCCCCATCGCTCGCTCGCCCCTTCGCTGATCGCGCACCGGGCCCGCCGCAGCCCGCGCCTCACGTACCCGCGAGCTCACGCCATGATGCTCGCGTCACCGCGCGCTCCGACAGGGGGCGTATCGGCCTCCGCGTGCCGAAGCCATGCATTTCCCGTGCCGCACCGACCCCGCCGGGCCGGTGCGGCACAGGAAAGGAATGGAGCCCCGGAGGCACTTCACCCGGAACTTTCCGCCGGGCTTTTCCATGAGCTCATGCGACACGCGGGAATTCCGATCGAATGCCTGCGGAAGGCGTACGGAACCGCTCGTCCGTGTGACGGACAGCTCCCGAAACGCCTGTCGTGATCTTGTGACAGAAGCGTGACGGGGAGCGGACAGTGACCGGGGCCGCGGGCCCGGACTTCCGCGGCCGGCGGCCGGCGCATAGCGTGGGGGCATGGCACCGACTCCGACACCTTCCGCCGAACCCGACGACAGCCCGGACACCTATGTCGGCCTGGAGGCCGACCGGGCCGAAGGCCTGGCGCGGGAGCGCGGCTGGCCGACGGTGCGCTCGCTGCCGCCGGGCGCGATCATCACGATGGAGTACCGCGTGGGCCGGCTGAACTTCGAGGTCAAGGGCGGCCGGGTGGCGCGGGCTTGGAAGGGCTGAGACCCGGCGAAGGCCCCGGTTCCGCTCCGGAACCGGGGCCTTCGCGCTGCCGGAAGGGGTGCGCACCGGACGTGGTCAGCCACCCGTCAGGGGGCGGGCCGACGAGGCCGAACCGCGCGGGTGACGCTCCGGGTGCTGAGGGCGGCGGCTGCCGGCGGGCGTGATCGGCGTGCGCTCCGAGCGGGCCGTGTGCGGGCCCGGCGCCAGGTAGGCCGGGGTCCGGGACGCGCAGGCCGCCACGTCCTCCCGGTCGGCGGGCAGGGGCGTGAGCACGACGGGAGCACCGGCCGGGGTGCGGCGCCCGCGGGCCCGCAGACGGTCGCGCAGGTCGAAGATCGCGGCCTCGGCACGGGCGATCAGCGGCTCGAACCACGGCAACCCGAGCATGATCAGCAGACCCGCGGTCCAGCCGAGGAGCACATCACTCAGCCAGTGCGTACCGAGGTAGACCGTGGCCATCCCGACGCCGAGCGAGGTCACCGCGGACACGGCGGACAGCCAGCGCTGGGCTCTCGCGGAGGACGCCAGATAGGCCAGGATTCCCCAGGTCACCACGGCGTTGGCGGTGTGACCGCTTGGAAATATATCGCCGCCGCGCCACATCTCGTTCGAGCCGATCACGGTCGCGTAGTGCGGGCCCAGGCGGCCCATGCCGTACTTGGCGGCGCCGACCGTGATGTTCAGCAGCAGCAGTGAGACGCCGAGCGCGAGCAGCGGCCGCAGGGTGTGCTGACGCCAGGAGCGCCAGCCCAGCCAGGCCGCGACCATCACGGCGGTCGGGCCGCGCTGGCCGAGGACCACGTAGTAGTCGACGAACCAGTGGATCTCCGACCACTGCTGGTACGGGCGGAAGAACATGACCTGCCAGTCGAGCCGGACCAGCCAGGACGTGATCACCACGGCCCACACGATCGCGCCGTAGAAGGCCAGGGTTCCCGCGAAGAGCACGATGCGGTGCCTGCTCATCTTCGGCACATCGATGTGGGCCGGTCGTTCCGGCTCACGGTCCAGCCGGGCGAACACCCGGTCCAGACGGGTGAGCTTCGGTTCGGTACGCACCCAATCGACGTTACAGCGAGTGAGCTCAGATCCCGGGCGAATCAACGGCTTTGTGATGACGATGTGATGTGGGATTCCTCTCAGGAGGGGGTTTATTTCCAGTGAATCTGCAATCGTCGGCCGCTGCGGCCTTCAATTCCTTTGATCATTCCGGATGGGGGTTTTATTGCGCTTTTGAATTCGTTCACCGGGGCATGGTGCGGAATTCCCCCTGCGCTCACAGCGGGTCAGGGCGGACCGGAGCCGTTCAGCCAGAACGCCCCGTACACCGCCGAGGCCATCGCGACGGACCCGAGCACCGCCGCTGACCTGCGTATACGCACGTTTGCCAGGGCCAGAGCGAGAGGCAGCAGCAGCGGGAAGGCGGGCAGCAGCAGGCGCGGTTTCGAGCCGAAGTAGCTCGACGCGCACAGGGCGAGCGCGGTCACGACCCCGGTGTAGACCAGCAGCGGCAGCGGCTGGCGCTGACGTACTCCGGTCACATACAGCCAGACGACTGACGCGACCCCCACGATGAGCCCCGCACCGGCCAGAGCCGACGGGAACGACGTGAACTTCTCGGCGACGAACCGGGCGAAGGCGTAGCCGCCGTCGAAGCCGTTGCGCCATCCGGCCTGGACGTTCAGATAGCCCAGCGGGCCCTTGCCGGTGTGGTGGCCGACCCAGAGCACGTAGCCGGCGGTGCCGAGGGGGGCAAGGGCCATGCCGAGGACGCGCCGGACCCGGTCCGCGGGCTCGGCGGTGACGCGCGGGCCGTCCTGCCCGGGCGCACGCCGCTCCCGTACGAAGGAGGCCACCGCCGCCACCCACACGGCCGCCACCACGGCCAGCCCCACCGGGCGGGTCAGCCCGGCGGACAGGGCCAGTGCGCCGGCCGTCACCCAGCGGCCGGTCAGCACCGCGTACAGCGCCCAGGCCGCCAGCGCCGTGAACAGGGACTCGCTGTACGCCATCGACTGCACGATCCCGACCGGCAGCACGGCCCACAGCAGCACCGCGCACACCCCGGCCCGGCGGCCGTACACACGGTCCGCCACCGCGAAGATCCCCCAGGCCGCGGCGAGCGAGGCGACCAGGCTGACGAGGAACCCGCCGTCCGCGTACGACAGCGGCGACACCGCAGCCACCAGCCGCTCCAGCCAGGGCAACAGCGGGAAGAACGCCAGGTTCGAGTGCACGTCCCCGTTCGCCAGCCGCACCTCGTAGCCGTAGCCGAGCTCGGCGACCCTGACGTACCAGAGCGCGTCCCACCGGGCGGTCAGCAGCGTGTACGCGCTCTTGTCCCGCGCCGCGCTCCACAGGAACAGGGCCAGCAGGCCCAGGGAGCGGACGGCCACGTATCCGGCGAGCGCCGGGGCCGCCCGGCGCAGCGCCCCGGCGCGGGTCGGATCCGCGCGCGTCTCAAGATCGGTCACGCGCCCGATTATCGACCCGGCCCGGAACCACCCGACCGGCCGGGGCGTGGACGAGGTGGGAGGAAGTGGCGTACACCACATCCTTCCGCCTGAGGTGTGAGAGGTCCGCCACTGGTCTCCGTCGAGGACTCGCGTACTCTGACGTGTCACTCGCTTTTCGTTTGCGCGGGCCGGGGACCACCGCTCCTCTCCGGCCGAGTCGCGGGGGCGTCCCCCACCCCGTGAGCCCGCCGATCGCGAGGAACATCTGGGAGGTACGTACATGTCCGGGACGACCACGGCCGCCGCTGCGCTGCGCCGTCGGGCGGCCGGGGCCGGTGCCAACCGCTGGGTGGTGCTCGTCGTCCTCTGCGTCAGCCTGCTGCTGGTCGCCGTCGACGCCACCGTGCTGCACGTGGCGGTCCCCGCCGTCACCGAGGACCTGAGGCCCGGCGGGATCGAGCTGCTCTGGATCGTCGACGTCTACCCACTGGTCTGCGCCTCGCTGCTGATCCTGTTCGGCACGCTGGGCGACCGCATCGGCCGCCGAAGAGTCCTGCTCCTCGGATACACGCTGTTCGGCGTCGCCTCCGGCCTCGCGGCCCTGGCCGACAGCGCCCAGGTGCTGATCGTGGCACGGGCGCTGCTCGGCGTGGGCGGCGCGATGATCATGCCCGCGACCCTGTCGATCCTGCGGCAGGTCTTCCCCGACCGGCGCGAGCGGGCGCTCGCGATCGGCATCTGGAGCGCCGTGGCCGCGGTCGGCGCGGCGGTCGGTCCGCTGCTCGGCGGCTTCCTGCTGGAGCACTTCTGGTGGGGCTCGGTGTTCCTCGTCAACATTCCGTTGATGCTGGTCAGCCTTCCGGTGGGACGGCTGCTGCTGCCCGAGTCGAAGGGTGACGGCAGGGGCCCCTGGGACGTGGTCGGTGCGCTGATGGCGGCGGCCGGACTGTTCGGTGTCGTGCTCGGGGTGAAGCGGCTCGGCAGCGGGGAATCGCTGGGCAGCCTGCTCACCGTGCCGCCGCTGGTGGTGGGCGCCGTGCTGCTGGTCGCCTTCGTACGGCGGCAGCGGCGGCGGGCGTATCCGCTGGTGGACCTGAAGATGTTCGCGCGGCCGGCGTTCAGCACGTCCGTCGGGTGCATCGTGCTGGCGATGCTCGCGCTGGTGGGGCTGGAACTGATCGCGGCGCAGTACCTGCAGCTGGTGCTCGGGCTGTCGCCGCTGGAGACCGGGCTGCGGCTGCTGCCGCTGACGTTCGCGGCGATGGCGGCCGGGCTGGCCGGGGCGCGGATGCTGCGGCGGTTCGGGCCGCGGCGGATGGTGTGCGCCGGTTTCTGCCTCACGGCGTTCGCGGTGGTGCTGCTGACGGCGCTGGGCCGGACCGACAACTGTGCGCTGATGGTGAGCGGGTTCGTCCTGCTCGGCTTCGGGCTGGAGACGACGCTCTTCGGGGCGTACGAGTCGATGCTGAGCGAGGCGCCGCAGGAGCAGGCCGGTGGGGCGGCGGCGATCGGGGAGACGTCGTACCAGCTCGGGGCGGGAATCGGGATCGCGCTGCTCGGCACGGTGATGAACGCGGCGTACGCGCCCGGGCTGTCGGGCGTGCAGGGGGTGCCGGCGTCGGCTTCCGCCTCGGCGGGGCATTCGCTGGGGGAGGCGTACGAGGTCGCCGCGCAGCTGGGCGGGTCGGCCGGTGCCGCTCTGCGGCATGCCGCCCGCGACGCGTTCGTGCACGGGCTGCATGTGACGTTGCTGGTGAGTGCGGGGCTGTTGCTGCTGGGGGCCGCGATGGCGTTGCGGTTGCCGCGGGTCATGCAGTGCGAGTCCTCGGAGCAGGTGGAGCTGCCTGCCCCCAGGGACGCGGCGGAGTCCCGCGTCTCGGTGTGACCCTCCTCCGCCCACCCACCCACGCACGCCCGTAGCTGTCGGCCTTGGGATGAGGGCGCTCGGGGCTGGTCCGCCGTTGCGGCTTGCGGCTTGCGGCTTGCGGCTTGCGGCTTGCGGTTCGCGGTTCGCGGCTCGGGGTTCGCGGCCTCGTCGGCCGGTACGGGTGGTGCGAGGGTGGGGCGAGGCCGTAGCGTCTGACTAGCGCTGCTAGTTAAAGAGCTTCGGAGGGTGTCGATCATGTCCGGTTCATCCAAGCTGCCTCCTTTCGATCCCGCCGATCCCCTCGGCCTGGACGACCTCCTGGAGCCGGAGGACCTCGGGATCAGGGACACCGTGCGGGCCTGGGCCGCGGACCGGGTGCTGCCCCATGTCGCCGAGTGGTACGAGAAGGGGGAGCTGCCGGGGATCCGGGAGCTGGCCAGGGAACTCGGCGGCATCGGCGCGCTCGGCATGTCGCTCGACGGGTACGGGTGTGCCGGCGCGTCCGCCGTGCAGTACGGGCTGGCCTGCCTGGAGCTGGAGGCCGCCGACTCCGGCATCCGTTCCCTCGTCTCCGTGCAGGGCTCCCTCGCCATGTACGCCGTCCACCGCTTCGGCAGCGAGGAGCAGAAGCAGCAGTGGCTGCCGCGGATGGCCGCCGGCGAGGTGATCGGCTGCTTCGGGCTGACCGAGCCCGACCACGGCTCCGACCCCGCCTCCCTGCGCACGTACGCCAAGCGCGACGGCTCCGACTGGATCCTCAACGGCCGCAAGATGTGGATCACCAACGGGTCGGTCGCCGGCGTCGCCGTCGTCTGGGCGCAGACCGAGGACGGGATGCGCGGCTTCGTGGTGCCCACCGACAGCGGCGGATTCTCCGCTCCCGAGATCAAGCACAAGTGGTCCCTCAGGGCCTCGGTCACCAGTGAGCTCGTGCTCGACGACGTGCGGCTGCCCGCCGACGCCGTCCTGCCGGAGGCCACCGGCCTGCGCGGGCCCCTCAGCTGTCTGTCGCACGCCCGGTACGGAATCGTCTGGGGCGCCATGGGCGCGGCCCGCAGCAGTTTCGAGGCCGCCGTCGCATACGCGAAGTCACGCGAGCAGTTCGGGCGGCCCATCGGCGGCTTCCAGCTCACCCAGGCCAAACTCGCCGACATGGCGGTCGAACTACACAAGGGGATTCTGCTCGCCCATCATCTGGGGCGGCGTATGGACGCCGGCCGCCTGCGCCCCGAGCAGGTCAGCTTCGGCAAGCTCAACAACGTCCGGGAAGCGATCGAGATCTGCCGCACGGCCCGGACGATTCTCGGCGCCAACGGGATCTCGCTCGAATATCCCGTCATGCGGCACGCGACCAACCTCGAGTCGGTGCTCACCTATGAGGGCACCGTCGAGATGCACCAGCTCGTGCTGGGCAAGGCGCTCACCGGACTCGATGCCTTCCATTAGGCCGGTCCGGTGACCCTGCGCGGAGGCAGGGCCGGTGAGCGGCCCTGCCTCAGCTCTGGTTGAAGAATCCATCCGTCCGGTGCCCGGCCGGGTCGCCGTTGACGATCTCCGTGTTGGCGGGGGTCAGCAGGAACACGCGGGTCGACACTCTCTCGATCGAACCGCGCAGGCCGAAGATCAGCCCGGCCGCGAAGTCGACCACGCGCTTGGCGTCGGACGCCTCCATGGCCGTGAGGTTCATGATGACCGGCACGCCCTCGCGGAACAGTTCGCCGATGGCGCGCGCGTCCCGGAAGCTGTCCGGGGTCACCGTGCCGATGCGGCGGCCCTTCTCCTCGGCGACGTCCGAGGCCACCTTGACCCGCGGATCGGTGACCCAGGCCTCCCCGGGCTCGTTCCCGTCGGAGTAGTCGTCGTCGTCGTAGTAACGCTCGTCTTCGTTGTCGTCGACGAGGCCAAGCCAGGCACTTGCCTTGCGTACCGATCCCATGGACGCCTCCTCTCACAGCGGTCTTTCTGCTTTCCGCATCCCTATGGTCGTCCATGATGCGGATGGCGCGCCAAGTGGATAGACGCCGCACGGGGGGTTTGTGACGGTACTGGTGCACAGCGAATCCGTCGAGAGTCCGTGTGTCCCAAGGGCCGTTTCCCAAACGGCTGCTGACTGTGAGTGAAATATGATTCTTCTCGGCGTACGGGTGACGCCGGGGCGTATGGGTGAATGCCGGGGCCGATACGATGCCGCAGCTCAACGTCGTCACGAACCTCGGGGGAGTGTTGTGTTCGGAATCGTCAGGCCCTGTAGACACCGGCTCGGGGAGAAGCTCGCAAGCCAGTGGATGGCGCATTTGTGCGGGCTCTGCCTCGCTCTACGGGGTGACCACGGGCAGTTCGCCCGAATAGTCACGAATTACGATGGGCTGCTGGTCTCGGTTCTGACGGAGGCTCAGTCGGAGAGTGACGGAGCCGGCCGACGTACGGCCGGACCGTGCCCGCTGCGCGGCATGCGCACCGCCTCCGTCGCGCACGGCGAGGGGGCCCGGCTCGCGGCCGCCGTTTCCCTCGTGCTGGCTTCGGCGAAGGTCCGCGACCACGTCACGGACGGTGACGGGCTGTTGGCCCGCAGGCCGGTGGCGCGTGCGGCGCGCCGGGTCGCCGCGAGCTGGGACACGGCGGGCGCCCGGACCGGCACCGCTGTGGGATTCGACACCACGCTCCTGGTCGACGCCGTGGACCGGCAGGCCGGAATCGAGGCGCTGGCCGGGCCCGGGACGCCGCTCCTGACCATCACCGAACCGACCGAGACCGCGACCGCCGCGGCCTTCGCGCACACCGCCGTCCTCGCCGGCCGGCCTGACAACGCCGTGCCCCTCACCGAGGCCGGACGGCTCTTCGGACGCCTCGCCCACCTGCTGGACGCCGTGGAGGACCTGCACGCTGACGCCGCGTCAGGCGCCTGGAACCCGATCGCCGCGACCGGCACCTCTCTGCTGGAGGTCCGGCGGCTCGCCGACGACGCGGTGCACGGGGTCCGGCTGGCGCTGCGCGACGCCGAGTTCGCCGACGCCCGGCTCGTCCATCTGCTGCTCGTGCACGAACTGCGGCGCTCGGTGGACCGCGCATTCGGCACGGTGCCGGTGTGCGCCTCCCACCAGGGCGGCGGACCCTACGGACAGCAGGGACCCCACGGGCAGCCGCCGCAGGGACCCTACGGCTCCCCGCACCACCCGTACGCGGGCGGTGGCGGGCACCCGTACGCCGGCGGGGGAGGCGCGTACGGCGGTGACGGGTTCGGCGGTGGCGCGCCGCTGCCCCAGCCGCCCCGCCGGCGCGGGTTCTGGGCCGGCTGCGGGATGTTCTGGCTCCTGTGCTGCACCTGCAAGCTGTGCTGCGCCAAGGAGTACGAGGGGCCGTGGTCCCGTAAGAAGCGCGAGGGTGTCTGCCGGGACTGCGACTGCGACGGATGCGATTGCTGCTGCCCCTGCGACGGCTGACCCGACCACGGTGTACGACCCGCACGACGCTCCGGGAGGGGTGATGGTGTGGGCCCGGAAACCGGCTGCGGGGCGGCTTCGTAAAGATCGCTCAAAGGTTGAAGTCCGAAAGGCACTCTTGCGCCGACCGGCCGTTCGGCCGAATACTCCCCCTCAGCGCTTGTCAGGGGCACGGCGTGTTCGGAATCCGAACAGCCGGTCCCGGACTGCGCCTCACGGGCCCGAAACCCCACGAGGGCCCCCTACTTCCTTTGTGGAGGAACGAAAAGTGAGGATCAAGCGCACCACCCCCCGCAGTGGCATTTCGAGACGGACCCGGCTGATCGCCGTTTCCACCGGCCTCGTTGCCGCCGCAGCGATCGCGATCCCCAGCGCGAACGCATCCGACGCTCCCACCGCCTTCAGCGCCGCAGAGCTCAAGAGCGCCAGCGGTTCGCTGCTGAAGGCCGACATCCCGGGCACCGCCTGGGCCGTCGACAGCAAGACCGACCGGGTGCTCGTGACCGTCGACAGCACGGTCACCCAGGCCGAGATAGCGAAGATCAAGCAGCAGGCCGGCGGTAACGCCGACGCGCTCACGATCAAGCGCACCCCCGGCAAGTTCAACAAGCTCATCCAGGGCGGCGACGCCATCTATGCGAGTAGCTGGCGCTGCTCCCTCGGCTTCAACGTCCGTGCCAGCAACGGCACCGAGTACTTCCTGACCGCCGGTCACTGCACCGACGGCGCGGGCACCTGGTACTCCAACTCCGGCCGCACCACGGTCATCGGCTCGACCGCCGGCTCCAGCTTCCCGGGCAACGACTACGGCCTCGTGCGCTACAGCGGGTCCGTCAGCCGTCCCGGCACCGCCAACGGCGTGGACATCACCCGTGCGGCCACCCCGAGCGTGGGCACCACCGTCATCCGTGACGGCTCCACGACCGGTACGCACAGCGGCCGTGTCACCGCCCTCAACGCCACCGTCAACTACGGTGGCGGCGACATCGTCTCCGGCCTGATCCAGACCACCGTCTGCGCCGAGCCCGGTGACTCCGGCGGTTCGCTCTACGGCAGCAACGGTGTCGCCTACGGCCTGACCTCCGGCGGCAGCGGCAACTGCTCCTCCGGCGGCACGACGTTCTTCCAGCCCGTCACGGAGGCCCTCAGCGCCTACGGCGTCAGCGTCTACTAGGCCCCCGGCGGCAGTTCGCAGCACTGCAGCACTTCACGGCCCCCGCACGCATCGCGTGCGGGGGCTTCGTGCTGTGTGCCGGGTTCTGGGCCGTGTGCGGGCTTCGGGCTTGTATGCGGGGATTCGTGCCGGGTGTGGGCCGCCTTCCCGAACTCGGCGTCGGAGGGGCGAAATTCAGCCATGGGCAGACGTCACAGAGTGGGCACACATTACTCACGCGTAATGTTTGCAGTGTGAACGCGCGGGAGTTGGTCCGATTTGATCGTGGACGGTCAAAATGAGGGCCGTGCGAAGCGCTGTCTACGCGCGTCTCGAACTCACCCTTGTGTGCTCCCTGTTGTCCTCGGAATAGTGGTCGCTCGTCAACGAAGCCTTCCGGCTCGTGAGGTCCCCACAACCTCTCGTGCCGACCCCCCACAGGAGGACAGAAGTTGAAGCACCGACGCATACCCAAGCGGCGTGCAGCCGTGGCAGGCGCGGGCATCGCCGCGCTGGTCGCCGCGGGAGTGACGTTCCAGACCGCGAACGCGAGTGAGACCCCTGAGGCGTCCGCACCCCGGACCCTGTCGGTCTCCGCGGCCGGAAAGCTCGCCTCGACGCTGGCCGAGGACCTGGGCGGCGACGCGGCCGGGACGTACTACGACACGAAGAGCAAGGCTCTCGTGGTGAACGTGCTCGACGAGGCCGCCGCGCAGGCCGTCGAGAAGGCCGGGGCCAAGGCGAGAGTCGTGGCGAACTCCCTCGCCGAACTCAAGAGCGCCCGCAGCACGCTGAAGCAGGACGCGACGATCCCGGGCACCGCCTGGGTGACCGACCCGACCACCAACAAGGTCGTGGTGACCGCCGACCGCACGGTCTCCAAGGCCGAGTGGGCGAAGCTGACCAAGGTCGTGGACGGGCTCGGCGCGAAGGCCGAACTGAAGCGGTCGAAGGGGGAGTACAAGCCCTTCATCGCCGGTGGTGACGCGATCACCGGCGGCAGCGGGCGCTGCTCGCTGGGCTTCAACGTGGTCAAGGGCGGCGAGCCGTTCTTCCTGACCGCCGGTCACTGCACCGAGGGCATCTCCACCTGGTCGGACTCCGGCGGCAAGGAGATCGGCACCAACGCGGACTCCAGCTTCCCGGACAACGACTACGGGCTGGTCAAGTACACCGCGGAGGTCGCTCACCCGAGTGAGGTGAACCTCTACAACGGTTCCACCCAGAAGATCTCGGGCGCCGCGGACGCGACCGTCGGCATGGCGGTCACCCGGAGCGGGTCGACCACGCAGGTGCACGAGGGCAAGGTCACCGGGCTGGACGCCACGGTGAACTACGGCAACGGCGACATCGTGAACGGTCTGATCCAGACCGACGTGTGCGCGGAGCCGGGTGACAGCGGCGGGTCGCTGTTCTCGGGCGACAAGGCGGTCGGGCTCACGTCCGGCGGCAGCGGTGACTGCACCTCGGGCGGGGAGACGTTCTTCCAGCCGGTGACCGAGGCGCTGTCGGCTACCGGGACGCAGATCGGCTGACGCGTGCGTGTGTGAAGTCCCGCCCCTTGTGCGAGGGGCGGGACTTTCGTCTGTCGGGTGCGGGTTCGCGTCCGCTTCGCGCTTCGCCTGACCGCCGGGTGGTGGGTCGGGGCCGCGCCGGGGGGTGTCCGTCCTCGGAACGGCGCGATGGGGCCCCCACACCGACTGACTGGCGTTGACGCGCCAACCGCTGCGGGCGGACACCCCCCGACACGACCCCTTCTCGCCGTACGCGGGTGCGGGCCGGCTCCGGCGGGGGCTACGGCGGCTGCGTTGCGGTCGCGCGTCTTCGTACCGCCGCCGCCATGGTGATCGCCGCTCCCGCCACCGCCCACGCCGACAGGACCAGGAGTGCCGTCGTCATCGCGTTGTTGTCGAAATAGGCGATGGAGCGGGTCGACCAGGTGCCGGCGCCCGGGGGCAGGGCCGGGCCGATCGCCTTCCAGAAGGGTGGGAGGAGGGGTGGGGGCAGCGCACCGCCGGCGCTGGGGTTGCCGAGGATGACCACCAGCAGGATGACCAGGCCGATGCCGATCGTGCCGAAGAGGCCCTGCAGCGCGAGGGTGGCCGCGCCCACGGCGAAGATGATCAGGGTGCCAAGGCCCCAGAGGGCCGCGGTGCTGCCGGGCAGGGCGTCCAGGGCCGGGCCGGCGATGAGGGCTCCGCCGAGACCGCCGGTGAGGGCGACCAGGGCCATGACCGCCAGCCGGATCGCGGCGCGGGAGGGGTCGGAGGGCTTCGCCCCGGCGCTGATGGCCAGGGCCGCGGCGCCCAGGTAGCCGCCCACGCACCAGCCGATCACCAGGTAGAAGGACGAGAGTCCGTTGGGGTCGTGGGGTGCGGACGGGATCACGTCGACCGTTCGGATGGTGCGCCGCTCGGACTTCTCCAGGGCGGTGACCAGGGTCGTCAGTGTGGTGGAGAGGATCCTGCCGCCCCCGGAAGCGACCAGGAGGGTGTCAGTGCTGCCCCTGGGGTCGATGATCAGGGCCGCGTCGATGTCGCGGTGGGTGAGCCGGCTCCGGGCCGTGGCCTCGTCGGGCAGGGCGCGGGGGTCCAGGGGGGAGCCGGGGAGGCGTTCGAGTCGGGTGATCGCCTGTGCGGCCGCGGCCTGGGGGGCTACCACGCCGAAGGGCACGTCCTTGGGTTTCGGGTCGTGGAGTGCTCCCACGTACGAGGCGATGAACAGCAGCTGGAGCGCGATCACGCCGACGATGAGCAGGGTGGCCCGCGGGGTGACGGCCTCTCTCACCTCCGTGCGGAACGAGCTGTGCGGCATGCCTCCACGGTCGAGTGATTCGGGGTGTTTCCGCAGGTGGGGCGGGGCCGAACGGATGTCGCACATACATTCGAGGATGGGGGTATGGTGGGGGTGAGGTAGCTGGGAACAGATGTTCGAGAGCTGGTGTGGCTCACAAGTGCGGGAGGTGCGTGTGCCGGGGTTCACGCATCTGCACACCGTCTCCGGATTCTCGTTGCGCTATGGAGCCTCGCACCCGGAACGGCTGGCCGAGCGTGCCTCCGAGCGGGGCATGGACGCCCTGGCGCTCACCGATCGCGACACGCTCGCCGGCGCGGTCCGGTTCTCGAAAGCCTGTGGGAAGGCGGGGGTCCGGCCGCTGTTCGGGGCCGATCTGGCCGTGGCGGGTGCGGAGCCCGGGAGCGAGCGGCGGGTGCGGCGCCGGACCCCGGTGCGGGGTGGTGCCTTTGTCGACGAGTCGGCTCCCCGTGTGACCTTTCTCGCCCGGGACGGCGCCCGGGGGTGGGCGGACCTGTGCCGGCTCGTCTCGGCTGCTCATGAGGGGGAGGGGACGCCCCTGCTGCCCTGGGAGCGCAATCACGCCGAGGGGCTGACCGTGCTGCTCGGGCCCGGATCGGACGTCGGGCGCGCCCTGGCCGCGGGGCGGCCCGACCGTGCGGCGCGACTGCTCGCGCCCTGGCGTGACGTCTACGGCGACGCCCTGCGGCTGGAGGCCGTCTGGCACGGCCGGGAGGGTACGGGGCCGGGGTCGCTGCGGCTGGCCGCCCGGACCGTCGGGTTCGCCGCCGAGCAGCGGATCCGGCCCGTGCTCACCAACGCGGTGCGGTACGCCGATCCGGGTCTCGGGCCGGTCGCCGACGTGCTGGACGCGGCCCGGCTGCTGGTGCCCATCGACCCGGCCAAGGGGCTGGACTCCGGTGAGGCCTGGCTCAAGGGCGCCGGGGACATGCTCGCTGCGGCGGAGCGGATCGTGGAGGCCGCGGGGTTCCGGCGGGAGACCGCTCACCGGCTGGTGGAGCAGACGGAGGCCACGGCCGCCGCGTGCCTGGTCGATCCCGAGGACGATCTCGGGATCGGCACCGTCCACTTCCCCGAGCCGCATCTGGTCGGTGCCGGGCGGCGGACCGCCCAGCGCGCCCTTGCCTCGCGGGCGGCGGCGGGGATGGTGCTGCGCGGATACGACCGGCGGCGGGAGTACTGGGAGCGGATGCACCACGAGCTGGACATCATCGCCCACCACGGCTTCGCCTCCTACTTCCTGACCGTCTCCCAGGTGGTGGAGGACGTACGGAAGATGGGCGTCCGGGTCGCCGCCCGGGGGTCCGGGGCCGGCTCGCTCGTCAACCATCTGCTCGGCATCGCGCACGCCGATCCGATCGAGCACCGGCTGCTGATGGAGCGGTTCCTGTCGAAGGAGCGGGTCGTGCTGCCCGACATCGACATCGACGTGGAGTCCGCGCGGCGGCTGGAGGTCTACCGGGCGATCATCGACCGGTTCGGCACCGAGCGGGTCGCGACGGTCGCGATGCCGGAGACGTATCGCGTGCGGCACGCGATCCGGGATGTGGGGGCCGCCCTGTCCATGGACCCGGCCGAGATCGACCGGGTGGCCAAGTCCTTTCCCCATATCCGGGCGCGGGACGCCCGCGCGGCGTTGGAGGAACTGCCCGAGCTGCGCGCGCTGGCGGGGGAGAAGGAGAAGTACGGAAGGCTGTGGGAACTGGTCGAGGGGCTGGACGCCCTGCCGCGCGGGGTGGCCATGCACCCGTGCGGGGTGCTGCTGTCCGACGCCTCCCTGCTGGCGCGTACGCCGGTCATGCCGACCAGCGGCGAGGGCTTTCCGATGTCGCAGTTCGACAAGGACGACGTCGAGGACCTCGGCCTGCTGAAGCTCGACGTGCTGGGCGTGCGGATGCAGTCGGCCATGGCGCACGCGGTGGAGGAAGTGGAGCGGGTGTCGGGGGTGAGGGTCGATCTGGACGCCCTGGCGCCGGGGGATCCGGAGACGTACCGGCTGATCCGGTCGACCGAGACGCTCGGGTGCTTCCAGATCGAGTCGCCCGGGCAGCGGGATCTGGTCGGGCGGCTCCAGCCGGCCACGTTCCACGACCTCGTCGTCGACATCTCGCTGTTCCGCCCCGGTCCGGTCGCCGCCGACATGGTGCGGCCGTTCATCGAAGCGCGGCACGGGCGGGCGCCGATCCGGTATCCGCACCCTGATCTGGAGGGGCCGCTGCGGGACACGTACGGGGTCGTCGTCTTCCACGAGCAGATCATCGACATCGTCGGCATCATGACCGGCTGCGGGCGAGGCGAGGCCGACCGGGTGCGGCGCGGGCTGTCGGACCCGGAGTCGCAGCAGCGGATCAAGGTGTGGTTCGCGCAGCACGCGGCGGTGAACGGCTATGACGCGGAAACGATTCAGCGGACCTGGGAGATCGTCGAGGCCTTCGGCAGCTACGGCTTCTGCAAGGCGCACGCGGTCGCCTTCGCCGTGCCGACCTACCAGTCGGCGTGGCTGAAAACGCATCATCCGGCCGCCTTTTACGCCGGGCTGCTCACGCACGATCCCGGGATGTACCCGAAGCGGCTGCTGCTGGCGGATGCGCGGCGGCGCGGGGTGCCCGTGCTGCCGTTGGACGTGAACGCGTCGGGAGTCGCACACCGTATCGAACTGGTGTCCGGTAAATGGGGGATGAGGCTCGCCCTCTCCGATGTCCACGGCATCAGCGAGGCCGAGGCGGCGCGGATCGCCGAGGGCCAGCCGTACGCCTCGCTGGTCGACTTCTGGGAGCGGGGCCGGCCCAGCCGTCCGCTGGCCCAGCGGCTCGCGCAGGTGGGAGCGCTGGACGCGTTCGGCGCCAACCGCCGCGATCTGCAACTGCATCTGACCGAACTGCACCGGGGTGCCCGGGGCGGGGGCGGCGGCCAGCTCCCCCTGGCCGGGGGGCGCGAGACCGCACCGGCCGGACTGCCCGACCTCACCTCCTCGGAACGGCTCAGCGCAGAGCTGGGCGTGCTGTCCATGGACGCCTCGCGCAATCTGATGGACGATCACCGCGCCTTCCTCGACGAGCTGGGCGTCGTCTCGGCGCGGCGGCTGCGCGAGGCCCGGCACGGGGAGACCGTGCTGGTCGCGGGCGCCAAGGCGGCCACCCAGACGCCGCCGATCCGGTCCGGCAAGCGCGTCATCTTCTCCACCCTGGACGACGGCACGGGTCTGGTCGACCTCGCCTTCTTCGACGACTCCCACGACGCCTGCGCCCACACCGTCTTCCACTCCTGGCTGCTGCTGGTGCGCGGAGTGGTGCAGCGCCGCGGCCCGCGCAGTCTCAGCGTGGTGGGCGCCGCCGCCTGGAACCTCGCGGACCTGCTGGAAGTGCGCCGGGAGGAGGGGCTGGAGGGGGTCGCGGCCCGGCTGGCCGGCGGCGGTGATCACGGTGGTTCCGGCGACGGCGGTGACGGGGCGGTGCGCCGGCGGCTCGCCGGCTCGGAAGGGGCGCCCGCGCCGACGGGTTCCGCGGCCCAGGACCCGATGGAGCAGCGGAAGATCCGCATGACCACGGGGTACGAGATGCACCCCTGGGCCGATCTGCGTCCCGCGGGGGAAGGGCCCGCGGCGGTCGGAAGAAAGTTGTGGCACCAGAGTCCGGGGAGTGCGGGATGACCATCCTCTGCGTACGTTTCCAGCTGTCTCCGACGAGCGAGGCGGATCTGCCCCATCTGCTCGGGATGCTGGAGGAGTTCACCCCCGTCGTCCAGGCCCTGCCGCCGGACGGGGCGCTGGCCGACCTGCGCGGCGCCGAGCGGTACTTCCGGCGGGACGCCGTCGAACTGGCCTCGGTGATCCGGGTGCGGTCGCTCGCGCTGCACGGCGTCGACTGTGTGATCGGGGCCGGGCCCGGGCCGATGCTGGCCCGGATGGCGCTGGACGAGGCCGCGCCCGGGGTGACGCGTACGGTGCCCGAGGAGCAGGGCGCCATCGCGGAGTTCCTCGCGGACAAGCCCGTCGCCGCGCTGCCCGGTGTGGGCAGCGCGACCGCCCGCACGCTGGGCGACTACGGTCTCGACACCCTCGGCCGGGTCGCCGCCGCACCGCTGTCCACACTGCAACGGCTGATCGGCGCGAAGGCCGGCCGTGAGCTGCGCGAGAAGGCGAACGGCATCGACCGAGGCCGGGTCGTACCGAACGCCGTCTCCCGGTCCCTCGCGGCGGAACGCCCCTTCGGGCGCGACGAGCTGGACCCGGACCGGCACCGCCGGGCGCTGCTGTCGGCCGCCGAGGAGCTCGGCGCCCGCCTGCGCGCCCTGGAGAAGGTCTGCCGCACGCTCACCCTCACCGTGCGCTACGCCGACCGGTCCGCCACCACCCGCAGCCGCACCCTGACCGAACCGACCGCGCACTCCCCGGCGCTGACCAGGGCCGCGTACGGCATGTACGAGACGCTCGGGCTGCAGCGGGCCCGGGTGCGGGCCGTCGCCCTGCGCGCCGAGGGGCTCGACCCCGCCGACCGGGCCTCCCACCAGCTGACCTTCGACCCGGTGGACGAGAAGGTCCGCCGTATCGAAGAGATCGCGGACCAGGCGCGGGCCAAGTTCGGCCCGCGGGCGGTGATGCCCGGGGGGCTAGGGGGACGGGCGGCGTAGATCCCTGCCCGTGACGTCAGTTGGCCCACGGCGGCACGATGCGGGTGCCGTCGGCCAGCCGTGCCTCCAGACCGATGGAGGTGGTGACCCAGGAGTACGCGGTCCGGTCGGTCGGGTTCTCGACGGTCAGGGTGGCGCTGGGGTTGATGATCACCGTGTCACCCGCGGCGATCCGCTCGGTGCGGCCGTCGAGGGTGATCAGCAACTCGCCGTCGAGCAGATGGAAGATCTCCTCCCGGCTGACCGTGTGCGCGGGCGCCTTGAGGCCGGCCGGGATCTCACCCCGCCAGGCGCACAGCTCCTTGCTGCCGCTGGCCGGGGTGGCGTACGAGACGAAACGGGCGCCGTGGATCTCGTGGACGACGGCTTCGGACGATCGGACGATGGGCACGATGCCTCCAAGTGGTCAAGTAACTTGACTATATAGTCAAGCTACTTGACCGTTGCGTCAAGGGTGTTTCAATGCATGCGTGCAGAACTCCGAGGCCATGGCCCTGTCCGCCGCCCTGCTCGCCGTCGCCGGCGGGCTCACGCAACGCATCCACGAGGGCGTGCTCGCCCGCGGCTTCGAAGGGGTGCGGCCGGCGCACGGCTTCGCCTTCGCCCGGCTCGCCCCGGACGGCGCCACGGTCACCGACCTCGCCGCCCACCTCGGGGTGACCAAGCAGGCCGCGAGCCAGCTCGTCGACGAGATGGTGCGCAAGGGGTACGCCGAGCGCCGGCCGCACCCCGAGGACGCGCGGGCGCGGCTGGTCGTGCTGACCGAGCGGGGCTGGGCCTGCACCCGGGCCGCGGAGGAGGCGGCCGCGGAAGCCGTGCGGGAGTGGGGGGAACTGCTGGGGGAGCGGGAAGTGCGCTCGCTGGGGCGGCAGTTGCTGCGCATCGCACCGCACGGGCCCATCCGGCCTGCTTGGTGACGGCGTGTCGGCCCAGGCCTCGCGCGCCGGTTATCGCTGCAAGTTTTTACTGACGCGTAACTTCCCAGTTTGACTACTCGCCCGTAACTTGACGAGTGAACAGCATCCTCGTGATCCGGATCACAGGGCCCAGTGCCGTCGCATCCCCCTTGAGCCGCAAGGAGATCACCCGATGCTGCCCTGGAAACGAGTGCTCAGACCCCTGGCCGCGCTGCTGCTGACCGCCGCGGCCGTCACCGTCCCCGCCACCACCGCCCAGGCCGCCGGCGCCCCGAGCTCCGGCTGGAACGACTACTCCTGCAAGCCGTCCGCCGCCCACCCCCGCCCCGTCGTCCTCGTCCACGGCACCCTCGGGAACTCCGTCGACAACTGGCTCGGTCTCGCCCCCTACCTGAAGGTCCGCGGCTACTGCGTCTTCTCCCTCGACTACGGCCAGTTGGAGGGCGTCCCCTTCTTCCACGGCCTCGGACCCGCCGAGAAGTCAGCCGGACAGCTGAAGGGCTTCGTCGACAAGGTGCTCGCCGCGACCGGCGCCGCCGAGACCGATGTTGTCGGGCACTCGCAGGGCGGCATGATGCCCCGCTACTACCTGAAGTTCCTCGGCGGAGCCGCCAAGGTGAACGCCCTGGTCGGCATCGCGCCCAGCAACCACGGCACCGACCTGAACGGCTTCACCAAGCTGCTGCCCTACTTCCCGGGCGCGGCGGACCTGCTGTCGAAGAACACCCCCGCCCTCGCCGACCAGGTCACCGGCTCCGCCTTCCTCGCCAAGCTCAACGCGGGCGGCGACACCGTGCCCGGCGTGCGGTACACCGTCATCGCCACCAAGTACGACGAGGTGGTCACGCCGTGGCGCAGCCAGTACCTGAACGGGCCGGACGTGCGCAACGTCCTGCTCCAGGACCTGTGCGGTGTCGACCTGTCCGAGCACGTGGCCGTCGGTCTGCTGGACCGGGTCGTCTTCCACGAGGTGGCCAACGCCCTCGATCCGGGGCGGGCCACGCCCACCACGTGTCTTTCGGCCTTCGAATGACACGTGTCACCCATTGACGTGTCGTCTGTTGACACGTGCCAGGGAAACGTTTCGGGGCCTGCCCGGCCTGAGCCGCCGGACAGGCCCCGGGTCATGGGGCGGTGAGGGTCAGCGGCCCTGGCGGCCGCCGCTCACCGTCCGGCGCCTGGCCGAGAGGAACAGGGCCGAGGCGCCCAGCGCCAGCGCCGCCGCGCCGCCGATCGCGACGTACGGGGTGGTGCTGTCACCGCCGGTCTCGGCGAGGTTCTCCGTGGCACCGGCAGCCTCGGGCCGGTTGGGCGCGGGTGCGGCGGCCTTCGGCCGGTTCGGCGTGCTCTGCTTCGGAGCCGCCGCCGGCTCCGCCGAGGTGCTGGGGTCGTTGTCGCCGTGCCCGTGGTGCTCGACGGTCGACTTGGCGTTGCCGTCCTTGATCTGCTTCTCGCTGGGAGCGGAGGCGGACGGGGCCGGAGCGGCGGCGCCTGCCGAGCTGCCGCCGCCTGCCGCGCCGCCACCGCCGCCGAAGCTGACGTCCGAGCAGGAGTAGAACGCCTCCGGGCTGTCGGACCGCTGCCAGACCGCGTACAGCAGGTGCTTGCCGGAGCGCTGGGGCAGGGTGCCGGAGAAGGTGTAGAAGCCGCCGGTGGCGGCCGGGTCGGTGGACGTCGCGACCGGCTTCGCGAGATCCAGGTCCTTCCAGGCGAGCGGCTTGGCCGGGTTGTAGCCGGGCTTGGTGATGTAGACCTTGAAGGTGCCCTTGTGAGGGGCCGTCACACGGTACTTGAAGGTGTGCGAGCCGCTGCGGACGCCGGTCGCGGGCCAGTCGGCGCGGGGGAGGTCGAGCCCCTTGAACTCCGCGTTGTTCGCGCTGCAGAGCTTGCCGTCCGGTATGAGCCGCTGGTGCCGGCCGCCCGCGTCGCCGATGCGGATGCCGTTCCAGTCGTAGAGGGCCTGGGTGCCGCCCGCCGCGACCGCCGCCTTGCACGCGGCCGACTTCGGGCTCTCGGGACCCTCGGCGTAGCACTGCGAGACCCGGCTGACCGGGTCGCCCATCGAACCGTGCGCGGCGGCCGGGGCGGCGGTCAGCGCGGTCAGGGCGAGCGGGAGGCTGCCGAGGGCTGCGACGGTGGCCACCTGGCGACGTGCGGTCATGCGGGAACTCCTCGAACGGTTCATGGGACAGGTCCGTGCCCGGGTGGGCCGGATCCCGTGGGGTGATCCGAAGCTAGCCCCTGAAAACCGTGAAATCGCCTGCTGAGGGCGGGTGGAGGAGATCCTTATGGCCCGCTTAAGGGAGTGTTCGGACTGGCATCAGGTAGGTACCGTCACGGAATGGCAGACGAGGAGATCCGGCCGGCCGGGGCCGCCGACGTACCGGTCGTCGCGGAGGTGATCGACGCGGCCTTCCGCCCCTACATCGAGCGCATCGGGCGCGTGCCGCAGCCCATGGAGGAGGACCACGCGGCGAACGTGGCCGCGGGCAAGGTGTTCGTGACGGGCGATCCCGTGACCGGGCTCGTCGTGGCCGAGGCGTTCGCGGACCATCTCTTCCTCGACACCATCGCCGTCCACCCCACCGCGCACGGCGGGGGAGTGGGGCGGCGGCTGCTCCGCTTCGTGGACGCACACGCGCGTGCGCTGGGCCTGCCCGAGGTCAGGCTGTACACGAACGCGCTGATGTGGGAGAACCAGCGGATCTATCCGAGATACGGCTACGAACTGGTGGAGCGCCGCGTGGACGGGCCATACGACCGCGTCCACTACCGCAAGCGGCTGCTCTGAGGCGTGCGTCTCATGACCGGCACCGGCCGCTCAGGCGTCCGGCCACCACGTGCGGGCGATGTCCTTGCGGACCTCGGGGCGCCCGGCGGGGCGCTCGTCGGCCTCGTCGCGGACCCGGCGGACGTCCGTCTTCTTCAGGGGCTTCTGCACGGTCACACGGCGCATGGCTGCCTCCTTAAGGGTCTACCGGGTTCCGCGTTCTCACGGAGGTAGACCTTTCGGGGGAGGGTTACTCATCGCTCCTGGTCTGTCAGTGGCGGCAGTCACGATTCGAGTGTCAGTGGCGGGTGTCACTCTTGGGCCCATGACGAACGTGGACTGGGACGCCGAGGCCGCCTCCTTCGACGAGGAGCCGGACCACGGCCTGCGCGACCCCGAGGTGCGCCGTGCCTGGGCCGGGCGGCTGCGCGACTGGCTGCCCGCCCGGGCGGGAGACGTCCTCGACCTCGGCTGCGGCACCGGAAGCCTGTCGCTCCTCGCGTCCGAGCAGGGACACCGGGTGACGGGCGTGGACCTCTCGGCGGCGATGGTGACGCTCGCCAGGGAGAAACTCGCCGGGCGTGACGCGGTGTTCCTGGTCGGTGACGCCGCGGCACCGCCGGTCGGGGAGCAGCGCTTCGACGCCGTGCTCGTCCGGCACGTCCTGTGGGCCCTGCCCGACCCCGGCCGCGCCCTCAGGCACTGGTGCGGCCTGCTGCGGCCGGGTGGGCGGCTCGTTCTGATCGAGGGCGTATGGGGAAGCGCCGCCCCCGTCGGCATACCGGCGGAGCGGCTCACCGGTCTCCTCGCCCCGGTCGCCGCGCCGGTGCGCCTGGAGCGGCTGTCGGGCGATCCGTCGCTGTGGGGCAGGGAGGTGACGGACGAGCGGTACGCGGTGATCGCGCAGGTCCGGACGTCAGGCCAGGAGTGCGGTGAAGTCGCCGCCGCGGGCGAGTGACTCCAGCTCGTCGAGCGCGGCCAGGGCGGCCCGTGCCGCCTCCGGATCCGTCTCGGCGAGGCCGCTCTCGGCGAACTCGTCCTCGTCCAGGCGCCGTACGTCCAGGCCGTCCGCCGAGCGCCACAGGTCCAGGTCGAGATCCTCCACGACCAGCTCCGGCCCGGAACGCACGGCGGGGCGGGTGATGTCGCAGTACCAGCCCTTCAGCGCGCCCGTGGCGGAGCGGACCTCCTTGATCGCGTACCAGCGGTCGCGCCAGTAGTACTCCGTGAAGACGTCCCCGGGCTCGAAGCGGACGAAGCCGAAGTCGCGGACGCCGGAGCCCGCCCAGGCGGCGCGGACCGCCAGGCGCGTGCCGTCGTCCGTCAGCAGCTCGCCGGTGTAACGGATCTTCGTACGGCCCGCCTTGACGAGCACGACGTCCAGGAGCGGGAGCCGGTCAGCCGAGTTCGCGGACATACCGTATTTCCTTCGCGCAGGTCTCGTAGCCGAACCACTTGTTGATGGCGATCATCGGCTCGTTGCCGGTGTCGTTGCCGGTGAACGCCTCCGTGTACCCCGCGGCGCGGGCGCGGTGCAGGGAGTCGTTCTTGGCGAGCTTCGCCAGGCCCCGGCCCCGGAACGCGCGGGCGGTGCCGGTCATGGCGGTGGCGTAACGGGAGCCGCCGTCGGTGTACGCCGCGCTGAAGGCGGCGAGGCGTCCGTCGACGACCGCGATCGTGGTCAGGTCGCGGTCCAGGAGCGGTTGCTTCCAGGTCTCCTCGATCCAGGCCTCGTAGTCCGTCAGGTCCACGTCGATGTCGCTCGGTTCGTCCGACGAGGCCTCCGCGTCCAGCTCGAACACGGGGCGCGGGTCGTCCGCGAAGTCGGCGGCGGTGCGCAGCTCGACGCCCGCCGGCGGGTCCTGGCGGGGCGGCAGGGACCCGGCCGCCAGGTCGAGGCGCAGGAACCAGGCGGAACGGCTGGCCCGGAAGCCGTGCCGCTCGGCGAACGCGCGGTTGTCCGGCTCGTCCAGCACCCAGGTGAACAGCTTCGTGACGCCCAGCCGTCCCAGGCACTCCTCCGCGGTGCGCAGCAGGAGCGAGCCGGCGCCGCGGCCCGTGTGGCCGGGGCGCACGTAGATGTTGGCGGAGCCCTGGCCGGGCTCCGGGCTTTCGTGGGCGACGCTGATCTGCGCCGTGCCGATGATCTCGCCGTCCTCCTCGGCGATGAGCTGCCCGAAGTGGGCGTCCGGGTGCGCGTGCGTCAGGGTGTGCACCACGGACTCCGGTGTGGAGAGCATGTACGGAAGGGCGAGGCGACGGGTCTCGGAGAACCCCTCGGCGTCGGCTCGGACGTCGGGACGCAGGTCGCGCACGATCATGGTCATGGAGACGCACGCTACGCGTGGGCCCGTCCTCGGTGCCTCTCATTTTCCGTCGGGTGCGCGACAATCGGGCTGTGACCTTGAAGATCGACATCGACGACAGCGCCCCGCCGTACGAGCAGGTGCGGGCGCGGATCTCCGAGCAGGCCCGGTCGGGTGCGCTGCCGGTGGGGTACCGGCTGCCGACCGTGCGGGGACTGGCCGAGTCGCTGGGACTCGCCGCGAACACGGTCGCCAAGGCGTACCGGGCGCTGGAGGCGGACGGGGTGATCGAGACGCGGGGCCGCAACGGCACGTTCGTGGCCGCCGCCGGCTCGGCGGCGGACCGCGAACTGGCATCGGCCGCACAGGCCTACGCGGAGCGGGCCAGAAGGCTCGGGCTGGGCGAGGACGTCGCGCTCGCCGCGGTACGGGACGCCCTGCGGGCGGTGCACGGGGACTAGGGGAGTCCTAACCGGACCGCTGTGCCAGGCGCTCCGGTGTCCGCGTGATGTCCAGCCCCGCCGACCTCCCCGTCCGTGCGAACGCCATCGCGTCCTCCACCGCCGCGCCGCCCGGGTCGTTGTTGAAGTACGCGAAGACGTCCTCGCCGCCCGACCACGTCGTGGCGATGCGGTCGAGCCAGGTGGCCAGCGAGCGACGGCCGTAGCGGGGCCAGGGCCGGGCGCGGCCCTGGTGGAAGCGGACGTAGCCCCAGTCGGTGGTGCGCCACAGCGGCGTGGCCGGGCGGGCCAGGACGTCGGCCCAGCACAGGGCGGCACGCCGGGACTCCAGGACGCGGCGGACCTGCGGGGTCCACCAGGAGTCGTGGCGCGGCTCGACCGCCACCCGGGTCGGGGCCGGGAAGCAGGCCAGGCACGCGTCCAGCAGGCCCGGGTCGGCGCGCAGCGTGGGCGGGAGCTGGAGCAGGACCGGGCCGAGACGGTCGCCGAGGCCCGCCGCGTGGCTCATCAGGCGGTGCACCGGCTCCTCGGGGTCCTTGAGCCGCTTGATGTGGGTCAGGTAGCGGCTCGCCTTGACCGCGACGACGAAGTCCCCGGGCACCCGCCCCCGCCAGTCCTCGAAGGTCTCCCGGGCCGGCAGCCGGTAGAAGGCGTTGTTGATCTCGACGGTGGCGAAGTGCCCCGCGTACTCCTCCAGCCAGAGCCGCATCGGCAGCCCGGACGGATACAGGACGTCCCGCCAGTCCTTGTACTGCCACCCGGACGTGCCGACGAACAGGGTCATATCCCTATCAAAGCACCGCAGGCTCCGGAGGGCGGCCGGGGCGGCTACGCGTCGGCGCGCGTGTGGAAGCGGTAGAACAGCAGCAGGAAGAGGGCCACCGTGACCAGCAGCGCAGTGATGACCACGGGCCGGATGTCGTCGCCGGTCTGACTGTAGAGGAAACCCAGTGCGACACCGGCGAAGACGGCCCGCAGCAGGGCGTGCAGAGCGTGCAGATCGCGCCGGAGACGCCGGAGGACCTGGACCACGGCGATGCAGAGCGCCGTGAAGGCGAGCGCACTCCAGACGCCCGACGCCACATACGCTCCGGTGATCGGGCCACCGTGACGCCGGTTCACCGCGACCCAGTTGCCGTAGACGACACCGAGCACGACGGGCAGGACCCACCGTGCGACGCGGTGGGCGGGTTCGCTGAACACGGTGGGCGCCGTGTGCGCCATCAGAGGCCTCCCTGGTCCCTACGGAGCGCGACGTCGCTCCGCGGCACACCTTGGCACGCCCGGGTAACAGGGAGGTGAGAAGCGGTTGTGAGCGAACCCGGCAAGGTCGCGCACAGAGCCCGGTGGTGTGCCCCCGCTACAGATACAGCCCCGCGTCGACGCCCCCGCGCGGCTCCGGCAGGGACGTCGGGGACGTGCCCCGGCGCAGCGCGTACAGCTCCGCCAGCGTCGCGCCCTCGCGGCCGACGCCCTCCTCATGGCCCAGCCAGGTCACCGCCTCGCGGCGGGTCAGCGGACCGACCTCGATCCGGGCGAGGCAGCGGCCCGGGCGGACCACGGCCGGGTGCAGGCGCTCCAGGTCCTCGTTGGTCGTGACCCCGACCAGGACGTTGCGCCCCTGGCCGAGCAGGCCGTCCGTCAGGTTCAGCAGCCTCGAAAGCGCCTGGCCCGCCGTGTGCTTGGCCTCGCCGCGGATCAGTTCGTCGCAGTCCTCCAGGAGCAGCAGCCGCCAGCGGCCCTTGCCCGTCGCGTCCTCCTCGCCGATGGCGATGTCCATGAGGTAGCCGACGTCGGAGAAGAGCCGCTCGGGGTCCAGGACGCAGTCCACCTGGCACCAGTCGCGCCAGGACCGGGCCAGCGTCCGCAGCGCCGAGGTCTTGCCGGTGCCCGGCGGGCCGTGCAGCAGCAGGAGACGGCCCGCGATGTCCTCCGGGGTCGTCTTCATCAGGCGGTCCATGGCGTCCGCCACCGGCGCGGTGTAGTTGGGACGGACCTCGTCCCAGGTGCCCGCCGCGATCTGCCGGGTGGTGCGGTGCGGGCCGCGGCGCGGGGAGACGTACCAGAAGCCCATCGTGACGTTCTCCGGCTGCGGTTCGGGCTCGTCGGCCGCGCCGTCCGTGGCCTGGTCGAGGATCTTCTTCGCGAGTTCCTCGCCGGTCGCCGTCACCGTGACGTCGGCGCCCCGGTTCCAGCGGGAGACCAGCAGCGTCCAGCCGTCGCCCTCGGCGAGCGTCGCGCTGCGGTCGTCGTCCCGGGCGACGCGCAGCACCCGGGCGCCGGGCGGCATCAGCGTCGCACCGGACCGCACGCGGTCGATGTTCACCGCGTGGGAGAACGGCTGCTCGCCCGTCGCGAAGCGGCCGAGGAACAGCGCGTCGACGACGTCGGACGGGGAGTCGGAGTCGTCGACGTTGAGCCGGATCGGCAGCGCCTCGTGCGGGTTTCCAGACATGCCGCCATGATCCGGCACGGGGAGGCCGCGTGCACCCGGTTTCCCGGTGCACGCGGCATGTCGCCCTTGTGCAGGTCAGCCCAGTGAGCGGGAGACCAGCCGGCGCGCCTGCCGGACCCTGCGGACGACGGCGTACCCCTTGGTCAGGGCACGGTCCCCGGCGAACGTACGGGCGATCGCGCGGCCCTCGACGACCCGCTCGAACTCCTCGATGCCCGTGCTGCGGCGCACCGTCACCCGCCGCAGTGCGTAGGGCCCCTGCGCGCGCCGCGCGAGCCCGTTGCCGACGGCGAGGGCCTGGGCGTAGCCCGTCTCGCGCACCGCCTGCCGGACCCGGCGGCTGGAGTAGCCGTAGGGGTAGGCGAACGAGGCCGGGACGGTGCCCAGCTGGTCCGAGACGATCTCCTTGCAGTGGATCAGCTCGAACCGCAGGGTGGCGTCGGAGACCTGGTCGAGCTGCGGGTGGCTGTGGCTGTGCCCGCCGATCTCGACGCCCGCCGCCGCGAGTTCGCGCACCTGGTCCCAGTCCAGCATGGTGTCCAGGCCGCCCCCGGTGTCGTACGGCCCCCTGAGCCACCCGGTCGAGACGAACAGGGTGGCCGGGAAACCGTGCTTGGCCAGGGCGGGGAGGGCGTGCCGGTGCACGCCCTCGTAGCCGTCGTCGAAGGTGATGAGGACGGGCCGCTCGGGCAGCGCGCGGCCGGAACGCCAGCACGCCGCCAGTTCGGCCGTGGTGACCGGCGTGAGGCCCCGGTCGGCGAGCACCGCCATCTGCTCGGCGAACGCCTCCGGGGTCACCGACAGGGCGCGGGTCGCCTCGTTCGGCTCGGTCGCCACCGCGTGGTACATGAGGATCGGTACACGGACGTCACTCACGGGCCGCCACCCCCACCGCGGGCACCCGGAACGTGGTCCCGCCCCGGCGCGCCCGGACGCTGCCCACGACGTAACCGCCCGCCGCCGTCAGCACCCCGGCCACGATCGCACCCGCCCGGCCCGCACCGCCCGGCCGGGCCAGCAGGGCGTCCCGCAGCCCCCGCGCCACCCCGGCCGGCAGGACCCGCGTGGCGTACCGGCGCTCCGACTCCAAGCCCTTCCCGGCGCCGACGCTGCGCGCCACCAGGGCCTTGGACAGGCCCTCGGCGTAGGTGCGGGTGCGGAAGTAGCGGAAGTGCTCGCGGATCTCGGGCACCCGGTGGTGGATCACCGCCCGGTCGTCGATCAGCAGCACCGCCTCGGGCCGGGCGCGGCTGAGGCGGATGCACAGTTCCGTCTCCTCGCAGCCCAGCGGGCGCTTGTCGCCGTCCCGGCCGATGCCGGTGGCGAAGCCGCCCGCCGCGTCGAAGGCGCTGCGGCGGAACGAGGCGTTGCCGCCGAGCACGTTGCGCACCCGGACCCGGCCGCGCGGCAGGCCCCGGTACGTGCAGCCCACCACCCAGTCGAACTCCTCCGGGAACCAGTCCGGCCGCCGCCCCGACGCCCAGACCGGCACCGTGCGCCCGCCCACCGCCATCACCCGCTCGTCGGCGTACGCCTCGGCGAAGTGCCGCAGCCAGTCGCGCTCGGCCACGGCGTCGTCGTCGAGGAAGGCCACGATCTCGCCGCGGGCCGCGGCGATGCCGGTGTTGCGGCCGGCGGACAGCCCGCGGGGGCCCGCGTTGGCGAGCACCCGCACCACGGACCCCTCGGAGGAGTCCTTGTACTCCTTGGCCAGCCGCTCCCGGAGCGTCTCGTTGTGATCGACGACCAGCAGCGTCTCCAGGGCCGGCTGTGACTGCGCGTGGACCGAGGAGACCGCGGCGAGGATGTCCTCCCAGCGGTCCTCGGTGTACGCGCAGATCACGACGGAGATGCCGGGACCGCTCAAGACACCTCTCCCCGCATCGCGTCCAGCATCGGAGACTGGGGCGAACGGCGGCGCAGGGCACGGCGGTTGGAGCGCTCCTGAAGGATCACCCGGAGCACGCGCAGTCCGTCCCGCACGGCCCGCAGATTGCTGACGCCGTGGATGCGGAGGTATTCGTGGCTCGGGATCTCCTGCACCTTCAGCCCGGCCTTGACGACGCGGATGTTCATCAGGGTCTCGACCTCGAAGCCGGTGCAGTCGAGGTCGATCTTGTCGAGGCAGTGCCGCCAGAACGCGTTGTAGCCGTAGCAGAGGTCGGTGTAGCGGGCGCCGAACTTGCGGTTGACGACCGTGCACAGTGCCCAGTTGCCCATCTTGCGGATGAAGGTCATGTCGTCGGTGCCGCCGCCGTTGGCGAAGCGGGAGCCCTTGGCGAAGTCCGCGCCGGAGACCAGGGCGGAGACGTAGGAGAGGATCTCCCCGCCGTCCGCCGAGCCGTCCGCGTCGACCATCACGATGATGTCGCCGGTGCAGGCCTGGAACCCGGTGATCAGGGCGTCGCCCTTGCCCTTGCCGCGCTGCTCGACGACCTTCACCTCGGGCCACAGCTCGCGGGCCACCTGGACGGTGTTGTCGGTGGAGTTGCCGTCGACCAGGACCACTTCGTGTATCCAGTCGGGCAGGGACTTGAAGACGTACGGAAGGTTCTCCGCCTCGTTCATGGCCGGGATGACCACGCTCACCGGCGGCGCGATGGCCAGGTGCGAGGAGACGGGCCGGTACTTCCCGGCGAGCGGCGGATGCTGCTCCGCGGCGGCCGGCTGCAGAACTGAGCTCATGAGTCTGGTCCCTCTCGTCCGGTGGACCGCCCCCCCAGGGCAGTCCGGATCCAATCCGGTTCGAAAGGGGGGTTCTCACTCGAGGCACGCCGACATGGAACTTCGGGCACGCCGGGTGAGCTGGCAAAGCTGGCCGGCCGCGAAAACGGCAGCCGACCGCGCGGCACGGCCCGGTCACCACGTGCGGTCACCGAGCACGGCACCCCCCTACCGCGCCCCGCGCCGGTTCGTCGCGGTCCTTGAGCCCTCCCCTAGAGCCGCGTACTGACGGACCGATGCGGGTGAGATGTATGACGGTATTGACGATTGAACCCGTATGGCAAGACCTGGAACGGCCCCTCACGTTTTTGTTGGTTTGGCCGTTGCGGCAGGCGCCTTGTGCGACGCAAGTTGCACGTTCCCTTCGCATAAACATGCGTTCCCCGGAGGCGATCAGGGCCTCCGGGGAACGCATGTTCAGGTGCCGGTGCGGTCCGCGGTCACTGCACGAGCTGCAGCAGCCGGTTCGGCGAGCCCGAACCCGCGCTGGTGACCTTGCCGGTGACGGCGCCGTTCACCAGGGCCGTGGCGACCTGGGCCGGGGTGGACGAGGTGTGGCCCGCCAGGTAGACCGCCGCCGCGCCAGCGACGTGCGGGGTCGCCATCGAGGTGCCGGAGATGGTGTTGGTCGCGGTGTCGCCGGTGTGCCAACCGGCCGTGATGGAGGAGCCGGGCGCGAAGATGTCCAGCGCGGAGCCGTAGTTGGAGTAGCTCGCCTTGGCGTCCGTGCTGGTGGTGGCACCGACCGTGATCGCCTCGGCGACCCGGGCCGGGGAGGACGAGGAGGCGGTGGTGCTGCTGTTGCCCGCGGCGACGGCATACGTGACGCCGCTGGCTATGGAGTTGCGGACGGCCGTGTCCAGGGTGGCGGAGGCGCCGCCGCCGAGCGACATGTTGGCCACCGAGGGGCCGGAGTGGTTCTTCGTCACCCAGTCGATGCCGGCGATCACACCGGCCGTGGTGCCGGAGCCGCTGTTGTTCAGCACCCGCACGCCCACGATCTTCGCCTTCTTGGCGACGCCGTAGGTCGAGCCCGCGATGGTGGTGGCCACGTGGGTGCCGTGGCCGTTGCCGTCGGAGGCGTTGCTGTCGCCGTCGACCGCGTCGTAGCCGTGTGCGGCACGGCCGCTGATCTGCTGGTGGGTGATGCGCACACCGGTGTCGATGACGTAGACCGTCACGCCGCTGCCCGCGCTGTCCGGGTAGGTGTAGGTGCCGGACAGCGGGAGCGAGGCCTGGTCGATGCGGTCCAGGCCCCAGGGGGCGTTGGTCTGGGTGGCGGCGAGTCCGACCCGCTGGTTCTGCTCGACGGAGGCCACCGCCGGGTCGGCGGCCAGGCGCCGGGCCTCGGTGGCGGAGAGGGTGGCGGAGTAGCCGTTCAGCGCCTTGCCGAACGTCTTGTCGACCGAGCCGCCGTACTCCTTCACCAGCCCCTGGCCCGCGGCCGAGGCGGCCTTCAGGCCGGCGCTCTTCTTGAGCGTGACCAGGTAGCTGTCCTTGATCGCGGTCGGGGAGTCCGCGGCGAGCACCCGGCCCTCGGCGGGCGCGGCCTGGGCGGGAAGGGCGGTGAGCCCGCCGACGAGGGCGGCGGTCGCCAGCGAGGTGAGTGCGGCGAACCCGATTCTCTTGCTACGCAGTTGTGCCATTACGAGGGAGTCCTCCTCTAGGCGGCGCGCGCCTGGGTGGGGCGCGCGTCATGTGGGGGATGTGCGCGTGCTCGCGCACACGGCCCGGGAGCGTCGCGTTCCGCTCCCGGCCGGAGTAAAGCGTCGACCAACTACTGGCGTAGAACAAGAGAGTTGAGCATCCGTCAACAAATCTGTCATGGGCACGTAACAAGAGAGCCCTGACGCGTAACACAAGGTGTGGGGAACGTGCCAAGCGTCCGGGGATGGACCGAAAAGACTTGGCATGGACACTTCCTGTCAACACGCGTAGCTGCTACCACGGTTATGGCAGAGATCCTGCTAAAGGGAGGTTCCATGAGACGTTCCCGACTTGTCGTCCTCGTGAGCTCGCTCCTCCTCGCCGTCGGCACCGCCCTCACCGGGGCGGCGACGGCGCAGGCGTCCTCACTCGCCGCAACTGGCGGCTACGTGGCGCTCGGTGACTCCTACTCCTCCGGAGTCGGAGCGGGCAGCTACATCAGCTCCAGCGGCGACTGCAAGCGCAGCACCAAGGCCTATCCCTACCTCTGGGCCGCCGCCAACTCACCCTCGACCTTCGCCTTCACCGCCTGCTCGGGCGCCCGAACGGGTGATGTTCTCGCGAATCAGCTCACTCCGCTCAGCGCCTCCACCGCCCTCGTCTCGATCAGCGTCGGCGGCAACGACGCCGGATTCGCCGACGTCATGACGACCTGTGTCACCCAGTCCGACAGCGCCTGCGTCTCCCGCATCAACACCGCGCGGGCGTACGTCGACTCCACGCTCCCCGGCAAGCTCGACGGCGTGTACTCGGCCATCCGCACCAAGGCCCCCGCCGCCCGGGTCGTGGTCCTCGGCTACCCCCGCTTCTACAAGCTCGGCGCCACCTGCCTCGGTCTGTCCGAGACCAAGCGCAAGGCCATCAACGACGCCTCCGACCACCTCAACACCGCCATCGCCAAGCGCGCCGCGAACCACGGCTTCGCCTTCGGCGACGTCCGCTCCACCTTCACCGGCCACGAGATCTGCTCCGGCGACTCCTGGCTGCACAGCGTCAGCTGGCTCAACATCGGCGAGTCGTACCACCCGAAGGCACCGGGCCAGTCGGGCGGCTACCTGCCGGTGCTCAACAGCAACGACTGACCGCTCAGCCGGAGCCGGAGCCGGAGCCGGAGTCCGAGTCCGATTCCGCGTCCGGGCCCGAGTCCGAGTCCGAGTCGGAAGGAGAAGGGGAGGCCCCGCCCGTCGGGGTCTCCGCCTCGCAGGACACGGAGAACGGCACCGACTCGGACGTCGTCCGCACCGGCTCCCGCACCTCGACGCTGATCTCGTTCTCGAACGTCCCGGTCTCCGCCTCGGTCGTCACCCGCACCGTGTCCCGCTGCGAACGGCCGCCGCCCTCCGCGAACGACAGCGTCTTCCAGCCCCCGTCCAGCACCTGGCCGTCCCGCGTCACCCAGCGGTAGCTCACCTCGGCCGGCAGCCGCCCCACCGTGAGCGTCGCCGTGAACTCCGGCGCCTGCGCGTTCGGCGGCGGACAGGTGCCCGCGTAGTCCGTGCGCCGGCCCTCCAGGGCGACCCGCACCGACTGCGGCGGCGGACTGCTCTCCTTGCTCTCGCTCGGGGTCGGCGACGGGCTGGACTTCTCGGTCGCGGTGTTCTCCGGCGGACTCTCGGCAGCCGTGGGCGTGGTGTCCCCGGCGCCCTGGTCCTTGCCGTCGGAACCGTCCCCGTTGTTGAGCAGCGCGTACGTCAGACCGCCCACCGCGAGCGCCAGCGCGATCACGCCGGCGACCAGCACCCGCCCGGTCCTGCGGTCCCGGTCCGGGCCGGTGGCCGCCGTGGCGGCGGTCGGCCCGGAGGCCGCAGACGAGCCGGGGAACGGCATCGGGGGTGTGGGAGCGGGCTCGGGGTGGCCCGCGACGGTCGGTGGGAACGCCACCGCCCGCGTCAGGTCCGGGCCCGGCGAGCCGCCCGCCGCGACGGCCCGCAGATCCTGCTCGGCCCGCTCGGGCGGCAGCCGCTGCTCGGGGTCCTTGCGCAGCAGCCCCTCGATCACCGGGGCGAGCGGACCCGCCCGGTACGGCGGCGGCAGCTCCTCGTCGACGATCGCCCGCAGGGTGCTCAGCGGGGTGTCGTGACGGAAGGGGGAGATGCCCTCGACTGCCGCGTACAGCAGCACCCCGAGCGACCACAGGTCCGACTCCGGGCCCGGCGTACGGCCGAGCGCCCGCTCCGGGGCGAGGAACTCAGGAGAGCCGATGACCTCCCCGGTCATGGTCAGCGCCGAGCTGCCCTCGACCATGGCGATGCCGAAGTCGGTGAGCACGATCCGGCCGTCGTTCGAGATCAGCACGTTGGCCGGCTTCACGTCGCGGTGCAGTACCCCGGCCTCGTGCGCCGCTCGCAGCGCGGACAGCACCTCGGCGCCGACGTGCGCGGCACGCTGCGGTGTCATCGGGCCCTCGGCGTCCAGGACCTCCGCCAGGGAGAGTCCGCGCACCAGTTCCATGACGATCCACGGCCGGTTGTCGTCCGTCGCCACGTCGTACACCGTCACCACGTTGTGGTTGGCGACCCGGGCCGCGGCCCACGCCTCACGCTCCAGCCGGGCGTACATCCGCTGCACGTCGTCCCCCGCCAGCCCGGACGGGGCGCGCACCTCCTTGACGGCCACCTCGCGGTGCAGCACCTCGTCGCGGGCGCGCCACACCGTTCCCATGCCGCCCTCGCCGAGCGGCGCCAGCAGCCGGTAGCGGCCGGCGATCACACGCTCATGGCCCGGTTCTTCGAACACGGCGCCCCCATTCGCAGCCGGGCGAAATCTCCATGGGGTGTGTTTTCCCCACGAGGTCGGATTTCCTCACGACGTCCGCATTTCTCCTGACGTCCGACGCCTCACGAACGTAACTCAGCCGAGTGCGGATGCCGCCCCCTTGAACACCAGTCCGGCACCGAGAACCACCACGGCGAAGGCCGAGCCGAGCGGAGCGGTCCGGCGCACCAGGGCCGCCATCGGGCCCACCGTCCAGCGGGGGCGCCGGTCCAGGAGCCGGGTCATGCCGCTGCCCGCCTTCACGACGGCGTATCCGGCGGCCGTGAGGGTGAGCGCCAGTCCGACGCCGTAGGCGACGACGAGCAGCAGCCCGAACCAGGCCTGCCCGAGGGCCGCGGCGCCGACCAGCACCACCACGGCGGACGGGCTGGGCACGAGCCCGCCCGCGAAGCCCATGAGGATCGTGCCGCGCAGGGTGGGCGCGACGGGGTGGCTGTGGGTGAAACCGCCGTGGGTGTGCTCGATCGTGTGGGGGTGGGAGTGGGGGTGGCTGTGATCGTGCGGGTGGTCGTGGTCGTGGTCGTGCTTGTGGTCGTGGTCGTGCGTGTGGCCGTCGTGGTCGTGGGTGTGGCTTCCGTGGCCGTGTTGGTGGCCGTGATGATGACCGTGCGGCTGGTGGGTGTGCGCCCGGTTGCGCAGGGCGCGGCGGAGCAGGCTCGCGCCCGCCAGGGTCACCAGGATGCCGCTGGCGACACCGAGCCAGGCGATCACCGACGGCGCCGCCGCCGAGCCGGCCGTGACCAGGAGGCCCAGGGCGACCACACCCAGGGTGTGGGTGACGGTCACCGAGGCGGCCATGGGCAGGACGTCCTTCATCCGGGCCTGCCCGCCCCGGGCCGCCGCCGTGGCGGCCATGATGGTCTTGCCGTGGCCCGGCGCGAGCGCGTGCATCGCACCCAGGACGACGGCGATGAGGAGGGCCAGCGCGGCGAAGCCGGCGCTGAGGTCCTGCCGGGCCACCAGGTCGTCCAGGGCACGCGTCCAGCGGTCCGCGCCGCGCGGGAGCACCGAGGCCGCGGGGGCGTCCGACTCCTCCTCGGCCAGGGCCGAGCCGCCGGGGCGCACCCGGAGGGCGGCCGACGCGGTGTCGGCCGGGGAGGACAGCAACTCCTCCGGGTAGCGGGTCAGCTCGGCCGATATCGACTTCTCCGGCACGTCCGAGGCGGCGAGCGTCATACGGTCGCCCCGTGCCGTGATCTCCCGCCAGCCCGGGCCGCCGGAAGCCCCCGCACCACGGAAGCCGAGGGACACGGTCTTCTCGCCCGCCGGCAGAGCAGCGGTCAGCTCGCACTCCACCCGCAGGGTGTCGAGCCCCGCCTGCCCGGGCCGCACACGCGCCTTGCTGCGCTCGGCGGAGAGGGCGACCTCGCGCCCGTCGACGGTCGCGCGGCTGTCCTCGGCGGCCGTGGCGCACCGCTCGCGAGCCCACATGGCGATGCCCAGCCGCTTGATGTCCGGCGCCGCCTGGGTCGCGGGAATCTCGGCGAGGTCCTCGACGTGATGGACCCGCAGCTCGCCGGGGGCGGCGACCAGGCCGTCGTAGCGGTTGACGGTGAAGTTGCCCAGCGGGTGGGCGCTCGCCGTGGCGGCGGGCAGCAGGGTGAGCGCGCAGGCGGCCGTCAGGACGGCGGCGCCGGACGCGAACAGCCGGCGCAGGGTCACCGGTTCCCCTCCAGGTCCTTGAGTGCGGTACGGGCCTCGCGCGCGCCGAGGGGCGAGAAGCCGGGGTTCAGGTCCAGTGCGGCCTTCAGGTGCGTGCGGGCCCCGCGCTCGTCGCCGGTGGCGCGCTCGATGACACCGCGGTGATAGAGGAAGACGGCGTTGCGGTAGCCGGTCGCCGTCGCCCGGCGGGCGTACGGCAGGGCCTCCTCGTCGCGGCCGTTGACGTGCAGGGCCCAGGCGAGGGCGTCGGCGGTGTGCACGCTGTGGCGGCGGTCCCACTCGGCGCGGGCGGAGCGCAGGGCTTCCTTCTTGTCGCCGTGGTCGGCGGCGGCCAGAGCCGTCTCCAGGTCGGTGTTGGCGCCACCGGCGCGGGCGAGGGCCGTCCAGGCGTCGACGAGGGCGTACTGGTCGCCGGCTTTGGCCCGGTCGCCGTCGGCGCCCCGGTCCTCGTACAGCTCGCCGAGGGCGACGAGCGGGCCGGGCAGCGGGAACTGGGCGACGACCTGTTCGAGACCGGCCACGGCAGCGGCCCGGTCACCGCTCGCGGCCTGGGTGCGGGCGCGGCCCTCCAGCGCGGGCAGGTACGCGTCGTCGGCGGCCAGGGCACGGGCGTAGTGGCCGAGGGCCGTCTTGTACTCGCCCTGGTTCCAGGCGAGTTGCCCCAGCGAGGTGGCGACGTACGCGACGTCGGCCGGGGCGCTCGCGGAGCCCAGGGCGCGCTCCAGCACGGACCGCGCCGTACGGACGTCGCCGCGCAGCTCGTGCACGTACGCGTACCGCGTGAAGACGGGGACGCCGGGGCGCCTGTCGTCGGCGGTGTCGGCGGCCTTCGCGGCGTCGTCGTACCGGCCGAGTTCCACGAGCGCGTCGATACGGGTGCACAGGGCGCGTTCGTTGTACGGGTTCTGCTTCAGGGCCCGGTCGGCGTGGTTCAGGGCGCCGGGGAAGTCGTGCCGGGCCGCGGCGAGGGCGGCCTGCCCGGCCAGGGCCTGGTCGTTGCCGGGTTCCAGGTCGAGGGAGCGCCGCAGGGCGCGCTCGGCCTGCGGATACCGGGACGGGTCGCCCTTCGTGCGGGCCTGCTCGACGTAGGCCACCCCGAGGGTGGACCAGCCGCCGAAGTCCCTCGGCTGGGCGCGGAGATGCTTCTGCAGGGAGGCGATCCCCGCGTCGAGGTCTCCCCGGGCGAGATCGCCGGGCGACAACGCCCCGGCCGCCGACACGGCGTCGACGCCGGTCCCGCCGTCCTGCCCGCCGCCGACCGCGACGGCCCCGCCCGTCACCGCGACCGCCAGCAGCACGGCACACCCGGCCAGATGCAGGGCCCGCCACCGCCGCCCTCCGTCGGCGGCCCGTCGCATCGCGGCGACCCGCTGGTCCGTGTCGTCGCCGCCTTCGCCGGCTTCGTCGCCGTCCCCGCCGGCCGGGGAGGGGGTGGGCGCGGTGTCTCCGGCGCCGGGCTCGGCAGGGCGGGCGCCGGATGTGCCGTCGCCGCCCTTGCCGGAACCGGCCCCCGCCCCGGCAGCCGCACCGCCCTCCCGCTCCCCGGCGGTCTCGGGCTCCGGGCCCGTCGACGGCGCTCGGTCGTCGTCGCGCCTCTCCGGTGTGCTGTCGGTCGTACGCGGAGGCATGACCTCTCCTCGGTCGGATGTGCTGGTGCGGGAATCGGCGACGCGGCCCGCGCCGTGGGGGACGGGGAACGGGCCGCGCCGGTCGGTGGGAGCGGAGCGGGTCAGTACGCCCGGTTCCGCATGCGGCGCCACCACATCAGGGCCGCGCCGATCAGGACGATGCCGCCCGCCCCGGCCCCCGCGGACGCGGCGATCAGGCGCGTGTCGTCCGAACCCTCGGCGCCGGCCGGCTGGAGCGCGTCGCCCAGCTGGCTGCGCACGTCGTTGCCGCCGTCGACGCCCTTGGCGAGCGGGCCGCGCGACCCTTCCGTCGGCAGGGCGACGTACGGGAAGGACTTCTCGAACTTCTTGTCGTTCTTGTCGACCGCGTCACCGAGGTCGTTCTTCGCACCCACCAGCTCGCCCTCGACGACCTGGAGCGAGGCGTCGATCACGTCGTCGGTGAGGCGACGGCCGTTGGGGAAGCCGGCGTTGTCACCGTCGAGGACACCCAGCCGCTTGGGCTTCGCGGCCGGCTTGATCGAGGTGTTGAGCCGCAGCTGCTCCGAAGGCGTCACGTGCGGGGGCTGGTTGAGGTCCTTGACGCCCTTGAGGAAGACGTCGACCAGGTCGTTGCGCGGCTCGTCCGGCGCCGGGATCTTGTAGATCGCCTCGATGAGCTTGGGCAGCTCCGGGTTGGTGACGTTCTCCAGGAACGCGCCGTCGTCCCGCGGCGTGGACGCGTTGAACTTGTCCTTGTCCTTCAGCGGGTTGACGACCTCGTTGACCAGCGGGTTGCCGAGGCGCGAGACCTGCGTGAAGTAGCCCTTGGCGTTCTTGCGCTGGGTCGTCGACCAGATGCCGACGACCGGCTGCTCGTGCGACTCGGCGATGAAGCTGTTGGGGACCTGCAGGGCGATCGAGTTGACGTTGTAGCCCTTGAGAGTGTCGTTGCCGACCTCGGAGAGGTTCCCGCCGTAGAGCAGGTCGAAGACGCGCAGATCCAGGAAGAACGGGTCGTCGGCCTGCCCGGCGAACGTCTGGGCGCCCCCGGCGAGCTTGTGGACCGCCTGCTTGCGCAGGGCGTTGTAGTCCGGCATCGACGCCTTGCCGACGTTCGACGGCGCCACCGGCACGTCGTCGGCGACCTTGGTCTTCGACACGGCCTTCAGGTTCCGCAGCTTGATCAGTTCGAGGTCGTACGTCTGCGTGATGTTCAGGTCGGGGTCGTCGAGGCTCTCGACCGGGCCCGTGTTGTACAGGAACGTCTTGTCGTTCTTCGTATGAGTCTTGAACGTGTACCGGAAGACCAGGTCTTCCTTCGCGTCGCCGTTGCTGTCGATGCGCAGGTCGTACTGGGCGTCCTCGGCGAACGTGAAGAAGTTGGGCCCTCCGGCCGGTTCCTCGAAGGGGATCCAGTTCGCGACGATGGTCGTCGTGTCCGGCTTGTCCGGGCTGACGAACGCGTACACGTCGGTGTTGTCGTACTGGGGGGTTCCCGAGATCAGCGGGGCCTCGCGGTGGCTGGAGGCGGAGGCCTCCTCAGGTGCCAGCGCGGTCACACCGGCGGCGGCGAGCCCGCCGGTGGCCAGCGCACCACAGATCACAGTCGCGATGCTCCGGCGCCCCGCGCCGGTCCTGAAGGTAGGTGTCATGCCGTCCGTCCTCGGTGCCAACTTGCCTGACACACGCCATTCGGAGTGGTCGGCGAAGCGGATTGGTCGAATCTCAAACGTTCTTACGGCGAGTCGGGGAAGTTGTTTCATCGCCGGGCGACCCGCGTTTTCGGCGCGCTGATCCGTAACACCGTCCGGAGGTGTGTGCGTTGCGAATGCCTCGTGTGAGGGGACAGGCCCGGTGCGGCCTCGGAGAGGGGGACCGAGTGGAGGCGGACGAGCTGCTGCTGCTCGTGGCAGGTGGGGACCAGAAGGCCTTCGAGGAGCTGTACGGACTGGTGTCCGGTCCCGTGTTCGGTCTCGTACGGCGTGTGGTGCGCGACCCCGCCCAGTCGGAGGAGGTGGCTCAGGAGGTGCTGCTCGAACTGTGGCGGTCCGCGGCGAAGTTCGACCCGGGCCGGGGCAGCGCGATGTCCTGGATCCTCACCCTCGCACACCGTCGCGCCGTCGACCGGGTCCGCAGTGCCCGGGCGGCCGGGGAACGCGAGCAGCGCGAGGCGCTCCGCGCGAACCAGCCCGCCTTCGACCAGGTCACCGAGGAGGTCGAGGCCGGCCTCGAACGCGAGTGGGTACGCCGCTGCCTCGACCGGCTCACCGTCCTGCAGCGCCAGTCGGTCACCCTCGCCTACTACGAGGGCTACACGTACCGTGAGGTGGCCGAGCAGCTCTCCCTGCCGCTGGGCACCGTCAAGACCCGGATGCGGGACGGACTGACCCGTATGCGCGAGTGCCTGGGAGGTGTGGCATGAGCCTCTTCCGCCGCGAGGACCTGCACTCGCTCGCCGCGCCCTACGCGCTGGACGCCCTGGAGCCCCCGGAGCGGGTCCGCTTCGAGAAGCACCTGAGGGACTGCGACCGCTGCGCCGCCGAGGTGCGCGCCCTGACCGAGGACGCCGTCCGGCTGGCCTGGTCCACGACCGCACCGCCCCCGGCCGCGATGCGCGACCGGGTCATGCTCGCCGTACGGACGACTCCGCAGGACCCGGCACCGCAGGGTGCGGGGCGCGAGCCGGCACGGGCGCGTGCGACGCAGCTGCCGCCGCACGTGTGGGGCGCCCAGCCGCCGCCGCGGCAGCGGCAACGGCGCCGGATCCCGCTGTTCGTGCCCTTCGCGACGGCCACCGCCGCCGCGGCCCTCGTCGTCGCCTCGCTGTTCGCCGTGCAGGCGAACCGGACCCAGGACCGGCTGACCGCCGAGCAAGATCGGTCACGTGAGATCGCCCACGTTCTGGCGGCTCCGGACGCCCGTGCGAGCAGTGGCCGGGACGGGCGGGGGCGCACCATCGGAGTGATCGCTTCCGCCACGGAGGGGAGTGCGGTGGTCACCCTCGGCGGATACGGAGCCCCGTCGGGCGGCCGCGTGCACCAGTTGTGGCTCATGCGCCCGGGCGCGCAACCGCGCTCCCTCGGGCTCTTCGAGCGCGACACGCCCCTGGTCGCGACGGGTCTGGGCACCTCCGCGACGTCACTGGCCGTGACCGTCGAGCCCGACGGGGGATCGCCGCAGCCCACTACCCAGCCGATCGTCCAACTCGCCCTGAAATCTGTTGGATTCGGAGAGTAATCGGAGATACATCGTCAACCCCCTTATGGGGAAGGTGAATCCTGTGACCGAGATACACGCGTGCCCGGACGGGGCGATAGGGTTAACCTGCCCGGGCCGGGTGGACTCGTACGGGTGGGGAGTGACATGGATCAGATAACAGTGCGCAGCAGGGCCAGGGTCCCTGCGATCACCTGCGGGAGCAGCGCGACCAGTTCGCGCCTCGACCGCCACCTCTCGGTGCTGGGCGGCCCTGCCGTCCCCCAGCGGGAGACGGTCGAGGCGACCTCGTTGATGCGGGAACTGACCGCGCGTCAGCCGCACGACCGCAGTGGCAGGGGTGCGCGCGTGCGTCGCGTCTCGCTCTTCGCGCCGCTGCGCCGGCTGCGCCGCACGCTGTTCGGCAGCAGGTAGGGGACCGCGCTCGGGCGGTCACACCGCCCCCGGCGCCGGCGCTGCGACACCCGTCGTCCGTCATCCCCGCGGCACGCAGCGGCGCCAGGTGTGTTCCCGAGCGCGGCACGCCCCCTGTCGGTGCCACATCCCCGCCCGGCAGTGACCGGGGGCGACGTCCGCGGTTCCGGCCGCCCGTTCACCGCTCCCCGTGCGCGTACTGACGCACGGCGAGCGGCACGAACACCCCGAGCAGTACGGCGCACCACAGGAGCGACCCCGCGACGGGGTGGGCCACCGGCCAGGCCGCCCCGTCGGGCACCGGCGCGTTGCCGAACAGGTCCCGCAGGGCCGTCGCCACCGCGCTGATCGGATTCCACTCGGCGATCGTCCGCAGCCAGTCCGGCAGTCCCCGCGTCGGGATGTAGGCGCTGGACAGCAGTGGCAGCAGGAACGTCGCACCGCCCAACTGGCCGGACGCCTCCTCGTTGCGGGTGAGCAGGCCGAGGTAGATCCCGGCCCACGTGCACGCGAAGCGGAACAGCATCAGCAGCGCGAACGCCCCCACCGCTTCGAGCGGGCTTCCCTCGACTCGCCAGCCCACGGCGAGGCCCACCAGCAGGAACGGCACGGCCCCGGCGGCCGCGGCCACCACATCCGCCGCCGCCTGCCCCAGGGGCACGGCCGCCCGGCTCATCGGCAGCGTACGGAAGCGGTCCGTCACGCCCCGGTGGGTGTCATGGGCCGCCTGGAACATGCCGGTCATGATCCCGCCCGAGGCGGTCGCCACCAGCAGGCCCGGTACGAGGAAGGACCGGTACGCCTCGCCCGGCACCGCCAGCGCGCTGCCGAAGACATAGCCGAAGAACAGCAGCATGCTGATCGGCATCGTCTGGGTGAGGATCAGCAGCCCCGGGTTGTTCCGCATCCGCAGCAGCTGGCGGCCCAGCATCGCGCTCCCGTCGTACGCCAGCACGCTCATGCGACACGCTCCTTCTCGTCGGTGGTCCCGGTCGTGGTCTCCGTCAGGCGCAGGAACACGTCGTCGAGGGTCGGCGGGCGCAGGCTCACGTCGAGCAGCGGCACCCCCGCCGTGTCCAGGGCGCGCACCAGCAGCGGGATCGTCAGGGTCGGGTCCTTGCTGACCGCGCCCACGGCGTTGCGCTCGTGGTCGAACGAGGGCTGTGCGCCTGTCAGCCGGTCGAGCACGCCCGCGGCCTTCGCGAGGACGTCCGCGTCCGGCACGACGACCTCGGCGTGCGCCCCGACCAGCGACTTGAGCTGCTCCGGAGACCCGGTGTGCGTGACCCGGCCCCGGTCCACCAGGGCGATGTCGTCGGCCAGTTGGTCGGCCTCCTCCAGGTACTGCGTGGTGAGCAGCACGGTCGTGCCCTCGGTGGTCAGGCCGCGCACCACGTCCCGGATGAGGGTGCGGCTGACCGGGTCGAGGCCGGTCGTCGGCTCGTCCAGGAACAGCACGTCGGGGCGGCGGACCAGGCTCGCCGCGAGGTCCAGGCGGCGGCGCATGCCGCCGGAGTAGGTGGACGCGGGGCGGTCGGCGGCCTCGGTCAGGCCGAAGCGGTCGAGGAGTTCCGCGGTCCGGCCGGCCGGACCGCGCACCCGGTGCAGCCGGCCGAACAGCTGGAGGTTCTGGCGTCCGGTGAGGTCACCGTCGATCGAGGTGTCCTGCCCGGTGACGGCGATCCGGCGGCGTACGGCGGCGGCCTCGCGGACGAGGTCGTGCCCCGCGACGCGGGCGGAGCCCGCGTCCGGCCGCAGCAGCGTGGTCAACAGCCGTACGGCCGTCGTCTTCCCCGCCCCGTTCGGCCCGAGGACCCCGCAGACCGTCCCCTCGGCGACCGCCAGGTCCAGCCCCCGCAGGGCACGGACCTCCCCGAACCGCTTCTCCAGACCTTCACTAAGTACAGCGTACGTAGAAGTCATGGCATGACCATAGCGCACTACGTACGCTGTACGTAACTAGGATGGTGGCCGAGGTGATGACCGATGGCGGGCCGAGCGGCCGTACCCGAAGTGATCTGGGCGCGCCCCGAGCGCACCGGACGTGGGCCGAAACCGGCGTTCACGCGCGCCGACATCGCGGCGGCGGCGGTGCGGATCGCCGATGCGCAGGGGCTCGACGGGGTCACCATGCGGAATGTCGCCGCGGAGCTGGGCTGCGGGACGATGTCGCTGTACAACTACGTCCCCCGCAAGGAGGACCTGTACGAGCTGATGATCGACGCCATCGGTGCCGAGCACGAGATGTTCGAGCCCACGGGCGACTGGCGCGCCGACATGCTCCGCAACGCGGAGGAGACGCGCGCCATCATGCACCGCCACACCTGGGTGCCGCGCCTGATGCCGGGGGTGTTCGGCTTCAGCCCCAACACCCTGCGCTACCTGGAACACTGCCTGGCCTGCCTCGAACCGCTCGACGTGCCGGCCGGCACGAAGACGGAGCTGGTCGCGCTGCTCAACGGCGTCGTGACGACGTACACCGGGAACGACATCGCGACCGCCGAACGCACCCGCTCCATGCCGTGGTCCGCGGACGAGGAGAACGCGGTCCGCATGGCCTACCTGGGCAGCCAGATCGCCACCGGCGCGTATCCGCGGCTGACCGCGGCCTTCACGGAGCAGAGCGGGCCGGTCGATCTGGAGGCGGTGTTCAGACGGGCACTCGAACGCGTCCTGGACGCCTTCGACCCCGAGCTGCGTTAGAGCAGCGCCAGTTGCCCCTCCGGGCCCTCCTCGGGCCCCTCCAGCACGGTGGCCGGCCGGCGGGCCGCGTTCGGCACCGGGAGGACGCCGGCCTCACGCAGGTCCGTCGCCGTGACCGGGTCGGGGAGTTCCGGCTCCTCCAGGGGGCGCAGCTCGGCCAGGAGCGCGAGGACGGTGATCAGCTCCAGCAGCTCCGACGTCCAGGTCTGGGGCCAGGTGGCGGGACGGATCGCGGCCAGCGTGCCCGGCTCGGGGACGGCGACACGGGTCTCGAACCACTGCTGGAGGACACGGACTCCGCCCACCTCGAAGTCCCAGGCCTCCGGCGGCACGGGCGAGATGCGGCCCTCGTCCAGGAACAGGGCTTCCTCGTCCCGGTCGTAGCGCAGCGTCACGGGCCGGGAGGGCAGCGGGGCGCGGACGTAGGGGCGGCGGCCGCCGGGAAGCTTCGGGCGTTCGCCGTCGCGGCGCATCAGCCACAGCAACCGGTGGCCCAGCTCAAGGCCGCGTTCCCACTCGTCGGCGTCCCCGGTGAGCGGGACGGTGAGGTCCGGTCGGGCCGTGGCCGTGATCCAGGCCAGGACGTCCAGCGGCGGCGGGGCGCTGCCCAGGCGGGTGCCGAGATGCTCCAGCAGGCCCGGAGCCAGGTTCGGCTCGCGGCCCCCCGGGCGGCGGAACAGAGGGCGGATCCGGCCGGGGCGGTGCAGCGGGAGCAGCGAGGTGACGAGCAGGGGAGGGGTGGCCTCGGGCGTCTCCACCACGAAGACCTGCCGTTCGTCCGCCACCCGCCACAGCTCCGGGCGGGCCGCGTCGATCAGCCGCTGGTCGGGGATCAGCCACTGCTCGTCGTAGGGCGCGAGCAGGACGCGCACCGGCTCCGGGCAGGGCCCCGAGGCGCGCACCAGCTTCTCCGTGCCGCCGCTGCCGGTCCGGCCGGGCAGCCGGCCGACCGCCGAGCGCAGCGTGCGCGAGCGGGTCGGCTCGAACAGGGTCTCGCGGTCGGGACCCTCGGCCTTCACCAGAGCGTCCCAGCGGGCCTTCAGGGACGCCGCGTCGGGCGCCGCCGGCCAGCCCCGGCCGAGCCGCGGCGGTGCGACGGACCACGGCATGAGGTCCGCCAGCGGCGGAGCGTCGTCGTGCGTCACGCTGGGCATCGTACGACCTGCCGCCGACACGCGGGTCAGGTGGCGTCCAGGGTCACCGTGAAGGAGAACCGGTCCCCGCGGTAGTGAATGACGGCCACATCCAGAGGCTGTCCCTCGGCGTCGTACGTCACGCCCGTGTAGTGCAGGATCGGGCTCAGCAAGGGCACTTGGAGCAGCTTCGAGGTCTCCGGGTCGGCCAGCCGCGCCTCCACCGTGTCCGTGATGCGGCTGATGTCCGCCCCCACCGCGTCCCGCAGCACCTTGGTCATGGGCCACCGGACGAGGTCGTCCAGGTCGATCCGCGCGGCCAGTTCGGGCCGCACGTAGTTGCGGGCGTGGTTCGTCGGCTCACCGGTCTTCTCGTCGCTCCGCAGCCGGTGGTACGTCGAGACCTCCCGCACGTCCGGGAAGAACTCGGCGAGTTCGCCCGGCACGGGCGCGCTGCCGTGATCCAGCAGTTCGGTCGTCATGCCGGACTGCTGGGCCACGATCGCGTCCACCGAGCCGAGCAGGCGCACCGGGGAACCCCGGCGCGCGTGCGGCTCGATGAACGTGCCGCGCCGGCGGTGGCGCGAGATCAGACCCTCGTCCTCCAGCTCCTTCAGCGCCTGCCGCATCGTCAGCACGCTCACGCCGTAGTGCCCGGCCAGCTGCTCCTCGGTGGGCAGCCGCAGCGGGTCCTGGGGCGAGCGGCCGAGGATCGAGGCGCGCAGCGACTGCGACACCTGGTACCAGAGCGGCAGCTTGCGGTTCAGGACGATGGAGTCCGGGGCGAAGGAGGTCACGGGCCATCCGTACCGGTAGGAAATGATCAGTGCAAGGGGGCTTCTGACGGATCTCCGTGGAAGAAGAAGCGGCGTTCGGTGCGGCGAGAGTGCGTGCCGGGCGTCGCGACGCCGCGGAGTTCCGTCAGAAAGCCCCCTAGGGGCGGAAGTGCCGCTCCAGGCCCTGCCAGACGTCGTCGTAGCGCTGCTGGAGGTGTTCCGCGCGGGCCGCGTGCGGGGTCAGGGTGAGCGGCCAGCGCGTCTCGAACATGAAGGCCAGGCCGTCATCGATCTTCTGCGGCTTCAGCTCGGCGGCGCTCGCCCGGTCGAACGTCTCCCGGTCCGGGCCGTGCGCCGACATCATGTTGTGCAGCGAGCCGCCACCCGGCACGAAGCCCTCGGCCTTCGCGTCGTACGCGCCCTCGATCAGGCCCATGTACTCGCTCATCACGTTCCGGTGGAAGTACGGCGGCCGGAACGTGTCCTCGCCGACCAGCCAGCGCGGCGCGAACACCACGAAGTCGACACCCGCCAGGCCCGGGGTGTCCGACGGGGAGGTCAGCACCGTGAAGATCGACGGGTCCGGGTGGTCGTAGGTGATGGTGCCGAGCACATTGAAGCGGCGCAGGTCGTAGACGTACGGCACATGGTTGCCGTGCCAGGCCACCACGTCGAGGGGGGAGTGGTCGTAGGTGGCCGTCCACAGGTTGCCGCAGAACTTGTTCACCACCTCCACCGGTCCCTCGACGTCCTCGTACGCGGCGACCGGGGCGCGGAAATCCCGCGCGTTGGCGAGCCCGTTGGCGCCGATCGGGCCCAGGTCGGGCAGGCGGAAGGGCGCGCCGTAGTTCTCGCACACATAGCCGCGGGCGGAATCATCCAGCAGCTCCACACGGAAGCGGACTCCACGCGGAATCAGCGCCACATGTCCCGGCTCCACATGCAGCAGACCGAACTCCGTGCGCAGCAGCAGCCCGCCGCGCTCCGGGACGATCAGCAGCTCGCCGTCGGCGTCGCTGAACACCCGGTCCATCGAGGCGTTGGCCGCGTAGAGGTGGACGGCGATACCGGTGCGCTGGGTGGCGTCGCCGTTGCCGCCCAGGGTCCACAGGCCTGCCAGGAAGTCCGTCTCGGGCGCCGGGTCGGGCAGCGGATTCCAGCGCAGGCGGTTGGGGTCGGGCACCGTCTGGTTGAAGGGGGCGGTGCGGACCGATCCGTTCTGGGCCCGGGTGAACGCCGGGTGCGCGGCCGACGGGCGGATCCGGTACAGCCACGAACGGCGGTTGTGCGCCCGCGGCTCGGTGAACGCCGAACCGCTCAGCTGCTCCGCGTACAGCCCGAGCGGGGCACGCTGGGGCGAGTTGCGGCCCTCCGGCAGTGCGCCCGGGACGGCTTCCGAGCTGTGCTCGTTGCCGAAGCCGGAGAGGTAGGCCAGCCCTTCGGCGGTCTTCCGCGCTCCCTCGCGCTCGCTCCCGCTCGCGCGAGAGGTACCCCCATCGCCCATGATCGGTGCTCCCTTGCATTCGATTCCTATGGAGTACCGTAGGATTGCGATTTCCCCAACGCAAGAGGGGCACGCCCCTCCTCTCGACGGATGACCTGAACCCGACTTGAGAATGATCCGCCGGACCGGACGTGTGTTCTACGCTCACGGACATGTCGTGGACACGGAAACCTCTGGCCGCGCTCGCGGTCTGTGTCCTCCTTCTGGCCGGATCCGCGGGTTGTGGCACCGATGACGCCCGGGAGGGCAGTGCGTCGCCCACCCCGGTGGGCAAGATCCTGGAGGACCGGGACCAGGAGGGGCGGCCCTTGCGTGAGGTCGGACAGGAGGGTGCCCCCGGCGTCGGCATCGAGGTGCAGCCCGACACGGCCGGCGGCTGGGGCGTACGCCTGACCGTGCGCAACTTCCGCTTCTCGCCGGCCGGCGCGGCAGCCCGCGCGGTGGCCGGGCGGGGACTCGCGCGCCTCTACGTCGACGGCCGTCCCGTCGCCCGTCTCCGCGCCCCCGCCCACCGGCTCGACGCCCGCCTCGTCCCGCGCGGCACGCACCGTGTCACGGCCCGTCTCTACGCCGACGACGGCACCGTGTGGGCCGTGGACGGCAAGCCCGTGGAGAGCACGGCCGACATCACCGCGTCGGAGCCGGGGCCGGGGATGACACCGGACGCGTCCTCCCGGCGCAAGGCCCGCACACAGGGCGCGGACGTCGGGGGGCGAGGTTCACCAGGCCGCGCCCAAGGGGCATCATGAAGCCCGTGCCCCACGCGACATCGCTCCGTCGTGCGCCCGTGCAGCGGCGCAGTGCCGAACGCCTGACCAGGATCCTCGACGCCTGCGCCGACCTCCTCGACGAGGTCGGTTACGACGCCCTGAGCACCCGTGCCGTCGCCCAACGGGCCTCGGTCCCGATCGGCTCCGTCTACCGCTTCTTCGGCAACAAGCGCCAGATGGCCGACGCGCTGGCGCAGCGCAACCTGGAACGGTACTCCGAGCGCGTCACCCGGCGCCTGCGGCAGGCCGGCGAGGACGGGGGCTGGCGCACGGCCATGGACGCCGTGCTCGACGAGTACCTGGAGATGAAGCGCACCGCGCCCGGCTTCTCGCTCGTCGACTTCGGCAACCAGATCCCGGTCGGTGCCCGCCACGGCGAACCCAACCACCGCGTCGCCGACCGGCTCACCGAACTCCTCTCCGGCTACCTCGACCGAGAACCGGACGAGGATCTGCGCCGGGTCTTCCTCGTCGCCGTCGAGACCGCCGACACCCTCGTGCACCTGGCGTTCCGGGTCGCACCGGAGGGGGACGAGCGGATCATCGAGGAGGCCAGGGAGATGCTGCGCGCCTATCTGGCCCGCGCCCTCGACTGACCTCCGTCCCGCCAGGCCCTCCCCGAGATGCATACCGGTCGGTATGCTCGGGCGCGTCAGCGCGTCACCGTAGCCGCCGCCCCCGGGAGGACCCGTGTCCCGCACCGCCCTGCGTATCTGTCCCCTGTGCGAGGCCACCTGTGGCCTGACCCTCACCATCGAGGGGACGCGCGTCACCCACGCCCGAGGCGACCGGGACGACGTCTTCAGCCAGGGATTCATCTGCCCCAAGGGCGCCTCCTTCGGAGCGGTCGACTCCGACCCCGACCGGCTGCGCACGCCGCTCGTACGGCGGGACGGCGAGCTGCGCGAGGCCACCTGGGAGGAGGCCTTCGACGCGGTCGCCGCCGGCATCCGGCCCGTCGTGGAGCGCCACGGCCCCAACTCCGTCGGAGTCGTCCTCGGCAACCCCAACGTGCACACCATGGCCGGTGCCCTCTACCCGCCCGTCCTGCTCGCCGGGCTCGGCACCCGCAGCGTCTTCACCGCGTCCACGGTCGACCAGATGCCCAAGCACGTCTCCAGCGGCCTGCTCTTCGGCGACGCCAACGCCATCCCCGTGCCCGACCTCGACCGCACCGGTCATCTCCTCCTGATCGGCGCCAACCCGCTGGAGTCCAACGGCAGTCTGTGCACCGCCCCCGACTTCCCGGGCAAGCTGAAGGCGCTCAAGGCCCGGGGCGGCACCCTCGTCGTGATCGACCCGCGGCGCACCCGCACCGCGAAGCTCGCCGACCGGCACATCGCCGTCCGGCCCGGCACCGACGCGCTGCTGCTGGCCGCGATGGCGCAGGTGCTCTTCGAGGAGGGGCTCGTCGAGCCGGCCCCGCACGTCCAGGGCGTCGAGGAACTGGCCGACGCCATCCGGGAGTTCACCCCCGAAGCCGTCGCGGAGGCCTGTGACGTCGAGGCGGACGCGATCCGGGCCCTCGCCCGCGACCTGGCCGCCGCCCCGGCCGCCGCCGTCTACGGCCGTATCGGCAGCTGCACCGTCCCGCACGGCACCCTGGCCAGCTGGCTCGTCGACGTCCTCAACATCCTCACCGGCAACCTCGACCGGCCCGGCGGCGCGCTCTTCCCGCAGGCCGCCACCGACAAGACCCCGCGACCCGCCGGACCGGGCCGGGGCTTCGCCCTCGGGCGCTGGCAGTCCCGTGTGAGCCGGCACCCCGAGGCGAAGGGCGAACTGCCCCTCTCCGCCCTCGCCGAGGAGATCGACACCGCCACCGAGGAGGGCGAGCCGGTGCGCGCGCTGATCGCCGTCGCCGCCAACCCCGTGCTGTCCGCGCCCGACGGCGACCGGCTCGACAAGGCGCTCGACTCGCTCGACTTCATGGTCAGCGTCGACCCGTACCTCAACGAGACCTCGCGCCACGCCGACGTGGTCCTGCCCCCGCCCCCGCCCTCCCAGAGCCCGCACCACGACTTCGCCTTCAACACCCTCGCCGTCCGCAACCAGGTCCGCTACACCCGCCCGGCCGTTCCGCTGGAGCCGGGCCGCATGGCGGAGACGGAGATCCTGGCGCGGCTGATCCTGGCGGTCACGGGCATGCACGGGGCGGACCCGGCAGCCGTGGACCAGATGGTCATCGACCAGACCCTCGGCAAGGCGGTCACCGAGCCGCACTCGCCGGTCCACGGCGGTGATCCGCGCGAGCTCGCCGCCCGGCTCGGCGGCGACACCGGCCCCGAGCGACGGCTCGACATGATGCTGCGCCTCGGCCCCTACGGCGACGGCTTCGGCGTACGACCCGATGGCCTCAGCCTGGACAAGCTGCTCGCACACCCCCACGGCATCGACCTCGGGCCGCTGGAGCCCCGCCTGCCGCAGCCCCTGAAGACCCGCAGCGGCCGGGTGGAGCTGCTGCCCGGCCCGATCGCCGACGACCTGCCCCGCCTGCGCGCGGCCCTGGCCGAACGCCCCGAGGGGCTCGTCCTGGTCGGTCGCCGCCATCTGCGCTCGAACAACAGCTGGATGCACAACGTGCCCGCCCTCACCGGCGGCTCCAACCGCTGCACCCTGCACATCCACCCCGAGGACGCCGAACGGCTGGGCGTCGAGGACGGGGCCGCCGTGCGCGTCAAGGGCGCCGGGGGAGAGGTCACCGCACCCGCCGAGGTCACCGACGCGATCCGCCGGGGCGTGGTGAGCCTGCCGCACGGATGGGGCCACAACCGCCCCGGCACCCGCCTCAGCCACGCCTCCACGGACCCCGGCGTCAACGTCAACCAGCTGCTCGACGGCCGTCTGCTCGACCCGCTGTCGGGCAACGCGGTCCTCAACGGAGTCCCGGTCGAGGTGACACCCGAGACGGGTCCGGAAGCGTCCGCCGTGACCGAAAAGCTCACCGCTCTGACCTGAGCAAAGCTGTGACCAGCAGTTTTGCGCTTATTGCTCGCACGTCAACGTCTTGTTAACGCCGCTTGAACGCACCTAACGTCTCGGACACCGCCGGCCCTGGTGGGATGTTCAAGGGCGAACGTTAGGTATCAACTCATGCTGACCATCCTCGGCTTCGCCATGATCGCGACCTTCCTGGTCCTGATCATGATGAAGAAGATGTCGCCGATCGCGGCGCTCGTGCTGATTCCCGCGCTGTTCTGCGTGTTCGTCGGTAAGGGCGCCAAGCTCGGCGACTACGTCCTCGACGGCGTGACCGACCTCGCCCCCACCGCGGCGATGCTCATGTTCGCGATCGTCTACTTCGGCGTGATGATCGATGTCGGTCTCTTCGACCCGATCGTCCGCGGCATTCTCAAATTCTGTAAAGCCGACCCGATGCGGATCGTCGTGGGCACCGCCCTGCTCGCCGCGATCGTGTCGCTGGACGGCGACGGTTCGACGACCTTCATGATCACCGTCTCGGCGATGTACCCGCTGTACAAGCGCCTGAAGATGAGCCTGGTCGTGATGACCGGTGTCGCCGCCATGGCCAACGGCGTGATGAACACCCTGCCGTGGGGCGGCCCGACCGCCCGCGCCGCGACCGCGCTGAAGCTCGACGCGAGCGACATCTTCGTCCCGATGATCCCGGCGCTCCTGGTCGGCCTCGCCTTCGTCTTCGTCCTCTCCTACGTGCTCGGTGTGCGCGAGCGCCGGCGGCTGGGCGTGCTGACCCTGGACGAGGTGCTGGAGGAGGAGCAGGAGAGCGAGACGGTCCTCGTCGGCTCCGGCGGCTCCGGCGACGGCAAGGTCTCGATGCGCAAGGGCGGCACGGCCGCCGCGGGCTCCGGCACGGACGCCCCCACGGGTGCCACGGGCACCGCCGCCTCCGGTGACGACGACGGCTTCCAGGGCCTCGACCCGAACCGGCCCACCCTGCGTCCCAAGCTCTACTGGTTCAACGCGCTGCTCACGGTCGGCCTGCTCACCGCCATGATCATGGAGTGGCTGCCGATCCCGGTGCTGTTCCTGATCGGTGCCGCGCTCGTCCTCTCCGTGAACTTCCCGCACATCCCGGACCAGAAGGCCCGTCTGGCCGCCCACGCCGACAACGTCCTGAACGTCTCCGGCATGGTCTTCGCCGCCGCCGTCTTCACCGGCGTCCTCCAGGGCACCGGCATGGTCGACCACATGGCCAAGTGGATGGTGGACGTCATCCCGGGCAGCATGGGCCCGCACATGGCGCTCGTCACCGGCATCCTGAGCCTGCCGCTCACCTACTTCATGTCGAACGACGGCTTCTACTTCGGTGTCCTGCCCGTCCTCGCCGAGGCGGGAGCCGCCCACGGGGTCACCCCGCTGGAGATGGCCCGCGCCTCCCTGGTCGGCCAGCCGCTGCACATGTCCAGCCCGCTCGTCCCGGCCGTCTACGTCCTGGTCGGCATGGCCAAGGTGGAGTTCGGCGACCACACCAGGTTCGTCGTGAAGTGGGCCGCCCTCACCTGCCTGGTCATCCTCGGCGCGGGCATGCTGTTCGGGATCATCTGAGCCACTTCAAGGAGGACGTCATCGTGAGGCCCGGTGGGAACCGCGGCTGGCTGCTCCGCCTCGTCATCGCCTTCGGCTTCGCGCAGGGGGCGGTGTCGATGGCCCGGCCCGCCGTCTCCTACCGGGCCCTCGCGCTGGGTGCGGACGAGCGCGCGATCGGCGTGATCGCCGGTGTGTACGCCCTGCTGCCCCTCTTCGCAGCCGTCCCCCTCGGCCGCCGCACCGACCACGGCCGCTGCGCGCCCCTGCTGCCGGTCGGCGTGGTCCTCATATCCGGCGGCTGCGCCCTCAGCGGAGTCGCCGGTTCCCTGTGGACGATGGCCCTGTGGAGCGGGGTGATGGGCCTCGGGCACCTGTGCTTCGTCATCGGCGCCCAGTCCCTCGTCGCCCGCCAGTCCGCACCGCACGAACAGGACCGCAACTTCGGCCACTTCACCATCGGTGCCGCCCTCGGGCAGCTCGTCGGCCCCATCGCCGCGGGCGCGCTGATCGGCGGCGAGGACATGGCCGGCAGCAGCGCGCTCGCCCTGATCGCGGCGGGCGCCACGGCGGCGGTGGCGTTCACCTCGCTGTGGCGCATCGAGGATCGCCGTACGGCGTCCACGTCCCGCGCGGACAAGGGCGACCGGGTCCCGGTCCGGGGCATCCTGCGCACCCGCGGGGTGCCGGCGGGCATCTTCATCAGCCTCGCCGTGCTGTCCGCGACCGACATCCTGACCGCCTACCTCCCGGTGGTCGGCGAGCACCGGGGCATCGCGCCGTCCGTGATCGGCATCCTGCTCAGTCTGCGCGCGGCGGCCACGATCGCCTGCCGCCTGGTGCTCACGCCCCTGCTGCGGCTGCTCGGGCGGACCCTGCTGCTGACGGTCACCTGTCTGCTGGCGGCCCTGCTCTGCGCGGGCATCGCCCTGCCGGTGCCGGTGTGGGCGCTCGGACTGCTGCTGGTCGCGCTGGGCTTCTGCCTCGGGGTCGGCCAGCCGCTGTCCATGACGACGGTCGTCCAGGCCGCCCCGGACGACGCCCGCTCCACGGCCCTGGCCCTGCGCCTGACCGGCAACCGGCTCGGCCAGGTCGCCGCGCCCGCCGCGGCCGGGCTGATCGCCGGAGTCGCGGGCGTGGCGGCGCCGTTCGTGATGCTGGGGGTGCTGTTGCTGCTGTCGTCGGGGGTCGCCGTACGGTCGCGGCGGGAGCCGGGGGAGCCGGGGGAGCCGGGGGAGCCGGAGCCGGAGCCGGAGCCGGAGGCTGATGGTGAGGTCCGCGGTGCGCGGAGGGGCTTCCGGTGTGGGGAGCCGCTGCGCCGGAAGAGCGATACCTGACGCGTCACAGGGCGGTGCCGCCCGCCGCCCCACCGGGCCGCCGGACGCCGACCCCGAACTCGACGGCCGGCACCGGCACGGAGCCTCACCCGGCGAGCAGGGCACCGCTGTGGCCGTGGGGCATCCGGACACGGACAGCGGACCCGCCGTCCTCGCGCTGCGTCTGATCACGTGCGGCGGCTACGACCGCGGGAAGGGCTACTCCGGCAACGTGGTCGTCTTCGCCCACCTCACCGGCGCGGCATCCGCTGAACCGGGCCGTCCGCCTTCTCACCAGATGGACCGAAGCCCCCGATCTTGTCCGGTGTCTTCCCCCGGCCGCACACATTCCGTTAACTTCCGTGACCCACAGCCCCGTACGACCCGCACGGGGCTTCCGACCGCGGAGCACCAGCGCCCTGAAGACCCCTCGGGGGCACCTCATGACACGCGCCATCTCCCTGCACGACGTGAGCAAGGCCTATCCGCGCGGCCCCCGCGTGGTGGACCGGCTGGCGCTGGACATCTCGCCCGGCGAGTTCCTCGTGCTGCTCGGGCCGTCCGGCTGCGGCAAGTCGACCGTGCTCAGAATGATCGCCGGGCTGGAGGAGATCGACGAGGGCCGACTGCTGCTCGACGGCGAGTACGCCAACGACCTGCCGCCGTCCGGCCGGGACATGGCGATGGTCTTCCAGAACTTCGCCCTCTACCCGAACATGACCAGCCGCGCCAACATCGGCTTCCCGCTGCGCATCGAGGCCCCGGGCACGGACCCCCGCCCCCGCGTCGACGCCACCGCCCGCATGCTCGGCATCGAGGACCTCCTGGACCGCCTGCCCGGCCAGCTCTCCGGCGGCGAACGCCAGCGCGTGGCCATGGGCCGGGCCATCGCCCGCCATCCCTCCGCCTTCCTGATGGACGAGCCGCTGTCCAACCTCGACGCCAAGCTCCGCACCCATCTGCGGGCCGAGATATCCCGGCTCACCCAGGAACTGGGCGTCACCACGATCTACGTCACCCACGACCAGGCCGAGGCCATGTCGCTCGGCGACCGGGTCGCGGTACTGCGCGGCGGCGTCCTCCAGCAGGTCGACAGCCCCCGCGCGGTCTACGCGCTGCCCCGCAACGTCTTCGTCGCCGCCTTCATCGGCACCCCGCGCATCAACCTGCTGCGCGGCCTGGTGCGGGCTCCGCTCGACGGGGCCATGACCATCAGCCTGGGCAAGCAGTTCCTCCGCCTGCCCGAACCGCTCTCCCTGGACCACCAGTTGCTGCGGGTCCAGCAGGGTCGTGAGGTCATCGTGGGCCTGCGCTCGGAGGCCGTCAGGATCGCGAAGCACAGCGCCGCCCGTCCGGGCGAGGTGCCGATCACGGGCCTGGTCGAGCATGTGGAGTTCCAGGGGCACGAGATCCTGGTCCACTTCAACACCGGCTCCAGCCCCGCCGTCGTCCCCGACCTGGAAGCCCCGCGCCCCCGGCCCGGCCGCCCCGCCCGGCGGCGCCGCCGCGACGGCTCGGTCCTCACGAGGTTCCGGGAGCGGTCCGGGGTGGGGCGGGCGGGACCCGTGATCGCCCTGGACCACCCGGAGGCCGCGGCCGTCCCCGCGACCGCCGAAGCGCGCCTACCGGGCGACCTCATCGTCCGCACCACCCCGGACCTGGCCCTCCGGCACGGCATGCAGGTACCGCTCCTCGTGGACCTCGCCCACCTCTTCGTCTTCGACCAGCACGGCGACCGGATCTGTCCGCACCCGGACCGCCTGCCCGACCTGGGGGAGTGAGGAGCGGCACAGCCGGACGTGGCCGTCCGCGTGCTCTGATGACCGGTGGTGTCTGGCGCCAGAAAACTATCGTCGCTAGTTTATGTGTCGGACGACGACGCCCCGCCCCGGAGGAAGCGCGATGAAGGCACACGACGGCATGTACATCGACGGCGCCTGGCGCCCCGCCGCCGGCCAGGACGTGATCGAGGTCGTGAACCCGGTCGACGAGCAGGTCATCGGCACGGTCCCGGCGGGCACCGCAGAGGACGTCGACGCCGCCGTACGGGCCGCCCGCGCCGCCCTGCCGGACTGGGCCGCGACCCCGCCCGCCGAGCGCGCGGCGCGCCTGAGCGCCCTGCGGGACGTGCTCGTGACCCGTGCCGACGAGATCGCCGAGACCGTCACGGCCGAACTCGGCTCCCCGCTGAAGTTCTCGCAGGCCGTCCACGCCGGCGTGCCGATCGCGGTGGCGGGCTCCTACGCCGAGCTGGCGGCGACGTACGCCTTCGAGGAGAAGACCGGCAACTCGGTCGTGCACCACGAGCCGGTCGGTGTCGTGGCCGCGATCACCCCCTGGAACTACCCGCTGCACCAGATCGTCGCCAAGGTCGCCCCGGCCCTCGCGGCCGGCTGCACGGTCGTGGTGAAGCCCGCCGAGGACACCCCCCTGGTCGCCCGGCTGTTCGCCGACGCCGTGCACGAGGCCGGGATCCCGGCGGGCGTCTTCAACCTGGTCACCGGCCTCGGCCCGGTCGCGGGGCAGGCCCTTGCCGAGCACCCAGGCGTCGACCTGGTCTCCTTCACCGGCTCCACCGCCGTCGGCCGGCAGATCGCCGCGATCGCCGCCGGGCAGGTCAAGAAGGTCGCCCTCGAACTGGGCGGCAAGTCCGCCAACGTCATCCTCCCGAGCGCCGACCTGGCCAAGGCGGTCAACGTCGGTGTCGCCAACGTCATGTCCAACTCCGGGCAGACGTGCAGCGCCTGGACGCGGATGCTGGTCCACCGCGACCGGTACGACGAGGCGGTCGAGCTCGCCGCTGCCGCCGCCGCCAAGTACGGCGACCGCATCGGTCCGGTCGTCAACGCCAAGCAGCAGGACCGGGTGCGCGGCTACATCGAGAAGGGCGTGGCGGAAGGCGCCCGCCTGGTCGCCGGCGGGCCCGAAGCCCCGCGCGAGCAGGGTTACTTCGTCGCCCCGACCGTCTTCGCGGACGTCACGCCGGACATGACCATCGCCCAGGAGGAGATCTTCGGCCCGGTCCTGTCGATCCTGACGTACGAGGACGAGGAGGACGCCCTGCGCATCGCCAACGGCACGGTCTACGGCCTGGCCGGCGCCGTCTGGGCCGGTGACGAGGCCGAGGCGGTGGCGTTCGCGCGCCGCATGGAGACCGGCCAGGTCGACATCAACGGCGGCCGCTTCAACCCGCTCGCGCCCTTCGGCGGCTACAAGCAGTCCGGCGTGGGCCGAGAACTCGGCGTGCACGGCCTGGCCGAGTACCTCCAGACCAAGTCCCTCCAGTTCTAGTCAGGGAGTCCCTTCCGTCATGGCTGTCCGCGCCGCCGTCCTGCCCGCCATCGGCTCCCCGCTGGAGATCACCGGCATCGAGCTGCCCGACCCCGGACCCGGCCAGGTCCGCGTCCGGCTCGCCGCGGCCGGGGTCTGCCACTCCGACCTGTCCCTGTCCGACGGCACGATGCGCGTGCCCGTTCCGGCCGTCCTCGGGCACGAGGGCGCCGGTACGGTCGTCTCCGTCGGGGAGGGCGTCGATCACGTCTCACCCGGCGACGGCGTCGTCCTCAACTGGGCCCCCTCCTGCGGCGCCTGCCACGCCTGCTCGCTCGGCGAGGTGTGGCTGTGCGCCAACGCCCTCACCGGCGCCGCCGCCGTCTACGCCCGCACCACCGAGGGCACCGACCTCCACCCCGGCCTGAACGTCGCCGCGTTCGCCGAGGAGACGGTCGTCTCCGCCTCCTGCGTCCTGCCGGTCCCGGACGGCGTCCCGCTCACCGACGCGGCCCTGCTCGGCTGCGCCGTCCTCACCGGCTACGGCGCCGTCCACCACTCGGCCCGGGTCCGGCAGGGCGAGACCGTCGCGGTGTTCGGCGTCGGGGGAGTGGGCCTCGCCGCCCTCCAGGCCGCCCGGATCGCGGGCGCCTCGAAGATCGTCGCGGTGGACGTGTCCGCCGAGAAGGAGGAACTGGCCAGGGCGGCCGGCGCCACCGACTACGTCGTCGCCTCCGACACCACTGCCCGCGAGATCCGCGGCCTCACCGGCAAGCAGGGCGTCGACGTCGCCGTGGAGTGCGCAGGCCGCGCGGTCACCATCCGCACGGCCTGGGACTCCACCCGCCGCGGCGGCCGCACCACGGTCGTCGGCATCGGCGGCAAGGACCAGCAGGTCACCTTCAACGCCCTGGAGATCTTCCACTGGGGCCGCACCCTCTCCGGCTGCGTCTACGGCAACTCCGACCCGGCCCGTGACCTCCCCGTCCTGGCCGGACACATCCGGGCGGGCCGCCTCGACCTGAGCGCGCTGGTGACGGAACACATCTCCCTGGACGGCATCCCGGCCGCCTTCGAGAACATGCTGGCGGGCAAGGGCGGCCGGGCCCTGGTCGTCTTCTAGGCCGGATCCGTCCGGTACAACCCCGGCCTCCCGCGAGGCCGGGGTCTTCGGCATGCCCGGGCCCGCGGTCGATGCCAAGTACAGGTAAAAGTCCCAGTGCGCGACCCGTTGACGTACATACCGTCCGGTCAGTACGTTCCCCGGAACTCAAGCCACCCCCCGTTCCGTCCCCCGCACCCCCCGGAGCGTGCACCGCATGGACACGGCACCTTCCGCTCAGCCCGCCACGACCACGCCCGCCGTCGGCAACCGCCGTCGCGTGGCCACCGCGGCGGCGCTCGCCTCGGCCGTCGAGTGGTACGACTACTTCGTCTTCGGCATCGCCGCCGCCCTCGTACTCGGCGATCTCTACTTCCCCGCCGGGAGCACCACGGCAGGCGTCCTCGCCTCGTTCGCCACCTTCGCCGTCGGCTTCCTCGCCCGGCCCATCGGCGGCATCGTCGCCGGGCACCTCGGCGACCAGCGCGGACGCAAGCCGATGCTGGTCCTCGCGCTCACCCTGATGGGCGTGGCCACCACCGGCATCGGCCTGCTGCCCACGTACGACACCATCGGCGTCGCCGCCCCGATCCTCCTCGTGCTGCTGCGCGTCGCCCAGGGCGTCGCCGTCGGCGCCCAGTGGGGCGGCGCGATGCTCCTGGCCACCGAGTACGCCCCGGAGGGCAAGCGCGGCGTCTACGGCAGCGTCGTCCAGCTCGGCGTCCCCATCGGCGTGGTCACCGCCAACACCGTCTTCCTGCTGGCCGGCGCCCTCACCACCGACTCGGCGTTCGCGTCCTGGGGCTGGCGCGTGCCGTTCCTGGTCGGCCTGCTGGTCCTGGCCCTCGCCTGGTACATCCACACGCGGGTCGAGGAGACCCCGGCGTTCCGGGAGGCCGAACGGGCGCTCGCCGAGAAGGAGAAGTCCGAGAAGAACTCGCCGCTGCGCACGATCCTGCGCGGCCACCTGGGCACGGTGCTCCTGGCCGGCGGCTCCTTCGCCGTGAACACCGCCACCTTCTACATCCTCATCACCGGCGTCCTCGACTACACGACCCGCGAGCTGGACATGAAGAAGAGCGCGGTGCTCACCGTCTCGCTCTGCGTCAGCCTCACCCAGCTGGTGCTGATCCCGGCCTCCGCCGCGCTCTCCGACCGCGTCGGCCGCATCCGGATCTACGCCCTCGGCGCCGTGGGCATCGCGCTGTGGGCCGTACCGCTCTTCCTGCTGATCGACACCGGCTCGCTGCTCTGGCTCGCGGTCGGCACGTTCGTCGCCAGCTGCTTCCTGAGCATCATGTACGGTCCCCAGGCCGCGCTGTTCGCCGAGCTGTTCACGCCCGAGATGCGCTACACCGGCGCCTCCCTCGGCTACCAGATCGCGGCCGTCGCGGGCGGTGGGCTGGCGCCCTTCATGATGGTGCTGCTCCTGGAGGCGACGGGCACGTCGATGGCCGTGTCCGGGTACATCATCGTGCTCTCGGTGATCGCACTGGTGTCGATCAAGATCCTCGCGGACCGGGCGCGTGCGGCAGAGGCACAGGCCGGGCCCGAGACGAAGGCCGGATCAGCGGACTGAGTCCCCGGCCTGCTCGGGCCGCGGCTCCGGAACCGCTCCCGGAGCCGTGCCCCGGGCCGCGGCCCTCGACCGCGACCGGGACACCGCCACCCCGGCCAGGCACAGCACGCCGCCCACCAGCGTGAGCAGTCCCGGCACCTCGCCGAGGAACAGCCACGACATCAGCACGACCAGCGCGGGCGCCGCGTACGTCGTCGCGCCCATCCGGCTCGCGGTCGTCCGGGACAGCGCGTACGCCCACGTCGTGAAGGCGAGGGCGGTCGGGAAGACGCCCAGGTAGAGCATGTTGAGCGTCGCGGAGGCCGGGGCGTCACCGGCCTCCTGGACGAGCTGTCCCGCGAACGGCAGGCACAGCACCGCGCCGACCAGGCACCCGAACGTCGTCACCTGCAAGGGGCTCGCCGAGCCCAGCGCCGGCTTCTGCGCCACGACGCCACCGGCGTACGCGACCGCCGCCAGCAGGCACAGCACCACCCCCAGCACCGAGGACCCGCCCTCGCCCGACATCGACAGGCCCACCGTCACGGCACCGGCGAACGACACGGCCATCCCCGCCAGCAGCCGCGGCGGCATCGGGTCGCCGAGCAGCCGGGCACCGAGCAGCGCGATCAGGATCGGCCCGGTGTTCACGACCAGGGCGGCCGTACCCGCGTCGACCTGCTGTTCTCCCCAGTTGAGGGCGACCATGTAGAAGCCGAACCACAGCAGCCCCGATAGCGCGATCCCGCGCCAGGCCGAGCGCGGCGGCACCCCTTCCCGCCGCAGCAGGCAGATCACCCCCAGCGTCAGCGCCCCGGCCAGCAGCCGCCCGAGCGCCAGCGCGCCCGGTGAGTACGCGTCACCGGCACTGCGGATCGAGACGAAGGCGGACGCCCACAGCACGACGGTGACCGCCGCCGCGCCCGCGGCGAGCAGTTCCGCCCGGCGGCCGGAAGGGGACGGGGAGGTGTTCGGCATCATGCTCCAGAGGCTAGGTGGGGTCGGGCCCCGGAAGCTCGCGGATTTCGGACGGGGCGCCGGGAGCGGCGGGGAGGGCGCCGGGGGCGGTCGGAGGGGTTGCCGTGCCGGGCCGGTCGCTGCGTGTGGTCGGAGGGGTTGCCGTGCCGGGCCGGTCGGGTGCTGTGTGTGGTCGGAGGGGCGTGGTGCCGGGGGTTGCAGGGGGCTGTGCGCGGCGGGGAGCGGTGCCGGGGTTCGCCGGCGCGCCGTGCGTGGTCGAAACGGAGCCGTTGCCCCAGGGGAGGCAGGCGTGGTGCCGGGCCAGAGGGGGGTGCCGGACCGGAAGGGGCGTCGTGCCGGGCCGGAAGTGGCGTCGTGTCGTGCCGGACCGGGAGCCGTGCGCGGCTATCGCAACGCCACCGCCTCCACCCCCAGCAGGTCCCACAGGGCCCGCTCACCGGCCGCCGTCACCTTCACGGCCCGCTCCGAGCCGATGCGCACGCACCAGCCCGTGTCCAGGGCGTGCCGGCACAGGGCCGCGCCCGCGACGCCCGCCAGGTGAGGGCGGCGTTCGGTCCAGTCGAGACAGGCCCGGGCCAGGGGACGACGGCCCCGCCGCTCCAGGCCGATCCCGGCCGACGCGAACCACGCCAGCCCGGCGCCGGTGAGCGCGAACCCCGTCTCCTGCTCCAGCAGCCCGCGGGCCGTCAGCGCGTCGGTGACCGCGATGCCGAGCCGCCCGGCGAGATGGTCGTAACACGTACGGCCCCGGGTCATCGCCGAGCCGGCGCTCGACTCCCGCAGGTTCCGCGGCCGTACGGCGGTGCCCGACGGGACCTGGGAGGCGAGATCCTCCACCAGCTGGGCGATCCGGGCGTCGGCCAGCCGGACGTAGCGGTGCCGGCCCTGCCGCTCCTCGGTGAGCAGCCCGCCCGCGACGAGCCGGCCCAGGTGCTCGCTCAGCGTCGAGGCGGCCACCCCCGCGTGCCGTGCCAGCTCGCCGGCGGTCCAGGCCCGGCCGTCGAGCAGCGCCAGCAGGCACGCGGCCCGGGTCTCGTCCGCGAACAGCGCGGCGAACCGGGCCAGGGCCGTGGCCCGTGGGTCCCTCGTCGTCATGTCCCCAGCATGGGACACGGACGGTTCGGCGGTCGCCGAAGCGTCGCTACGCCGTGCGCCGCACCTGCTCGTACTGCCGCGCCAGCCCGTCCAGCAGGGCCGTCAGGCCGGTCTCGAAGGCGCGCTCGTCGATCTTCTCCTGCTGCTCGGCGAGGCGGTGGGCCTGCTGGAGATGGGGGTAGTCGGCGGGGTCGTAGGCGCTCGCGTCGTCCACGAACCCCCCGGCGAAGGAGCCGAGGGCGGAGCCCATCACGAAGTAGCGCATCAGCGCGCCGATGGACGTGGCCTGCGCGGGCGGCCAGCCGGCGGCGACCATGGCGCCGTAGACGGCGTCCGCGAGGCGCAGCCCGGCCGGGCGGCGGCCGGGGCCGCGGGCCAGCACCGGCACGATGTTCGGGTGGTCGCGCAGGGCGGCCCGGTAGGAGACGGCCCAGTCGTGCAGCGCGGTCCGCCAGTCCCGGCCGTCCTGGAACATCGACAGGTCCACCTGGCCGCTCACCGAGTCGGCGACGGCCTCCAGGATCTCGTCCTTGGTGCGGAAGTGGTTGTACAGCGAGGGCCCGCTGACGCCCAGTTCGGCGGCGAGCCGCCGCGTGGAGACGGCTGCCAGACCCTCCGCGTCCACGAGCGCGCGGGCCGTCTCGACGATCCGGTCGGTGCTGAGCAAGGGCTTGCGCGGTCGGGCCATGGCGCACATAGTAGGGCTGCACGGCAAAACTAGCAGTGCTAATTTAAATGTACGGCTTTCAATGGGGTGACCTGTGGTGAATCTGGAGCTCAGCGAAGAGCAGAGCGCGGTCCGGCGGCTCGCGCGGGACTTCACGGAGCGCGAGATCACCCCGCACGTCGTCGCCTGGGACCGCGCCGAGGAGGTCGACCGGGCGATCGTGAAGAAGCTCGGCGAGGTCGGCTTCCTGGGCCTGACGATCGACGAGGAGTACGGCGGCTCCGGCGGCGACCACCTCGCGTACTGCCTGGTCACGGAGGAGCTGGGCCGCGGCGACTCGTCGGTGCGCGGCATCGTCTCGGTCTCCCTCGGGCTGGTCGCCAAGACCGTCGCCGCGTACGGGAGCGAGGAGCAGAAGCGCCGCTGGCTGCCCGGGCTGACCTCCGGCGCGTCGGTCGGCTGCTTCGGCCTGACCGAGCCGGGCACGGGCTCGGACGCGGGCAGTCTCGCGACCCGGGCCGTACGGGACGGCGGCGACTACGTCCTCAACGGCACCAAGACGTTCATCACCAACGGCACCTGGGCCGACGTCGTCCTGCTCTTCGCCCGCTCCACGGACGCCCCGGGTCACAAGGGCGTCTCCGCCTTCCTCGTCCCCACCGACACGCCCGGCCTGACCCGCCGCACCATCCACGGCAAGCTCGGGCTGCGCGGCCAGGCCACCGCCGAACTCTCCCTGGAAGACGTGCGCGTGCCGGCCTCCGCCCTGCTGGGGGAGGAGGGCAAGGGCTTCTCCATCGCCATGTCGGCTCTCGCCAAGGGCCGGATGTCGGTCGCCGCGGGCTGCGTCGGCATCGCCCAGGCCGCCCTGGACGCGGCCGTGCGCTACGCGGGGGAGCGCGAGCAGTTCGGCAGGACCATCGCCCACCACCAGCTGGTCCAGGAGCTGCTCAGCGACATCGCCCTCGACGTGGACGCCGCGCGCCTGCTCACCTGGCGGGTCGCCGACCTGATCGACCGGGGGCAGCCGTTCGCCGTCGAGTCGTCCAAGGCCAAGCTGTTCGCCTCGGAGGCCGCCGTCCGCGCCGCCAACAACGCGCTCCAGGTCTTCGGCGGCTACGGCTACATCGACGAGTACCCGGCGGGCAAGCTGCTGCGGGACGCCCGCGTCATGACCCTCTACGAGGGCACGAGCCAGATCCAGAAGCTGGTCATCGGGCGGGCGCTGACGGGGGTGTCGGCGTTCTGAGCCGCCGTGGCTGTCCGCCTCGTGCTGCGATGCCCCAGCCGCCGGCCCTACCGGTCGGTTACGGGGGTCGGTGGGGCGCAGGGCGTCCCGGTCCTCGTCGGGCAGGTCGGGAGTGGGGCCGGGTGGGCGCGCTGGTACTCCTTGTGCCAGGCCGTGAAAGCGAAGAGCAGCGCCATCGCCGCGATGAGCAGTTGTACCGCTCCCGCGTAGGGGTGTGCCGAGCACAGGAACACCACGGCGACCACGAGGACACCCAGTGTGAAACCGCCGAGCCAGAGGACAGGTACCCAGTCCATCGCGGGTGCCCCGGATTGCTCGTCGGCGCGGCCCCGTCCACGGACGCTCGACACCAGCACCAGCAGGATGGCGACCGGGATTTCGACGAGCAGCACGATCAGACTGATGCAACCCCCCGCGAACCCGTCGCCTCGCGAAACCGAAGGGCCGCCGGGGTGGCACCGGGGCGTCGGTGAGTGCGGTCTCGGCTCGACGTTCATGGTCACAGGTTCGAAGGTCGAGCCGTGCGCTGCACCGCGGTTCACCAGGCCGCAACCGAGTCGTGTCCGACCTGAACACCGCGGCCGACGCGGGTATGACGGCCAGGCGCTCCGGGATCATCGCCGACCGCGACCGGCGCGGACCGTGAAGGGCAAACTGAGTACCCGTCTGAGTATCACGGCGGATGTGGCGCGGGCCACGTCCGCCGATGCTTTCCCCATGAGTGACACACCGGGCAAGCCGCAGAACACGGCCGCCTTCTACGGCCAGGCCGTCGCCTCCTTCGCCGTCGCCATGGCGGCCACCGCGATCGGCATCTACCAGCTGAGCGCCGACGCCTGGGTGCGGGCCTTCCTCGCCATCGCCGTCCTGTACCTGGTCACGTCCTCCTTCACCCTGGCCAAGGTGATCCGGGACCGGCAGGACGGTGCGGCCCCCTCGTACGCCCCCTTCGAGAAGCGCTGACCCACCCTCTTCGGAATACGCCGAGCGGCCACACTAAGCGCTCGCTCACCTTCGGCGGTATGGTGTTCCTCCTGCCAGTGGAGAGGGGCGAGCGATGAGTACGGCGGAGGAGACGGCCGGCGGCGAGGCGCAGGCGTGGGGCGAGGTCACGCCCGACGCGGCGCGGCGGCTGCTGATCGCCGCGGTGGAGGCCTTCGCCGAGCGCGGCTACCACGCCACGACGACCCGCGACATCGCGGGCCGCGCCGGAATGAGCCCGGCCGCGCTCTACATCCACTACAAGACCAAGGAAGAGCTGCTGCACCGCATCAGCAGGATCGGGCACGAGAAGGCCCTGGAGATCCTGCGGACGGCGTCCCGCCGCGAGGGCAGTGCCACCGAGCGGCTCGCCGGCGCGGTGAGTTCCTTCGTCCGCTGGCATGCGGGCGGGCGGACCACCGCGCGGGTCGTGCAGTACGAGCTCGAATCGCTCGGACCCGACGCCCGCGCCGAGATCCTCGCACTGCGCCGCCAGGTCGACGGCGAGGTGCGCGGGATCATCGAGGAGGGCGCGCGGTCGGGCGAGTTCGAGGTCATCGACGTGCACGGCACCACGCTGGCCGTGCTGTCGCTCTGCATCGACGTGGCGCGGTGGTTCAACGTCGACGGTCCCCGGACGCCGGAGCAGGTCGGCGAGCTGTACGCCGACCTCGTGCTGCGCATGGTCGGGGCCCAGGGCCCGGCCGCCTGAGCTCCGGCTGGCTCCGCCTCAGAGGTAGTAGCGCGCCACGGACTCGGCGACGCAGACCGGCTTGTCGCCGCCCTCGCGCTCGACGCTGAAGGCGACGGCCACCTGGACGCCGCCCGGCACCTCCTCGACGGCGCTGATCGCCGCGGTGGCGCGCAGGCGGGAGCCGACGGGGACCGGGGCGGGGAAACGCACCTTGTTCGTGCCGTAGTTGACGCCCATCTTCACGCCCTCGACGGCGATCAGCTGCGGTCCGAAGAGGGGCAGCAGCGACAGGGTCAGATAGCCGTGCGCGATGGTGGTGCCGAAGGGGCCCGCGGCGGCCTTCTCCGGGTCGACGTGGATCCACTGGTGGTCACCGGTGGCCTCCGCGAAGAGGTCGATCCGCTTCTGGTCGATGTCGAGCCAGTCGGTGTACCCCAGTTGCTCGCCCACCGCCGACTTCAGGTCGTCGACGGACGTGAAGATCCTCGGCTCTGCCATGTCTTCCAGGCCTCTCGTGTGCAGGGGGTCTGCGCGCTCACTGTCTAAGCGACTGCTTAGCATGGTCGGCCGTGCGGGCTGTGTCAACGGACTCGGTAGGGTTCGAGGGGTGCCCCAGATCCCAGAGAAGATCCATGAGCTCACGGTCGGCCAGCTCGCGGCGCGCAGCGGCGCCGCCGTTTCGGCCCTGCACTTCTACGAGTCCAAGGGCCTGATCAGCAGTCGCCGCACGGCGGGCAACCAGCGCCGCTACTCCCGCGACACGCTCCGCCGGGTCGCCTTCATCCGGGCCGCGCAACGGGTCGGCATCCCCCTGGCGACGATCCGCGACGCACTCGCCGAACTACCCGAGGAGCGCACCCCCACCCGGGAGGACTGGGCGCACCTCTCCGAGGTCTGGCGCACCGAACTGGAAGAACGCATCAAGCAGCTGAACCGTCTCAGGGATCACCTCACCGACTGCATCAGCTGCGGCTGCCTCTCCCTGGACAACTGCGTCCTGTCCAACCCGGACGACGTCTTCGGTGAACGCCTCACGGGCTCGCGCCTGCTGGTCGACCGAGGTGGCCGGTAGCGCCCGACCGGGCCGCCCCGTACTCCGCCGACCCCGCCGCGACCAGCTCCCCGTTGGACCCTGCCGGTTCCCCGCCCGGCAGGAACAGGGCGTCCTCCAGCCCGATCCGCGTGGCAAGACCCAGGCGCCCCGCGAGCCGCAGCACCGGCCACGCACCTCCGTCCTCCCCGTGCAGCAGCACAGGACGGCCGTGCGCGGACCCCAGGTCGGACAACAGCCCCCGTGCCGAGGCAACCGCGCCCAGCGGATCCGTGTCCGTCACCTCCGCCAGGACCCGCAGCACCTTCGGCCCGAGCGGCGAGGCGGTGAACCGCTCGGCGCCGTCCGTCCCGGACCAGATGCCGGCCTCCACACCCACTCCGCGCTCCAGGAGCAGCGCGGCCGTCTCCTCCGCCCCCGGCTCGTGCCAGTTGACCGAGGCGTGGTCGGGCAGCACCGTCCACGCGCGGATCCGCTCCAGCCGGGCGGCGGGGTCCGGCTCCGCCCATGCGCCCGTGGTCACACCGACCGGCACCTGCACCCGCGCCCGGATCGCCGACAGCGTCACCGCGAGCACCCGCGGCGACAACGTGTCCCGCCCGCACGGTGTTTTGGGATGGACGTGGATGTCCCGCGCTCCGGCGGCCACGGCCCCGGCGGCCGAGCCGGCCATCGACTCGGGTGTCAGCGGCACGGCCGCACCGTCAGCGGCCGTCCGCGAACCGTTCAGGCACACCTGCATCATGGCTTCGATGGTGCCAGTCACCACCGACAGTGGGGGTGCGGCATCCCCGGCGCACCCCCCCGCGCACCCGCATTCGTCAAGCCGACACCAACAGCCTCGCCCGCCGGGCGTACGCCAGGGACTCGGGCGTGAGCACGGGACGCGGCACCAGGATCCCGCAGTCCGTGCAGACCGGACCGGACGAGGGTTCGTGGTCCAGGTCGTACCTCCACATGAGCTGCTCCCCGCCGCACACCGGGCAGGCCGAGCCCGGTTCGCGCTCCAGCGCGGCGATCAGCCGGCGCAGCACCTCGGCCAGCGGTTCACGGGGATGGACCGCCGGATCGTCGCACCACGCCACACCGAAACCGCCCCAGGTCAGCCGGTGCCAGTCGTCCACGCTGCCCGGCCTGCGCAGCCCGTCGTGCTTCTCCTTCTTGCGGCGCTCGGCGAACTCGACCTCGTAGGCCAGCCAGACCGCCCGCGCCTCCTCCAGTTCGTCCAGTGCGGCCACGAACCGCACCGGATCGGGGGAGCGGTCCTCGGGACCGAACCCTGCCCGGGAGCACAGATGGTCCCAGGTCGCCCTGTGTCCGTAAGGGGCGAACCTCTCAAGGCACTTACGCAGCGAATAGCGCCGCAAGGCCAGATCGCACCGCGGATCGCGGACCTGTCTCGCCAGACTCCGGAAACCGGCCATCGTCCTGCACCTCCGTCACACCTGCACCTGTAATCCGGTCACTTCGGCGTCGTCGAACGGACGTCGCCGAATAGACGTATCGACAAGCGAATCGGCTCCATCCGATTTCAAATGGCCTCCATAAGCGGCCCCGAGAGGCTCGCGAGTCGACTGCCGTGGTCTCTGTGTCTGTTGTGCCGACTTCAAAAAGTGACGCTTGTTCATCTTCAAGCCGGGGGATACCGGCGGTAACATCCCGCCCACCCCCGTCGGGAGGAGCCCCCCATGCCACGGCGTGCCCCACGCACCGTTCTCGACAGAATGAGAACTCCCAGCGGAATCCCCGGGTTCCTGAAGACAGCTTCGGTATGCGCCCTGATCGCAGGTCTCTTGTCGCCGCTTGCCCCGGCTGCCGCCTCGGAAACAGCGACCGCGCAGGCCGTGGCCGCGGCGAACGACCACTGCGGAAACCAGTGTTCGGACATCCTCCCGCCCGGCCAGAACGGCAACGCCACCCTCGCCCAGATCCTCCTCAACCAGGCCTTCGGCACCCAGCCCGAGCACGCCGAGGACCAGCTCGGGCCCTACGCCAACCTGGCCAAGGGCTACCCCGGCCTCACCAACGACAAGATCAACACCTTCTTCAACGACGCCTCCTTCGGGGTCCCCGCCGACCAGGTCGCCTCCAGCCTCAAGCCCGCCGGACGCAGTGACGTGACGATCGTCCGGGACAAGAAGACCGGTGTGCCGCACATCACCGGTACCACCCGGTACGGCACGGAGTTCGGCGCCGGCTACGCGGCAGCCCAGGACCGGCTGTGGCTGATGGACGTCTTCCGGCACGTCGGGCGTGGACAGCTGACCTCCTTCGCGGGCGGTGCGCCCTCCAACCAGGGCCTGGAGCAACAGTTCTGGCGGCACGCCCCGTACACCGAGGCCGATCTGCAGGCGCAGATCGACAACGCCGTCGCCACCAACGGCGAGCGCGGACGCCAGGCCCTCGCCGACGTCAAGGCCTACCTCGACGGCATCAACTCCTACATCGACGCCTCCGACAGCGGGCGCACCTTCCCCGGTGAGTACGTACTCACCGGGCACAAGGACTCAGTCACCAACGCCGGGACCATCGAGCACTTCAAGATCACCGACCTGGTCGCGCTGGCCTCCGTCATCGGCGCGCTGTTCGGCTCGGGCGGAGGCGGCGAGGTCAACAACGCCCTCTCGCTCATGGCCGCCCAGGAGAAGTACGGCGTCACCGAGGGCACCAAGGTCTGGGAATCCTTCCGGATGCGCAACGACCCGGAGGCCGTCCTCACCCAGCACGCCGGCAGCTTCCCGTACGGGACCAAGCCCGCCGCCCCGCAGGGCACGGCCCTGCCCGACGCGGGCTCGGTGAAGCCGGAGCCGCTCGTGTACGACCGCACCGGCAGCGCCACCACGGCCGGTGCGACCGGCGCCTCCGGCGAAGCCGCCAAGACCGCCACGTCGTCCGCCAAGCGCGGCATGTCCAACGCCCTCGTCGTCAGCGGCAAGCACACCGCCAGCGGCCACCCCGTCGCCGTGTTCGGCCCGCAGACCGGCTACTTCGCCCCCCAACTGCTGCTGCTTCAGGAGATCCAGGGCCCGGGCATCAGCGCCCGCGGCGCCTCCTTCGCGGGCTTGAGCATGTACGTCGAACTCGGCCGCGGCCAGGACTACGCGTGGAGCGCCACGACCTCCGGCCAGGACATCATCGACTCCTACGCCGTCGAACTGTGCCAGGACGACTACCACTACCTGTACCGCGGCACCTGCACGCCGATGGAGAAGATCGAGCAGAAGAACACCTGGAAGCCCACGGTCGCCGACGGCACCGCGGCGGGCTCGTACACCATGCGCGTCTGGCGCACGAAGTACGGCCCCGTCGAGTACCGCGCGACGGTCGGCGGCAAGAAGGTCGCCTACACCACCCTGCGCTCGTCCTTCCTGCACGAGGCCGACTCCATCATCGGCTTCCAGATGCTGAACGACCCGGACTACGTCAAGGGCCCGGACACCTTCCAGAAGGCCGTCCAGCACATCAACTACACCTTCAACTGGTTCTACGCCGACTCCGAGCACACCGCGTACTACAACAGCGGCGACAACCCGGTGCGTGCGGCCGGCGTCGACTCCGAGTTCCCGGCGTGGGCCCGGCCGGCCTACGAGTGGCGCGGCTGGGACCCGGCGACCAACACGGCCGACTACACCCCGCCCTCCGCCCACCCGAACTCCGTCGACCAGGACTACTACGTCTCCTGGAACAACAAGCAGGCCAGGGACTACACGACCGCCCCCTGGGGCAACGGCTCCGTGCACCGCGGCAACCTCCTGGAGGACCGGGTGAAGAAGCTCGTCCAGCAGGGCGGGGTGACCCGGGCCGCCCTCGTGAAGGCCATGGCCGACGCCGGGCTGGCGGACCTCCGGGCCGAGGACGTCCTGCCCAAGCTCCTGAAGGTCGTCACCAGCTCGCCCGTCACCGACCCCGCCGTCGCGGCCGCCGTGAGCAGACTCCAGGCCTGGACCGCCGCGGGGGGCAAGCGCACGGAGACCGCCGCCGGCTCGAAGAAGTACGCCGACGCCGATGCGATCCGCATCCTCGACGCCTGGTGGCCCCTGTTGGTCAAGGCCGAGTTCGAACCCGGCCTCGGCAGCGGGCTCTACGAGGCCGTGACCGCCAACCTCCCCGTCGACGAGTCCCCGTCAGCGGCGCACGGTCCGACCGGCTCGCACGCGGGAAGCTCCTTCCAGTACGGCTGGTGGAGCTACGTCGACAAGGACATCCGCTCGGTCCTCGGTGAGCAGGTCAAGGGACCGCTGGCCCGCACGTACTGCGGCGACGGCAGCCTCGCCGCCTGCCGGGACACCCTCGTCAGCACCCTGAAGACGGCGGCCGGCAAGACCGCGGCCCAGGTCTACCCCGGCGACGACGTGTGCGCGGCGGGCGACCAGTGGTGCGCCGACTCGATCAACCACCGCACCCTCGGCGGCATCAAGCACGGCAAGATCAGCTGGCAGAACCGGCCGACCTACCAGCAGGTCGTGGAGTTCACCTCACACCGGTAACGCCCTGCCTGGCGGCGGGTCAGCGAACCCGGCCCGCCGCCAGGACCAGCCGGGCCAGTTCCGCGTGCAGGATGTCGCTGTGCGCGCCGGCCGGCGGCCCGCCGCGTCTGACCACCGCCGCCGCGTCGACGTTCACGCACCCCGAGGCGGGCAGCTCCGCCTCCAGGGCCTGGGCGAGGGTGTGAGCGCGCGTGCCCGGCACGGCCTGCACTCCGTCGTACCCCATCGCGCCCCACTTGGCGCCCAGGACCCGCCCCAGGACCGGCTCCGCTGCCGACCGGCTGTCGCCCGCCATCCGTGAGGCCAGCGGATACATCGTCCCCAGGGCCGCGTCGTGCCGGGAGTGGCAGCACACCAGGGGCCCATCGACACGGTTCTGCTGTCCCTGGAGCACCCCGCCCGCCCGGGCGTCGTGCGGCAGCCGGGCGGCGAACGCGTAGTGCGAGAAGGCCCCTTGGAGCAGCGTCACCGACTTCACCGTGCGCACGCCCTCGGGCAGGCCCCGCAGCGCGAACGACACCAGCCGCGCTCCGAAGCTGTGCCCGACCAGGTGCACCCGCACCCCTGGGGCCGCCTTCGCGAGCTGCCCGACGACCCGGCCGAGCCCCCGCTCCCCGACGGTCCCCGCGCGCCGCTTCATCGCGTAGTACGTGGCCTGCCGCAGCAGTTCGTGCGCACCGTCCCAAGGGTTGGGGATCCGGAACCCCTGCGGCGTCCCGGACGCCTCCAGCTCCGCCAGCGCCCGCGCGAACTCCTCGCAGGCCGCCGCCGACGACCCGGCGAACATCTCCGGCTCGCTCTGCGGCACGCCCTCCGCCACCGTGTCCGCGGCGAACAGCGCCTGCGGCCCGGGCGCCACCACCTCCACCAGGGTCCGCACCAGCCGTCCGAACTCCTCCAGTTCGGCCTCCTCCGGCGGCTGCTGCTCCAGCAGCCGGGCGATCTGGTCGACCAGGATCGCCCGGCCCGGGAAGGTGTCCAGCAGGGCGTGCCGGGTGTCCTTGTCCAGCACCGGGCGCCTCGCCGGCTCGGCCGCCACGGCCCGGGGGAAGTCCGGGATCGGCTCGTCGGAGAACCGCATCGCCGGCCACAGCACGCCGACGTAGCCGATCCGGGCCGCCGGGGCCAGCCGCGGCACGGGCGCGAAGAAGCGGTCGTAGAGGCGGGTCGCGCCCGAGCGGTCGGTGTTCCAGCCGTGCGCGAAGACGATCAGGTCGCGCACGCCCCGCTCGCGCACCCCCGCCAGCAGCCGGTCGCGCCGGCGGCCCTCCGGGTCCCCGTCCGCGTCGAAGGCCACCTCCCAGTAGGGAGTCACGCTCATCGCCGGATCCGTCATGACAGGCCCCCTGGTCCCCGGGTGACGCCACGATGTGGGCGCATCGTCCTGCCAACGGGGCAGCTTGGCCATACGTCACGGGCGCATTCGGCTCAGCGGTAGTGGAGGTACGTCCGCCGCATCCTCCGGAACGCCGCCAGGTCCTCCTGCCACCCGGCCACGACCTCGTCGGTGTCCGCACCCGCGTCGATCATCGTGCGCACGCGGGCGGAGCCGGTGAGCTTGTCGATCCAGTTGTCAGGGCGCCAGGCGAAACCGCTCCAGACCCGCTTGGCGGTGACGAGCAGCGCGATCCCCGTCCGCACGGGATCGAACGCGGCCCGGTCGTGCACGTGCACCTGCACACCGCCGATCGTCTTTCCCTGGTACTTCGAGAACGTGGGCGCGAAGTACGCCTCCCTGAACCGGACCCCGGGCAGGGCGAGTTCGTTCGCCGCGGCCGCCCAGCGCCGGTCGACGCCCTCCGCGCCCAGCAGCTCGAACGGCCGGGTCGTGCCGCGCCCCTCCGACAGGTTCGTGCCCTCGAACAGGCACGTCCCCGAGTACACCAGGGCCGTCTCCGGCGTCGGCATGTTGGGGCTCGGCGGCACCCAGGGCAGCCCGGAGGCGTCGTAGAAGTCCGACCGTTTCCAGCCCGACATCGTCACGGTCTCCAGCGGCACGGGCTCGGTCAGGAACTCCCCGTTGAACAGCCGTGCCAGCTCGGCGACGGTCATCCCGTGGGCCTGGGCGATGGGCTGCCGCCCGACGAACGTGGCGAACTCCTTGTGCAGGACCGGGCCGAGGGCCGCCCGCCCGGTCACCGGGTTGGGCCGGTCCAGGACCACGAACCGCTTGCCGGCGAGCAGGGCTGCCTCCATGCAGTCGTACAGCGTCCAGATGTAGGTGTAGAAGCGGGCGCCGACGTCCTGGATGTCGAAGACGACCGTGTCGACGCCGGACGCGGTGAAGACGTCGGCGAGCGGCCGGCCGCTCTTGAGGTACGTGTCGTAGACCGGCAGGCCGGTCGCCGGGTCGTCGTAACGGCCCTCGGAGCCGCCGGCCTGGGCGGTGCCGCGGAAGCCGTGCTCGGGGCCGAAGACGGCGGTGAGGCCGACGCGGGTGTCGGCGTGCATGACGTCGACGATGTGGCGGGCGTCGCGGGTGATGCCGGTGGGGTTGGTGACGATGCCGACCTTCTGGCCGTCGAGCAGGGAGTAGCCGTCGTGGGCGAGTCGTTCGAAGCCGGTGCGCAGGTGCCTGCGGCGCTGGGCGGCGGACGCGGTGGACGTGGCCGATACGGCTGCCGCCGTGGCGGTGGTGATGACGGCTCGTCTGGAAGGGCGCATGCGGTGGCCTCCGTAGTCCGTTTTGTGCCGCTTCGTTGTGGCTGGTCGCGCCCACGCGGCGGAGCCGCATATCGGTACAGCCCCGCGCCCCTAGGGTGCTGCTCCACCCCCTTCCTTGAAACATACCGACCGGTTAGTCTGGCGTCATTGCTGAGCCGCGTCTAAGGAGACCGATGGTGGGAGCCTTTCAAGAGGCCGGAGTCGTTGTCACGGGGGCCGGCGGCGGGATCGGGGCCGCGCTCGCCCGGCGGTTCGCCGCCGAAGGGGCCCGGGTCGTCGTCAACGACCTCGACGCCGAGCGGGCCAAGCAGGTCGCAGGCGACATCGGCGGCATCGCCGTGCCCGGCGACGCCTCGGCGATCGTCGGCGACGCCCGCGACGCACTCGGCGGCACGGTCGACGTCTACTGCGCCAACGCCGGTGTCGCCGCCGACGGCATCGAGCCCGGGCAGCCCTTGGACGAGAAGGCGTGGGCCCTGTCCTGGGACGTCAACGTCATGGCCCATGTGCGGGCCGCGCAGGACCTGCTGCCCGCCTGGCTGGAGCGCGGCAGCGGCCGGTTCGTCTCCACCGTGTCCGCCGCCGGGCTGCTCACCATGATCGGGGCGGCGCCCTACGCCGTCACCAAGCACGGCGCGCTCGCCTTCGCCGAGTGGCTGTCCCTGACCTACCGGCACCGCGGCGTGAAGGTCCACGCGATCTGCCCGCAGGGCGTCCGCACCGACATGCTCGCCGCCACCGGCAGCGCGGGCGACCTCGTGCTCCAGCCGACCGCGATCGAGCCGGAGGCCGTGGCTGACGCGCTGCTCCAGGGCATCGAGGAGGACCGGTTCCTGATCCTGCCGCACCCCGAGGTCGCCGCCTACCACCAGGCCCGGGCCGGTGACCCCGACCGGTGGCTGTCCGGCATGAACCGCATCCAGCAGCAGTGGGAGGAGGCCCGGTGACCGAGTCCCGTTACGCGGCCAAGCCCTGGCTCGGCCTGCTCAGCGACGCCCAGAAGGGCGCGATCAGCCCGGCCGACTCCCTCGTGCACGCCCTGCGCACCGCCGTGGCCGAGACCCCCGGCAGCGACTTCCTGGCCTACTTCGACGGCCGGCTCACCTACCGCGAGGTCGACGAGCTCAGCGACTCCGTCGCCGGGCACCTCGCCGCCCGCGGTCTCCGGCGCGGCGACCGGGTCGCGGTGCTGCTGCAGAACTCCCCGCACTTCGTGCTCGCCCTGCTGGGCGCGTGGAAGGCGGGCGCGGTCGTCGTGCCCGTCAACCCGATGTACAAGTCGGGCGAGGTGGCCCACGTCCTGAAGGACGGCGAGGTCACCGCGCTCATCTGCTCGGACCGGGCCTGGGATTCGTACCTGCGCGAGACGGCGGCGGACTCGCCGGTGCGGATCGTGCTCACCGGGTGCGAGCTGGACTTCCAGAGCCGCGACGACGCGCGCGTGCTCACCTTCGAGCGCCTGCCGCAGGCCCCCGACGCCGACGACCTGGTGAGCGTGGCACGGGCCGGGCACAAGACGCCCGAGGGCCGTGATCCCGGACCCTCCGACATCGCGCTGATCAGCTACACCTCCGGCACGAGCGGCACGCCCAAGGGCGCCACCAACACGCACGGCAACATCATGTACAACGCCGAGCGCCAGCGGACCGGGCTCGGACTGCCCGAGCGGCCGGTGTACTTCGCGCTGGCGCCGCTGTTCCACATCACCGGCATGGTCTGCCAGCTCGGAGCCTGCCTGAACAGCGCGGGCACGCTGGTGCTGGCCTACCGCTTCGAGTCGGGCGTCGTGCTGGACGCGTTCGCCGAGCACCGCCCGCACTACACCGTCGGACCGTCCACGGCCTTCATGGCGCTGGCGGCTCACCCCTCCGTCACCCGTGACCACTTCTCCTCCTTCCGGGTGATCTCCTCGGGCGGCGCCCCGCTGCCGCCCGCCCTGGTGGAGAAGTTCCGGGCCGGCTTCGGGCCGTACATTCGCAACGGCTACGGGCTGACCGAGTGCACCGCGCCCTGCGCCTCGGTGCCGCCCCACCTGGAGGCGCCGGTCGACCCCGCGTCCGGGACCCTCGCCGTGGGACTGCCCGGCCCCGACACGGTCGTCCGGATCGTCGACGACGCCGGCGCGGAGGTGCCCTTCGGCGAGCAGGGCGAGATCGTCGTCGCGGGCCCGCAGGTCGTGCCCGGCTACTGGCGCCGCCCCGACGCCACCGCCGCCACGTTCCCCGGCGCCGAACTGCGCACCGGCGACATCGGCTTCATCGACGAGCAGGGCTGGCTCTACGTCGTCGACCGCAAGAAGGACATGATCAACGCGTCCGGCTTCAAGGTGTGGCCCCGCGAGGTCGAGGACGTCCTCTACACGCACCCGGCGGTGCGCGAGGCCGCCGTCGTGGGGGTGCCCGACGGGTACCGCGGAGAGACGGTCAAGGCCTACATCAGCCTGCGGCCGGACGCCGACACGGACCCGGATGCACTCGCCGCCTACTGCAAGGAGAGACTGGCCGCCTACAAATATCCGCGTCAGGTGGAGATCCTGCCGGACTTGCCGAAGACGGCCAGTGGGAAGATCCTCCGTCGGGAACTGCGTTCCCGTACGCAAGGCGACTGACAACAGAACGGAAAGGCAGGTGGCGGCAGTGCCCAGGACCACGGACTCGGACGGCACGCCCGTGCCTCAGCGGCTCCTCGCCGCCGCCACCCGGCTCTTCGCCGAGCAGGGCTACGACCGCACCTCGGTGCAGGAGATCGTCGAGGCGGCCGGCGTCACCAAGGGAGCGCTGTACCACTACTTCGGATCCAAGGACGACCTGCTGCACGAGGTGTACGCGCGCGTGCTGCGCATCCAGCAGGAGCGGCTGGACGCCGTGGCCGGTGCCGACGAGCCGGTCGAGAAGCGGCTGCGGCACGCCGCCGCGGACGTCGTGGTGACGACCATCGAGAACCTCGACGACGCCATGATCTTCTGGCGGTCCATGCACCACCTCAGCCCCGAGAAGGACAAGCAGGTCCGCGCCGAACGCCGCCGCTACCACGAGCGTTTCCGCGCGCTCGTGGAGGAGGGCCAGGAGTCGGGCGTCTTCTCCCGGGCGACCCCGGCGGACCTCGTGGTCGACTACCACTTCGGCTCGGTCCACCACCTGTCGACGTGGTACCGCCCCGACGGCCCCCTCACGCCCCAGCAGGTCGCGGACCACCTGGCCGATCTGCTGCTGCGCGCCCTGCGCCCGTAGCGGCCGTCCCCTCCTCGGTACCGGGCGGCTCGGAGCTTCCGGGCAGCCCGGCTTGCCGCGGAGCCGTCAGGTGCTCGTAGGTGCCGGTGAGTTCGAGCAGGCGCCGCAGGGCCGGGCCGATGCCGTCCAGGTGGAAGGCGATGCCGTCCCGGCCGGCGGAGCGGTGGATCTGGTGCAGGGTCGAAAGACCCATGGAGTCGACCGTCCCCAGCCCTCCGCAGTCCAGGTGCAGTTCCTCGACACCCCCGCCGTCGTCGAGAGCCGCCCGTACCCGCTGGAGCAGTTCCCCGCAGGTGTCGTAGTCCAGATCGCCGGTGAGGGCCAGGCGCACGGCGTGCGGGCCGGTGCCGAAGGAGGGCGTCACGGATTCGTCCAGCGTCTCGGGGTCAGGGGCAGGGAGCGAGCGCGGTACGCCCGGCGTCGAGGATCCGGCGGGCGCGCGGGAAGTCGTGCAGCTGCTCCTCCAGCAGGTCCAGGCACGGCAGCAGCGAGCGCGCCGGCACCCGGCGGGCGGTGAGCACCTCGGCGGTCCACAAGAGGAAGCCGGTGAAGACGTCGTCGGCGTCGACGTACAGGGCGGCCGTCAGGAAGCCGACGATGTGGGCGATGTCCTCGGCGGTGCGCTCGCGCTGCTCGTCGCTGTAGTCCCGCATTGCGGGGATGTGCCGCTCCAGGCGCTGGAAGGTGTCACGTACCAGCCGGGTGGAGGACCTGGCGACCAGGGTGTACTCCTGGTCGCCCAGGTGCGGCAGATCGTCGATCGCCTGGTGGGCGGGGACCGGCCGGGTCAGCGGACCGGCCGCGAGGCGGTCCCCGGCCGCGCGGGCGTCGGGCGCCCAGGCGTCGGCCCCCAGCAGGCGGGCGTAGCGGCCGTCGGTACCGAAGGCGAGGCCACCGGCCATGACCGGGGTGCCGGCCGCCTGGACGGCGGTGATCGCGCTGTGCGCGAGAGGCAGCCGGGTGGGCAGCGAGCTGGACAGGCACACCGCGTCCGGCCCGGTGCGGTGGACGTGGCCGATCAGATGGGCGGTGGGGACCTGCGCGCCGAGGTAGTCCACCTGCCAGCCGCGCAGCCGCAGCGTCTCGGACACCAGGCGCGCGGGCAGGGCGTGCCATTCCTGGTCCACGCAGGCGACCGTGATCCGGCCCCGGCGGGCCGTCGGACGCCGGGCCGGCAGGACGGCGATGACGCGGTCGTTGATGGCGGTGGCGGCGTGCTCGTCGGCCACGCTCATGCGGTTGGCCGCCCACTCGATGCCCACCTTGTGCTGCACCGCGCCGATCACGTCCAGCAGCACCGACTCGGGATCGAGACCCGCGGCCAGGGCGTCGGTGACGACGTCGAGGGCCGCGTATTCGTCCCCGGCCCGCACGGCGGTCCACAGCCTGTCCGTCCAGGGGGCGGACGCGCCGTCGTCGTGCGGCACGGAGAGACGGGCACCGACTCTGTGGCGGCCCGGTGCTTCGTCGAGGTCGGTGATGCGTCCGGTCATGCCGTGTACCTGCCCCGGGTCGCCCCGTCCACCGCACTGAGGTGGGCACCGCGGGGTGCGGTGATGGCCAGCACGGCGATGTCGTCGTGGCGTCCGCCGCCGATCCACTGCGAGGTGACCATCTGGACGCGCTCCACGACCGCCTCCGCCGGCATGCCGGCGCACTCGGCCGCCGCGCGCTTGAGGCGCTGGTCACCGAACATCGTGTCGCCCAGCGGACCGCCCCTGGCCTCGGTGACGCCGTCGGTGAACAGCAGGCAGGTTTCCCCCGGCGCCAGCCGGACCCGTGCGGTCCGGGAGGTGATGGTCGGCAGCACGCCGATCAGGGTGCCGCCGGTGTCGGCCTCCTCCACCGTCCCGTCCCGCCGGATGATCAGGGGCGCGGGATGCCCGGCGGACGTGAGCCGCAGCGCCACCTCGCGCTCCTCCCTGCGGACCGAGGCCATCACGAGCGTGGCGAAACGGGTGTGGTGGCTGGTGCGCATGGCGTTGTTCACGAGACGCAGCATCCTGGCGTGGTCGTCGGCCATCGGCAGCAGGGCGTGCAGCGTGTTGCGGATCTTGCCCGTGAGGACCGCGGCCTCGAGCCCCTTGCCGGCCACGTCCCCGAGCACGACGAGGGTCTCGGGGGAGTCCTCGCCGGGCGGATGGACGTCGTAGAAGTCGCCGCCGACGCGCTCCGTGTCCCTGCTGGCCCGGTAGCCGCCCGCGAACTCCACGCCCTCCGTCTGCCGCAGGGTGGGCGGCAGGAGTTCCCGCATGAGGGTGTCGGAGATCGAGTTCTGTTCCGCGTAGAGGCGGGCGGCCGACATCGCCGCGCCGGCCCGGGCGGCGAACAGCCCGGCCAGCGACTCCTCCGCCTCGCTGAACGCGTCCTGCTGCGCACGGCGCAGCAGGACCAGCGCCCCTGCCGGTACGCCGAGACCCGGAAGCGGTGTGATGACCAGCGAGCCGACCTCGCCGAATCCGGCCGGGACGAGCCAGTCCGGGGCCGTCGCGGGATCTATCCACCGCGAGGGCACCGGCGGGAAACCCCGCAGCGCCTCGGCGAGTCCCGGCACGGAATCCGGCGCCTCGGACACCGTGCTGCGGCTGAGCTCACGCCGGTGGTCGCAGACGACCACCGGCAGCGTCCGCGCGGCGGCGGGCGAGATGACCAGCGCGGCATCCGCCAGATGCTCCGTGGCCAGGCGCGCCGTCACCTCCATGCACCGTTCGAGGTTCAGCGAGGCCAGCAGCGCGGTGGAGGCCTCCGTGAGGAACCGGGTGCGCCCGCGTTCGGCCGCCAGCTCCGCCGCCGTGGAGCGGTAGGCGGTCTCGTCCAGCAGCCACCAGACCGTGCGGCCGTCCGCCAGGACGGACGGCTGCGCCGAGAACGACCGGTCGCCCACCTCCCCGCTGACCGGGACCGGCCGGGTCCGGTCCGCGGCGGCGAGCCAGGCGGGGGAGGACAGCGGCTGCCCGAGGCGGGCGGCGGGCAGCAGGGCACCGGCCGCGTCGTTGAGCTCCGCGATGAGCCCGTCCGCGTCCAGGACCACCACCGGGCAGGGGGCGGAGGCGACGCTCACCGTGCTCACCGCACCGGTGCGGGGCCTGGCCGGGGATGAAGTCATGTACGGGGCCCCTGCGCGTGACCCACACCTCACTTTGCGAAGACGGGACTGTTCTCGATGCACAGTCCCGCAGACCGGGTGTGCGGTGCAACCACGTGGCCTCGCCCGGGGTACGGCGAAGGACGGTTCCCGGGCCGGCCACCCCCCGGAAAAGGCTCCCTACCCCGATGGCCGGTCACGAGACCGTGCGAAGTTTCACACCCCGTCCACAACCCCGGGCGGCCGCCGCCCACCCGTCGGGACGCGCGGGCGGCGGAGGCGGTGAGGGGGCGAACACCCCACCGCCCGCACACGTCACAGGTACCGCTTCAGCTCCCGCCGCGCCAGCGACCGCTGGTGCACCTCGTCCGGCCCGTCCGCGATCATCAGCGTCCGCGCGCCGGCGTACAGCTCCGCCAGCGGGAAGTCCTGGCTCACCCCGCCGGCGCCGTGCAGCTGGATCGCCCGGTCGAGGATGTCCACCACCGCCCGGGGCGTGGCGATCTTGATCGACTGGATCTCGGTGTGCGCGCCCCGGTTCCCCACCGTGTCCATCAGCCACGCGGTCTTCAGCACCAGCAGCCGCAGCTGCTCCACGGTCACCCGCGCGTCCGCGATCCAGTTGTGGACGACGCCCTGCTGCGCCAGCGACTTCCCGAACGCGTTCCGGGACACGGCCCGCCGGCACATCAGCTCGATCGCACGCTCCGCCATGCCGATCAGCCGCATGCAGTGGTGGATCCGCCCGGGGCCGAGCCGCGCCTGCGCGATGGCGAAACCGCCGCCCTCCTCGCCGACCAGGTTCGAGACGGGCACGCGCGCGTGGTCGAAGATCACCTCGGCGTGACCGCCGTGGTAGTGGTCCTCGTACCCGAACACCTGCATGGCCCGCTTGATGGTGACGCCCGGGGTGTCACGCGGGACCAGCACCATCGACTGCTGGCGGCGGATGTCCTCCCCGTCCGGGTCGGTCTTGCCCATCACGATGTGGATCTTGCAGTCGGGGTGCATCGCCCCGGAGATGTACCACTTGCGGCCGGTGATGACGTACTCGTCGCCGTCCCGCTCGATGTGCGTGGTGATGTTGGTGGCGTCCGAGGAGGCCACGTCCGGCTCGGTCATCGCGAACGCCGAGCGGATCTCCCCGGCCAGCAGCGGCTCCAGCCACTGCTTCTGCTGCTGCTCGTCGCCGAACTGGGTGAGTACCTCCATGTTCCCGGTGTCGGGCGCCGCGCAGTTCGTCACCGTCGGCGCCAGCTGCGGGGAGCGGCCCATGATCTCGGCGAGCGGCGCGTACTGGAGGTTCGTCAGCCCGGCCCCGTACTCGGAGTCCGGCAGGAACAGGTTCCACAGGCCCTGCCGGCGGGCCTCGGCCTTCAGCTCCTCCACCACGGGCACGGTCTCCCACGGGGAGGCCAGCCGCTCGCGCTGTTGGTGCGCGACCTCCTCGGCCGGGTAGACGTACTCGTCCATGAAGGCGAGGAGCTTGGCGCGCAGCTCTTCGGTGCGCGCGTCATAAGCGAAGTCCATGTGGATCAGCCCTCCTGGAGGCCTTCGTGGAGCGTGGTCAGTCCGTGCCGGACGAAGACGGGCACGAGGTCGCCGATGCGGTCGAAGCCGCGCCCGACCGTCTGGCCCAGCGTGTAGCGGTAGTGGATGCCCTCGAGGATCACGGCGAGCTTGAACCAGGCGAACGCCGTGTACCAGGAGACCGCGGAGACGTCCCGCCCGGAGCGCGCGGCGTACCGCTCGATGAGTTCCGACGGCGCCGGATGCCCTGGGGCCTCGGCGGTCGTGGAGACGGGGGACTCGGGCATGCCGAGCGGCATGCTGTACATGACCAGCAGGCCGAGGTCGGTGAGCGGGTCGCCCAGCGTCGACATCTCCCAGTCGAGGATCGCCCGGATCGAGTCGTCCTCGCCGATCAGTACGTTGTCCAGCCGGTAGTCGCCGTGCACGACGGCCGGGGCGGGGGAGCCGGGCAGCTCGCGCCCGAGGGCCGCGTGCAGCTCGTCGATGCCGTCCAGGTCGCGGTTGCGCGAGGCGTCCAGCTGCTTGCCCCAGCGCCGCAGCTGCCGGTCCAGGAAGCCCTCGGGCCGCCCGAAGTCGGCGAGCCCCACCTCGCCCGGGTCGACCGCGTGCAGCTCCACCAGCGTGTCGACGAGGTTCAGCACCGCGCCCCGGGTCCGCTCCGGACCGAGCGGGACGAGCTGGTCGGCGGTGCGGTAGGGGGTGCCGTCGACGAACTCCATGACGTAGAACGGCGACCCGAGCACCTCCTCGTCCTCGCACAGCAGCACCGGCTCCGGGACCGGCACGGCGGTCGGGTGCAGCGCGCTGATGACCCGGTGCTCGCGCTTCATGTCGTGCGCGGTGGCCAGGACATGGCCGAGCGGAGGCCGGCGCACGACCCACCGGGAGGCGCCGTCGGAGACCGCGTAGGTGAGGTTCGACCGTCCGCCCTCGATCAGTCGGCCGGACAGCGGGCCGTTCACCAGGCCGGGCCGCTCGCGGTCGAGCAGGCCGCGCAACCGGTCGAGATCGAGTCCGGGCGGGTGGTCGGGGCTCATGTGTCGCTCCTACGGGCGGGGTGGACGGTTCCCGACTCATGATGCCGACCGGTCGGTATGTCGTCCAGAGCGGGGCCGAAACGTGATCGGAGCCACGATAGGCCGACGGCGTCCCCCCGCGAGGCGCCGGGGAGGTTTCGGCCGGTTCGTTCAGGCCATCCGGCTTGCGGGCCGTGCGGCGAGCCCGGAAGGTCGGACCCATGAAGGCCATCAGCTACTCACGGTACGGCGGACCCGAGGTGCTGGCGTTCGGGGAGGTCCGCGATCCGAAGGTCGGCCCGGACGCGGTGCTGGTGAAGGTGCGGGCGGCGGCCGTGAACCCCGTCGACTGGAAGGCCCGGGAGGGATACCTCGACGGGATCCTCGCCCCTGTCTTCCCCGTGGTGCCCGGCTGGGACGTCTCGGGCGTCGTCGTGCGGCCCGGCGTGGCCGTCTCGGAGTTCGACGTCGGGGACGAGGTCATCGGGTACGTGCGTGAGGACTTCCTCTCCCGCGGCACCTTCGCCGAGTACGTGGCCGCACCCCTGCGCACCCTCGCGCGCAAGCCGCGCAACCTCTCCTTCGAGGAGGCGGCCGGGCTGCCGCTGGTCGGGCTCACCGCCTACCAGGTGCTGATCAACGTGCTCCAGGTGAAGCAGGGCGAGACCGTCCTGGTGCACGCCGCGGCCGGGGGCGTCGGCTCGATCGCCGTGCAGCTCGGCGTTCATCTCGGCGCCCGGGTGATCGGTACGGCGAGCGAGCCCAATCACGACTTCGTGCGGGGCCTCGGCGGGGAGCCGGTGGTGTACGGCGAGGGCCTGGGCGAGCGGGTGCGCGGACTGGCCCCGGAGGGCGTGGACGCCGTGTTCGACACCGTCGGCGGGGACGCGCTGAAGGTGTCGGCGAACCTGCTGGCCCCCGAGGGCCGCCTGGTGTCGATCGCCGACAACGGCGTCGTCACCTACGGCGGCCGCTACTACTTCGTCCGCCCCGACGCGCAGGACCTCCAGCGCCTGGCCGACCTGGCGGAGCAGGGCGTGGTGAGCGTGCACGTCGACGCGGCGTTCCCCCTGGAGCGGGCCGCGGACGCGCACCGGCTGAACCAGGAGGGCCGCACCCGAGGCAAGATCGTCGTGACGGTGGACTGGGAGAGCGAGGGTGAGGGCGCCTGAGCGGGGGAGCCGCCCCGGGGCTGGTCGTGTGGATCAGGCCGCAGGACATCGACGGTGCTGTTCAGCGCCGGTGAGCGGGGCCCGGTGCGTGCGCGCAGGGCGGGTGCCGCGGCAGGGCGGCCGTTGGGCTTCACCGGAACGGCCGGCCGGATCCCGAGTACGGCGTCGACAAGGGCGCCGTCATCCTGCACAACGCCTGGATGCGCTGATCACACCCCGGCGGCACCGAGTTGCCGGTCGCGCGCGCCGGGCCCCGCGTCCGCGGCGTGAACCGAACGGCGGGCCCAGGTTCTAGAGGACGAGGGCGGCCCCGCACACCGCCATCGCCACCGTGCACAGCACCGCGGCCGCCGCGTGCCGGGGTGCGAAGGCCACGGGGCTCGGGGTGGCCGCGAGGGTGCGGATGCGCCGGTGGGCGACGCTCAGGAAGCCCAGCCAGAGCACACAGCACAGCGCGCCCGCTGTGACCCCGGCCGCCGACGCCCCGCCGTGCAGCACGGTCTTCACCGCGAGCACGGCGACGACGGTGCCCGACAGCGTCGTACGCCGCCACGCGAGCCGGGTCCGCTCGGGCTGCAACCCGGGATCGCGGTCGGGGTCCCGCGGCCGGGGTGCCGGGCTGCTCACAGCGCGCTTCCCGCGCGTACGGCGACTACGGTGCCCGACGGCGTCGTACGCCGGGGCCCCATGGGCTGCTGCGGTCCGGAGTCGCGGTCGGAGTCCCGCCGCCGGACGGCAGCCGGCGCGGTCACCCCTCCCACCCCACGAGCACCACCAGGACCATGGCGACGGCCACGACCGCGACGACGAGGCTCAGCAGCACCGGGAAGCGGGACACCGGCAGGTCCTCGCCCCGGCGCATGGCCCGCTCGCAGCGCACCCAGTGGTTGACGGCCCGCAGCGAGCACAGCACGCCCGCGCCCAGCAGCGCGAGCGCCAGCCCGACCCGCCAGGCCCAGCGCAGGTCCGGCAGGAACTGGTCCACGGCGAAGCCGCCGCCGATCAGCGCGAGCGCGGTGCGCAGCCAGGCCAGGAAGGTGCGTTCGTTGGCCAGCGAGAACCGGTAGTCGGGCGTCTCGCCGTCCTCCCGGACCTCCGCCGGTACGAACCACAACCGGACGTTCCGTACGAACTCGATCACGTGCGCGACCCTACCCGGCGTCCTGACCGGCTCCGCCCGAGCCGCCCGAGCCGCCCGAGCCGTCCGAGCGGAACGCCTTGAGCCGCTCGTATGCCGCCAGCCCGTCCGGCACCCACTCCCAGTCGCCCAGGCGCCGCTCGACCTCGGCCTCGGGCAGGAAGTCGTACCAGGCCACCTCCTCGGCCTGCGGCCGCACGGGCAGCTCGCAGCGCACCTCGTGGACCGCCGACCACCAGCTCCGGCCGGAGCCGTTGTCGTAGAGGAACGTGAAGAGGTGCCGCGGCTGCGGCAGGCCGCTCACGCCCAGTTCCTCCTCGGCCTCGCGCAGGGCCGCCGTCCCGTAGGACTCGCCCGCGCCGACGACCCCGCCGACGAACATGTCGTAGAGGGAGGGGAAGACCAGCTTGGTGGGGGTGCGCCGGTGCACGAAGATGCGGCCCTCGGCGTCCCGGGCCTGGATGAACACGCAGCGGTGGCGCAGTCCCCGGGCGTAGACCTCGCCGCGGGGGAACTGCCCGATGACCTGGTCGTGCTCGTCCACGATGTCGAGGATCTCGTCGGCAGCGCTCATGCCCTCATCCAAGCAGGGCGCGCGCCCCCGCCGCGGCAGGGTGTCAGGGCGAGGCCGGGCTCACCGCGGGTGCGGCCACCCGTGCCCGCTCCGGCGCCCCCTGCGGCATCGCCGGGTGCAGCCCCAGCAGCACGATCCCGGCGACCACGGCCAGCAGACCACCGGCCTCCCAGCCCAGGGCCATCGCGTCCGTGCGCAGCCGGTCGCCCAGGAAGCCGACGCCGCAGACGATCCCGGCGAGGGGCTGCGCCGCGGTCAGGGCGGGCAGCGACTTGCGCAGGGACGCGGTCTCGAACGCGCTCTGCACGAGGACCAGCCCCGTGACGCCCAGCGCGAGGACCGCGTACGGCTCCCAGCCGGTGAGCAGCTCGGCGAGGCCGCCTTCGGCGACCTTCTGCCCGCTGACCCGGGTCAGCGCGTCCTGCACGCCGTAGAGGAGTCCGGCGGCCAGGGCCAGCAGGACCGGGCCCGAGCCGAGCCGGGTCCGCCTGCCGTGCGTCGTGAGCAGCAGGGCGAGCCCGATCATGGCCCCGATGATCACCCACTGCCGGACCGGATCGGCCGTCGCGGCACCGCCCTCCGGCCGGCCCGCCACGATGAACGCCGTGACCCCGCCGGCCAGCAGGAGCAGGCCCGCCCAGCCCTGGCGGCCCAGTGGCTGCCGGGTCTGCTTGCGCGAGAGCGCGAGAGCGAAGAGCAGGTTCGTCGCCAGCAGGGGCTCCACCAGCGACAGCTCGCCCTGCCCCAGCGCGGCGGCGCCGAGCCCCATGCCGGCCACCATCAGCGCGATGCCGCCGAGCCAGCGCGGCACCTTCACGAGGTCGATCAGCAGACGGAAGGAGAGGAAGTCGCTCAGCGGGGCACGCTGAGCCGCGTTCTGCTGGAGGACGAAGCCGAAGCCCAGACAGCAGGCGGCGCCCAGGGCGAGCGCCAGTACTAGAACCGACACGCGGTGTACCTCGATCGTCAGGTCGGGTCACGGTTGCGTAGGGGCCGACTGTACCGGCCGGCTCCGCCCGGCGCGCCCGTACGTCATGCCATCGTCGGGGGCGTCGGCAGCCCACGCTATGACGTACGTCACAAAGGGCGAAACGGAAAAATCGGATGCCGCTCACACTGGTCTCTCCTGCCCCTCGGATCACAAAATCCTCACGAGTGACGGGAGTTGACGCGTGTAACGCACTGGCTGCCCTTGACGACGCCCCTTGGCGGGGGGTTGGCTGTGTGTGATCGGTTCATGGCAATGCGCACATCCGCGCTCCCTCTGCCGCCGTGAGCCGAAACACCAGAAGAGTGCGTGAGGAAGTCCCGCGGTGTCCCCACCCCCGCCTCCCCTCGGCCGTGGCCGCAGACGTGCCGCGCAGGCCTTCGACGAGGCCCTCGACGACGCCGACCTCATGGCCGCGCGCACCGCACTGGTGCAGGGCCGCTGGCAGAACGCCCGGTCCCTGCTGGTGCACACCGGGGACGACTGGGACCGGCGCGGCCACCGCGTCACCGTCCTCGCTCGGGAGTCCTCCTGCGCCGCGTGGGCCCGCGAGTGGCTGCTCGCCGAACCCGAGTCCGCCGACGCCTCCGTGCTGCTCGCCCTCGCCCAGGTCCGGCGCGCCCTGCACGGCAAGGCCAAGCCGGTCCGGGCCCGCGAGGCCTGCCAGGCCGCCGCGACCCGTGCCCCCGCCGACCCCACCCCCTGGCTCGGCCTGTTCATGCTGGACTGCGCGGTCGGCGCCGACCAGGACGTGGTTCGCGGTTTCGAGGCGGTCCGCGCCCGCTACGCCGACCACCACCACGCCCACCATCTGATGGTCGCCCGGCTCGCCGCCCGCCGTACCGAGGCCGGTCCGGATCCGCTGCACGAGGTCTACGACTTCGCCAACTGGGCCGCCGAACAGGCCCCTGCCGACTCCCCGCTCGCGATCCTGCCGGTCATCGCACACGCCGAGCGCTACCGCGTGCTGGCCGCCGCCGGGCACGAAAGCGCCGACCCGGCCGCCTCCGGCCACTGGACGGGCCGCCGCGCCCGGCAGGTCATGAAGGCCGCCTTCGACTGGTGGCTGGAGTGGGAGCTGGAGGGGCACCCGCGGCGGCTGATCGACCTGAACTTCCTCGCCCACGCCAAGTTCTGCGAGGGGCGGGGCGCCGAGGCCGCCGCCCTGTTCCACCGGATCGGCCGCCACGCCACCCCGGCGCCCTGGTCGTACCCGGACCGCGACCCGCACACCGCCTTCGCCGCCGCCCGCGCCGGCGCGCTCGGCACGGCCTGACACCCCCGACCCGAAGAGTGAGGACGCTCCCCCGATGACCACGGACAGTTCGAGAACGAGCACCACCGCCTCCGGCGGCATCAGTACGTTCAAGGGGGAGGAGCGTGCCCTGCGCGCCGACCGGCTCGGCACCGGGGGCCTGCTGCTCTCCGTCCTCGCTGCGACCGCCCCGCTCATGGTCGTCGCGGGTGTCATGCCCACTACATTCGCGGTGATGGGCATCGTCGGCCAGCCGCTGCTCTTCGTCGTCCTCGGCGTCGTCCTGATCCTGTTCAGCGTCGGATACGCCGAGATGAGCCGCCACGTCCACAACGCCGGCGCCTTCTACGCGTACATCTCCCGCGGCCTCGGCGGCACCGCGGGCGCGGGCGCCGCCCTGGTGGCCCTCGTCGCCTACAACGCGCTCCAGGTCGGCATCTACGGCATCTTCGGCTTCGAGGTCTCCGGGCTCCTCGCCACCTACGCCGACGTGCAGATCGCCTGGTGGATACCGGCGCTCGTGGCCGTGCTCGCCGTCGGGCTGCTCGGCTGGCTCAAGATCGACGTCAACGCCCGTGTGCTGGGCGTGCTGCTGGTCATCGAGGTGCTCCTCGTCGTCGTCTTCGACATCGCCGCGATCGCCGACCCCGGCAAGGAGGGCCTGTCGCTGCACGCCTTCAACCCCGACACCCTCACCGGCGCGGGCGTCGGCACCGCGCTGTGCTTCTGCATCGCCGCGTTCCTCGGCTTCGAGCAGGCCCCCGTCTACGCCGAGGAGACCAGCCGCCCGCACGTCCTGGTGCCGCGCGTGATGTTCCTCGCCGTCGGCGGGGTCGCCGTCTTCTTCGCGCTGAGCAGCTGGGCCCTCACCGTGGCCACCGGCCCCGCCGCCATCGTCGGCACGTCCCAGAAGCAGAGCGCCGGGCTGCTGTTCTTCCTCACCGAGTCCCGCCTCGGCGGCACCTTCACGGACGTCCTGCACGTCCTGTTCGTCACCGGCATGTTCGCCGCGCTGCTCAGCTTCCACAACGTCGTCGCCCGCTACGCCTTCGCCATGGGCCGCGAAGGCCTCCTGCCCGCCGCCTTCGGCCGCACCAGCGGCAGCAGCGGCGCCCCGGGCACCGGCTCGCTGCTCCAGACCGTCGTGGCCGTGGTGGTCGTGGTCGCCTTCGCCATCGCCGACGACAAGCCGGCCGGCGACCCGACCGCGCCCGTCCTCCAGCTGTTCACCTGGTTCGGCAACATCGGCGCCCTCGGCGTGATCGTGCTGATGGCGGCGGCGTCCCTGTCCGTCGTCGTCTTCTTCGCCCGCCGCGGCGCCGCCGGCACCCAGGCCTGGCGGCTGGTCACGTCCGCCCTCGCGGGCATCGCCCTGCTGGTCATCGCCGGCTACACGGTGAAGGACTTCGAGGTGCTGGTCGGCGCCGGCCCCGACTCGTCGCTGAGCTGGGTGCTGCCCGGCATCATCGGCCTCGCGGCACTCGCCGGAGTGGCCCTCGGCCTGGTGCTGCGCGTCCGTGCCCCCGAGAAGCACGCCCGGATCGGCCTCGGCAACGAGGCGTTCCAGCTCGACAAGGCGGCCTCCTCCTGACGCGCTCCGCGTAAGAAGTGGTTACGGAAATCTGACGAGCACCCGCGATCCCTGTCCTGCCGGGGCCGCGGGTGTTCGAATGAGTACGTGAACGAGGACGTACATCAGGGTGTGAACGACGAACACCCCGAGGAGCGGGGCACCCCGATCGGCCGCCGCGTCTTCCTCGGCACCCTCGCCCTGGGCGCCGCCGGCGTCGTCGCCGCGCCCCCGCTGCAACGCGGCCTGGAGGCCTTCCTCGGCGGAGCGGCCGACAAGGACCCCACGGGCCTGACCGGCCTGCTCCCCAACGGCGGCGGCTTCCGCTACTACTCGGTCGCCTCGTCGGTCCCGCGCAAGGACGCCGGCAGCTACCGCCTCACCGTGGACGGCCTGGTCGACCGCCCCACGACCTACACCCTCCACGACCTCAAGGCCCTGCCCCAGACCCGCATGGTCCGCGACGTCCAGTGCGTCACGGGCTGGCGCGTCCCCGACACACCCTTCGAGGGCGTACGCCTGTCCCGGCTCCTGGACGCCGCCCGGGTCCGCCCCACGGCCAAGGCCATCCGCTTCACCTGCTTCGACGGCACGTACACCGAGAGCCTCACCCTCTCCCAGGCCCGCCGCGCGGACGTCCTGGTCGCCCTGCGCATGCAGGACAAGGACCTCGGCCACTCCCACGGCGGCCCGGCCCGCCTCTATGTCGCCCCCATGTACTTCTACAAGTCCGCCAAGTGGCTCTCCGGCATCACCGTCACCGACGAGGTCCGGCCGGGCTACTGGGAGAAGCGCGGCTACGACATCGACGCCTGGGTGGGCCGCTCGAACGGACGCGACGATGCCCCTACGAGCTGACACACCACCGGCCACGGCCGATGTCCGCCGCTTCACCCCGCTCCAGCGCTGGATCCACCGCACCACGGCCGCCCTGATGGGCATCTGCGTCGTCACCGCGGCCTGCCTCTACGTCCCCCAGCTCGCCGAACTCGTCGGCCGCCGCGCCCTGGTCGTCACCCTGCACCAGTGGGCCGGCCTCGCCCTGCCCGTCCCCGTCCTGGCCGCCCTCGCCTCCCGGGCGTTCCGCGCCGACCTCGGCCGCCTCAACCGCTTCGGCCCGCACGACCGCACCTGGCTGCGTGCCGCCCTGCACCGCGACAAGCGCCACGCCTCCCGCCCCGCGGCCAAGTTCAACGCCGGGCAGAAGCTCTACGCGTCCTGGATCGCCGGCGCCACGCTGGTCATGCTCGCCACGGGCCTGATGATGTGGTTCACCCACCTCACCCCCCTGCTCTGGCGCACCAGCGCCACCTTCGTCCACGACTGGCTGGCCCTCACCATCGGCATCGTCCTGGCGGGCCACATCGGCATGGCCCTGGCGGACCCGGAATCCAGAAGGGGCATGCGGACCGGGTCGGTGAGCCGTGAGTGGGCGGAGCGGGAGCACCGGCTGTGGCGACCGTGAGCGACCGGGGCCCGGTCGCCCGACATCGCGCCTGCGCCGAACGTAGGCGACCGTGACGACCCCGAGCAGTGGACCCCACAGCAACAGAGGGGCGTAGCAGACGTGGAACACGGCGCTCTCCCAGCCGCCCGCCGCTGTCGGGTAGTCAGGCGGGAGCGGTTCTCCCCGCAGGGTCACCCCGGCAGTCTCCGCGACGTAGGCGGCGGTCCAGAGGGCCGTCAGCATTACCGCGCCGAAGGCGGCAGGCCAGACCGCGGCCGCGGTCGGCACCCTGCGCCCACGCAGCAGTGGGACCCAGCGGGGGAACACCTCGCCCCACCCGGCGATCAGCCCGACGGCCGTGAACGCCACCAGTTCGGAGAGCGCCGAAAGCAGGACCACGTAGACCTCACCAGGCAGCCACGACGGCAGGCTCCCGGTCTTACCCGCTGTGTCCTCGTCGACGAACGCCACCAGAACCCGCCACACGCTCGACGGCAACACGGTGAACGGTATGGCGTAGGCGGCGATCCGACCCCACCTCGGCACCCCCGCCACCGGAGCGTGGGCGGCAGCCCAGACGGTGCGCATCCGGCCCGGAGGGCGCGTGGCCCCGGACGGTGTGACGGGTGAGACAGTGCTGGTCACGAGCGGTCCTCCCCTGCAGCGGCAACGCCTGCTCGGCGATGTTCCCAAGGTGCCACTCTGTCGACCTGCGGGAATCACTACACGGAAGGAACCGGCTCCGCCGCCCGGGCGGGCCGGGGTTCAGTACCAGGGATGACGCGCGGGAGCCGCCCGGCCTCCACAACGCCTACAGCAGCGCGGCGAAATCCAGCAGCACCTTGCAGGACCGACTCCGGTCAGCCGCCAGGGCAAAAGCCGACTCGGCGTCCCCCACGGGAACCACCGCACTGACAAGCCCGTCGAACGCCGGCTCCACCGCCAGCAACGCCAGCGCCTCGTCGAACTCCGTGTCGAAGCGGAACGCTCCCCGCAGCTCGATCTCCCGGCTCACCACCAGGTTCCCGGCGAAGGAACTGTGCCCTGGCGGCAACATCCCCAACTGCACGACGACCCCACCCCGCCGGGCCCGCCGCAGACACGCGTCGAGGCCCGCGGCCACCCCGGACGCCTCGATGGCCACATCGACCTCGTCGGGCCACCCGGCATCGTCGGGATCGTCGGCGCGAACAACCGTCCCGGCACCGGCGACCCGGGCGTACTCCAATGCCTCGGGCAGGAGATCCGTCACCGTCACGTTCGCGGCACCCGCCGCCCTCGCCGCCGCGACCACGAGACACCCGATGGGTCCGGCGCCGGTGACCAGAACGTGCCGGCCCCGAACGTCCCCGGCCCGCCGCACCGCGTGCAGCGCCACCGACAGCGGTTCGGCGAGTGCCGCCCGCCGCAGGCCGAGGCCGGGCGGCAGAGGCCGCACCTGCGCGGCGGGTACGACGACTCGGGCGGCGAAACCGCCCTGGACGTGCGGGAAGCGGGCCGCGCTGCCGAGGTAGCGCGTGTCCCGGCACACGTTCCGCCGCCCGCCCGCGCACTCCGGGCACACCCCGCACGGAGTCGCCGGATGCACGGCGACGGCGGTGCCGGGAGCCGGCCCCGTGGCACCGGGGCCGTACGCCACAACCGTCCCGACGACCTCGTGCCCGAGCACCATCGGCTCCCGCAGCCGGAAGTCACCGACCCCGCCGTGCCGCCAGTAGTGCAGATCGGACCCGCACACCCCGCCGTACCGCACGGCGACCAGCGCCTGACCCGGCCCGGGCTCCGGCATGGGCAACTCCGCCACTCGCAGGTCGCCCTGACCGTGGATCACACACCCCAGCATCACAGCCGCCTCCCGGCAGGTCACAGCACGCTCGTCATACCGCCGTCTACATACAGCACCTGCCCGCTGACGAAGTCCGCCGCGGGGGAGGCGAGGAACAGCAACCCGCCCACCAGGTCCTGCGTACGGCCCCAGCGCCCGGCCGGCGTACGCCGCCGCACCCAGGAGCTGAACTCCTCGTCCTCCACCAGCGGCCGGGTCAGCTCGGTCTCGATGTAACCCGGGCCGAGCCCGTTGACCTGCACACCGCTCGGGCCCCAGTCGGCGCACATGCCCTTGGTGAGCATCTTCAGCGCGCCCTTGGTGGCGGCGTACGGCGCGATCCCGGGCCGTACCACCTCGCTCTGCAGCGAGCAGATGTTGATGATCTTCCCGCGGCCCCGTTCCGTCATCCGGCGCGCCGCCTCACGGCCGACCAGGAAGGCACTGGTCAGATTGGTGTCCAGGATCCGGTGCCAGTCGGAGTCGGTGAACTCCAGCAGCGGGGCGCGCAGTTGCATGCCCGCGTTGTTGACGAGGATGTCGAGCGGGCCCACCCGCTCCTCGACCTCGGCGACCCCCGAGGCCACCGATGATCCGTCCGTCACGTCGAACGAGGCCGTGTGCACCCGGTCGCCGGGCAGCCCGGCGGCGGCCTCGGCGAGCCGGTCCTTGTCACGTCCGTTCAGGACGACCGTGCAGCCGGCCTCCGCCAGACCGCGCGCGAGGGCCAGTCCGATGCCCCGGCTGGAGCCGGTGACCAGGGCCGTACGGCCGCCGATGTCGAAGAGGGGATGAGCCGTCATCGCCGCAGCACTCCTAGATCACGAGGGACAACAGCAGGACGATGCCGCCGGCGACCACCGAGATGATCGTCTCCATGACGGACCAGGTCTTGATGTTCTGGCCGACGCTCAGCCCGAAGTACTCCTTCACCATCCAGAACCCGGCGTCGTTGACATGGCTGAAGAAGAGCGAGCCGGCGCCGATGGCCAGGACGAGAAGGGCCGCGTGCGTGCTGGACATGTCCGCCGCGAGCGGGGCGACGAGACCGGCGGCCGAGACCGTGGCCACCGTCGCCGAACCGGTCGCGAGGCGGATCACCACCGCGATCAGCCAGGCCAGCAGCAGCGCCGGGATCGCCCAGTCCTGGGAGATGTCCAGGACCATCTGGCCCACGCCGGTGTCGATCAGCGTCTGCTTGAAGCCGCCACCCGCGCCGACGATCAGCAGGATGCCCGCGATGGGCATGAGGCTCTTCTCGACGAGCGGCGATATCCGCTCCTTGGAGAACCCGGCGGGCCGCAGCAGCGTGAAGATGCCGACCAGCACCGAGGCGAGCAGCGCGATCATCGGCGCACCGATCACGTCGAAGACGCGCTGGACGAGGTTCTCCGGGTCGTCGATGACGATGTCGACGAGCGCCTTGGCCAGCATGAGGATCACCGGCAGCAGGACCGTGAAGAGCGTGGCGCCGAAGCCGGGGCGCTTGTCGAGCTCCTCGGAGGCGCGCTGCGGGATCATCTTCTCGGGTGCGGGGACGTCGACCCAGCGGGCCGCGTACTTCGAGAACACCGGACCGGCGATGATCACGGTGGGGATGGCGACGAGGACACCGAGCGCCAGGGTGATGCCGAGGTCGGCGCCGACCGCGTCGATCGCGACCAGCGGACCGGGGTGCGGCGGCACGAGGCCGTGCATCACGGACAGACCCGCGAGCGCCGGGATGCCGATGCGCATCAGCGAGTAGTTGCCGCGCTTGGCGACCATCAGCACGACCGGGATCAGCAGCACGATGCCGACCTCGAAGAACAGCGGCAGGCCGATCACGGAGGCGATCAGCACCATCGCCCACGGCATCGACCGTCCGCCGGCCCGGTCGAGGATGGTGTCGACGATCTGGTCGGCGCCGCCGGAGTCGGCGAGCATCTTGCCGAGGATCGCCCCGAGGGCGATCAGCACACCGACGCCGGCGACCGTGGTGCCGAGGCCGGCGCTGAAGCTGGTGAGCACCTTGTCCAGCGGCGCCCCGGCGATCGCGCCGAGCGTCAGTGACCCGATGGTCAGTGCCAGGAAGGCGTGCAGCTTGAACTTCGTGATGAGCAGGACGATGACGGCGATGCCCGCCAGGACGGCGATGCCCAGCTGAGCGTGGCCGGCCGAGGTGATCGGCTCGGGTGCGTCCGCTGCCAGCATCTCGACGCTGAGTCTGGTCACGGGGGTGAGTTCCCTTGCGTTGGGGGAGTAGGGGGAGCGGCAGGGCCGCCAGGGGCTACTGGACGGGCTCGGGGAGTTCCCGCAGGGCGTGTGCCGCCCGCTCGGTGATCTCCTCCGGGCCGCCCGCGACGTCCACCCCGACCCCCGCCTCGTCCGCCGCGAGGGGCTGGAGCGTGGCGAACTGGGAGTCGAGCAGCGCCGTGGGCATGAAGTGCCCCTGCCGGTGCGACATCCGGTCCTCGATCAGCGCGCGGTCACCCGTGAGATGCACGAAGACCACGCCGGGCGCGGCGGCCCGCAGCCGGTCGCGGTACGACCGCTTCAGTGCCGAGCAGCTGACCACCCCGCCGAGCCGGGCCCGCCCCTGCGCCCACGCGCCGATGGCGTCGAGCCAGGGCAGGCGGTCCTCGTCGGTGAGCGGGGTACCGGCCGACATCTTGGCGATGTTGGCCGGCGGGTGGAAGTCGTCGCCCTCGGCGTACGGAACGCCGAGCCGGGCCGCGAGCAGGGGACCGATGGTGGTCTTGCCGGTGCCCGCTACGCCCATGACCACGACGACGTGGGGGGTGTTCATCGCTGCCTCACTGTCTGCTGTCCGAGGTCGACACCTGATGTCGACGCAACTGAAACCCATTAGGTACGACGAATTCAAGAGGTCGTGCTCAATAAGTCTGACTTTTTGTCTCCGTGATCTACCCCGTACGCTGAGTGCATGAGCACACCGGGCCGGGGCCTGCACGGCCATGTACTGGACACCCTCGGCCCCGAGATCACGGCGGGGGAGTACCCGCCGGGCAGCGTCCTGCGCACCGACGAGCTCGCCCAGCGTTTCGACGTGTCGCGCTCCGTGATGCGCGAGGCGGTCCGTGTCCTGGAGTCCATGTACCTGGTCGAATCCCGCCGCCGCGTCGGCGTGACGGTCCGTCCGAAGTCCGAGTGGAACGTCTACGACCCACAGGTCATCCGCTGGCGCCTGGCCGGCGCCGACCGCCCCGGGCAACTGCGGTCCCTCACGGTGCTGCGCTCGGCGATCGAACCCGTCGCGGCGGGCCTCGCCGCCCGGCATGCCACATCCGAGCAGTGCGCAGAGCTCACCGAGTGCGCCCTCGGCATGGTCGCCCACTCACGCGGTCACAAACTGGAGGGGTACCTCCTCCACGACGTGGCCTTCCACCGCGTCATCCTGGCCGCCTCCGGCAACGAGATGTTCGCCCGCCTCGGCGACGTCGTCGCGGAGGTCCTGACCGGCCGCACGCAGCACGACGTGATGTTCGAGGACCCCGACCCGGCCGCCGTCACCCTGCACGTCCAGGTCGCCGAGGCGGTCCGCGCGGGCGATGCCGCCCGGGCGGAGCGGCTGACCCGCGAGATCACGGTCGGCGCCCTCCAGGAACTCGACATCCTGGCGCCGTAGCAACGGCTAGGCCGGGAACTCCCCGTCGACGTAGACCCACGCCCCGTCGACCCGCTCGAAACTGCTCCGCTCGTGCAGGGACCCGCCCCGGTACGACGCCCGGAACTCCACCGTCCCGGCGGAGTGGAACGCGGACCCGCCGCCCGTCCCCAGGATCTCCAGCCCGGTCCACCGCATCCCCGGATCCAGCTCCAGCGTCCCGGGCCGTGTCCGCGGATGCCAGGTCCGCAGCAGATACCCGGCGTCCCCCTTCACGAAGGCGCAGTACCGCGACCGCATCAGCGCCTCGGCGGTCGGCGCGGCGGCGGCTCCGGAGTGATAGCGGCCGCAGCACGCCTCGTAGGGCTGAGGGAGCCCGCAGGGGCAGGAACGCCTGGTCATGGTCACCTCTCCGCAAAACGCCTGAGGGCCGTGACCTCGCGGTCACGGCCCTCAGCCTCATGTGTCCGAGGGGGGACTTGAACCCCCACGCCCGATAAAGGGCACTAGCACCTCAAGCTAGCGCGTCTGCCATTCCGCCACCCGGACAAGGTGTCTGTCGCGTGGGTTCTCCCCGCGGCGACGACGTAAACATTACCAGGCTTTCCGGGGTGGCCGATCACCCCCCGGCGGCACCCCGGCGAGGCGTGAACGGCGTGTGACGGGCCGGGAGCGCTCTTGGGGTGCGGGCCGGGGAGAGGGAGGATGAGGGGGACCCACCAGCAGTGACACCGGGAGGAAGCACGTGAGCGAGACGGACACGGCCAGGAGCGTCACCGGCGAGGACGAGGTCGTGGACCTCTGCCGCGAGCTGATCCAGATCGACACCAGCAACTACGGCGACCACTCGGGTCCGGGCGAGCGCAAGGCGGCGGAGTACGTCGCCGAGAAGCTCGCCGAGGTCGGGCTCGAACCGCAGATCTTCGAGTCCCACCCGGGCCGCGCTTCCACGGTCGCCCGGATCGAGGGCGAGGACCCCTCCCGGCCCGCGCTCCTCATCCACGGCCACACCGACGTCGTACCGGCCAACGCGGACGACTGGACCCACCACCCCTTCTCCGGCGAGGTCGCCGACGGCTGCGTCTGGGGCCGCGGGGCCGTCGACATGAAGGATATGGACGCGATGACCCTCGCGGTCGTCCGCGACCGGCTGCGCAGCGGGCGCAAGCCCCCGCGCGACATCGTCCTCGCGTTCCTCGCGGACGAGGAGGCCGGCGGCACCTACGGCGCCAAGCACCTCGTGCGCAACCACCCGGACCTGTTCGAGGGCGTCACCGAGGCGATCAGCGAGGTGGGCGGGTTCTCGTTCACCGTCAGCGAGCAGCGGCGGCTCTACATGATCCAGACGGCCGAGAAGGGCATGCACTGGATGAAGCTCACCGTGGCCGGCACCGCCGGGCACGGATCGATGATCCACCGGGACAACGCGATCACCGAGCTGTCGGAGGCCGTCGCGCGGCTCGGGCGGCACAAGTTCCCGGTGCGGGTCACCAAGACCACCCGCGCCTTCCTCGACGAGCTCGGCGACGCCCTCGGCACCGAACTCGACCCGGAGGACATGGAGTCGACCCTCGTCAGGCTCGGCGGCATCGCCAAGTTCATCGGCGCGACCCTGAGCAACACGGCCAACCCGACGCAGCTCGGCGCCGGTTACAAGGTCAACGTCATCCCCGGCGAGGCGACCGCCCACGTCGACGGGCGGTTCCTGCCCGGACACGAGGAGGAGTTCCTCGCCGACCTCGACCGGATCCTCGGCCCGAACGTGCGCCGTGAGGACGTCCACGCCGACAAGGCCGTCGAGACCACCTTCGACGGGGCGCTCGTGGGGGCGATGCAGTCCGCGCTGCTCGCCGAGGACCCGACCGCCAAGGCGATCCCCTACATGCTCTCCGGCGGAACGGACGCGAAGTCCTTCGACGACCTGGGCATCCGGGGCTTCGGCTTCGTGCCGCTGAAGCTGCCGCCGGAGCTGGACTTCGCCGGCATGTTCCACGGCGTGGACGAGCGGGTGCCGGTGGAGGGCCTGCAGTTCGGCGTGCGGGTGCTCGACCGCTTCATCGACCTGTCCTGAGCCGCCCCTGCGAAACGCCGGTATTCGGTCGCGCGTACGGAATCGACTGGGAAGAGTGAATGCGACGATAAGCTCGTAGCCTCATTACTCCCTCCTCGTTACAGGTAATGCGATCGCAAGATGGGTCGCTTTGCCAACTAGGAGGAATAATGATCAAGAAGGTCGTCGCTGCTGCGGCTGCCACCGGTGGGCTGGTTCTCGCGAGCGCGGGCATGGCCGTCGCCGACTCGGGTGCTCAGGGCGTCGCCGCGCACTCCCCGGGAGTCCTGTCCGGCAACGTTGTCCAGGTGCCCGTTCACGTCCCGGTGAACGTCTGCGGCAACACGGTCTCCGTGATCGGGCTGCTGAACCCCGCCTTCGGCAACACCTGCATCAACAAGTGATGCTTCCCCCTCGCTGAGGGGAGTTCCAAAGCCATCGGTCCCGGAGTGCGTGCCATGCGCCCCGGGACCGAACGCTTCTTTCGGGGAATTCGAGAAGAATTCGAGACAGGGTCGAAGGCAGGTATTCAGTAAATGCGACAGGTCACCCGCAAGGGTCTGATGACCGTGGCGGCCGCGACAGGCGTGATCGCCGCCGCGGGCGGTTCCGCTCACGCCGACTCGGGCGCCCAGGGCTCGGCGTCGGGCTCGCCCGGCGTGCTGTCCGGAAACTCGGTGCAGGCGCCGGTGCACGTACCGGTCAACGTGTGCGGGAACACGGTCAACGTCGTCGGCGTGCTCAACCCGTCGGTGGGCAACTCGTGCGCCAACCAGGGCGGTGGACCGTCGTCGGGGGGATACGGCGAACACGGCGGCAAGGGCGGCTCCCAGGCGAGCGGGCACGCCACCGACTCACCCGGCGTCGGCTCGGGCAACAACGTCCAGGTGCCGGTCCACGTGCCGGTGAACGTCTGCGGCAACAGCGTCGACGTCATCGGCGTCGGCAACCCCAGCACGGGCAACGACTGCTCCAACGGCGGCGGCGGACAGCACGGCACCCCGCCGGGCGGCCAGGAGCCGGGCCAGCCGGGGAACCCCGGCAACCCCGGCGACCCGGGGAACCCTGGCAATCCGGGTGAGCCCGGCAACCCCGGTGACCCGGGGAACCCTGGCAATCCGGGGAATCCCGGCAATCCGGGTGAGCCCGGTACCCCGGGCAACCCTGGTGACCCCGGCACTCCGGGCACCCCGCCCTCCACCGATGGCGAGACCCCGGGCGGCTCCTCGCACGGCAACAAGCCGGGCGCCCAGTTCGTCACCCAGCCCGAGGGCGAATCCCAGCTCGCCAGCACCGGCAGCGACCTGCCGCTCGGCTTCGCCCTCCCGGCCGGCGCGGGCGCGCTGCTCGCGGGCGTGATCCTCTACCGCAAGGCGCGCGCCTCCGCCTGACACCCCCCGCAAACGGAGCGGGCCCCGCCGATGCGGGGCCCGCTCCGTCATGCGCCTTCTTCCCGTGCCCCGTCCCAGCTCACCACGTGGCCCGCACCTGGCGGATGATCCGCCGGCGCAACCGCACCTTGCGGCTGCCGTCGCGCAGCAGGCTCAGACGGTACAACTCCCAGTGTCCGTACTCCGCGTGGTCCGTCAGCAGACGTGCCGTTTCCTTGCGGGAGACCCCGCGAGGTACGTACACGTCGACAAATTCGTATTCCGGCATCGCATCTATTGTGCGGGCTGGGGCCTGGTACGGATAGCGTCTGCACTATGTCTGATGCTGCGCAGTCCACCGCTGCCGAGGTACGCGCCGCCGCCGAGGCGGTCAAGACCGCGCTCGACCGCCACCTGGCCGCGGTCGAACGCAGGTCGGGGGAGGACGACCCGGCCGTCTACGAGGCGTTCAACCAGCTCGCCGCGGCCGCAGAGGTGTACGACGAACTGCTCTACGACCGCTACGACGAGGTCACCCCCTTCGAGATCCCCGGTGCGGAGGACGCGCTGCCCCCGTACGCGGGTCCCGAGGAACCGAACGCGCTGAGCGTACTGATCCGCCGTGACTACGCCGTCGCCGAACCCCAGCGGCTGCTGGCGCAGGCACAGCGGATCGAGGCGGCGGAGGGCGAGGACGGTGCCCCGGCCTCCGGGACGGTGCACGGCGCGCTCGGACTGCTCTTCGGCGAGTTCGAGCCCGACGAGATCGCCTCCCGGCACAAGGAGTTCGGGCTGGAGGAGGGCGACTCCACGCTCTGGGTGACGGCGGCGGACGAACCGGCCGAGCCCGGCGAGTGGCTGGAGGCACCGTTCGAGCAGGTCGACCCGCAGCAGGTGGTCTGCCGCTTCGACGTCAGCGCCGTCTTCGACGACGAGATCGACGACATCGATGACGAAGATGACGAGGACACGGACGGGCTGGAGGACGAGCTCGACAGCGACCTCGACGAGGACGAGGACCTGGAGCCGCTGGACGCGGACCGCCGCTGAGCGCGCACGCCGACAGCCACGGGGGTGGTGGTCATGGGCCCGGGCCCATGACCACCACCCCCGTCACGTGCCGCTGATCTGCGGCCCGAGCAGCACCGGCAGCCGCGTCGTCCGCGGCTTCGCCGGAACCTCGGCCACGGCCCGGGGAAGCGCCTGCTCCACCCCGTGCACCACGGACAGATGACGGTCGGCCCGCCCGAACGCCGTGTACACCCACGGCCGGCTGAGAGCCTGCGCCGCATCACCGGGCAGCACCACGACCACCGCGGGCCACCGGCTCCCCACAGCCTGGTGCGCGGTCAGCGCCCACCCGTGCCGCACGGACTGCTCCACCCGCTCCCTCGGTACGACGACGGGCTCGCCCTCGCACGACAGATGCAGCCCCTCGGCGTCCGCCGTCACCACACGGCCCGGCAGCGCACGCCCCGGGGCGGGGGAGTGGACGATCCGGTCACCGGGGTCGAAGCCGCCGAAGCGGCCCGGGCCCGGATTGAGCCGTTCCTTCAGCGCCGCGTTGAGCGCACGCGTCCCGACGGCCCCGCCGTGCCCGGGGGTGATCACCTGGGTCTCCTCGGCCGGTACCCCGATCGCGCGCGGCACCGAGTCCGCGACGAGCTGCACCGTCCGGTGCACTGCCTCGCCCGCGTCCCGCACCGGCACGATCACGACCTCCTTGCCGGGCGCCTCGACCTGGTTCAGCTCGCCGATGCCGATACCGGAGACCAACTCGCCCAACGGCCCCGGATCCGGCCGGCGCGAGGCCACTTGGGGGCAGATCCGCGCCGCGAGCAGATCCGCGAGCACCCGCCCCGGCCCAGCGGACCACAGCACCGCCGGATCGCCGGCCAGCACCAGCCGCGCCCCGTCCGGCAGCGACTCGGTCAGCAGAGCCGCCGTCTCGACATCCAGCTGGGGCGCGTCGAGCACGACCAGCAGATCGAGATCGAGGGCCCCCTCCGTGTCCCGGCCGGGCCCTTCGAGGCCGGCGAGCAGCCCGGAGACGGTGGCGACGGGGGAGTCGGCGGGTGCCTCTTCGGCCTGTCCCGGGGCCTCCGCAGCCTGGCCGGACCGCCGCAACAGAGCCGCGAAACGGTTGCGGCCGATCGGGCCGTGCGTGGCCGCCCAGCCCCGCAGGCCGAGCGAGCGCGCGGCGGTCAGCAGGGCCGCGGGCTCGGCCAGGGACGCCTCCCCGCCGGTGTGCAGCACCAGGCCCTGTCCGGCGACCGCGCGGATCAGCTCCGCAGCCGAGCCCTGGGCCGCGGCGGCGGCCCGCTCCCACTCCTCGGCCGAACCGTCCTGCTTGGGCGCCGAGTTGACCAGCCGGGCCAGCCCGTCGGCCAGGCTCTCCTCCGCCATCGCGTACCGCTCCAGCCCGACCAGGACACGGACCGGACGCTCCTCGTCCTCCTCCGCGCCTTCCCCGCCCGCCGGGGCAGGGGCACCGGCCTCGCCTTCCAGGGCGTCCTGGAAGACCAGGACCTCACCCTCCGCGATCGCGCCCTGCACGGCGCTGTCGGGCTCCGGCACGCCCCGCTGGGCGAGGGCCGCGAGGAGTGCGGGCATCTCCAGGACGGTGTGACCGGCCAGCGCCGCCTGCTCCAGGAGCCAGCCGGTGACGGCCCGGCCCCGCCGCTCGTCGTCCGGGCCGCACTCGGCTCCGAGCAGGGCCCGGGCGAAACCGTCGGCCTGCTCGGGCCGCACACCGGCGATCCGCAGCAACTGCCAGGGGTCGGCGCGCAGCTGTTCGTCCGCGCTCTCGCCGAGAACCGCGGCGGCCTGCGGCGCGAGCACCTCCGGCGCACCGCCCTCACCGAGCACCTGCCGCACGGCCTCGACCGCCTCCGGGGCGGGGCCGGCCGGCGCCGAGACGGGCTCGGGCGCCACCGGCCGCGGTCGCCGCTCCGGCTCGGGGGCGGAGCGGCGGGGAGCGGGGCGAGGCTCTTCGAACACCGTCGCCGAGGGCTTCTCGCCGCTCTCGACGGCCCGTACGGCCGCCAGCAGATCGGCGGCCTTTCCGCTCAGCTTGGTGCCGCTCGCGATCGGCGCCTTCTTCTCGGCCTTGCGCTGCTCGATGCGCTCCCGCTCGGCCTGCTGGGCCCGCAACTCGGCCTCGGCCTCGGACACCTGCGGGGTTCCGGCGTCACCGCCCTCGGCGTCGGCGGCCTGTCCGGTGCTGGCCGGGGACCCCTCCTCCGAGGCCGCCTGTCCGGTTTCGGCCGCCGGGGCGTTCTCCGGGCCTGCCGCCTGCCTGGGGCCGGCTGGGTCTCCCTCCGCCGAGGCCGCCTGCCGGGTGTCGGCCGGGGCGTTCTCCAGGTCGGCCGCCTGCCCCGTGTCGGCTGGGGCTTCCTCCTCCGAGGCCGGTCGCCCGGCGCCGGTCTCACCACCCCCGGTCTCACCATCCCTGATCTCACCACCCCCGGCCCCGGTCCCACCGGCCGATGTGTTCTCGGCGCCCGGCAGCCCCGGCTCGGCGTCCTCCGTGGTCTCGGGCTCCGTGCTCACAGCGTGCTCCAGTCGTGATCGGGATAGCGGTGCACAGGCGCCGACACATCGTCGAGCGCCCGGCAGATCTCGTCAGGAAGACTAAGGGTCTCCACTGACAATGCCGCCGTGAGCTGCTGCGCGTTGCGCGCGCCGACGATCGGCGCCGCCACCCCGGGCCGGTCGCGGACCCACGCCAGGGCCACCTGGAGCGGCGTCACCGCGAGCCCGTCGGCCGCGGTCGCCACGGCGTCCACGATGCGGCCGGCCGTGTCGTCGAGGTACGGCGCGACGAACGGCGCGAGGTGCTCGGAGGCGCCGCGCGAGTCCGGCGGCATCGTGTCGCCGCGGTACTTCCCCGTCAGTACCCCGCGCCCCAGCGGCGAGGACGGCAGCAGGCCTATGCCCAGTTCCAGCGCGGCCGGCAGCACCTCGCGCTCGACACCGCGCTGCAGCAGGGAGTACTCCAGCTGCGTACCGGCCAGCCGGGTCCGGGTTCCGGGGGCGGCCAGCTGCCAGGTCGCGGCACTGGCCAGCTGCCAGCCGCAGAAGTTGGAGACGGCGGCATAGCGGGCCCGCCCGCTGGAGACCGCGAGGTCGAGAGCCTGGAGGGTCTCCTCCAGCGGGGTGTCCGGGTCGAACGCGTGCACGTGCCACAGGTCGACGTAGTCCGTGCCGAGCCGGGAGAGCGAACCGTCCAGTGCGGAGAGCAGATGGCCTCGGGAGCCGTCGAAGCGGCGCTCGGGGTCCGGGATGCTGCCGGCCTTGGTCGAGATGACCAGGTCACGGCGGGGCACCAGGCCGTCCATGAGCCTGCCGAGCAGGTACTCGGCGTCCCCGTCGCCGTACACGTCCGCGGTGTCGACGAGGGTTCCGCCCGCTTCCCAGAACGTCTTCATGAGGTCCGCGGCGTCGTGCTCGTCGGTGCCCCGCCCCCAGGTCAGGGTGCCGAGCCCGATCCGGGACACACGAAGGCCGGTGCGACCGAGATGCCTCTGCTCCATGAACGCCGAGATTACTGGCCAGAACCTACGCTGTGGGTGCCTGTGGACGACGGATTTCCAGGTGCGGCCGGTCCGTTGCCCCGAGCCGCCCGCGGCCCGTCGTCCTCGGTCAGCACCTGCCGTCCGACACCTGAAGCCCCTTGTTCGCGCCCGCCGTCCGGCTCACGATGGCCGGCACGCAGCCTGCCGCGTCGAGAGCGTGGGAGTAGGGGATGGCGACCGTGGTGTTCGATTTCGGGTCGGGGCCGGCCGGGCGGTTCTCGCTGCCCGGGGCGGACCAGGTCACGTTGTCGAAGATGTTGCCGCCGACCTGCCAGTAGCCGGCCTGGTCGGTGTAGAAGGTGCCCAGGACGTCCTTGGAGTCCTCGAAGTAGTTGTTGTCCACCTTGGCGCGGGCGCCGGCCCGGGAGTTGATGCCGGAGTCGTTGAGGCGGACGTAGTGGTTGTTGTAGAGGTGCGCGATGCCGCCGCGCAGCAGCGGGGCGCGGGAGTCGATGTTCTCGTACCGGTTGTGGTGGTACGTGATGTAGCCGTTCGACCGGTCGCTCTCGCTGTTGCCGACCAGGCCGCCGCGGCCGGAGTTGCGCAGGACGCTGTAGGAAAGGGTCACGTACTGGGTGTTGTCCTTGAGGTCGAACAGGCCGTCGAAGCCCTCCGACTCGCCGCCCGACGCCTCCAGGGTGGTGTGATCGATCCAGACGTTGCGGACGTTGCGCTCGATGCCGATGGCGTCCCCGCCGTTGGACGTGGGGGAGCCCGACTTCTTGACGTTCCGGACGGTCACGTTCTGGATGATGATGTTCTTCGATTCGCGGATGTGGATGCCCAGTTGGTCGAAGAGGGCGCCGCTGCCGACTCCCACGAGGGTCACATTGCTGACCTTCTTGAACTCGATCACCCCGTCGGCGGTGTCGCAGCCGGCGCCGGAGACCTTCTTGGTGTTCGCGTGGTTGATGGTCCCGGTGACCTCGATGGTGATCGGGGTGCTGGTGCCGGCCCGGCTGCAGAGAGCCTGGTGGATCGCCGTTCCCGTGGTCGCCCGGACCGTCTGGCCTCCGGCGCCGCCGGTGGTCCCGCCGTTCTGGGTCGCGTAGCCGGTGGCGCTGCCGGTCGCCGCCGAGGCCTCGGGCATCGACACGAGCGTGCCGGTCGCGGCGGCGAGGGCCATCGTGGCCAGGGTCGCGTGGAGCCTCAGGGGAAGTGCTCGCTTCATCGGGTGCCACTCCGTTCGACTGCGGAAGGTGGAGGACGGAAAGCGCTTTCCCGCGAAAGGTAGGGACTCGTCGTGGACGCGTCAATGGTCGTGTCCATGATTTCTGTTCACGGATCTAAACGACAGGCCGGCTGTGGCCGTGTACCTTGCCCCGGCCCCCGCGCTAAGGTCTCCGCAGAAGGCACGTTACTGATCAGTAAGGGGATGCGGCATGCAGCTCGGTATCAACCTCGGCTACTGGGGTGCCGGAATGGACGCGGACAACCTGGCCGTCGCCCAGGAGGCCGACCGCCTCGGATACGCCGTCTGCTGGGCCGCCGAGGCCTACGGCTCCGACGCCGCCACCGTACTGAGCTGGGTCGCCGCCCAGACCGAGCGCATCGACGTCGGCTCCGCCATCTTCCAGATCCCGGCCCGGCAGCCCGCCATGACGGCCATGACCGCCGCCACCCTCGACTCCCTCTCCGGCGGCCGCTTCCGCCTCGGTCTCGGCGTCTCCGGCCCGCAGGTCTCCGAGGGCTGGTACGGCGTCAAGTTCGACAAGCCGCTCGCCCGCACCCGCGAGTACGTCGAGATCGTCCGCAAGGCCATGACCCGCGAGCGGCTGTCCTACGAGGGGCAGCACTGGACGCTGCCCCTGCCCGGCGGTCCCGGCAAGCCGATCAAGCTCACCGTGCACCCGCAGCGCGAGCACATCCCGCTGTACATCGCCGCGATCGGCCCGAAGAACCTGGAACAGACCGGTGAGATCGCCGACGGCGCCCTGCTGATCTTCCCCTCCGCCGAGCACCTGGAGGACACCACGATCAAGTACCTGCGCGCCGGCCGCGAGAAGGCCGGCAAGACCCTCGACGGGTTCGACGTCTGCCCGACCCTGCCGCTCGCCGTCGGCGACGACAAGGACGTGGCCACGCTCGCCGACACCTTCCGCCCCTACACCGCGCTGTACGTCGGCGGCATGGGCAGCCCCAAGCAGAACTTCTACAACCAGCTCGCCCAGCGCATGGGCTACGAGCGGGAAGCCGCCGAGATCCAGAGCAAGTACCTCTCCGGCGACAAGCAGGGCGCCGCGGCCGCCGTGCCGCACGACCTGATCGACAAGACGACCCTGCTCGGTTCCGTGGACCGGATCGCGGACCGGATGAAGGCCTACGCCGCGGCCGGGGTCACCACCCTGTCCCTCGCGCCGGCAGGCTTCACGCTCGACGAGCGGCTCGCGTCCCTGCGGGCCGGTACGGAGGCCCTGGAGCGGGCCGGACTCGCCTAGAGGTTTCAGCGGCCGTGGTGGGGGCTCAGGGGTCTTCCCCGCCACGGCCGTCACGCAGAACAACGCGCCGGGCCGCCGTCGGTTACGGCGTCGCGCCCGGCACGCCTCCCCCTCGCGTCCCCCATTCGGCGGAGTTGTCCGTCACACCTGTTGCAGTGCTCTCCGCCCCGCACTTGACTCGTTCTTCGCGGAAACCTGCGAAATGCCGCAGAACGCCCACGCGCGCGGGAGAGGTGCCCACGATGCTTTCGGCCAAGAGTCTGTTCCAGGAGATCCTCGACAACGACGAGTCCTTCGCCCTGTTCTGCTCCGTCGCCGCGAGCGGCGAGACCCAGGGCGGCTGGGAGAACGCCCGCATCGCCGCACTCGTACCCGAGGCCGAGCGGGAACTCGCCCCCAAGATCAGCCGGCACGGCGCCGACGAGGACAAGCACGGCCGGATCTTCAACGCCCTGATGAAGAAGCGCGGCATCGACCCCGTCCCGGTCCCGCCGGAGACCGACTACACCATGCTCCTGGAGAAGAACGGCATCGGCCTCGCCCACACCCGGCTGAACCGCGACGAGCGGCTCACGGTCCAGGACATCGTCACCTACCTGTCGCACAGCAGGGTCACCGAGCAGCGCGCCTCCGAGCAGATGGACCTGCTCCGCAAGCACTTCGCCGACCACCCCGACATCGGCCGCGCGGTCAAGCAGATCTCCAACGACGAGGACAACCACCTCGCCTACTGCCACGAGGAACTGCTGCGCTTCGCCTACGCGGGCCACGGCCGGGCCATCCAGCGCACCCTGCGTGAATGCGCGCTGGCCGAGATCCGGATCTACCGCGACGTCAGCCTCGCCGTGATGGCGCACATGGGCCGCATCCTCGGCTGGTCCAAGGCCAGGTCGGCCGTGCTTGTGGCGGGCATCCACGCGGTGTACGCCTACGAACGCATGGGCGGCTGGCGCCGGATGGTGTCGCTGACGACGCCCGAGCGCCGCAACGCCCTCGGCGGCCCCGCCTCCCCGGAACCCGAGTTCGCCTGAGCCGGTCCGGCTACAGCCACCCGCGGCGCTTGAACAGCCGGAAGACCATCATCTCCAAGGCGGCCATCAGAACCAGCAGTGCCGGATAGGACCAGACCCAGCGCAGCTCCGGCATGTGCTCGAAGTTCATGCCGTAGATCCCCGCCAGCATGGTGGGGATCGCGGCCATGGCCGCCCACGCGGAGATCTTGCGCATGTCGTCGTTCTGCCGGACGCTCATCTGCGCCAGATGCGCCGAGAGGATGTCCGACACCAGCCGGTCCAGGTTCTCCACGGACTCGTTCACGCGCGTGAGGTGGTCGTTGACGTCGCGGAAGAACGGCCGGGCCCGGTCGTCCACGAACGGCACGGCCACCCCGGTCGACGCGGTGCCCGCCAGCCGGCTCATCGGCGGGGCCAGCGGCCCGGTCGCCCGGCGGAACTCCAGGACCTGCCGCTTGAAGTCGTAGATCCGGGACGCCGTGTTCCGGGACCCCCCGCCGTCCGGGGAGAACACCTCCGCCTCCAGCCCCTCCAGGTCGGTCTGCAACTCGGTCGCCACATCCAGGTAGTGGTCGACGGTGGCGTCGGCGACCGCGTACAGCACGGCCGTCGGGCCTTTGCCCAGCAGTTCCGGCTCCTGCTCCAGCCGGTGCCGGACGGCCTTGAGCGGGGCGCCCTCGCCGTGCCGGACGGTCACCACGAAGGAGTCGCCCAGGAAGATCATGATCTCGCCGGAGGAGACGGTGTCGCTCTGCGGCTCGTACGCCACCGGCTTGAGCACCACGAAGAGCGAGTCGTCGTACACCTCCAGCTTGGGCCGCTGGTGGGCCTTCAGGGCGTCCTCGACGGCCAGCGGATGCAGCCCGAACTCCCGGGTCACATGGTCGAACTCGCCCTCCGTCGGCTCGTGCAGCCCGATCCACACGAACCCGCCCGCCGTGCGGGCCTCACCCAGGGCGTCGGAGAGGTCCTCGGGACCTTCCGCCCGCTGTCCGTCGCGGTAGATGGCACAGTCGACGATCACGAAGCGAGTCTCCCGTCACTCGAACGACACCACACGCGCGCGTGCGCCTACGCTGGAGCGCATGCCCACGCTGATCCTGGTCAGGCACGGACGCTCCACCGCCAACACCGAGGGACTGCTCGCCGGCTGGACGCCCGGCGTCGCCCTCGACGAGCGCGGCGCCGCACAGGCCGCCGCGCTCCCCGGGCGGCTGGCCGCACTGCCCCTCGCCGAAATCGTCACCAGTCCGCTCCAGCGCTGCCAGGAAACGATCCGGCCGCTGCTCGACGCCCGGCCGGAACTGAGCCCGCACACCGACGAGCGCATCGGCGAGTGCCACTACGGCGACTGGTCCGGACGCAAGCTCGCCGAGCTCAAGGACGAGCCCCTGATGGAGGTGGTGCAGGCGCACCCCTCGGCCGCGGCGTTCCCCGGCGGGGAGTCCATGCGGGCCATGCAGACGCGCGCCGCCGAGGCCGTACGCGAGTGGAACGCGCGCGTGGAGCGCGACCACGGCGCCGACGCCGTCTACCTCATGTGCTCGCACGGCGACATCATCAAGTCGCTCATCGCGGACGCACTCGGACTTCACCTGGACCTCTTCCAGCGGATTTCTGTTGAACCGTGTTCCATCACCGCGATCCGCTACACACGACTGCGGCCGTTTCTCGTCCGGCTCGGTGACACCGGCGACTTCACCTCCCTCGTGCCGCGCGAGGAACCGCCGGGCGGCGAGGCCGACGTCGGGGGTGGTGCGGGCGCACCGTGATCGTTCGCCGCAGTAGGGTGAAGCGGTCGCAGCAGTGCCGTGGTCACACGGTTCCCACGATTCCAATGGAGACAGGACGTGTCCCGTCAGGTGTTCCTCTACGACCATCCGGAGCGTTTCGTGGCCGGTACGGTCGGACTGCCCGGGCGCCGTTCGTTCTTCCTCCAGGCCTCCGCCGGCTCCCGGGTGACCAGCGTAGCCCTGGAGAAGACCCAGGTCGCCGCCCTCGCCGAGCGCATGGACGAACTGCTCGACGAGGTCGTACGCCGCAGCGGCGGCAGCGCCCACGTCCCCGCCGTCGCCCCCTCGGACACCGACACCGCCCCGCTGGACACCCCCATCGAGGAGGAGTTCCGGGTCGGCACCATGGCCCTCGCCTGGGACGGCGACGAGCAGCTCATGATCGTCGAGGCGCAGGCACTCGTGGAGCTCGACGCGGAATCCGAGGAGGACCTCGCCGAGGCGGAGGAGCGGCTGCTCCAGGACGAGGAGAACGGGCCCCCGATGCTGCGGGTCCGGCTCACCGGCGCGCAGGCCAGGGCCTTCGCCAAGCGCGCTCTCGACGTCGTCAACGCCGGGCGGCCGCCGTGCCCGCTGTGCAGCCTCCCGCTCGACCCGGAAGGACACGTATGTCCGCGCCAGAACGGATACCGCCGCGGAGCGTGACACCTCCGGTGAACGCCGCCGAGCTGCTCGCCCGGGGCGAACTGACCGTGCGCGGCCGCATCCGTGAGGCCTCCAACGCGGCCCTGTACTGCACGGTGTCGTACGACGGCCAGGACGCGGCCTGCATCTACAAGCCGGTCGCGGGGGAGCGGCCCCTGTGGGACTTCCCCGACGGGACGCTGGCCCAGCGCGAGGTCGCCGCGTACGAGGTCTCCGAGGCGACCGGCTGGGGCCTCGTACCGCCCACCGTGCTGCGCGAGGGCCCCTACGGCGAGGGCATGTGCCAGCTGTGGGTCGAGGTGGCGCCCGAGGCGGAACTGCTCGCCCTGGTCGACGGCGAGGAACCCGGACCGGGCTGGAAGGCGGTCGGCTTCGCCGAGGTCGGGGAGGGCCGCACCGCGCTGCTCGTGCACGCCGACGACGAACGGCTGCGGCGGCTCGCGGTCCTGGACGCGGTCATCAACAACGCCGACCGCAAGGGCGGTCACCTGCTGCCCACCGGTGAGGGACGGCTGTACGGCATCGACCACGGGGTCACCTTCAATGCCGAGAACAAGCTGCGGACCCTGCTGTGGGGGTGGGCGGGGGAGCCCCTCACCCAGGAGGCCGCCGACGTCCTCGAAGGCCTCCGGAAGGGCCTGGCCGAGGGCGGGCCGCTCACCGCGCGGCTCGAACCGCTGATCACCGGCGCCGAGATCGACGCCACCCGGGCCCGCGTCGGAGCCCTGCTCGCTTCGGGGACCCACCCCGAGCCGAGCGGCGAGTGGCCGGCGATTCCCTGGCCACCCGTGTAGCAGCACAGGCGCCGGATCGCCGCAAGAGCGCCTTCTCGGCCGAGTGGGCCGCTCCCATTCGTATATGGAACTTCAGTCCGGTTAGGCTCATGGCATGCATGCCTGGCCCGCTTCCGAGGTCCCCGCCCTGCCTGGTCAGGGCCGCGACCTGAGGATCCACGACACCGCGACCGGCGGCCTCGTCACCCTCGACCCCGGTCCCGTCGCCCGTATCTACGTCTGTGGCATCACCCCGTACGACGCCACGCACCTGGGACACGCGGCGACCTACAACGCGTTCGACCTCGTGCAGCGCGTGTGGCTCGACACCAAGCGGCAGGTTCACTACGTCCAGAACGTCACCGACGTCGACGACCCCCTCCTGGAGCGGGCGCAGCGCGACGGCGTCGACTGGGCCGCCCTCGCCGAGAAGGAGACGGCCCTCTTCCGCGAGGACATGACGGCCCTGCGGATGCTGCCTCCGCGGCAGTACATAGGCGCCGTCGAGGCCATACCCGGGATCGTCCCGCTCGTCGAGCGGCTCCGGGACGCCGGCGCGGCCTACGAACTGGACGGCGACGTCTACTTCTCCGTCGAGTCCGACCCGCACTTCGGCAAGGTCTCGAACCTCGACGCCGCCGCGATGCGGCTGCTGTCCGCCGAGCGCGGCGGCGACCCCGACCGCCCGGGCAAGAAGAACCCGCTCGACCCGATGCTGTGGATGGCGGCCCGTGAGGGCGAGCCCAGCTGGGACGGCGGATCGCTCGGACGCGGACGGCCCGGCTGGCACATCGAGTGCGTGGCCATCGCCCTCGACCACCTCGGGATGGGCTTCGACATCCAGGGCGGCGGCTCCGACCTGGCCTTCCCGCACCACGAGATGGGCGCCTCGCACGCCCAGGCCCTCACCGGCGAGTTCCCCATGGCCAAGGCGTACGTGCACGCCGGCATGGTCGCCCTGGACGGCGAGAAGATGTCCAAGTCCAAGGGCAACCTGGTCTTCGTCTCCAGGCTCCGGCACGACGGCGTCGACCCGGCCGCCATCCGGCTCACGCTGCTCGCCCACCACTACCGCGCCGACTGGGAGTACACCGACCAGGTCCTCCAGGACGCCGTCGCGCGGCTCGGCCGCTGGCGTGCCGCCGTGTCCCGGCCCGACGGGCCGCCGGCGGAAGCCCTCGTCGACGAGATCCGCGAGGCCCTCGCCGACGACCTGGACGCCCCTGCCGCGCTCGCCGCGGTCGACCGCTGGGTCGCGCTCCAGGAGCAGAGCGGCGGCACGGACATCGGCGCACCCGGGGTGGTCTCCCGGGCGGTGGACGCGCTGCTGGGTGTGGCGCTCTAGCCCGGACAACAGACGAAGGGGCGTCTCCCGGCCGGGAGACGCCCCTCTGGCGTTGTGCTGCGCCCTCAGTCCTCCGACGACTCGTCGTCGTCCGTGCCCGGCTTGGGCGGCTTCGGCGGGCGGGTGCGGCCGCTGGGGTTGTCCCGAAGGTACGAGGTGCTGTCGCTGCCGTCCGCCGTGGCGTGACCGCCGGCCCCGGGGGGTCCGCCACCGTCGTGGCGCCGCAGATAGCGCTCGAACTCCCGGGCGATGGCGTCGCCGGACGCCTCCGGCAGCTCGGCGGTGTCCCGCGCCTCCTCCAGCGACTGGACGTACTCGGCGACCTCGCTGTCCTCGGCGGCCAGCTGGTCCACGCCGACCTGCCAGGCGCGCGCGTCCTCGGGCAGCTCGCCCAGCGGGATGCGCACGTCGATCAGGTCCTCCAGACGGTTCAGCAGGGCCAGTGTGGCCTTCGGGTTCGGCGGCTGCGACACGTAGTGCGGCACCGCCGCCCACAGCGAGACGGCCGGGACGCCCGCGTGCGTGCACGCCTCCTGGAGGACGCCGACGATGCCCGTGGGGCCCTCGTACTTGGTCTCCTCCAGGTCCATGCGGCGGGCCAGGTCCGGGTCGGACGTCGTGCCGCTGATCGGGACCGGACGGGTGTGCGGGGTGTCGCCGAGCAGGGCGCCCAGGACGACCACCAGTTCCACGCCCAGTTCGTGTGCGAAGCCCAGCAGTTCGTTGCAGAACGAACGCCACCGCATGGACGGTTCGATGCCCCTCACGAGGACGAGGTCGCGCGGCTTCTCACCGCCGACCCGGACCACCGACAGCCTGGTCGTGGGCCAGGTGATCTTGCGGACGCCCGCTTCCATGAACACCGTGGGGCGGTTGACCTGGAAGTCGTAGTAGTCCTCGGCGTCCAGCGCCGCGAAGACCTCGCCCTTCCATTCCCGGTCCAGATACGCGACCGCGGTGGAGGCGGCGTCGCCGGCATCGTTCCAGCCCTCGAACGCGGCCACCATGACCGGGTCGACCAGCTCGGGAACCCCCTCGAGCTCGATCACCCAGCGCCTCCTTCCGACGTGCCCTCGCTTGACCACCCAACCTTACGGCGTGCCGCGGGGGCGCCCGCAGCCCCCTCGCAGGGGGAGTGCCCCATCACTGCCCCGCGATCCACCCCTGAACACACCGGGTTCGTCCGGGCGGTCCGTGAGGCCCTGGTCACAGCGTGGAGCGCAGCCACTGCTCCACACTCGCGATGTGGACGGTCGCCCACGAGCGCGCCGCCTCGGCGTCCCGGTCGCGCAGGGCGGCGAGGATCGCCCGGTGCTCGCGCAGGGTGCGGGCGACGGCGTCCTCCTGGGTGAGGCCCCGCCAGATGCGGGCCCGGGTGGTGGGACCCGAGAGACCGTCGAGCAGCGAGCACAGGACGGAGTTGCCCGAGCTGTGCACGATGCCCCGGTGGAACTCCAGGTCGCAGGCGACGAGATCCTCCACGGAGGGGTCCTCGCCGAGCCTGTCCAGCTGGGCCGTCAGCGCGTCCAGCTGCTGCTCGCTGATCCGCGAGGCCGCCATCGCGGTCGCGGCCGGCTCCAGGATGCGGCGCACGGCGAGGAACTCCAGGACCGTGTCGTCGCGGTGGAAGTCGACGACGAAGCTCAGCGCCTCCAGCAGGAGTTGCGGGTCGAGGCTGGTGACGTACGTGCCGTCACCCTGCCGTACGTCCAGGATCCGGATCAGCGACAGGGCGCGCACCGCCTCCCTCAGGGAGTTGCGGGACAGCCCGAGGTCGGCGGCGAGTTCGCTCTCCTTGGGCAGCCGGTCGCCCGGGCGCAGCGCGCCGGAGACGATCATTCCCTTGATCTTCTCGATCGCCTCGTCGGTGACTGCCATGGCCGGCCTCCCAGTGCGTTCAAGACCTCCGACGTATCAGGTCATTATGCGGGCGCGGGAACGCGGAAGGGGCGGCTCCGTCGGCGTGGAACCGCCCCTCCCGGATCAGGGATCACCCGGACCCGTGCCTACTTCTTGTCGAGCAGGTCCTGCACCTTGGCGCGGACGTCGTCCGTGGCGAGGCCGCGGATCGTCAGCGTCGTGCGGCGGCGCAGCACGTCGTCCTGCGTCTCGGCCCACTCGTGGTCCCGGGCCCAGACGACCTGCGCCCAGATCTCCGGGGCGTCGGGGTGGACGCGCTCGGCGAGCTCGGGGCTCTCGTTGGCCATGCGGGCGATGTCGAAGGCCAGCGAGCCGTAGTGCGTCGCCAGGTGCTTGGCGGTGTCGGCCGCCATGCGCGGGCCGGGCGCCGGCCGGTCGGTGAGCAGCCGGTGGGCGACCGCGCGCGGGTTGGCGATGCCGGGCAGCGGCAGCTTCTTCGGCAGCGCGCTGATCGGCTCGAAGTCGTCGCCCAGCGGGTGGCCCGGCAGCGCCTCCAGCTTCTTCATGATGGTGCGGCCGATGTGGCGGAAGGTGGTCCACTTGCCGCCCGCGACGGACAGCATGCCGCCCCGGCCCTCGGTCACGACCGTCTCGCGCTTGGCCTTGGCGGTGTCGCCGGGGCCGCCCGGCAGCACGCGCAGGCCGGCGAAGGAGTACGTGATGAGGTCGCGGCTCAGCTGCTGGTCGCGGACCGAGAAGGCGGCCTCGTCGAGGATCTGGGTTATGTCCTGCTCGGTGACCGAGACGTCCGCCGGGTCGCCCTCGAACACCTCGTCGGTCGTGCCGAGCAGCAGCATGTCCTCCCAGGGGAGGGCGAAGGTGATGCGGTACTTGTCGATCGGGGTGGCGAGCGCGGCCTTCCAGGGGGAGGTGCGCTTGAGGACCAGGTGCGCGCCCTTCGACAGGCGGATGGAGGGCGCCGCGTTCGGGTTCTCCATCCTGCGCAGGTGGTCGACCCACGGGCCGGTCGCGTTCAGCACGAGCCGGGCGTTGACGCCGAACTCGTCGCCGGACACACGGTCCTTCAGCTCGGCGCCGGTGACACGGCCCTGGGTGAAGCGCAGGCCCGTCACCTCGGCGTGGTTGAGGACCACCGCGCCCGCCTCGACGGCCCCGCGGACCGTCATCAGCGCCATGCGGGCGTCGTTCATCTGGTCGTCGCCGTAGACGGCCACGGCCTTGAGGTTCTCGGTGCGCAGCTCCGGCACGTCCTGCGCGGCCTTGGCCGGGGACAGCAGGTGCCCGACGCCGTCACCGAACGCGGAGAGCGCGGAGTAGGCGAAGACGCCCGCGCCGAGCTTCGCCGCGCCGTGCGGCCCGCCCTTGTACACGGGGAGGTAGAACGTGAGCGGGTTCGCCAGGTGGGGAGCCACCTGGCGGGAGACCGCACGGCGCTCGAAGTGGTTCTCCGCCACCAGCTTCACCGCGCCGGTCTGCAGGTAGCGCAGACCGCCGTGGAGGAGCTTGGAGGAGGCGGAGGACGTGGCGCCGGCGAAGTCGCCGGCGTCCACCAGAGCCACCCTGAGGCCGGACTGCGCGGCGTGCCAGGCGGTGGAGATGCCCAGGATGCCGCCGCCGATCACGAGAAGGTCGTACGACGCCTTGGAGAGCTGCTCCCTGGTCTCGGCTCGGCTCGGGTTCGAGCCGGAGGCCGGGTGCGTCCCCAGGGCAGGCACGGTCTGCAGGGTGGACTTGGTGGTCATGCTGTTTCTTACTCCTCGTCCTCGAGCCAGCCCATGGTCCGCTCGACGGCCTTGAGCCAGTTCTTGTACTCACGGGCGCGGGTCTCCGCGTCCATGCGGGGGGTCCACTCGGCGGCCCGCCGCCAGTTGGCGCGCAGGTCGTCGGTGCTGTTCCAGAAGCCGACGGCGAGACCGGCGGCGTAGGCGGCGCCGAGGCAGGTGGTCTCGGCGACCATCGGGCGCACCACGGGGGCGTCCACGAAGTCGGCGAGGGTCTGCATCAGCAGGTTGTTGGAGGTCATGCCGCCGTCGACCTTCAGGGCGGCCAGCTCCACGCCGGAGTCCTTCGTCATGGCGTCCGCGATCTCCCGCGTCTGCCAGGCGGTCGCCTCCAGGACGGCGCGCGCGAGGTGCGCCTTGGTGACGTACCGGGTCAGGCCGGCGATCACACCGCGGGCGTCGGAGCGCCAGTACGGGGCGAACAGGCCGGAGAAGGCCGGCACGAAGTAGGCGCCGCCGTTGTCCTCGACCGACAGGGCGAGGGTCTCGATCTCGGCGGCGGTGGAGATCAGGCCCATCTGGTCGCGCATCCACTGCACCAGCGAACCGGTGACCGCGATCGAGCCCTCCAGGGCGTAGACCGTCTTCTGGTCGCCGATCTTGTAGCCGACCGTGGTCAGCAGGCCGCTGTAGGAGTTGATGATCTTGTCACCGGTGTTCATCACCATGAAGGTGCCGGTGCCGTAGGTCGACTTCGTCTCGCCCTCGGCGAAACAGGTCTGGCCGAACAGGGCCGCCTGCTGGTCGCCGAGCGCCGAGGCGACCGGGATGCCGCCGAGCAGGTCGCCCAGCTTTCCGCCGGTGATCTCGCCGTAGACCTCGGCGGAGGAGCGGATCTCGGGCAGGATCTGCTGCGGGACGCCGATGGACTCGCAGATCTTGTCGTCCCACTGCATGGTGTGCAGGTTCATGAGCATTGTGCGCGAGGCGTTGGTGACGTCCGTGACGTGCTTGCCGCCGTTGACACCACCGGTCAGGTTCCAGATGACCCAGGTGTCCATGGTGCCGAAGAGGATGTCGCCCGCCTCGGCGCGCTCCTTCAGGCCGTCGACGTTGTCGAGCAGCCAGCGGGCCTTCGGGCCGGCGAAGTAGGAGGCCAGGGGCAGGCCCGTCTCGCGGCGGAAGCGGTCCTGGCCGACGTTGCGGCCGAGCTCGCGGCAGAGGGCGTCGGTGCGGGTGTCCTGCCAGACGATGGCGTTGTGGACGGGCTCACCGGTGTTCTTGTCCCACAGCACGGTCGTCTCGCGCTGGTTGGTGATGCCGATGGCCTTGATGTCGTCGCGGGTGATGCCGGCCTTCTCGATGGCCCCGGCGACGACCTCCTGGACGTTCGTCCAGATCTCGGTGGCGTTGTGCTCGACCCAGCCCGGCTTCGGGAAGATCTGCTCGTGCTCCTTCTGGTCGACGGAGACGATCCGGCCGTCCCGGTCGAACACGATGCAGCGGCTGGAGGTGGTGCCCTGGTCGATGGCGGCGATGAAGGGGCCGGCGGTGTGCGCGTCGGTCACTGTGTGCTCCTGGTAATTCCGGGTTTATGGGGCTTTACGTACGGCGCGTGCTGGAAGTTTCCCGCAGGGCGGGGAATCGCTCCTAGGCGAATGCGACGTTGTAGATGCCTGCCGCGATGGCGCCGCCGATCAGCGGAGCCACCACGGGGACCCAGGCGTAGCCCCAGTCGGAGCCACCCTTGTTGGGGAGCGGCAGCAGGGCGTGCACGATGCGCGGACCGAGGTCGCGGGCCGGGTTGATCGCGTACCCCGTCGGGCCGCCGAGGGACAGACCGATGGAGACCACGACGAGCGCGGTGATCAGGGCGCCCAGGTTGCCCAGGCCGTTGCCCTTGTCGTTCAGGCCCTGGGTGAGCACGGCCAGCACCAGCACGATGGTGCCGATGACCTCCGTCGCGATGTTCTGCCAGGCGACACGGACCTCGGGGCCGGTGGAGAAGACGCCCAGCACGGGGCCGGCGCCCTTCTCCTGGGCCTCGACGGCCTTGGCCACCGTGTCCTGCGCACCAGGGCCGCCGACGATCTCGCGGTCGGTGAGGTGCGCGTGGAACTGACCGTAGTAAGCGACCCAGACCAGAGCGGCACCGATCATGGCGCCGAGGATCTGTCCGGCGAAGTAGACCGGGACGTTCTTCCAGTCGCCGTCCTTGATGGCGATGGCCAGCGTCACGGCCGGGTTCAGATGGGCGCCGGACAGCGGCGCCGAGGTGTAGACCGCCGTGAGCACCGCGAAGCCCCACCCGAAGGTGATGGCGAGCCAGCCGGCGTTACGAGCCTTGGAGGCCTTCAGCGTGACGGCGGCACAGACGCCGCCGCCGAGGAGGATGAGTATGGCGGTACCGATGGTCTCGCCGATGAAGATGTCGGAGCTGGACACCCGCGACTCCTTTGTCTTACGTCCAGGGAAGTTCGATACCGGCCTGGCGTTGTCACTCTAGCGCGTATTGCCGGTAGCTGTTCGACAATGTCGACCGATGGACGGGAGTCTTGCTTCGGCGTTACGAGCACGTCAAGAGCTGTGTTGTCGAAAATACGATCGTTACTGATCGCCGCGGTCCCGGTGATCTTCTCCGCAGGTGAGCGCGGACATGCCGAGGACCGGGACGCCGTACGGCGTCCCGGTCCTCGGCGGATGCCGACGTGTGCGTCAGAACCGCCCGGCGCCCAGATCCCGTGACACCGCACGGGCGCAGTCCCGTACCGCCGCGATCAGCTCGGGGCGCAGGGCTCCCTCGTCGTCGGACCGGCACAGCCGCTCCACGGCGCCGGTGATGCCGACCGCGCCGACCGGCATGCGCCGCCGGTCGTGGATGGGTGCGGCGAGGGAGGCGACGCCCTCCCAGGTCTCCTCCACGTCGGCCGCGTACCCGCGCGCGCGGGTCACGTCCAGGAGGTGCTCGAAGTCCTCCGGCTCGCACACCGTCCGATCGGTGAACGCCTTGCGGTCGGCCTCCAGGGCCTCGCTGTGGGCCACCGGGTCGTAGGCGGACAGCACCTTGCCCAGGGCGGTGGAGTGCAGCGGCTGCATGGCCCCGATCTCCAGGACCTGCCGGCTGTCGTCGGGCCGGAAGACGTGGTGCACGATCAGTACGCCCTGCTGGTGCAGGACACCCAGGTAGACGCTCTCGCCGCTGGAGCGGGCCAGGTCGTCGGCCCAGACCAGGGCGCGCGCCCGCAGTTCGTGCACGTCGAGGTAGGTGGTGCCCAGGCGCAGCAGTTCGGCGCCCAGCTGGTAGCGGCCGGAGGCGTCGTCCTGCTCCACGAAGCCCTCCTGCTGGAGGGTGCGCAGGATGCCGTGGGCAGTGCCCTTGGCCAGGCCCAGCGACGAGGCGATGTCCGACAGGCCGAGCCGCCGCTCGCCGCCCGCGAGCAGCCGCAGCATCGCGGCCGCCCGTTCGAGCGACTGGATGTTCCGTGCCATCGCCGTACTGCCTCCGTCCCCTTCGACCGCCGACAAGCGGCACCACAGCCCTCGTTCGGCAATGTCGAACACTACCGGTCGATGTCGACCTCTCGCTAATGGCAGGCCGCCATTTTTCAGCCACCGGTGGCTGATCCGTCGCCCGGCGGCCGATCCGGCACCACCGGAGTCCGCCCCGTGGACGTGCTGCCCATCCAAGCCCACTCCCGGTTACGCTGGCGCGGTGCGCCCATCCCGGATGCCCGCCGGCTGTCCGGGAAGCCGCAAAAGCCGACAGCCGTCGCATCCGAGGGAGCCCTTTTCATGGCCTCGTTGCCGCCGACCCCTTCCGCAGACAGCCGGACCCGTGCGTCCGCGCTCCGAGAAGCCCTGGCCACCCGCGTGGTCGTGGCCGACGGAGCCATGGGCACCATGCTCCAGGCGCAGGACCCCACCCTTGAGGACTTCGAGAATCTCGAGGGCTGCAACGAGATCCTCAACCTGACACGCCCGGACATCGTCCGTTCGGTCCACTCCGCCTACTTCGACGTCGGCGTGGACTGCGTGGAGACCAACACCTTCGGCGCCAACCTCACCGCTCTCGGCGAGTACGACATCCCCGAGCGCGTCACCGAGCTGTCCGAGGCAGGTGCCCGGATCGCCCGCGAGGTGGCCGACGAGTTCACCCGCAGCACCGGGCAGCAGCGCTGGGTCCTCGGCTCGATGGGCCCCGGCACCAAGCTGCCCACTCTCGGCCACACCACCTTCGGCGCCATCCGGGACGCCTACCAGCAGAACGCCGAGGGCCTGCTCGCCGGCGGCGCCGACGCGCTGCTCGTGGAGACCACCCAGGACCTGCTCCAGACCAAGGCCTCCGTCATCGCCGCCCGCCGGGCCATGGAGGCCACCGGCCACTCCGTGCCGCTGATCGTCTCGGTGACCGTGGAGACGACCGGCACCATGCTGCTCGGCTCCGAGATCGGCGCGGCCCTGACGGCGCTGGAGCCGCTCGGCATCGACATGATCGGCCTGAACTGCGCCACCGGCCCGGCCGAGATGAGCGAGCACCTGCGCTTCCTGTCCCGGCACTCGCGCATCCCGCTGTCCTGCATGCCCAACGCGGGCCTGCCCGTGCTGACCAAGGACGGCGCCCACTACCCGCTGACCGCGCCCGAGCTGGCCGAGGCACAGGGCACCTTCGTCCGGGACTACGGCCTCTCCCTCGTCGGCGGCTGCTGCGGCACCACCCCCGAGCACCTGCGGCAGCTGGTCGAGCGCGTCCGGGACACCGCCCCCACCGAGCGCGCCCCGCAGCCCGAGCCGGGCGCGGCCTCCCTGTACCAGTCCGTGCCGTTCCGGCAGGACACCTCCTACCTGGCCATCGGCGAGCGCACCAACGCCAACGGCTCGAAGAAGTTCCGCGAGGCCATGCTGGACGGCCGCTGGGACGACTGCGTGGAGATGGCCCGCGACCAGATCCGCGAGGGCGCGCACATGCTCGACCTGTGCGTGGACTACGTCGGCCGCGACGGCGTCGCCGACATGGAGGAACTGGCCGGCCGCTTCGCCACCGCCTCCACCCTTCCGATCGTGCTGGACTCCACCGAGGTCGACGTCATCCGGGCCGGCCTGGAGAAGCTCGGCGGCCGCGCGGTGATCAACTCGGTGAACTACGAGGACGGCGACGGCCCCGAGTCCCGCTTCGCCAAGGTCACCGCCCTCGCCCAGGAGCACGGCGCCGCCCTCATCGCGCTCACCATCGACGAGGAGGGCCAGGCCCGCACCGCCGAGAAGAAGGTCGAGATCGCCGAACGGCTCATCGACGACCTGACCGGCAACTGGGGCATCCACGAGGAGGACATCCTCGTCGACTGCCTGACCTTCACCATCTGCACAGGCCAGGAGGAGTCCCGCAAGGACGGCATCGCCACCATCGAGGGCATCCGCGAGCTCAAGCGGCGCCACCCGAAGGTGCAGACCACACTCGGCCTGTCCAACATCTCCTTCGGCCTCAACCCGGCCGCCCGCATCCTGCTCAACTCCGTCTTCCTCGACGAGTGCGTCAAGGCGGGCCTGGACTCGGCGATCGTGCACGCGTCGAAGATCCTGCCGATCGCCCGCTTCAGCGAGGAGGAGGTCCAGACGGCCCTCGACCTCATCCACGACCGCCGCGCCGAGGGCTACGACCCGCTGCAGAAGCTCATGCAGCTCTTCGAGGGCGCCACCGCCAAGTCCCTCAAGGCCGGCAAGGCCGAGGAACTGGCCGCCCTGCCACTGGACGAGCGCCTCAAGCGCCGCATCATCGACGGCGAGAAGAACGGCCTCGAAGCGGACCTCGACGCGGCCCTCCAGGAGCGGCCCGCGCTCGACATCGTCAACGAGACCCTGCTGGACGGCATGAAGGTCGTCGGCGAATTGTTCGGCTCCGGCCAGATGCAGCTGCCGTTCGTCCTGCAGTCCGCCGAGGTCATGAAGACGGCCGTCGCCCACCTCGAACCGCACATGGAGAAGACCGACGAGGCGGGCAAGGGCACCATCGTGCTCGCCACCGTCCGCGGCGACGTGCACGACATCGGCAAGAACCTCGTCGACATCATCCTGTCCAACAACGGCTACAACGTCGTCAACCTCGGCATCAAGCAGCCGGTCTCCGCGATCCTGGAAGCCGCCGAGGAGCACAAGGCCGACGTCATCGGCATGTCCGGACTGCTGGTGAAGTCCACGGTGATCATGAAGGAGAACCTGGAGGAGCTGAACCAGCGCGGTCTGGCCTCCGGCTACCCGGTCATCCTCGGCGGCGCCGCCCTCACCCGTGCCTACGTCGAGCAGGACCTGCACGAGATCTACGAGGGCGAGGTCCGCTACGCCCGCGACGCCTTCGAGGGCCTGCGCCTGATGGACGCCCTCATCGGCGTCAAGCGCGGCGTGCCCGGCGCGAAGCTCCCGGAACTCAAGCAGCGCCGGGTCAGGGCCGCGGCCCCGGCCGTCGTCGAGGAGCGCCCCGAGGAGGGGCACGTCCGCTCCGACGTCGCCACCGACAACCCCGTGCCCACCCCGCCCTTCCGCGGCACCCGCGTGATCAAGGGCATCCAGCTCAAGGAGTACGCGAGCTGGCTCGACGAGGGCGCCCTCTTCAAGGGCCAGTGGGGCCTGAAGCAGGCCCGCACCGGCGAGGGCCCGTCCTACGAGGAGCTCGTCGAGAGCGAGGGCCGGCCCCGGCTGCGCGGCCTGCTGGACCGGCTCCAGACGGAGAACATGCTGGAGGCGGCCGTGGTCTACGGCTACTTCCCGTGCGTCTCCAAGGACGACGACCTGATCATCCTCGACGAGCAGGGCAACGAGCGCACCCGCTTCACCTTCCCGCGCCAGCGCCGCGGCCGGCGCCTGTGCCTGGCGGACTTCTTCCGCCCGGAGGAGTCCGGCGAGACCGACGTCGTCGGCCTCCAGGTCGTCACCGTCGGCTCGCGCATCGGCGAGCAGACCGCCCGGCTCTTCGAGGCCAACGCCTACCGCGACTACCTCGAACTGCACGGGCTGTCCGTGCAACTGGCCGAGGCGCTCGCCGAGTACTGGCACGCGCGCGTGCGCTCCGAACTCGGCTTCGCCGGCGAGGACCCGGACGAGATGCAGGGCATGTTCGAGCTGAAGTACCGGGGCGCCCGCTTCTCCCTCGGCTACGGCGCCTGCCCCAACCTGGAGGACCGCGCCAAGATCGCCGACCTGCTCGAACCGGAGCGCATCGGCGTCGAGCTGTCCGAGGAGTTCCAGCTGCACCCCGAGCAGTCCACGGACGCCATCGTGATCCACCACCCGGAGGCGAAGTACTTCAACGCCCGCTGAGCCGTCCCACCGGGTACACGGGCCAAAAGAGGCGCTTCGTCCGCGCACGACGTAGACTGGTCGGTCCACCGCAGGCCGGTTCCCCTCGTGGGAACCGGCCTGAACGTCCCTCAAGGAGGTACGTGGATGACCAGTACGGTCCCCGCGCTCGGAACTCGCACGGCCGAAGGATCCGCCCTCCAGGCGGTGCTCCTCGACATGGACGGCACCCTGGTGGACACGGAGGGCTTCTGGTGGGACGTCGAGGTCGAGGTCTTCGCCTCCCTCGGCCACACCCTCGACGAGTCCTGGCGGCATGTCGTGGTCGGCGGCCCCATGACCCGCAGCGCGGGCTTCCTCATCGAGGCCACCGGCGCCGACATCCCCCTCGACGAACTCACCGTGCTCCTGAACGATGGCTTCGAGGCCCGCATCGACCGCGCCCTGCCGCTGATGCCGGGCGCCGGCCGGCTACTCGCCGAGCTCTACGAGTACGAGATCCCCACCGCCCTGGTCTCCGCCTCGCACCGGCGCATCATCGACCGGGTCCTGACCTCGCTCGGCGCCCACCACTTCAGCCTGACGGTGGCCGGTGACGAGGTGCCGCGCACCAAGCCCCACCCCGACCCGTACCTCGCCGCCGCCGCGGGACTCGGCGCGGACCCGGCCCGCTGCGCCGTCATCGAGGACACCGCCACCGGGGTCGCCGCCGCCGAGGCCGCGGGCTGCCAGGTCGTGGCCGTGCCCTCCGTCGCCCCCATCGCCCCGGCCCTGCGCCGCACGATCGTCACCTCCCTCGAAGAGGTCGACCTGACATTTCTGCACGGGCTGATGACGGAAATGCGCTAGGCGTCACCCAGCGTGCAGCGGCGTTAACGCGTGAATTCCGAAGGCGAATTCGAGCCCCTCCCGACGATCGAATTCCCGTGCCTCCGAACCTGTTTACGCGTGTGACGTTCCCCACGCGAACCGGGGTCGACAGCCGATCCGGCATGTGCTGCACACCCCCTCCAGGGGGCCGTCGGCGTGCCCTTGTGTCCCGATTGATGGAACGCTGCACCAAAGCTTCCGCTGTCGGGTTTTCGGTCTGTCCACGCCCGGTTCCGCAGCGTGATGGGTGCTCAACTCCGGTGGCTGCGAACCCTCCTGCCGGTCCGGACTAATCTCGATGCGAGAACATCGCCCCACCTCCGTGATCCGCTGCGCCACCCCTGCATGCCGGATACACGGAGTCGACAGCTCTGGAGAAACTCGAGCATGAACCGCAAGACTTTGGTGCTGCCGGCCGTGATCGGCCTGCTCGCGCCGGTGCTCGCCGCCTGCGGCGGGTCCGACAGCGGGAGCGGCGACAGCGGCGCGATCGTCGTCGGCACCACGGACCGGTTCACCGCCTCGAAGGACGCCCCCGCACCCCTCGACCCGGCGTACGCCTACGACGTCGGCACCTGGAACATCCTGCGTCAGACCGTGCAGACCCTGATGATCCAGCCGCGCGGCGAGGGCGAGCCGGTTCCGGAGGCCGCCGAGCGCTGCGGCTTCACCGACACCGGCAACGAGCGCTACGCCTGCACCCTGCGTGACGGCCTGACGTTCGCTGGCGGCAACGCTGTCACCGCGGCCGACGTGAAGTACTCCATCGACCGCGCCCGCTCCCTGAAGGCCGACAGCGGGGTGTTCGCGCTGCTGTCCACCATCGACACCGTCGAGACGCAGGGCGACCGCGAGGTCATCTTCCACCTGAAGACCGCCGACGCGACGTTCCCGTACAAGCTGTCGACCCCCGTCGCCGGCATCGTCGACCCCGACGACTACCCCAAGAACAAGCTGCGCGACGGCTTCGACCTGGAGGGCTCCGGCCCGTACACCCTGAAGGCCGACGTCGAGAACGGCGAGCTGGTCAAGGCCGAGTTCACCAAGAACCCCGACTACAAGGGGGCCCTCGAGGTGAACAACGACAAGGTCGACATGGTCTCGTACAAGGACGCCGACGCCATGGGCAAGGCCCTGGACAAGGGCGACATCGACCTGATGACCCGCACCATGTCGCCCGATCAGATCCGCGAGCTCTCGGGCGACGCGGACACCGACGTCGACCTCGTCGAGATGCCCGGCCTGGAGATCCGCTACCTGGGCTTCAACACCGACGCCCCGACGGTGAAGTCCAAGGCCGTACGCCAGGCGATGGCCCAGGTCGTCAACCGCAGCGCGCTGGTCTCCAAGGTCTACGGCTCCCAGGCCGAGCCGCTGTACTCGCTGGTCCCGGCCACCGTCACCGGCCACTCCAACTCGTTCTTCAACAAGTACGGCGAGCCGAACGTCACCAAGGCCCGTTCCCTGCTCAACCAGGCGAACATCACCACCCCGGTGAAGCTCACGCTGCACTACACGACCGACCACTACGGCCCGGCAACCAAGAAGGAGTTCGAGGTCCTGCGCGACCAGCTGAACTCCAGCGGCCTGTTCGACGTCGGCATCAAGGGCACCCCGTGGGACACGTTCCGCCCGGCCGAGAAGAAGGGCGAGTACGACGTCTACGGCATGGGTTGGTTCCCGGACTTCCCGGACGCCGACAACTTCCTCGCGCCGTTCCTCGACGCCGACAACACCCTCGGCTCGCCGTACGACAACAGCCGGATCCGCAACACCCTGATCCCGGAGTCCCGCCGTGAGGCGGACCGGCTGTCCGCCTCCTCAAGCCTGACTGACATTCAGGACATCGTCGCCGGTGACGTGCCGGTGCTGCCGCTGTGGCAGGGCAAGCAGTACGTTGCCGCGCGCGACGACATCACGGGTACCGCCTACGCGCTCAACTCCGCCTCGACGCTCCAGCTGTGGGAGCTCGGGCGGGGCGTGAGCGGCTGACGGACCCGCTGGAACCCCGGGGCCTGTGACCACGGCCCCCGGGGAGCCGTGCCCCGGAGCCAGGGAGATGCTCCGGGAGTTCTCGAGAACCGACGACAAGGCACACACGTGAACCTACGCAACCAGTGGCCGGTCCTGCCCATCGTGGCGGGCCTCGCCTCCGGACTGCTGACCGGCTGTGGCACGGAGAGCGGAGACTCCGCGGGGGACGGCTCCAACGTGGTGGTGGGGATGTCCGACGACGTCCTGGCCACCGACCCGGCCTCCGGCTACGACCCCGGCTCCTGGCTGTTGTTCAACAACGTCTTCCAGTCCCTGCTCAGCTTCCCCAAGGGCGCCACGGAGCCGCAGCCCGAGGCCGCAGAGAGCTGCGCGTTCACCGACACGCAGACCACGGTCTACAAGTGCACGCTGAAGGACGGGCTCAAGTTCAGCAACGGTGACGAGCTCACCTCCGAGGACGTCAAGTTCTCCTTCGACCGCATGCTGAAGATCAACGACCCCGACGGGCCCGCGATCATGTTCCCCATGCTCGACAAGGTCGAGACGCCGGACGCGAAGACGGTCGTCTTCCGCCTCAACACCGCCGACGCCACCTTCCCGAGCAAGATCGCCTCCGGTGCCGGCTCCATCGTCGACCACACCCAGTACGACGCCGACGGGCTCCGCAAGGACGGCGAGGCGGTCGGCTCCGGCCCCTACCAGCTCGACTCGTTCGACGACGGCCAGGCCGTCTTCTCCGTCAACGAGAACTACAAGGGCACCGCCAAGGTGAACAACACCGGCGTGACGCTCAAGTTCTTCGACGGCGACCAGACCGCCCTGAAGCAGGCCATCCAGAACGGGGACGTCGACATCGCCTACCGCGGTCTCACCGCGGGCGACATCGCCGACACCGAGAAGGCCGACGACGGCACCGGCGTCGAGGTCGTCGAGGGCAGCAGCGCCGAGGTCCAGCACCTCGTCTTCAACATGGACGACCCGGTCGCCGGAAAGCTCGGCGTCCGCAAGGCCATCGCCCACCTGCTCGACCGCGAAGCCCTCATCAAGGACGTCTACCAGGGCACCGCGACCCCGCTGTACTCGATCATCCCGGCCGGCATCGCGGGCCACAACACGGCCTTCTTCGACACCTACGGCGCCCGCCCCTCCAAGTCCAAGGCCCAGGCCGCGCTGCGCGAGGACGGCCTCACCGGCAAGGTGAAGCTGACCCTCTGGTCGACCCCCTCCCGCTACGGCCCCGCCACCGACCAGGAGCTGAACGCCATCGCCGGCCAGCTCAACGCCAGCGGCCTGTTCGACGCGAGCGTCAAGTCCGTCCCCTTCGGCCAGTACGAGAAGGACATCGCCGCCGGCAAGTACGGCGTCTACGTGAAGGGCTGGGTGCCGGACTACCCCGACGCCGACAACTTCACGGCCCCCTTCTTCGGCAAGGGCAACGTGCTGAACAACAACTACGACAACGGCACGATCACCGGCTCGCTCATCCCGCGCACCGCCGCCCTCACCAACCGGGCATCCACCGACAAGGAGTTCGGCGAGCTGCAGGACATCGTCGCCGACGAACTCCCCGTCCTGCCGGTCTGGCAGGCCAAGCAGTACGCGGTCGTCCGCGACGGCGTCTACGGCCTCGAGTACTGCCTCGACGCGTCGACGGTCTTCCGCTTCTGGGAGCTCAGCAAGGACGCCTGACGCTCAGGAACGCAGAAGGGCGCCCCCCCGCTCGACGGGGGGCGCCCTTCTCGCGTACGTGCTCCCTGTCGCTACTGCCCGCCGGGACGCACCAGCCCGCTCTCGTACGCGTACACCGCGGCCTGCACGCGGTCGCGCAGGCCCAGCTTCGTCAGCACATGCCCGACATGCGTCTTGACCGTGGTCTCACTGACGAAGAGATCGGCGGCGATCTCCGCGTTGGACAGCCCGCGCGCCACCAGCTTCAGCACCTCGACCTCGCGGTCGGTGAGCGTGTGCAGCGTGTCCGGCACCGGCTCGTCCCCCGACGGCAGATGCGTGGCGTACTTGTCGAGCAGCCGGCGGGTGATGCTCGGCGCGAGCATGGCCTCGCCCCCGGCGACGACCCGGATGGCCTGCACCAGCTCATTGGCCGGCGCGTCCTTGAGCAGGAACCCGCTGGCACCGGCGCGCAGCGCCTCCACCACGTACTCGTCGAGGTCGAACGTGGTCAGCACCAGGACCTTCGCCGGGCCGTCCCGCCCGGGCCCGGTGATCTGCCGGGTCGCCTCCACACCGTCCATCCGCGGCATGCGGATGTCCATCAGAACCACATCGGGCTGTAGCGCACGCACCTGGTCGAGTGCCTGCAGTCCGTCACCGGCCTCCCCGACGACCGCGATGTCCTGCTCCGCTTCCAGAATCATCCGGAAGCCGGTGCGCAGCAGCGGCTGGTCGTCGACCAGTAGGACGCGGATGGCCACGTGAGTCTCCTTCGCTAGTCCGGCCCCATTCTGCCCTGCACGGGCCCGCCGGACTCAGCCGCCCTCACCCGGAGCCGCCTGCACCGGCAGGGGATACGGCGGGGGAGTGCCGCCGAACTCCGGGCAGTGGGCCTGGTGGTCGCACCAGCCGCACAGCTTCGTGGGGCGCGGCCGCCAGTCACCCGTCTCGGTCGCCAGCCGGATCGCCTCCCACAGCGCCAGCAGCTTGCGCTCGACCCGCTCCAGATCGGCGAGGACCGGGTCGTACGTCAGCACCTGACCACTGCCGAGATAGACCAGCTGGAGCCGCCGGGGGACCACGTTCTTCAGCCGCCACACCACCAGGGCGTAGAACTTCATCTGGAACAGGGCGCCCTCCGAATACTCCGGCCGGGGCGCCTTCCCCGTCTTGTAGTCGACGATCCGGACCTCGCCCGTGGGAGCCACGTCGACCCGGTCGATGATGCCGCGCAGCCGCAGCCCGGACTCCAGCTCCGCCTCGACGAACAGCTCCCGCTCGGCCGGCTCCAGACGACTGGGGTCCTCCAGGGTGAACCAGCGCTCGACGAGCTGCTCCGCCTCGCCCAGCCAGCGCGCCAGCCGCTCGCCCTGCGGATCGTCGGCGAACAGCTCCACGACCTCCGGCCGCGTCTCGCGCAGCCGGTCCCACTGGCCGGGGATCAGCGACTTCGCCCGGGGCGGCGTGCGCTCGGCGGCCGGGGCGTCGAAGAGCCGCTCCAGGACCGCGTGCACCAGCGTGCCCCTGGTCGCCGCCTCGCTCGGCTTCTCCGGCAGCCGGTCGATGACCCGGAAGCGGTAGAGCAGCGGGCACTGCATGAAGTCACTGGCACGTGAGGGGGACAGCGACGCTGGCGGTATGGCGGCGGAGCCGGTCACGAGGTCGCTCACGGCGGCGGTCTCGGCCGCCGCCTCCGCCACCGTCCGCGCCTCTGCCGCCGTGTCCACCGCCGTCTGCGCGGGCCCCGCCGGGAGCGGCGGATCCGCCGCCGCGGCAGGGCTGCTCCCGGACGCCGCCGCGCCCTCGCTGCTCGTCTCCATGCCCCAGACCATACGGCCCGCCACTGACAGTGACCCAGCCGCGTTCGTGGGGGAAGCCGGGAGGGGAGGTCGACGTACGGGAAACACAGGGGTGCCGGGGCGGAACGCACCTCGACGGCCGCATACCATCGACACGAGACCCTCCCGTCCGGCAGGCGCGGGAGACGCTTCGACGAGGGGACACCGGTGGACGAGAGCGGCGGGCGCGGGCAGCCGCGGTCCGGCAACGACGAGTCGGCCGAGCGCCACGAGGGGCTTCCGCCCCGGGCCACCGACCCGGCCCCCGCCGACGAACAGCCCACGCACGAGCACGGTTCCGCTTCCGGGCAGCCCGCCCGGGGCCGAGAGCCGGCCGGACCGCAGGCACCCGCCGCCACACCGGCACCCCCCGCACACGCCCCGGGGAACGACCCGGCACCCCCCCGGCCCGCCACCGACGCTGCACCGGACCCGCGGACTCCGGACGCCGCACCCACCCGTGCCGACGCGCAGGCTCCGGCCGGGGGCGCCGGTGACGCGCCGTCCCCCGCCGGGGGCGCCGGAGACGCTCCGCAGGAGGCCGGCCCGCACCCCGACGGCCCGCACACGGGACCTGCCCACACCGACGCCGACGCCGAGGCGCCGCGGGTGACACCGGCCCGCGCCGGGGACGAGGGTGACGGTTCGCCGGAAACCGACACGCACCCCGACAGCGCCCCCGCCGACGGCTCGCACACGGACCCTGTCCGCACCGACGCCGCCGCGGCGCCGCGGACAAAACCGGCCCGCGCCGAGGGCGCCGGCGGTGGTTCGCCGGAAACCGGCATCCACCCCGACCGCGCCGACGCCGACGCGCAGCGGACGACACCGGCCCGCGCCGAGGGCGCCGGTGACGGTTCGCCGGGGACCGGCACGCACCCGGACCGCGCCCACGCCGACGGCCCGCGCGCGGCAGCCGGTGATGCCGGCGTAGCACCGGCACCGGCGGCCCGCGCCGAGGGCGCCGGTGACGGTTCGCCGGGGACCGGCACGCACCCGGACCGCGCCCACGCCGACGGCCCGCGCGCGGCAGCCGGTGATGCCGGCGTAGCACCGGCACCGGCGGCCCGCGCCGAGAGCGACAGTGACGGTTCGCCGGAGGCGGACACGCACCCCGACCGTGCCTACGCGGGCGACCCGCACGCCGCACCCGCCGCCGGTCGGCCCGAGGCGGACCGGCTGCGCAAGGCCCCGGCCCCGGGCCACGCCCCGGGCTCCGGTGATGCGCATCGCCGGGAGCAGCCCTCGGTCCCCGGCCCGGTTCCCGGCCACCCCAACCACCGACCCGACGCCCCCGCCCCCGGCGACCGGCCCCTCGCCCACTCCGCCGACGGCAAGGGCCCCGCCCCCCACCGCCCGGAGCCCCGGGGCGGGCTGCTCATGGGGCGGCCCTTCGGCGTGCCCGTGTACGTCGCGCCGAGCTGGTTCCTCGTCGCCGCGCTGATCACCTGGGTGTTCGGCGGACAACTGGAGCGCGTGCTGCCCGAGCTCGGGGCCGCCCGCTACCTGGTGTCCCTCTTCTTCGCGGTCGCCTTCTACGCCTCCGTGCTCGTCCACGAACTGGCCCACACGGTCGCCGCCCTCCGCTTCAAACTCCCGGTCCGCCGCATCCAGCTCCAGTTCTTCGGCGGCGTCTCCGAGATCGAGAAGGAGGCCGAGACCCCCGGCCGGGAATTCGTCCTGGCCTTCGTCGGGCCCCTGCTCTCCCTCGTCCTCGCCGGCGCCTTCTACGGCGCCGCGCAGACGGTGGAACCCGGCACCGTCCCCGGCGTCCTGCTCGCGGGCCTGATGATCTCCAATCTCATCGTGGCCGCCTTCAACCTCCTGCCCGGCCTGCCCCTCGACGGCGGTCGCATGCTCCGTGCCGTCGTCTGGAAGATCACCGGCAAGCCGATGAAGGGCACCATCGCCGCCGCCTGGGTCGGCCGCGCCCTGGCCGTCTCCGTCCTCATCGGACTGCCCCTGCTGACCCAGTCCGGCGCCCTCGGCACCGACGCCGCCGACAACGTCGGCATGGACACCGTCCTGGACGCCCTGCTCGCTGCGATCCTCGCCGCGATCATCTGGACCGGCGCGGGCAACAGCCTGCGCATGGCACGCCTGCGCGAGCACCTCCCCGAGCTGCGCGCCCGGGCCCTCACCCGCCGCGCCGTCCCCGTCGAGACCGACACCCCGCTCTCGGAGGCCCTGCGCAGAGCCAACGCCGCAGGAGCCCGTGCCCTGGTCGTCGTCGACGCCGACGGCCAGCCTCTCTCCCTCGTCCGCGAGGCCGCCATCGTGGGCGTGCCCGAGCACCGCCGCCCCTGGGTCGCCGTCAGCGGCCTCGCCCAGGACCTCACCGACGGCATGCGCGTCTCCGCGGAACTGTCCGGCGAGGAACTCCTGGACGCCCTGCGCGCCACCCCCGCCACCGAGTACCTGGTGGTGGAGGAGACCGGCGAGATCTACGGCGTCCTGTCGGCGGCCGACGTGGAGCGCGCCTTCGTGAAAGCGATGGCGAGGCCGTCCTAGTGGTCGGTGGCCCTCTCCGGGGCCGGTAGGCTGGTCACATGTCCGAACCGACCGGTGCCGCCCGCAGGCGCGGGCCCTTCAAGGTCGGGGACCAGGTTCAGCTGACCGACCCCAAGGGCCGCCACTACACGTTCACGCTCGAGGCCGGGAAGAACTTCCACACCCACAAGGGTTCCTTCCCCCACGACGAACTGATCGGTGCTCCCGAGGGCAGCGTTGTCCGTACCACGGGGAACGTCGCCTACCTCGCGCTGCGCCCCCTGCTCCCCGACTACGTCCTGTCCATGCCCCGCGGCGCCGCCGTGGTCTACCCCAAGGACGCGGGGCAGATCCTCGCCTTCGCCGACATCTTCCCCGGCGCGCGCGTCGTGGAAGCGGGCGTCGGCTCCGGCTCGCTCAGCAGCTTCCTCCTGCGGGCCATCGGCGACCAGGGCATGCTGCACAGTTACGAGCGCCGGGCGGACTTCGCCGAGATCGCCCAGGCGAACGTGGAGCGCTACTTCGGCGGCCCGCACCCCGCCTGGCAGCTCACCGTCGGAGACCTCCAGGACAACCTGTCCGACGCCGACGTCGACCGCGTCATCCTCGACATGCTCGCCCCCTGGGAGTGCCTGGAGGCCGTCTCCAAGGCGCTCGTACCCGGCGGCATCCTCTGCTGCTACGTGGCGACCACCACCCAGCTCGCCAGGACCGTCGAGTCCATCCGCGAGATCGGCTGCTTCAACGAGCCGAGCGCCTGGGAGTCGATGATCCGCAACTGGCACATCGAGGGCCTGGCCGTCCGACCGGACCACCGGATGATCGGCCACACCGGCTTCCTGCTCACCGCCCGTCGCCTCGCCGACGGCGTCGAGCCGCCCATGCGCCGCCGCCGCCCCGCCAAGGGCGCCTACGGCGAGGACTACGCGGGCCCCAACGCCGACGGCGGCTCCGGCCGCTAAGGCGCCACTCACCGCACCAACGCACCAGCGCCGTGCCGGAGTTCCCGGATCCGTACCGGAACTCCGCCACGGCGCCTCTGCGTTGCCGCCCCTGGTGAATCCCACCGGAACGCCGTTGACCTGCCACGACGGCCGCGGCGGCTGGGCCCCGCCGCAGCAGCGGCACCGCCCGCACAGGCCCGCTGACACAGCGGCAGGAACCGTAACCCTTCTGACTTCCCCGGCAGACACCACGCACACCCCGCCGTTCCCTCGCGGTGTGACGTGTGGCACCATGCTGGCCACCCCACCGGCACAGCCTCAGGAGACCCTCCTAGTGCAGTCTTCCGCCGTCCCGGAGCTCGCCCACACCCACACCCGCCCCATCCACTGGCTCGCCACCGCGACAGCCGTCGCGGGCGTCGTGGCCTTCTCCTCGGTCCTGCAGCCCGGCGCGGCGACGGCGGCCCAGCCGGCCGCCCCGCAGACCAAGAGCGCTCCGGCGCACACGACTCCGCCCGACCCCGCCGCGGTGACATTCCCGATCGAGTGCGGCCCCGTGAAGGCCGTGGTGAAGAAGCGAGCTTCCGGAGACCTCGACGGCGACGGCCGCCCCGAGACGGTGGCCGTCGTCCACTGCGACTCCCCGATGGGCACCCCGCCGGACGGCGTGTACGTCCTCACGCGCGGCGCCGACGGCGGCAAGCCCCGCCTCGTGGCCACCCTGCTCGACCCCAAGGACGGCACCACCGTCACCGACTTCGCCGTCTCCGACGGCGCCGTCACCGCCACGCTCCTCGGCTACTCGTCGGCCGACGTGCCGCGTTGCTGCCCCGACCAGAAGACCGACGTGAAATGGCGTTGGCACAGCGGCTCGTTCGTCCGCTCGACCCCGGCCGGGGCCCGCAGCGTGTGAGGCCCCTGAGACAGCGCGTGTGAGATATCAGACAGTAGTAACGGAACGTAGAGAAGTAGTCACTCCGCGTCCGGTCCATAGACCTCGGCCCTGTCCGAAACCCGACGTACGTGGATGCACTCGCCCGGGCACTCCTTCGCGGAGTCGATCACATCCGTGAGAAGCGGCAGCGGAACGGGCGTTGTCGCACCCTTGCCCTGGAGCAACTCGTCGTCGGCACTCTTCACATAGGCCAGACCGTCGATGTCCAGCTCGAACACCTCGGGCGCGTACTGGGCGCAGATGCCGTCGCCGGTACACAGGTCCTGGTCGATCCAGACCTCCAGCTCCGCACCGTCGGCCCCGGCCACCTGCTGCACGCTCATCTCTCCTGCCGTTTCTCCGCCGAGCCGCATCGGGAATCCGGCCAGCTCCGGCGGGTGTTGAACAGTTCGACCCTACCTCCGGCTGGGTTCCAATCATGTTCGCTGGGTATTCCCCTGGCGTGAGGGAGAGCGCAAGGGTGAAGATCGGACACACCCCGACCGTCTTTGTGATCTAGGGGTTTCAATCGACACCCGCCCAGGTAGGGTCTGGAAGCGTCCAGCTCCCCTTGGAGGAGGTGAGGACCGTGGCAGCCCACGACGACGACATGAACCGCGGCATCCGCCCGGGACGCGGGTCCGACGACCCGGCCGGGCAGATCGCCTATCTTGAGCAGGAGATCGCCGTCCTGCGACGCAAGCTCGCCGACTCTCCGCGACACACGAGGATTCTCGAAGAGCGGATCGTCGAGCTGCAGACCAATCTGGCCGGCGTGTCCGCGCAGAACGAGCGACTCGCCAACACGCTCCGTGAGGCCCGCGACCAGATCGTGGCCCTCAAGGAAGAGGTCGACCGGCTCGCACAGCCGCCGGCCGGCTTCGGCGTCTTCCTGACGGCCAACGAGGACGGCACCGCCGACATCTTCACCGGCGGCCGCAAGCTCAGGGTGAACGTCAGCCCCAGCGTCGAACTCGAAGAGCTCCGGCGCGGCCAGGAACTGATGCTCAACGAAGCGCTCAACGTGGTCGAGGCCATGGAGTTCGAGCGCGTCGGCGACATCGTCACCCTCAAGGAGATCCTCGAAGACGGCGAGCGGGCCCTGGTGCTCGGGCACACCGACGAGGAGCGGGTGGTGCGGCTCGCCGAGCCGCTGCTGGACGTCACCATCCGCCCCGGCGACGCCCTGCTCCTGGAGCCCCGCTCCGGATACGTCTACGAGGTCGTCCCCAAGAGCGAGGTCGAGGAACTCGTCCTCGAAGAGGTCCCCGACATCGGCTACGAGCAGATCGGCGGTCTCGGCGGCCAGATCGAGGCCATCCGCGACGCGGTCGAGCTGCCGTACCTCTACCCCGACCTGTTCAAGGAGCACGAGCTGCGCCCGCCCAAGGGCGTCCTGCTCTACGGGCCCCCCGGATGCGGCAAGACGCTCATCGCCAAGGCCGTCGCCAACTCGCTGGCCAAGAAGGTCGCCGAGGTCACCGGCCAGGCCGCCGGCAAGAGCTTCTTCCTCAACATCAAGGGCCCCGAGCTCCTGAACAAGTACGTCGGCGAGACCGAGCGGCAGATCCGCCTCGTCTTCCAGCGTGCTCGTGAGAAGGCCAGCGAGGGCACCCCCGTCATCGTCTTCTTCGACGAGATGGAATCCCTGTTCCGCACCCGCGGCTCCGGTGTCAGCTCGGACGTGGAGAACACCATCGTCCCGCAGCTGCTCGCCGAGATCGACGGTGTGGAGGGCCTGCAGAACGTGGTCGTGATCGGCGCCTCCAACCGTGAGGACATGATCGACCCCGCCATCCTGCGGCCCGGCCGTCTGGACGTGAAGATCAAGATCGAGCGTCCCGACGCCGAGGCGGCGAAGGACATCTTCGGCAAGTACCTCACCGAGCGCCTCCCGCTGCACTCCGACGACCTCGGTGAGCACGGCGGCAGCAAGGCCACCACCGTCCAGAGCATGATCCAGACGGCGGTGGAACATATGTACACCGAGTCCGAGGAGAACCGCTTCCTGGAGGTCACCTACGCCAACGGTGACAAGGAAGTCCTCTACTTCAAGGACTTCAACTCCGGCGCCATGATCGAGAACATCGTCGGCCGCGCCAAGAAGATGGCGATCAAGGACTTCCTCGAGAAGAACCAGAAGGGCCTCCGCGTCTCCCACCTCCTCCAGGCCTGCGTGGACGAGTTCAAGGAGAACGAGGACCTGCCGAACACCACCAACCCGGACGACTGGGCCCGGATCTCCGGAAAGAAGGGCGAGCGGATCGTGTACATCCGCACCCTCATCACCGGAAAGCAGGGCGCGGACACCGGACGCTCCATCGACACGGTGGCGAACACCGGTCAGTACCTGTAAAAGGCAGGGCGGCTGCGGGTGCCCTCGGCGGGTACCCGCAGCCGACTGTTTTTCAGGCCACGGCTGGAGCAACGCAATGACGCAAATGATCTCCCCACCAGCGCAAAGGCGTTCTAGGCTCTTGCGTACCGCCAAGTCGCGCAGTGCGGGGACGGGCACCGCACACGCAACCGAGCGCCAGCGGTATCTGAGTGGCGCCCACGACCGAGGGTGCCGCCGGGCAAGGAGGGCCGCATGACCGTACGGCGAGTAATGGGCATCGAGACGGAGTACGGGATCTCCGTCCCCGGCCACCCCAACGCCAATGCCATGCTCACCTCGTCCCAGATCGTGAACGCCTACGCGGCGGCGATGCACCGGGCCCGCCGGGCCCGATGGGACTTCGAGGAGGAGAACCCGCTGCGGGACGCGCGAGGCTTCGACCTCGCCCGCGAGGCCGCCGACTCCAGCCAGCTCACCGACGAGGACATCGGCCTGGCCAACGTGATCCTCACCAACGGTGCACGGCTCTACGTCGACCACGCACACCCCGAGTACAGCTCCCCCGAGGTGACCAACCCCCGGGACGCCGTCCTCTGGGACAAGGCCGGCGAGCGGATCATGGCCGAGGCCGCGGAACGGGCCGCCCAGCTGCCCGGTGCCCAGCCGATCCACCTGTACAAGAACAACACCGACAACAAGGGCGCCTCCTACGGCACGCACGAGAACTACCTGATGAAGCGGGAGACCCCCTTCTCGGACATCGTGCGCCACCTGACACCGTTCTTCGTCTCCCGCCAGGTCTTCGCCGGAGCAGGCCGCGTCGGCATCGGCCAGGACGGGCACGAGCACGGCTTCCAGCTCAGCCAGCGAGCCGACTACTTCGAGGTCGAGGTCGGCCTCGAAACGACGCTCAAGCGCCCGATCATCAACACCCGCGACGAGCCGCACGCGGACGCCGAGAAGTACCGGCGCCTGCACGTGATCATCGGCGACGCGAATCTGTCGGAGATCTCGACCTACCTCAAGCTGGGCACGACCTCGCTGGTGCTGTCGATGATCGAGGACGGATTCATCGCCGTCGACCTGGCCGTCGACCAGCCCGTCCGCACGCTCCACCAGGTCTCGCACGACCCGTCCCTGAAGCGCCTGGTCACGCTCCGCAGCGGCCGCACACTCACGGCTGTCCAGCTGCAGATGGAGTACTACGAGCTGGCGCGCAAGTACGTGGAGGAGCGGTTCGGGGCCGACGCCGACGACCAGACCAAGGACGTCCTGTCCCGCTGGGAGGACACTCTCACCCGTCTGGAGCACGACCCGATGAGCCTGGCCGGGGAGCTGGACTGGGTCGCCAAGCGGGAACTCATGGAGGGCTACCGACGCCGGGACAACCTCGACTGGGACGCGGCGCGGCTGCACCTGGTCGACCTCCAGTACGCCGACGTGCGGCCCGAGAAGGGCCTGTACAACCGTCTGGTGGCCCGCGGGCGCATGAAGCGGCTGCTGACCGACGCGGACGTCGAGCAGGCCCGTACGGTGCCCCCGGAGGACACCCGGGCGTACTTCCGCGGCCGCTGCCTGGAGCAGTACGCGGACGACGTCGCGGCGGCCTCCTGGGACTCGGTGATCTTCGATCTGCCGGGCCGGGACTCGCTGCAGCGCGTCCCAACCCTGGAACCGCTTCGCGGAACGCGTAATCACGTCAAGGAGCTCCTGGACCGCTGCCGCACCGCGGAAGACCTGGTCAGGGTCCTGTCGGGCGGGTGACCGCGCTGAATGGGTACTCGTCCGTAACCGGCCGGACAGGGTGGAAAGACCCTGGTCCGGGAATCATCGAGGTGGTCCCCGTACGTTGGAGCAACTGCGGGGCCACTGTCAGACCCGGCGAGTAGGGTCTGATCTTGACCGAGCAACTGTGTCGGGCGAACCGAGCGGGGTGAGGGATATGGCGACCAAGGACACCGGCGGCGGACAGCAGAAGGCCACCCGGTCCACCGAGGAGGTCGAGGAGCAGGCGGCGGAGACGCAGGCTTCCGAGGACCTCAAGGAGCGTCAGGAGAAGCTGAGCGACGACGTGGACTCGGTTCTGGACGAGATCGACGACGTCTTGGAGGAGAATGCAGAGGACTTCGTGCGGTCCTTCGTTCAAAAGGGTGGACAGTAAGTCACATCCATGAACGGTGGGGGATCGAAGAAGTGCTCGGCGTGCCAGGAGTCGCTCCCCGTCGGCGCATTCGCGGCGAACAGATCGCGGCCTGATGGGCTGCAGGTCAATTGCCGTGAATGCGCGGCCGAGTATCACCGACGACGCCAGGAGGGCAGGGGTAAGACGGTCCGGGGGAAGGTGGAGGTGCCCGAGGGGCACAAGCTCTGCCGGACGTGCGGCGAGATCAAACCCCACAGTGAGTGGCATCGCAACGCGACAGCCTCGGACGGGCTGTCGACGCGCTGCAAGGCATGTAGGGCGGCCCAGAGTCGGCGGGACCATCTGAAGCGTCACTACGGCCTCACCGAGGCCGAGCGCGACGAGCTGATCGTCTCTCAAGGGGGCGTCTGCTGCATATGTTCGGCGGCCGTGCCCGAGCATGTGGATCACTGCCACAAGACGGGTAGGGTCCGAGGCGTACTGTGCTTCAGCTGCAACGCCGCACTGGGGCAGTTCAAGGATCGGCCCGATGCCATAAGGCGGGCTGCCGCTTATGTGGAAGGAATCGCGTGGAAGCCAACACTCGTAGCACCGGGCGTCTACCAGCTGCCTTCCTGACGCCAGGGTCTTCCTCCTTCATGGACTTCCTGTCCGAGCACCAGCCGGAGATCCTGCCCGGCAACCGGCAACTGCCGCCCACCCAGGGCGTCATCGAGGCCCCCCACGGGACCACGATCGTCGCCGCGACGTTCCCCGGCGGTGTGGTCCTCGCCGGTGACCGGCGCGCCACCATGGGCAACGTCATCGCGCAGCGGGACATCGAGAAGGTCTTCCCCGCCGACGAGTACTCGGCGGTGGGCATCGCCGGCACGGCGGGCCTGGCCGTGGAGATGGTGAAGCTGTTCCAGCTGGAGCTGGAGCACTTCGAGAAGGTCGAGGGCGCGCAGCTGTCCCTGGAGGGCAAGGCGAACCGGCTGTCGACGATGATCCGCTCCAACCTCGGCATGGCCATGCAGGGCCTGGCCGTGGTGCCGCTGTTCGCCGGGTACGACGTGGACCGCGGCAGGGGCCGCATCTTCTCCTACGACGTCACCGGCGGCCGCTCCGAGGAGCACAACTACGCGGCCACCGGCTCCGGGTCGATCTTCGCCCGTGGTGCGATGAAGAAGCTCTTCCGGGACGACCTCAGCGAGGCCGAGGCCACGACGCTCGTGGTCCAGGCGCTCTACGACGCGGCAGACGACGACTCGGCGACCGGCGGTCCCGATGTCGCCCGCCGGATCTATCCCATCATCACCGTGATCACCGACGACGGCTTCCGCCGGCTCACCGAGACCGAGGCATCCGAGATCGCACGCTCGATCCTGGAGCGGCGGCTGGAGCAGCCCGACGGGCCGCGGGCCGCGCTGCTGTAGCGGCGATCGTCTTCGTGAGGGTGGTCCAGTGAACCGACGGAATCTTCAAGAGAGGGATGGATAACCGGTGTCGACGCCGTTCTATGTCTCACCTCAGCAGGCCATGGCCGACCGGGCGGAGTACGCCCGCAAGGGCATCGCCCGTGGTCGCAGCCTGGTCGTGCTGCAGTTCGCCGACGGCATCGTGTTCGTCGGCGAGAACCCGTCCCGTGCGCTGCACAAGTTCAGCGAGATCTACGACCGGATCGGTTTCGCGGCCGCCGGCAAGTACAACGAGTACGAGAACCTGCGGATCGGCGGTGTGCGCTACGCCGACTTGCGCGGTTACACCTACGACCGCGACGACGTGACGGCCCGGGGCTTGGCGAACGTCTACGCCCAGACGCTGGGCACGATCTTCTCCAGCGCCGCCGAGAAGCCGTACGAGGTGGAGCTGGTCGTCGCCGAGGTCGGGGAGACGCCCGAGGGCGACCAGATCTACCGGCTGCCGCACGACGGTTCCATCGTGGACGAGCACGGCTCGGTCGCGGTGGGCGGCAATGCCGAGCAGATCAGCAGCTATCTGGACCAGCGCCATCAGGAGGGCATGACGCTCGCGGAGGCGCTGAAGCTGGCGGTGCAGGCGCTGTCCCGCGACACCAACGGCAGTGAGCGGGAGATCCCCGCGGAGCGGCTGGAGGTCGCGGTGCTGGACCGCACGCGCCCGCAGAAGCGCAAGTTCAAGCGGATCAGTGGGGGGCAGCTGTCGCGGCTGCTCGATGCGGATGCCGCCGGCGGTGACGCGGAGGGGGCGTCGGAGGACGACGCCGAGTAGTTCTCATGTGGGGTGGCGCGCTCCGGCTGGTGGTTCGTGGTCGGGGCGCGTCGCTGTGTGCGGGTGCGGGTGCGGGTGCGTGTGCGGACGGCGCCTGACGCCGGGTGGTGGGGCGGGGCCGCGCCGGGGGTGTCCGTCCTCGGGACGGCGCGATGGACCTTCAGACCGACTGACTGGCGTTGACGCGCCAACCGCTGCGGGCGCGCTCTGCCCTAGCTGCGGGCATGCGTGCCGCTAGGGGCGCCACGGGTGGGCGCAGCGGCACCCCGCTCCGCCGGGTTGCGGACCCACCCGGCCCCAGCGGCAACGGCCGGCACAATCAACGAGGCGGGGCCGTAGAGCTTCGTACCACCAGTTGGACCGGGATGTCCCCGCTCTCGGGGGCGCGGTCCTCCAGGACGGCCAGCAGGGCGCGCATGCCGCGTTCGCCGAAGAGTTCGGCGTTCAGGCGGACCGTCGTCAGCTCCGGGTCCATGGCGGTGGCCAGGGCCAGGTCGTCGACGCCTGTGACCGACAGGTCGTCCGGGATGCGCAGTCCGAGGCGGCGGGCCGCCTTGTACGTGCCGGCCGCGAGCTGGTCGTCGTCGCAGATCACGGCGGTAGGGCGGGTACCGGGGGCCGCGAGCGCCGTTTCGGCGGCGGTCACCGCGCCCTCGATGGAGATCGGGGCCCGGGCCGTGCGGACCGATGTGCCCGGTACCTGCGACAGCCTCGCCGCCAGCTCGCGGGCGCGGATCTCGAAGGTCCAGGAGGGGACGTCCGCCGCCAGATGGAGGAAGCGGCGGTGGCCCAGGGCCAGCAGATGTGCCGCGGCCTGGCGGACGCCGTCGGCGATGTCCAGGTTCACCGTCGCCGCCCCCAGGCTGCCGTCGGGGTCGCTGTCCAGCATCACCAGGGGGAGTGCCTCGCCGCGGATCGCGGTCAGGGCGTCCGCGGCCATGGAGGAGGCGATCACGCCGTCCAGTGCGGCCTGGGCGGAGGCGAAGGGGTCGCGGGCGGGGCCGATGCCCTCGGGGGAGGGGTAGAGGACCACGCCGAAGCCGTGTTCGGCGGCGACGCGGGCCGCGCCTGTGTAGACGCCGGCGAAGAACTCGGTGGTGAGGGCCGGGACGACCAGGAGGACCGTGCGGGTGCGGCCCAGGCGCAGGTTGCGGGCGGCGAGGTTGGGGCGGTAGCCCAGGTCGCGGGCGGCTTCGCGGACGCGCTCCGCCGTCGCCTCCGAGACGCGGCCGCGCCACTTGTCGCCGAGGACCAGGGACACGGCCGCCTGGGAGACGCCGGCGGCCTGGGCGACGTCCCGGCTCGTCGGGCGTGTGCTGCCTCGTACCACCGTCGGCCTGCTCCTTCGTCTGGACCCGCGAACAGCGGCCATGGTACGTATGGACTCCGACGTTATACGTAAAACCTAGGGGCGGGACATGGCCACGGGATATCTGGAGATCCTCCGGGCGCGACACGCCGCCCGGCTGCTCGTCGGCACGCTCGTGGGCCGGCTGCCCTGCGCCACGGCCCCCATCGCGATCGTGCTGTTCGTCCGGGCCGAGGGCGGCTCGTACACCCTGGCGGGGGCGCTGGCGGCCGTCTACGGGGTCGCCAACGCCGTGGGGCAGCCCGTGCTGGGCAGGATCGTCGACCTGCGCGGGCAGCCGCTTGTGCAGCTGCCCGCAGCCGTGCTGTCCGGGCTGGCGATGGCCGTCTTCGCCTTCTCCGGCATCGGATCGCTGCCGCTCGCCTACGCCGCCGTGGCCGGCGCCGGGCTCTTCACGCCGCCCCTGGAGGGCGGACTGCGCGCGCTGTGGCCGTCCGTGCTGCGCCGGGAGGACCAGGTGCACACGGCGTACGCCATGGACGCCGTGGCCCAGGAGGTGATGTTCACCGTCGGGCCGCTGCTCGTGACGCTGTGCGTGTCCCTGTGGTCGGCCCAGGCCGCGCTGCTCGTGCTGAACGTGGTCGGGGTGCTGGGGGCGCTGTCCGTCGTGGTGTCGGAGCCCTCGCGCGCCTGGCGGTCGGCGCCGCGTGAGGCGCACTGGCTCGGCGCGCTGCGCTCACCCGGACTGCTCGCGCTGCTGGCGGCGTTCCTGTTCATCGGGATGGCGCTCGGGTCCATCACGGTCGCCTCGGTGCCCTACGCGGACGACCACGGCGGAGACGCCGTGTACGGCTGGCTGATGGCGGCCCTGGGCTTCGGCGCGCTGGTGGGCGGCACCGTCTACGGCGCCCGGCAGTGGGCCGGTGAGCCCGCGCGGCGACTCCAGGTGCTGGTCGCCCTTCTGGTGGTGTGTTACCTCCCGCTGATGCTCATGCCGGACGCCGTGCCGATGGTGGCGCTCACCGCGCTCGCCGGGGTCTTCCTCGCGCCCGCCATCGCCTGCGCGTTCGTCCTGGTCGACCGGCACGCCCCGCGCGGCACGGTCACCGAGGCGTTCTCCTGGCTGGTGACGACGTTCACCGTGGGCCACTCGGTCGGAACGGGCGTCGCGGGGCCCGTGGTCGAGAGGGGCGGGGCCCTGTGGGGCTTCGCCGTACCGGCCGTCGCCGGTGGCGTGTCCCTGCTGGTTTTGACCGCCACAGGACGGGTAGTCGCAGCTCCCGGCCAGGGAGCGGTTGTTGTGTCCGGTTCGGAAAATGATCCAAACCGTGCCCCCGAACCCCGTTTCAGTTCAGGGGATCGGGCGTAATGTTCCCTCATGGACCGCCGCATTTTCGGGCTGGAGAACGAGTACGGCGTCACGTGCACGTTCAGGGGACAGCGCCGCCTGTCTCCTGACGAGGTGGCGCGGTACCTCTTCCGCCGTGTCGTGTCATGGGGCCGCAGCAGCAATGTCTTTCTGCGAAACGGCGCCCGCCTCTATCTCGACGTGGGATCGCATCCGGAATACGCGACACCGGAATGCGACAACGTGACCGAACTGGTCACCCACGACAAAGCAGGCGAGCGCATTCTCGAAGGACTCCTGGTGGACGCCGAACGACGCCTGCACGAGGAGGGAATCGCGGGCGACGTCTACCTCTTCAAGAACAACACCGACTCGGCGGGCAACTCCTACGGCTGCCACGAGAACTATCTGGTCGCCCGGCACGGGGAGTTCTCCCGGCTCGCGGACATTCTCATCCCGTTCCTGGTCACACGGCAGCTGCTGTGCGGTGCCGGCAAGGTGCTGCAGACGCCGCGCGGCGCCGTGTACTGCGTGAGCCAGCGGGCCGAGCACATCTGGGAGGGCGTCTCCTCGGCGACGACCCGCTCCCGGCCCATCATCAACACGCGTGATGAACCACACGCCGACGCCGAGCGCTACCGCCGCCTGCACGTCATCGTGGGCGACTCCAACATGTCCGAGACGACCATGCTGCTCAAGGTCGGCGCCACCGACCTGGTGCTGCGCATGATCGAGGCGGGCACGGTGATGCGGGACCTCACCCTGGAGAACCCGATCCGGGCGATCCGCGAGGTCAGCCACGACATCACCGGCCGGCGCAAGGTGCGCCTGGCCAGCGGACGCGAGGCCTCGGCCCTGGAGGTACAGCGCGAGTACTACGAGAAGGCCCTGGACTTCTGCGAGCGCCGGGGCATCCGCACCGGCACCGTCGAGCAGGTCCTGGAGCTGTGGGGCCGCACACTGGACGCGATCGAGTCCGAGGACCTCGACCGCATCGGCACCGAGATCGACTGGGTCATGAAGTACCAGCTCATCGAGCGGTACCGCGCCAAGCACAACATGACCATGTCGCACCCGCGGGTCGCGCAGATAGACCTCGCCTACCACGACATCCACCGTCGTCGTGGCCTGTACTACCTGCTCGAGAAGAAGGGCCAGGCGGCCCGTATCTGCAACGACTTGAAGATCTTCGAGGGCAAGTCCGTTCCGCCGCAGACCACTCGGGCCCGGCTGCGGGGCGACTTCATCCGGCGGGCCCAGGAACAGCGCCGTGACTTCACGGTCGACTGGGTCCACCTCAAGCTCAACGACCAGGCTCAGCGGACCGTGCTGTGCAAGGACCCGTTCCGTTCCGTGGACGACCGGGTGGAGAAGCTGATCGCCGGAATGTGAGCCGGCGCCGGTCAGTGCGAGAAGCCGATGCCCGGGGGTTTTCACACCTCCGGGCATCGGCCTTTTCCCGCCCGTATCCGGCCGTTCCCGAGCGGGCCGAGGACGGCGTGTCGCGCGGTGAGACGAGTGCGGAGCGGGTACGCCGTAGAGTGGCGGCCATTGCCCCCACATCACCGATCCCAGTTGGACTGATGAACTACAACACGAAACGACGCGTGGCCGCGTTGCTGGCCGTTCCCGCCCTGTTGTTCACCGCCGCGTGCGGATCGGACGACGGGAACAACGGCGACACGGCGGGAGGCGTCGCCGAGATCAAGGGGAAGGTCGGGGCGAAGCCCGAGATCTCCGTGCCCAAGGACGGCAAGCCGTCCGACAAGACCGTGGTCAAGACGGTCTCGGCGGGCAGCGGCACTCCGATCAAGGGCTCGGACTTCGTCCGCCTGGACTGGACCGTCGAGAAGTGGGGCGGGGGCCAGGAGCTCGGCGGCACCTGGGCCGCGGGAGCGGCGGGTGACAAGGCTCCCCGCCGGCAGTCCATCGAGCAGATCGGCAAGCCGAGCCAGCAGCTCCCCGAGAAGGTCCTCGACGCGGTGAAGGGCAAGAAGCCCGGCAGCCGGATCCTGGTGCAGGGCACCGCGGGCGATCTGATCGGCCAGAGCCTCAACACCTCCTCCGGGATCTCCGCCAAGGACGTGCTGATCTGGGTGGTCGACCCGGTCGGTGCCGCGAGCGTCGACACCAAGGCCGAGGCCAAGGGTGAGCAGGCGCCCTCCGAGCCGGGCATGCCCGAGGTGAAGTCCCCGTCGCAGAAGGCCGCGGTCATCACCGTCCCCAAGGGCGAGAAGGCTCCCAAGGACCTCAAGGAGCAGGTGCTGATCAAGGGCGACGGCAAGAAGGTCGAGGCCGGCCAGGGACTCATCGCGCAGTACACCGGCGTCAAGTGGGAGGACGGCAAGAAGTTCGACTCCTCCTGGGACCACGGCGGCGCCACCGCCTTCCAGATCGGCAACGGCTCCGTGGTGGCAGGCTGGGACAAGGGCCTCGTCGGCAAGCACGTGGGCGACCGGGTGCTGCTGGTGATCCCGCCCTCGCTCGGCTACGGCGCGAGCCCGCAGAGTGAGCTGGCCAAGAACACGCTGGTCTTCACCGTGGACATCCTCGGCACGGTCTGACCCGGCCGGTCTGTGAGACTGTCCCCGACGCAGGTCACGTAACAAGGAGAGATGAAGTGAGCATCGACAAGCCCGAGATCGACTTCCCGGGCGGCGAGCCCCCGGCGGACCTCGAGATCAAGGACATCTGGGAGGGCGACGGCCCGGTCGCGCAGGCCGGCCAGACCGTCACCGTGCACTACGTGGGTGTCTCCTTCAGCACGGGCGAGGAGTTCGACGCCAGCTGGAACCGCGGCACCCCGTTCCGCTTCCCGCTGGGCGGCGGCCGGGTCATCAAGGGCTGGGACCAGGGCGTGCAGGGCATGAAGGTCGGCGGCCGCCGCCAGCTGACCATCCCCGCCCACCTCGCGTACGGCAACCAGAGCCCGTCGCCTCTGATCAAGGCCGGCGAGACGCTGATCTTCGTGGTCGACCTGCTCGGGGTCTGAGCAAGCTCCGACAGACTCGATCATGTGGGGCCCATGCCTGTTCGGGCATGGGCCCTCGGCTTTTGCCGTGCCACCGTGTGGCGGTACGGTCATCGCTCGTAAGCACCATAGGGAGGCGAAGCGCGTCGATGGCCATTGCCAAGGCGGAGCGGCTCATGAATCTGGCGCTGTGTCTGCTCGGGACACGGCGGCCGCTCAGCAAGCGTGAGCTGCGCGACTCCATCGAGGCCTACGTCGAGGCCTTCGGGCCGGGCAACGGCGCGTCCGGCTCCGATGATTCCTTCAATCGCATGTTCGAGCGCGACAAGGACGACCTGCGTGAACTCGGGCTGGTCATCGAGACCGTCGAGAGCCTCGACGGCGAGATCGGCTACATGGCCCGCCGCGACAGCAACCGCCTCCCGCCCATCACCCTGGACGCCGAGGAGGCCGCCGCCCTCGGGCTCGCCGCCAAGGTGTGGCAGCAGGCCCGGCTCGCCGGAGCGGCCAGCGGCGCCCTGCAGAAGCTGCGCGCGGCCGGACTCCCCGAGGACGTCGACCCGTACGGGTCGCACGGCGCGCTGGAGCCGCGCATCCCCGTGCACGAGGCCGCCTTCGAGCCGCTGATGCTGGCCTGCCGGGACCGCCGGCCCGTCGCCTTCGACTACCGCAAGGCCACGGCGGCCCACCCGGAGCAGCGGCATGTGGAGCCCTGGGCGCTGGAGTGCTGGCGGGGGCACTGGTACCTGGCGGGCTGGGACCGCGACCGGGGCGCCGAGCGGGTCTTCCGGCTGTCGCGGATCACCGGCAAGGTCCGCTCGCGCGGCGGCCGGTACACCGCTGACGTGCCGGACGTCGTCACCGTCCGGGAGACTGTGGCGAGCTGGGCCGGTGAGGTCGCCGACCGCTCGGCGCGGATCCGGCTGCGTGCGGGCGCGGGCTACCCCCTTCGGGCGAAGGCCACCTCCGTCCGGGAACTCGGCGACGGCTGGGACGAGTTGGAGATTCCGTACGGCCACGGGCTGGACGCCTGGCTGGTGGAGTTCGGGCCGGATGTGGTCGTCCTGGAGCCCGCCGAGCTGCGGGCCGACGTGGTGGACCGGCTGCGGGCCGTGGCCAAGGGCTGAGGGGGAGCGGAAACAGTGGCAGGCAAACCGGTCAGGCCCGTGAACGCCATCGACCAGACCCGGCGGATGCTCTCGCTGGTGACGTATCTGAAGGAGCGCCCCGGAGCCCGGGTCGAGGACGTCGCGCGCGCCTTCGGTATCAGCGAGGACGAGCTGGTCTCCGACCTCGACGTGCTGCCCATGTGCGGCACCAGCTTCCGCGGCGGCGACCTGCTCGACATCGACACCGACGGCGAGCGCATCTGGTGGCACAACCCGGCAGCCCTCGCGGCGGAGGCCGCGGAGCCGCTCCGGCTCGCCGCCGACGAGGCCACGGCCCTGCTCGTCGCCGCCCGGGCGGTGTCCACGCTGCCCGGACTGCGTGAGAGCGACCGGCAGGCGCTGCTGCGGGCGACGGCCAAGGTGGAGACCGCGGCCGGTGAGGCGGCGGGTGCCAGCTCGCGCCTGTCGGTGACCTTCGAGTCCGAGGGCGGTGTCTTCGCGGACGTCGACCGGGCGATCGCCGAGCGCCGCCGGCTGTGGATCCGCTACTACTCGCCGGCGCGCGACGAGGTCACCGAGCGGGAGATCGACCCCATCCGCCTGGTCAGCGTCGGGCACACCTATGTCGAGGCCTGGTGCCGCCGCTCCGAGGCGCGCCGCACCTTCCGGCTCGACCGGGTCGCCGAGATCAAGATCCTTGACGAGCCGTCGGCTCCGCCGGAGATCGAGCTGCGGGACCTCTCCGAGGCCCTGGTGCAGCCCGCGGCCGAGGACCCGGAGGTCGTGGTCGAGGTCGGGCCCGGCGGCCGCTGGGTCGCGGAGTACTACCCGCACGACAGTGCGGATGAGCTGTCGGACGGCGGGCTGCGTATCACCCTGCGGACCCCCGACCCGGCGTCGCTCCGGCGTCTGGCCCTGCGGCTCGGGCGGGACGGCCGGATCGTCTCGCCGCCGGAGCTCGCCGACAGCGCCCGGCAGGCGGCCCGTGAGGCACTGGCGGCGTACGACGGGATCGAGGAGCGGACGGCTCGCGTCGCGGAGGCCGGCGCCGGCGGACCGCAGGCGGTGCACGCGCATCCGGACGGGCCCGGCGACGGGCCCGGGTGAGCCACCGGCGCCCGTCAGCGGTCCACGGCCGGTACGGCCGGACCGTGCCACCGGCCGTGGCGCCCCGGAGGCGTACCACCCCAGAAAGAGGAGCGAGGGCTTGAGCGAGTCGGCGACGTCCGGTGTGCGGGGCATGACGGTGGAGTCCGCGTTCGCCGGGATGAGAAGCGTGACCCCGGTCGTCTTCCGGGCGGGCTGCCCCGACTGCCGAGGGTGCTTCGAGCTGGCCGCGGGCGCCCTGCGCCTGGCCATCGGCGCCACGAGCCGCACCACCTTCTACTCCTTCACCTGCCCGGAGTGCGGCGCGTCCGTCCGCAAGCCCGCGGGGGAGCGGATCGTGGAGCTGCTCACCGGCGGCGGTGTGCGGACCCTCAGGCTGCACTCCACTGTCTAGGGCACTGGACGTCCGCCCGCCCGGGACCGTCTAGGCTCGGCGTCATGTTCTGGCCGATGTTCGCGGTTGCCGTGGGATTCGTGGGTCTCGTCGTGCTCGGGGTGCTCGCCGTGCGGGTGTTCGTGGAGGCACAGCGCCTGGGCAGGCAGGTCACGGACTCGGCGCGCCGTATCAACCGGGCCGCCGAGGATCTGGAGCGGGCGGCGGGGAGTGCGGCCCGGTCGGTGGACGCTCTGTGAGTGCCGCGGGCGGCGGCCATGAGTTGCTTTTGGGACACTTCGCCCTGTCACCTCGGCGGTTCGGACAGGTACTCTGCTGGTCGCGGCCCGGTTAACGAGGCACTGGTCGCGGACGGGAGTACGCACGGGGGATGCAGAGGGATTGCCTCACGTTCACCCCCGAGCGTTACGATCGCTGCCAGCACGATCGTTCGGACATGTGTCCGACCGGTCGGACAGCACCCCACCACAGCCGCCTCGGTGAGAAGGTAAAGACTTATGTTCGGAAGGCTCGGAGCCCCCGAGATCATTCTCATCCTCGTCGTCATCATCCTGCTGTTCGGCGCGAAGAAGCTTCCGGACATGGCTCGGTCGCTCGGCAAGTCCGCCCGCATCCTCAAGAGCGAGGCCAAGGCGATGAAGGACGAGAACAAGTCCTCCACGACCCCGGCCGGCCCGCCCAACAACGACGAGCCCTCGCAGCGCACCATCCAGGCAGCGCCCGGTGACGTGACCAGCTCGCGTCCGGTCAACGAGCCCACGGACACGACCAAGCGCTGACGCAGGGCCGGTGACCTCCGGCCCGCCGCACGAGATGGGAACGTGGGTTGCTGAAGTCTGCCCGCAAGCAGGAGAAGGATCCCGAGGGGCGGATGCCCCTCGCGGAGCACCTTCGCGAGCTCCGCAACCGGCTCGCCAAGGCGATGCTGGCGATCGTCGCCGTCACGGTCGTCGCCGCCTTCTTCTACAACGACATCATCAACTTGATCACCAAGCCGATCCTCGACTCGGTCGGCTGTGACAAGACCTTCGCCGAGCTGGCCAAGTCGCAGGCCGGCACGAAGCCCTGTGCGCAGATCACCATCAACGGCCTGCTCACCCCCTTCACGCTGGCGCTGAAGGTGTCGCTGATGGCCGGTGTCGTGCTGGCCTCGCCGGCCTGGCTCTATCAGCTCTGGGCCTTCGTCGCGCCGGGACTGCACCGGCACGAGCGGAAGTACGCCTACGCCTTCGTCGCCACGGGCGCCCCGCTGTTCCTCGTCGGCGCCTACTTCGCCTACACGGTGCTCCCCACCACGGCGAAGGTGCTCCTGGAGTTCACCCCGGGCGGCACGTCCAACCTCCTTCCGCTGGACGACCTGCTCGACCTGGTCATGCGGATGGTGCTCGTCTTCGGCCTCTCCTTCGAGCTGCCGCTGCTGCTGGTCATGCTCAACCTCACCGGGGTGCTCACCGGCCAGCGCATGCTCGGCTGGTGGCGCGGCATGATCATGGGCATCACGGTGTTCGCGGCCATCGCCACGCCCAGCACCGACCCGCTGACCATGCTGGCGCTCGCGGCACCGATCTGGATCCTGTACTTCGCCGCTGTCGCCTTCTCCCTGCTCAACGACCGTCGGCGCAGCCGTCGCGAGGCCCTGGGTCCCGCCGACGACGAGGCCTCCGAGCTGGATCTCTCCCCCGACGACATCGGCGAGATCGAGCCCGTGACGACCGGCCGGGCCGCGCTGCCCGAGCAGGCGGGCTCGGAGCGCTCGGACCGGGTCAACGGTTATGACGACGTGACCTGAAGACCGGCAGGAAGATCGTAGGGTCGGTCGCGTGACCAGCGAGATCACCCTCTTCGTCAACCCCACCGCGGGCCGCGGCCGGGGCGCCCACGCGGCGCAGCCGGCCGCTTCCGCGTTGCGGGCGGCCGGCTTCTCGGTCCGGACGGTCCTCGGGGAGGATGCCGCGGACGCCCTCGTACGCGCGCGGGCGGCGGTCGAGGGCGGCACGGGCGCGCTGATCGCCGTCGGCGGTGACGGCATGGCGTCCCTCGCGCTGCGGGCCGTCGCGGGCACCCGCACCCCCCTCGGCCTGGTCGCCGTCGGCACCGGCAACGACTTCGCCCGCGCCCTGGGCCTGCCCGTGCGGGAGCCCGCCGCCGCGGGCCGCATGATCGCCGACGCTCTCAAGTGCGGCCGGATCCGCGACATCGACCTCGGGCAGGTGGGCGACCGCTGGTTCGGCACGGTCCTGGCCTCCGGCTTCGACTCCCGCGTCAACGACCGTGGCAACCGCATGCGATGGCCCACCGGCCGCCTCAAGTACGACCTGGCGATGATCGCCGAACTCGCCGGGTTCCGGCCCGTCCCGTACCGGATACGCCTCGACGACGGAGAGGTCCGGGAGGTCGAGGCGACCCTCGTGGCCGTCGGCAACGGCTCCTCCTACGGCGGCGGCATGCGGATCTGCCCCGGCGCCGACCTGACCGACGGGCTGTTCGACATCACCGTCGTCGGGGACTGCAGCCGGGCGACGCTGCTGCGGGTGTTCCCGAGGGTGTACCGGGGCACGCACGTCGGCCATCCGAAGGTGACCGTGCTGCGGGCGGCCCGGGTCGAGATCGCCGCCGAGGACGTCACCGGCTACGCCGACGGCGAGCCGCTCGGCCCGCTGCCGCTGAGCGTGCGCTGCGTACGCGGGGGCGTGCGGGTCGTCGGCCCCTGAGCTGCGCGGATCCTGGGTTTCACAGGAACGGATCCGGATAATGATCGTCCTGTTGTCAGTGCGGCCCGGTACGCTCGAAAGCACGATGACAGAGGACCTCTCACCGGCCGAGCGGTACGCGGCAGCCCGCCTGCGGGCAGCCGAGCAGGCCACCGCGCTCGCGGGCTTCCGCGAGATGTACGACTTCGGTCTCGACCCCTTCCAGATCGAGGCCTGCCAGGCGCTCGAAGAAGGGAAGGGCGTGCTCGTCGCCGCGCCTACGGGCTCCGGCAAGACGATCGTCGGCGAGTTCGCCGTCCACCTCGCCCTCCGGCAGGGCAAGAAGTGCTTCTACACGACACCCATCAAGGCGCTGTCGAACCAGAAGTACGCCGACCTGTGCCGACGCTACGGCACGGACAAGGTGGGTCTGCTGACCGGCGACAACAGCGTCAACTCCGAGGCGCCGGTGGTCGTGATGACCACCGAGGTGCTGCGGAACATGCTGTACGCCGGCTCCCAGACCCTGTTGGGCCTCGGCTACGTGGTCATGGACGAGGTGCACTACCTCTCCGACCGGTTCCGCGGTGCCGTCTGGGAAGAGGTGATCATCCACCTCCCCGAGTCGGTCACGCTCGTCTCGCTCTCGGCGACCGTGTCGAACGCCGAGGAGTTCGGCGACTGGCTCGACACCGTCCGCGGCGACACCGAGGTGATCGTCTCCGAGCACCGGCCCGTGCCGCTGTTCCAGCACGTGCTGGCCGGGCGGCGGATGTACGACCTCTTCGAGGAGGGCGAGGGCCACAGGAAGGCCGTCAACCCCGACCTGACGCGCATGGCGCGCATGGAGGCGAGCCGACCGTCGTACCAGGACCGCCGGCGAGGCCGGTCCATGCGCGACGCCGACCGTGAGCGGGAGCGCCGCCAGCGCTCCCGGATCTGGACGCCGAGCCGGCCGGAGGTCATCGAGCGGCTCGACGCCGAGGGGCTGCTGCCCGCCATCACCTTCATCTTCAGCCGTGCGGCCTGCGAGGCCGCCGTCCAGCAGTGCCTGTACGCGGGGCTCCGGCTCAACGACGACGAGGCGCGCGGGCGCGTCCGCGCCCTGGTCGAGGAGCGCACGGCGTCCATCCCGACGGAGGACCTGCACGTCCTCGGCTACTACGAGTGGCTGGAGGGCCTGGAGCGCGGCATCGCGGCCCACCACGCGGGCATGCTGCCGACCTTCAAGGAGGTCGTCGAGGAGCTGTTCGTGCGCGGCCTGGTCAAGGCCGTGTTCGCCACCGAGACCCTCGCCCTCGGCATCAACATGCCCGCCCGCTCGGTGGTGCTGGAGAAGCTCGTCAAGTGGAACGGCGAGCAGCACGCGGACATCACCCCGGGCGAGTTCACCCAGCTGACCGGCCGGGCCGGGCGGCGCGGCATCGACGTCGAGGGCCACGCCGTCGTGCTCTGGCAGCGCGGCATGAGCCCCGAGCACCTCGCCGGCCTGGCCGGCACGCGCACGTACCCGCTGCGCTCCAGCTTCAAGCCGTCGTACAACATGGCGGTCAACCTGGTCGAGCAGTTCGGGCGGCACCGCTCGCGCGAGCTGCTGGAGACGTCGTTCGCGCAGTTCCAGGCGGACAAGTCGGTCGTCGGCATCTCCCGTCAGGTGCAGCGCAACGAGGAGGGCCTTGAGGGCTACAAGGCCTCCATGACCTGTCATCTCGGCGACTTCGAGGAGTACGCGCGGCTGCGCCGCGAGCTGAAGGACCGGGAGAACGAGATCGCCCGGCGGGGCGTGGCCCAGCGGCGCGCGGAGGCCGCCGTCGCGCTGGAGAAGCTGAAGCCCGGTGACGTCATCCACGTGCCCACCGGCAAGTACGCGGGCCTGGCGCTGGTCCTGGACCCGGGGCTGCCGGCGGGCCGGTCGAACGGCCACCGCGGCTTCGAGCACCACGACGGACCGCGCCCGCTGGTGCTGACCGCCGAGCGGCAGGTGAAGCGACTGGCGTCCATGGACTTCCCGGTGCCGGTCGAGCCGCTGGAGCGGATGCGGATCCCCAAGTCCTTCAACCCCCGCTCCCCGCAGTCCCGTCGGGACCTCGCGTCGGCGCTGCGCACCAAGGCCGGGCACATCCCCGCCGAGCGGCACCGCAAGCAGCGCTCCCAGGCCGCCGACGACCGCGAGATCGCCCGGCTGCGGACCGCGCTGCGCGCGCACCCCTGCCACGGCTGCAACGACCGTGAGGACCACGCCCGTTGGGCCGAGCGGTACCACCGGCTGCTGCGCGACACCTCGCAGCTGGAGCGGCGGATCGAGGGCCGTACGAACACGATCGCCCGGACGTTCGACCGCATCGTGGCGCTGCTGACCGAGCTGGACTATCTGCGCGCCGACGAGGTCACCGAGCACGGCAAGCGGCTCGCGCGGCTCTACGGCGAGCTGGACCTGCTCGCCAGCGAGTGTCTGCGCGAGGGTGTCTGGGAGGGCCTCGGTCCGGCCGAACTGGCCGCCTGCGTCTCGGCGTTGGTGTACGAGTCGCGGGTCGCGGACGACGCGATGGCCCCGAAGGTGCCGTCCGGCAAGGCCAAGGCCACGCTCGGCGAGATGGTGCGGATCTGGGGGCGGCTGGACGCGCTGGAGGAGGAGTTCCGGATCACCCAGACCGAGGGGGTCGGGCAGCGGGAGCCCGACCTCGGCTTCGCCTGGGCCGCGTACGAGTGGGCCTCCGGGAAGGGGCTCGACGAGGTGCTGCGCGAGGCGGAGATGCCGGCGGGGGACTTCGTGCGGTGGTGCAAGCAGGTCATCGATGTGCTGGGGCAGATCGCGGCGGCGGCTCCGCAGGGGTCCTCAGTTGTGAAGAACGCCCGCAAGGCCGTGGATCTGTTGCTGCGGGGTGTTGTCGCCTACTCGTCGGTGGGGTGATCGTTTGATGCGCGGGTGCCGGCCGTAGGCCGTTGCTCGCGCCCCGCGGCGGAGCCGCACCATGACACAGCCCCGCGCCCCCAGGAGACGCGTCGTACTGAGGCCCATTCACCCGTCACGGTGAGTGGGCTTTCGTATGCCTGTACGCCGTCACGTAACGCATTCGAACGATGTCGCAGCGTGCAATCGACCGAGCGTACTATCCCTTCGCGTCCGCTTTCCGGCAGTTGCTGAATATGACACAGCGATGATCCGGTCGGACTAAGCTCGCCCGCAGCGCACCGGCTTGAGATGAATTCGTGCGCTTGTTCCCCAATGTGTGGAAGATCCCGACAGCTTCATGACATACCCCCCTGCAAGTCCTCCCGAACCTCAGTCGACTCCTGTCAGAAGGCCCACATGGTGAGTGTCCAATCCCCTCCCGGTCGCCGTGAACTTCCCTACGCGCGCGTGCTGTTGCTGCCGGCCATAGTCATGGCCGCGGCGACCGGAGCCGCCGTCGCCCTGGTGGCGGAGCCGGCCCGGGGCGCCGTCGGCTGGTGCGGCGGCATCGCCACGGCACTCGTGCTCGCGACGGCGACCGAGGCGGTGCGCCGCGGCCGGGCGCTGCGCAACCAGCGTGCGGAGCACGCCCGGCACACCGCGCATCTGGAACAGCGGATCGCCGCCCACGAGAACGAACTGGTCCGCTTCTCCAGGGAGATCGTGCCCGCCGCGCTCGATCTGCTGCGCACCGGAGAATCCCCCAGGGAGGTCATCCGCAAGCTCGGCCTCGCCAGTCCCGTCTTCCGCAACCTCCCCGAACCGCAGGCCGAGACGCTGCTGACGGTCCTCAAGATCGTCGACCGCGAAGTGACCATGCGTGACGCCGCCGCGCGCTCCTTCGTCAGTGTCGCCCGCCGCGTCCAGGCGATCATCCACCAGCAGGCCGAGGAACTCCGGGAGATGGAGGAGGACCACGGCCGCAACCCGGAGGTCTTCGACGACCTGCTGCGCATCGACCACGGCAACGCCCTGATCGGCCGCCTGGCCGACTCCGTCTCCGTCCTCGGCGGCGGCCGCCCCGGACGGCAGTGGCCCGAGCCGGTTTCTCTCTACAGCACGCTGCGCGGCGCGATGTCCCGCATCCTGGAGTACCGGCGCATCCAGCTGTCCTCCATCGCCAAGATCAGCGTCAAGGGCATCTACGTCGAACCCGTCATCCACGCCGCCGCCGAACTCCTCGACAACGCCACGCGCTACTCGCCCCCGCAGACCAAGGTGCACGTCACCGCCACCGAGGTGCAGACCGGCGTCTGCATCGAGATCGAGGACGGCGGTGTCAACCTCAACGAGGAGGCACGCGCCCGGATCGAGGGCATGCTGGAGGCCGCCAAGGCGGGCGTCGACCTTCAGGACATCGGCGAGCACCCGCGCCTCGGCCTCGCCGTCGTGGGCCGTCTGTGCACGGCGTACAACATGCAGGTCTCGCTGCGCGCCTCCGCGTACGGCGGCGTCCGGGCCATCCTCATCGTGCCGAGCGAGATGATCACCCACGAGCCCGGTGTCGGACTCGCCCACGGCATCGGCGCCACCGGCATCCCCATGACCGTCGGCATCCCCGAGGGCCCGAAGCGCGCGCCCAAGAGGCGCCGCCCCACCAGCCCGAAGATCCCCGCCACGGTCTCCCTGGAGGACGACGACGTCCCCGAGGTCACCGAGTGGACGGCGAACGGCCTGCCGCAGCGCCGCAGCCGGGTGAAGACGCCGCTCGCCGAGCGACTCGCCCAGCAGGCGGCCAACGAGAAGGCCGACCGGGAGGCCGCCGAGCGCGGCGAGTACAACCCCTGGGCCGCGACACAGGAGCCCGAGACCAAGCCCCTGCGCGACATGTCGGCGCCCGACGCCCCCGGCAAGGGCCTGGAGGCCTTCTGGGAGGGGCTCAAGCAGGGCATCGAGCCCGGCACCCATCCGACCGACTTCATTCGCAACCCGACCAAGTACCTGCACCTGATCAACGACCCGGCTCCCACCGAGGCCGACGACGAGGGGGACCTCAAGTGATCCAGCAGCGAGGCAACTTCGACTGGATGCTCAAGCAACTCGCCGACGGCGTACCGGGCATCGAGATGATCGTGGTGCTCTCCGCCGACGGCCTGCGCATCGCCCGCTACGGCGGCGAGCCCGACGCGGCCGACCGGGTCGCCGCGGCCTGCGCCGGCCTGCAGTCCCTCGCGGGCAGCATCTGCCAGGAACTCACCGTGGGCGACGGCGAGATGAAGCTCGTCATGATCGAGATCGACCGCGGCTACTTCTACCTGATGGGCGCGGGCGCCAACGCCTTCCTGGCGGTCCTCTCCGACGTGCGGTGCGAACCCGGCCGGATGAGCGCGATGATGCGCGACCTGGTCGTCCGGATCGGCGGCCACCTCACCAGTCCGCCCCGGCGGAACGGGCAGATCGTATGACGCCTCCCCAACGCCAGAGGCGCGACCTTGTCCCGGAACCGACCCCGCCCCAGGAGGGCGACGGCAAACCCGGCAACCCGGAGCGGATGTACGTGGTGGCCGGCCCGGACGGTGAACGGGCCGAACTCGACCTGGTGACGTTAATCGTGGCGCGTGCCACGGACCCGCCGCCGTCAGCCTCTCCCGAGCAGGCGGCGCTGCTCCGACTCTGCGCCGCCCCCCTGTCCGTGGCCGAGCTGTCGGCCTACCTCCACCTGCCGTTCAGCGCGATGGGCGTGCTGCTCACCGAGTTGCTGACGGCGGAACTGGTACAGGCGCGCGCCCCGATCGTCCGCAAGGCGCGCTCCGACCGTTCCCTCCTCGAAGCGGTGATGAATGGACTTCAACGGCTCTGACACCATCCCGGGCCCCCGGACCGAGGACCAGCTGCCCCACACGGCACAGGCCGCGGCCAAGATCGTGATCGTGGGCGGCTTCGGCGTCGGCAAGACGACCATGGTCGGGTCGGTCAGCGAGATCACACCGCTGACCACCGAGGAGACCATGACGCAGGCCGGCATCGGTGTCGACGACAACTTCGGCTCCGCGTCCAAGACGGCCACCACCGTCGCCATGGACTTCGGCCGGATCAGCATCACCGACCAGCTGGTGCTGTACCTCTTCGGAACGCCCGGCCAGCAGCGCTTCTGGTTCCTGTGGAACGGCCTGTTCGAGGGTGCTCTCGGCGCGGTGGTGCTGGTCGACACCCGGCGGCTGGAGGTCAGCTTCGACGTCATGGGGCGGCTGGAGGAGCGCGGCGTGCCGTTCGTGGTCGCCATCAACTCCTTCCCCGACGCCCCTCGTTACGACGTCGAGGAGCTGCGCGCGGCCCTCGACCTCACGCCGGACATCCCGATCATCGAGTGCGACGCGCGGCGGAGGGCCTCCAGCCGCGACGTCCTGATGACCCTCATGCGCTTCCTGCACTCGCTCGCCATGACGGGCTCGCTCACCTGATCCGTGTCCGTCCACCCCACCTCTTCCCCCCTGACTCCTGGAAAGTTTCGGAGCGATCACTGTGACGCCTGAATCCCACGCCCCGACCAGTACGGACGACGACCTCCGGCCCGGCCCGCCCCCCGGATGCCCCGCGCACGGCCTCGGGCCCGGAGGGCTGCACCGGCTGCACGAGGCGGAGGACCTGGGAGCGCTGTACGAGCAACTGCGGGACCAGCACGGTCCCGTGGCGCCCGTGCTGCTCCACGACGACGTGCCGATGTGGATCGTCCTCGGCCACGCCGAGAACCTGCACATGGTGCGCTCGCCCTCGCAGTTCTGCCGGGACAGCCGTATCTGGAACCCGCTCAGGGAGGGCCTCGTCAAGCCCGACCACCCGCTGATGCCGCACATCGCCTGGCAGCCCATCGCCTCGCACGCCGAGGGCGACGAGCACAAGCGGCTGCGCGGCGCGGTCATGGGCGCCATCTCCACCATCGACTTCCGCAGCCTGCGCCGCTACATCAACCGCAGTACGCAGGTGATCGTCAACCGGTTCTGTGAAGCGGGCGAGGCGGACCTCGTCGGCCAGTTCACCGAGCACCTGCCGATGGCGGTCATGTGCGAGATCCTCGGCATGCCCGAGGAGTACAGCGACCGGCTCGTCGAGGCCGCCCGCGACGCCCTCAAGGGCACCGAGACGGCGATCGCCAGCCACTCCTACGTCATGGAAGCTCTGAGCCGGCTCACCGCCACCCGCCGCGCCCGGCCGGAGGAGGACCTCGCCAGCTATCTGATCACCCACCCGGCCCGGCTCACCGACGACGAGGTCAGGGAGCACCTGCGCCTGGTGCTCTTCGCCGCCTACGAGGCCACCACCAACCTGCTCTCCAACGTGCTGCTCACGGTCCTGATCGACCCGCGCTTCCGCGCCCAGCTCAACGGCGGCCAGATGACGGTGCCGGAGGCGGTGGAGCAGTCCCTGTGGAACGAGCCGCCGTTCAGCACGGTCTTCGCCTACTTCGCCAAGCAGGAGACCGAACTGGGCGGGCAGCGCATCCGCCGGGGCGACGGGCTGCTTTTCGCGCCGCTCCCGGCCAACGTCGACCCACGGGTGCGGCCGGACCTGAAGGCCAGCATGCAGGGCAACCGCTCCCACCTGGCCTTCGGCGGCGGACCGCACGAGTGCCCCGGGCAGGACATCGGCCGCTCCATCGCCGACGTGGGCGTCGACGCGCTGCTGATGCGGCTGCCCGATGTCGAACTCGACTGCGACGAGGAGGAGTTGCGCTGGACGGCGTCCATCGCCTCCCGGCACCTGGTGGAACTGCCGGTGCAGTTCGCGCCCAAGCCGCCCCAGGACGTGCAGGAGGTGCCGAACCACAAGCCGGTCGCCACGCAGCGCTCGGACTGGCAGATCGGCGTCGCGCAGCCGCAGGCGGCACCGGCCGCCGCACAGCCGCAGCCTGCCATCGCACAGCCGCAGCCTGCCGGCGCGCAGCCGCAGCCGGCCGCGGTGCAGCCCCAGCCGCTGTCGGGACAGCCGCAGCCCGCCGTCACGGAACCACCCCGCCGCAAGGGCGTCTGGCAGCGGTTCCTGAGCTGGTGGCGCGGCTACTGACCGTCTGACGGGCCGTCGTACGTCCCGGCGGCCCACCGGGCGTGGCACGCCCAGGCCGCGAGCACCCGGCCGCTGCGGAACCGGTGCTCCGCGCCCGTGACCGGGTCGGTGAACTCCAGTGACCGTGCCAGCAGCTGGAGCGGCCGGCGGAAGTCACCGGCCGGCCCGGGGGCGGTCACCTCCGGGTAGAGCGGGTCTCCGAGGATCGGCAGGCCGAGCGCGGCCATGTGGACGCGCAGCTGGTGCGTCTGGCCGGTGGCGGGCGCGAGCCGGTACCGGGCGAGTCCGCGGGGCTCCCCGGGCCGGTCGCGGTGTTCGACGAGTTCGACATGGCTCACGGCGTTGGGCTCGCCCGGGACCTCCCGGGCGGTGAGCACCCCCCGCTCCTTCACGATCCGGCTGCGCACGGTCCGGGGCAGGGGGAGGGCGGGGTCGTACGGGGCGACGGCCTCGTACTCCTTGCGGACCCGGCGGTCACGGAACAGCGTCTGGTAGGCGCCGCGCTCCTCGGGGCGGACGGTGAACAGCACGAGTCCCGCGGTGAGCCGGTCCAGACGGTGCGCCGCGGTGAGCGCCGGGAGGTCCAGCTCGCGGCGGAGCCGGGCCAGCGCGGTCTCGGCGACATGACGGCCGCGCGGGGTGGTGGCGAGGAAGTGCGGCTTGTCGGCGACGACGATGTGCTCGTCCCGGTGCACCACCTCCAGCGGGAAGGGCACCGGCACCTCGTCGGGCAGGGCCCGGTGGAACCAGACGAACAGTCCGGGCACGTAGGGGGCGTCCGCGGCGACGGGTTGCCCGTCCGCCCCGACGATCCGGCCCGCGTCGAACATGCCGTCGACGACCCCGGCACCCGCGCCGGAGAGCCGCTCCACCAGGTGCTCGCGCACCGTCCCCCAGGTCCCCGCGGCGGGCAGCCGTACCCGCACCGGGTCCACGCCGTGGCGCTGCGGCAGGGGAGAGGGCGGGGTGTGGCTCTTGCGTCTCATCGCGGCCCAGCGTACGAGGCCGGTGCGCGAGGGCGGAAAACCGGTGGGACCGCCCGGCCGGACCTTGTCAGGATGCGGGCATGCCGTTCCTCATCAGCCCGGTCCTGACCGCCGGGACGCTCGCAGGCCGCCCCCAACCCGCTCTCCCCGCCGACGGCGGGCTCCTGCTGCGCCCCTGGCGGGACGGGGACGCGCCCGCGGTGTACGACGTCTTCCAGGACCCTGTGATGCACCAGTGGCACGCCCGGGCCGCCGACTCCGTGGACGAGGCCGGTGACTGGATCCGTGAGTGGCACCAGGCGTGGAACGACGAGCGGGAGGCGCACTGGGCCGTGGCCGACGCGGGCTCCGACGCGCTCCTGGGCCGGGTGGCGCTGCGCGAGCTGCGGCTTCACGACGGGACGGCGGAGGTGGCGTACTGGACCGTCCCGGAGGTCCGCGGCCGGGGTGTCGCCGCCCGGGCCACGACCGCGCTCACCCGCTGGGCCCTCGACGAGGCCGGCTTCCACCGGCTTGAACTCCTGCACGCCGTGCGCAACGAGGCCTCGTGCCGCGTCGCCACCAGAACCGGCTTCGCCCTGGAGGGCACCAAGCGCAGTGCGGCCCTGCAGCCGGACGGTTGGCACGACATGCATCTGCACGCGCGGGTCGGCTCCCGCACAGGCCTTCCCTCGTGATCACGTGAGCGAGGTTCTCAGGCCGCGGACACGCTCTCCTGCTCCGCCTCGATCCGGGCGTTCCACTCGCGCTTGGACTTCTGCCAGCCGTCCTCGTTGTGGCCGCGGCGCCAGTAGCCGGAGATCGAGAGGGACTCGCGCGGGACGTGGCGCTCGACGCGCAGCAGATGGCGCAGCTGCTTGACGAAGTGCGCCTCGCCGTGGACGAAGGCGTGCACACGCCCCTCGGGGAACTCCAGGTTCCGTACGCTCTCGACCAGCGCCTCACCGAGCGGGCGTGCGCCGCGGTGCAGCCACACGACCTCCACGTCCGAGTCGATCTTCTGCTCCTCCTCGGGGCCGGAGATCTCCACGAAGGCATACGCTCTGGCCCCGCGCGGCAGCGCCTCCAGAGCGCAGGCGATCGCGGGCAGCGCGCTCTCGTCACCCGCGAACAGATGCCAGTCGGCGTCCGGGTCGGGCGCGTAGGCCCCACCGGGCCCCATGAAGTACACGGTCTCGCCCGGCTGGACGCGCGCGGCCCACGGACCGGCCAGGCCCTCGTCGCCGTGGATGACGAAGTCCAGCGTCAGCTCGCGGTGCTCGGCGTCCCACTGGCGAACCGTGTACGTCCGGGTCACCGGCCACTGGTCGCGCGGCAGCTCGTCCCGGACGCGCTGCAGGTTGAAGGGCTCCGCATAGGTGACGCCCGCGGGCGGGAACAGCAGCTTCACGTAATGGTCGGTGCACGTCTCCGCCGTGAAGTCGGCGAGGCCCTCGCCGCCGAGCACCACACGCTGCATGTGCGGAGTCAGCCGTTCGGTGCGGACGACCTGAGCGGAGTGTGCCCGGCGCGGCTGTCGTCCCGGTCGCTCAGCCATGAGGACCTCCCTGTCTCACATAGTTAGGGTTACCTAAGTTAGCACCTCGTCCCCCCATCACACCCCTTGTGCGGCGATCTCACGTCGTTCTCTTACGAAAGGGTCAGGTCGAGAGGGTCGTCAGCAGGCGCTCCAGTGACCCGCCCAGTCCCCAGCGGGCCGCCAGCGCCTCCAGTGCCGCCGGGTCGCGCGGCGCCCGCGGCAGTGCCGTGGAGACGTCCGGCAGGGGCACGTCGTCCGCGACCCGGACCACCTTCGGCGCGACCGCGAGATAGGGGCGCGCCTCGTCGAGCCGCCTGCGCTGCGTCGGCGTCAGCCTGGACCGCCGGTCCTCGACCGCCGCCAGGATCCCGGCCAGGTCACCGAACTCGGCCAGCAGCTTGGCGGCCGTCTTCTCACCCACGCCCGGCACGCCCGGCAGGCCGTCGCTGGGGTCGCCGCGCAGCAGGGCCAGATCCGCGTACCCGCTGCCGCCGACCCCATACTTCTCACGCAGCACCGCCTCATCGGTGTGCTGCAGGGTGCCCACGCCCTTCAGCGGGTACAGCACGCGCACCCCGCGCGCGTCGTCCACCAGCTGGTACAGGTCGCGGTCGCCCGTGACGATGTCGACCGGGCCCTTCGCCAGTGCCGTGAACGTGCCGATCACGTCGTCCGCCTCGTACCCGGCGACGCCCACGCGCGCGATGCCCACCGCGTCCAGCACCGCCTCGATGACCGGCACCTGCGGCGACAGGGTGTCGGGCACCTCCTCCTCGTCCGGGCCCACCGCGTGCTCCTCGGCGACGCGGTGCGCCTTGTAGGACGGGATCAGCTCCACCCGCCACTGGGGCCGCCAGTCGGCGTCCATGCAGGCCACGAGCTGGTCGGGCCTGTGGTCCCGGACCAGGCGGTCGATGAAGTCGAGCAGTCCGCGCACGGCGTTCACCGGAGTGCCGTCCGGGGCCCGGACCGAGTCCGGGACGCCGAAGTAGGCGCGGAAGTACAGGGAGGCGGTGTCGAGGAGCATCAGTCGTCCGGTCACGCCACGCATCATGCCGTACGCCGCCGACAGTCACCCGCCTCGAATGTGACGCGCCCCACTTGTGCGTTTGGGATAGGGGATCTCGGGGAGGCGCCGCCCCGGAGCGAGGCTGGTTGCGCATTTCAACTGTTTGCGCCGTGTCCTCGCTCTGTTCTGTTGCCAACGAAATAGAGGAACACGTGTCAGCGAGGCTTGAGGCAGAGAGCCTGTACAAGGTGTTCGGCAGGAGACCGGACCGGGCGGTCGAGCGGCTCCGCGGCGGAGCCGACCGGGACGAACTGCGGGCCGAGGGAGCGACCGCCGCCGTGATCGACGCGTCCTTCACGGTGGAGCCCGGCCAGATCTTCGTCGTCATGGGCCTCTCCGGCTCCGGCAAGTCCACCCTGCTGCGCATGCTGAACGGCCTGCTCGAACCCACCGCCGGACACGTGCGCTTCGACGGCCAGGACCTGACCACGCTCGGCGACCGTGAACTGCGCGAGGTCCGCTCCAGGAAGATCAGCATGGTCTTCCAGCACTTCGCGCTCTTCCCGCACCGCAGCGTGCGCGAGAACGCCGCCTACGGTCTGGAAGTGCAGGGCGTGCCCCGCGCCGAGCGCGCACGCCGCGCCGACGAGGCGCTCGCCCTGTGCGGCCTGGCCGGCTGGGAGAAGTCCTGGCCCGACGAGCTGTCCGGCGGCATGCAGCAGCGCGTCGGTCTCGCCCGCGCGCTCGCCACCGACGCCGACCTGCTGCTCATGGACGAGTCCTTCAGCGCCCTCGACCCGCTGATCCGCCGCGACATGCAGGACCAGCTGCTGGAGCTCCAGCAGAAGCTGAAGAAGACGATCGTCTTCATCACCCACGACCTGAACGAGGCCATGCGCCTGGGCGACCGCATCGCCGTCATGCGCGACGGCCGCATCGTCCAGATCGGCACCGCGCAGGACATCCTGCTGCGGCCGGAGAACGACTACGTCGCCTCCTTCACCCAGGACGTCGACCGCTCCCGCGTCCTGACCGCGGGCGAGCTCATGGACACCTCGGTCACCGCCGACGACCCCGGCTGCCACTGCGAGACCGCCACGCCCGACACCCCCTTCACGGAGCTGTGCGCCATCAGCGCCCGGCTCTCCCACCCCGTCCCGGTCGTGGACAAGGACAACAAGCAGGTCGGCGTCGTCCCCCGGCAGCGCCTGGTCGGCTTCCTCGGCGATGAGCAGGACGCCACCCCGCAGCCCTGCGACTCCCCGCAGGACAAGGGCGGAGAGAAGGTGACCGCCCGTGCCTAGGATCGAGCTCGGCAGCTGGGTCAACGACGGAGTCGACTGGCTCACCACCCACATGGCGTGGCTGTTCGACTTCTGCAAGACCGTCTTCCTCGGCCTCTACGACGGCATCAACGCCGTCCTCCAGGCCCCCGAACCGCTCCTCCTCGCCGGCATCTTCGCCGTGATCGCCTTCTGGCTGCGCGGCACCCTCGCCGGTGTCCTCACGTTCGTCGGATTCGCGTTCATCGACTCCCTCGAACTGTGGGAGAACGCGATGATCACCCTGGCGCTCGTCCTCGTGGCGACCGTCATCGCGCTGGTGATCGCCCTGCCCGTGGGCATCTGGGCGGCCCGCTCCGACCGCGTCAGCGGTCTGGTCCGGCCCGTGCTGGACTTCATGCAGACGCTGCCCGCGATGATCTACCTCATCCCGGCGATCCTGTTCTTCGGCACCGGCGCCCCCGCCGGCATCGTCGCCACCCTGATCTTCGCGCTCGCCCCGGGCGTGCGCATGACCGAGCTGGGCATCCGGCAGGTCGACAAGGAACTGGTCGAGGCGGCCGAGGCGTTCGGCACCACGCCCCGCAACACGCTGCTGCGCGTCCTGCTGCCGCTCGCCCTGCCCACCGTCATGGCTGGCGTCAACCAGGTCATCATGCTCGGCCTGTCCATGGCCGCGATCGCCGGCATGGTCGGCACCGGCGGACTCGGCGGCGACGTCAACGAGGCCATCGGCCAGCTCAACGTGGGCCTCGGCTCCGAGGCCGGTGTGGCGATCGTGATCCTCGCGATCTACCTGGACCGCATGACCAGCGCCCTCGGCACCCAGGTCTCCCCGCTCGGCCGCCGCGCCGCCGCCAAGCTGCGCGCCACCCAGGGGCTGAAGATCTGGTCCTACCGGCCGCGCCCGGTCGTCGCCGTGATCGGCGTCGTCGTCCTCGCGCTCACCGCGGGCGGCATGGGCGTCCTCGGCGGCGGCACCGGCACCGAGGCCGCGGCGGGCGGCAAGAACGTCGGCCAGGGCAAGAAGATCAGCATCGGCTACATTCCCTGGGACGAGGGCGTCGCCTCCACCTTCCTGTGGAAGGAGGTCCTGGAACAGCGCGGCTACGAGGTCGAGGCCAAGCAGTTCGACGCGGGCCCGCTGTACACCTCCCTCGCCCAGGGCGACGTCGACTTCCAGACCGACTCCTGGCTGCCCACGACCCACGCCCAGTACTGGAAGAAGTACGGCAAGCAGCTCGACGACCTCGGCTCCTGGTACGACAAGACGTCCCTGGAGCTCTCCGTGCCCGCCTACATGAAGGGCATCGACTCCCTGGCGGACCTCAAGGGCAAGGCGTCGCAGTTCGGCGGCAAGATCACCGGCATCGAGGCCGGCGCCGGCGAGATGGCCCTGCTGAAGAGCAAGGTCCTCAAGGAGTACGGCCTCGACAAGGAGTACAAGGTCGTCGACAGCTCCACGCCCGCGATGCTGGCCGAGCTGAAGCGCGCCTACGCCCAGAAGAAGCCGATCGTCGTCACGCTCTGGTCGCCGCACTGGGCGTACAACGACTACGACCTCAAGAAGCTCAAGGACCCCAAGGGCGCCTGGGGCGAGGGCGACGGCGTGCACACCCTGTCCCGCAAGGGCTTCGCCGACGACGACCCCACGGTCGCCGAGTGGCTGAAGAACTTCAGCATGAGCGAGAAGCAGCTCACCAGCCTCGAAGCCGAGATCAACAAGGCGGGCAAGGGCAACCAGCAGGACGCCGTGCGCGCCTGGCTCAAGCAGAACCCCGGCTTCGCCGACAAGATGGCCCCGGTGAAGAACGCCGGGGGCAGCACGCCCGCCGAGGCGAAGCGGCCCCTGGACGTCGCCTGGTTCCCCTGGGACGAGGACATCGCCGTCACCTACCTGTGGAAGAACGTCCTGGAGCGGCGCGGCTACCGGCTGAACCTGAAGCAGATGGACGTCGGCCCGGTCTACACGGGTCTGGCCTCGGGCGATCTCGACCTCAACTTCGACGCCTGGCTGCCCTACGCCCAGAAGAACTACTGGGACAAGAACAAGGACCGCCTCAAGGACCTCGGCACCTGGTACCGACCGACCTCCCTGGAGATCGCCGTGCCGTCCTACGTCAAGGGCGTCGACTCCCTGGAGGACCTCAAGGGCAAGTCCTCCACCTTCAAGGGGAAGATCATCGGCATCGAGCCCGGCACCGGGGAGATGGACCTCGCGAAGAACAAGGTCCTGCCCGCCTACGGCCTGGACAAGGAGTACGAGGTCGTCGACGGCTCCACGCCCGCGATGCTGGCCGAGCTGAAGCGCGCCTACGCCAAGAAGGAGCCCATCGCCGTCACCCTCTGGTCGCCGCACTGGGCGTACAGCGACTACGAGCTGACCAAGCTGAAGGACCCCGAGAAGGCCTTCGGCGAGGGCAACACGATCCGCACCATCTCCAACGAGGAGTTCCCGGAGCAGTACCCGCAGCTCACGAAGTGGATCAAGAACTTCACGATGAGCGAGGGCGAGCTCGGCAGCCTGGAGAGCGAGATCAAGGACCGCGGCCAGGGCCACGAGGAAGAGGCTGTGGCCGAGTGGCTCGAGAAGCACCCGGGCATGGTGCAGCGCATGACACCGCAGTAGGGTTCCGGGGTGGGACGCGCGACACGCCGCGTCCCACCCGGCCCCCGGTCCACGAGCGGGATCCGGACAACCACAGAGCGCTACGCCACCCCCAGAACCCCCTCTCCCCGCCTGTTCCTCCAACAGACGGAAGGCCTGCCCGCCCCCTTCGGCGGCGGATCGCCTGGCGTGAAGTGTGAGGTCGCGCACCGTCCCGTATGACGTCGATGTGACGGGCGCAGGAAACGGTTTGCCGAACATGCGTAGGGTGCAGACAACTCAACAGGAGCAGTGCGCCGGGACACCGCCGCACGGGGCGCGGACGGACGGGCGAAGGAGGGAGCCGGAGCGATGGGCGACCACAAAGAGCAACCCCTTCGGGTGGGCGCGGCCGTGCGCCGACGGCGCCGCGCGCTGGAGCTCACCCTCGCCGTCGTGTCCGCGCGCAGTGGCCTGTCCGTCCCCTTCCTGAGCCAGATCGAGAACGACCGGGCGCGGCCCAGCACCAGCTCCCTGGAGAAGGTCGCCGACGCCCTGCGCACCACGGCGGTGGAGCTCCTCGCCGCGGCCGACCCGGCGTGCAGCGTGGACGTCGTCCGCGGCGACGGCAGCGAGCCGCTGTCCCGGCCCCGGTCCCGCTCCCTGGTCCGCGGTCACCACCAGATGCACGCCTCCGAGTTCACCGGCGACCACGATGCGGGCCGTGAATTTCAGTACCGCAACGACCAGTTGATGTACGTCGCCGACGGCGCGGTGGAGATCGAGGCGGAGGGCCGCGCCTACCGCCTGGGCCGCGGCGACACGCTGTACCTGACCGGCGGCGTGCGGCATCGCTGGCGGGCGGCCGAGTCGGACACCCGCGTGATCGTGGTCGCCGTGGCGGAGCACATCGAGGCGGTCCGGGACCGGCCACGCCGGTGAGGGTGGTCTCGCTGGTCCCCTCGCTGACCGAGGCCGTGGCCCGGTCCGCGCCCCGAACCCTGGCCGGCGCCACCGACTGGTGCACGCATCCCCCCGGCCTGGACGTCGTACGTGTCGGCGGGACCAAGAACCCGAAGACCGACCGGATCCTGTCCCTCGCGCCCGATCTGGTCATCGCCAACGAGGAGGAGAACCGCGCACCCGACCTCGCGGCCCTGCGCGCGGCGGGCGTCGAGGTCCTGGTGACGGAGATCCGCGACGTGCCGCAGGCCTTCCGGGAACTGGCCCGGGTGCTCGACGCCTGCGGGGTGCCGGCCCGGCCGCGCTGGCTGGACGAGGCGGAGCAGACCTGGTCGTCGCTGCCGGAGCCGCAGACGCGGCTCACCGCGGTCGTACCGATCTGGCGCCGGCCGTGGATGGTCCTGGGCCGCGACACCTTCGCCGGTGACGTCCTCGCCCGCCTCGGCGTCGATCACGCGTACGCGACGCACCCCGACCGCTACCCCCGCATCGCACTGGAGGAACTGCGCGCCTGCGCACCGGACGTGGTGGTCCTCCCGGACGAGCCGTACCGCTTCACCGCCGACGACGGCCCGGAGGCCTTCCCCGGCCTGCCCTGCGCGCTCGTCAGCGGACGGCACCTGACGTGGTACGGACCGTCACTGGCCGAGGCGCCGCGGGTACTGGGCCGGGCCCTGCGAGCAGCTCGCCCCTGAGCAGCCCGCGCGCGGTCCCCACGACGGCGGTGCCCCACGCCGCGACCAGCACCGTGAACAGCACGACCGCCGGACCCGCGTAGGCCACGAGCCCGGTGTGCCGGGCCAGCGCCTCGGCGCCCGTGACGCAGGTGCCGACCGGGAAGGTGAACGACCACCAGGTCATCGAGAACCGCATGCCGTGCCGCCGGGCGCGCAGCACATGGGCGGCGGCCAGGCAGAACCACAGCAGCGCGAACCCCATCACGGGCACGCCGTACAGCACGGCGAGAGCTCCGAAACCCTCGCTGTACGGCTCCGGTACGACCCCCGGCGCGACATCCGCGAAGGCACCCACGGCCGTCGTGGACTGCCCGAGCGGGCCCAGCACCAGGAACAGCGTCGGGGTGAGGGCGAGAGGCAGCGGTCCGCCGGTGAGCGACCGGGCGAAGACCAGCGGCAGCATGACCAGGGTCGCGAGCAGGCTCAGCCCGAACAGGGCGAAGCAGACGAACAGCAGCGTCTCTTGGGCCTGACCGGGCGGCAGATGCGGCACCAGCAGCGGCCCGACGGCGGCGGACACCATGGGCGCGACGAGCGGCAGCAGCCACACGGGCGTGGCCTGCCCCGGCTCCACCCGATGCCGTACGGCCATCAGATACGGCACGGCGACGGCCGCGGCCAGACCGGTCACCGTGCCGGCGGTGAACAGCACGGCGTCGAGCGCCACGGCCGCCCGCAGGCCGATCAGGTCCCGGCCGACGGTGAGGGCACCGCCGCCCACGGCCAGCAGGGCCATGGCGAGGCAGCCGTAGAAGGGTGCCGTCGCCGGGTCGAGGAGGTGGGCGCGGGCCTGGTCCCGGTGCCGGTTCCAGTGCGCGGCCCGACCCGCGAGCAGGACCAGCAGCAGGACGAGCGACAGGGCCCACACCCCCACGAGCACGCCGCGCAGCCCCGGGACGTGCGATGGGAGGGAGGCTCCGGCGGTGGCGACGACGGCGGTGCCCATCACGGTGGCGTACCAGTTGGGTCCGAGGTGACGGACGGAGAGCGGGTGCGCGAGGGGCTGGGCTGCGGTGACCATGACTCCACGGTGGGGCCGGGACAGGGGCACCACCAGGGACTATGCCTCTATGGCGGCATAAGCTGGGTTTATGAGCAACGCGGATGAGCAGGCCGGGCCGACCGTCTCCGGCTCCCTGGCGCACCGGGTGCCGGATCTGGGCGCCCTGGAGCTGCTGCTGGCGGTGGCGCGGCTCGGCAGCCTCGGCGGCGCGGCACGCGAACTCGGCATCACCCAGCCCGCGGCCAGCAGCCGGATCCGGTCGATGGAGCGGCAGCTCGGCGTGGCGCTGGTCGACCGCTCGCCCCGCGGGTCCCGGCTCACGGACGCCGGGGCGCTGGTGACGGACTGGGCGCGGCGGATCGTGGAGGCGGCGGAGGCGTTCGACGTGGGCGCGCAGGCGCTGCGCGTGCGCCGCGACTCCCGGCTGCGGGTGGCCGCGAGCATGACCATCGCCGAATACCTGCTGCCGGGCTGGCTGCTCGCGCTGCGGGCACAGCGGCCCGACACAGCGGTGTCGCTGCACGCGGGGAACTCGACGGTGGTGGCCGAGCGGCTGCTGTCGGACGAGGCGGATCTGGGGTTCGTGGAGGGGCTCTCGGTGCCGGCCGGTCTCGACTCGGCGGTCATCGCCCACGACCGGCTGATAGTGGTGACCGCGCCGGGGCACGCCTGGGCCCGGCGGCGGCGGTCGCTGGCCGCGGAAGAACTGGCGTCGACGCCGTTGATCCTCCGCGAGAAGGGGTCGGGGACGCGGCAGGTGCTGGACGCGGCGCTCGGCGGGCTGGCCCGGCCGCTGATCGAGCTGTCCTCGACGACGGCGGTGAAGGCGGCGGCGGTGAGCGGGGCGGGGCCGGCGGTGCTGAGCGAACTGGCGGTGAGGGAGGAACTGGCGATGCGGCGGCTGGTGTCGGTGCCGGTGGACGGGGTCGCCCTGGCGCGGGACCTGAGGGCGGTGTGGCCGACGGGGCACCGGCCCACCGGGCCGGCGCGGGACCTGTTGTCGCTGACGCGAGGATAGCGGCGCGCCGTGACCAGGGGGCTCCGCCCCCTGGACCCCGGCCTGTGCCCACCCACCGCCCGAATCAGTCGGTCAGGAAGCCCGGCTCGCGGGGCATGGCTGCCTCCACCAGCGCCCTCATCACCCGCACGTCCTCGCCCATCTCCGGATGCCACTGCACCCCCAGCACCCAGTCGGCAGAGGGCAGTTCCACGGCCTCCACCGTGCCGTCCGCCGCGTACGCCGAGGGGACCAGCCCCTCGCCAAGGCGGTCGACGGCCTGGTGGTGGTACGTCGGCACGAACGTCTCCTCCGGCACGACCCCGGCGTACAGGCTCCCCGGCACCGGCTTGACCGCATGCCCCCCGAAGACGCCCACGACCTCCGCGTGCCCGTCGATGTGCTGCACGAGGGTGCCCCCGAGAGCGACGTTCAGCAGCTGCATGCCCCGGCAGATACCCAGCAACGGCACGCCCGCCGCCAGCGCCGCGTCGATCAGCGCCAGCTCCCACGCGTCCCGGTCCGGCGCCGGCGGCCCCGTACGCTCCTCGCGCTCCGCCCCGTAGCGGACCGGCTCCACGTCCGGCCCGCCCGCGATGACCAGCCCGTCCAGCCGCGCCACGGCGTCGGCGGCCTGCTCCGGGTCGTCCGGAGGCAGCATCGCGGCCAGGCCGCCCGCCCGCTGCACCAGCCGGGGATAGCCGACCGGCAGCAGCGCGGCCTCCAGCTCCCAGACGCCCCAGCGCGCCCCGGACTCCAGATAGGTGCTGACCCCGATCAACGGCCTGGCCACGACGACTCCCTCACCACTCGAACACCTAGTCCCGAGCCAACTCTGCCTCGGCCGCAGCCAGTGCCGCGAACTCCTCCTCCGGTGCCTTCGCCACCAGCCGCTTGCGGCTGTACAGACCGAAGTACCCGACCGCCACCGCGTAGACCACGAGCGCGATCAACGCCGCCGTCACATCCACGAGGAACGTCGCCACCAGCGCCGCACACGCCAGCACCAGCGCGACCGACGAGGTCAGGATTCCGCCCGGCGTACGGTACGGCCGCGGCAGCTCCGGCTCGCGGCGCCGCAGCACGATGTGCGACAGGGACATCAGCGCGTAGGAGATGGTCGCCCCGAAGACCGCGATGTTCAGCATCCGCGCGCCGTTGCCGGAGACCGCGGCCAGCAGGAAGCCGATCGTGCCGGGAACCAGCAGGCCCAGGTACGGCGCCTTGCGGCGGCTGGTGAGCGACAGGAAGCGCGGCAGGTAGCCCGCCCGGGACAGGGCGAACAGCTGGCGCGAGCCCGCGTAGATCAGGGAGAAGAAGGACGCCACCAGGCCGGCGAGCCCGGCGTAGTTGACGATCCGGCTCAGGGTCGTCGCCTTGCCGTTCGGCTGGAGCGCCTCGACCAGCGGGTTGCCCGCCTCCTGGATCGCGGCGGAACCGCGGGCCCCGGCCGCCGCGAAGAACGTGACCACCGCCAGCACCACCAGGATGCCCATCGACCAGCGGATCGCCTTCGGCAGCGTACGGGCCGGATCCTTGGTCTCCTCGGCGGCCAGGGGCACGCCCTCCACGCCCAGGAAGAACCACATGCCGAAGGGGAACGCCGCCCAGATGCCGAGCAGGCCGAACGGCAGCCAGGAACTCGACCCCGCGGCGGAGGAGTCGACCGGGATGTCGTCCAGCGACGCGAGGGAGAAGTCGGGCAGTGCCGCCAGCGCGAACACGACCAGGGCGACCACCGCGATACCGGTGACGACGAAGCTGAAGCGCAGCGCCTCACCCACGCCCCACAAGTGGATGCCGAGGAAGATCGCGAAGCAGACCAGGTACATCGGCCAGCCGGACTCCAGCCCGAACAGGCCCAGCGACTCGACGTAGTCGCCGATGAAGATGACGATCGCGGCGGGCGCGAGGACGTACTCGATGAGGATCGCCGTGCCGGTCAGGAAGCCGCCCCACGGGCCGAGCGCCCGCCGGGCGAAGCCGTAGCCGCCGCCCGCGGTGGGCAGGATCGAGGAGAGTTCGGCGAGGGCGAAGACCATGCAGGCGTACATGGCGCCCATGAGGACCATGGCGATCGCCAGGCCCCCGAAGCCGCCTTCGGCCAGGCCGAAGTTCCAGCCCGAGTAGTCGCCGGAGACGACGTAGGCGACGCCGAGGCCGGTCAGCAGCACCCAGCCGGCGCTGCCGCGGCGCAGGGCTCTGCGTTCCAGATAGTCGTCGCCCTCGGGGGCGGCGGGTGTGACGGTTGGTTCCTGGGGCATGGGCAGACTCCCGACGGGGCGGCGGTGGTCACGGGATCGAGCGGGCTCCGACTCAATGGAATGGAGCCATACCTTTGCGGTGCCGACCGGGGATGGCAAGACCCGTGCGTGAATCGCCTGTAAATCCTCACCGCGCCGAGACACCGCACCGAAACGCCGCTCCTCAGCCGAGGAACCCCCGCAGCAGTGCCGCCGTGCCCCCGCAGTGCTCGCGCATGATCTCCCGCGCCTGGTCGGCCTCGCCCTCGATCACCGCCTCCACCAGGGCGGTGTGCTGCCGCTGGGAGTGCTCCAGGTTGCGCACCAGCAGCGGGATGCAGTCGAGCAGGTCGTTGACCCTCGCGCGGACGGCCGCGTACTGGGCGGTGAGCGTGGGGGAGCCGGACAGCTCGGCGATCGTGAGGTGCAGCAGCGTATCCAGGCGGCGGTACTCGGCGAGCGGCGCGTCATGCGTGCGCGCCAGGGCCTCGCGCAGCCGGTCCGCCTGCTTCTCCTCCAGCCCGTGCGCCGCGCACAGCCCGGCCGCGCCCACCTCCAGCACCTCCCGGAACCGCAGCACGTCCTCTATGTCGACCTCGGCGACCCGGCGCCGCAGCTCGTCCTCGCCGACGGCCTCGGCGCGCGGCAGCACGAACGTCCCGCCGTACCGGCCGCGCCGCGACTCGACGAGCCCCTGGTCCTGGAGCACCTTCAGCACCTCGCGCAGCGTCACCCGGCTGATCCCCAGCCGCTCCGCCAGCTCCCGCTCGGCCGGCAGCCGCTCGCCCCCCGGCACCAGACCCAGCCGTACGACTTGCAGGATCTGCTCCAGCGCCTCCTCGAAGCCGTTGCCCGCGCGCACCGGTCGCAGCACCGGCGTCAGCCCGTCCCGCACCTCGCCGCCCCCAGCTTCCTCCGGCATGTGGCCGTACCCCCTTCCCAAGCAATGGTTCTCCGCAATACCTTATGGCTCCCGGCGGATCCAGGCAGCGGATCCAAGGAGCCTAGGAGGCCTTCCCGTGGCAGACCGCACACCCCCGCTGAGCGTCGAGGAGCTGCACACCCTCGTCGCCGGCGGTGAGATCGACACTGTCGTCCTGGCCTTCCCCGACATGCAAGGGCGGCTCCAGGGCAAGCGGTTCGCCGCACGCTTCTTCCTCGACGAGGTCCTCCGGCACGGCACCGAGGGCTGCAACTACCTGCTCGCCGTCGACACCGAGATGAACACGGTCGAGGGCTACGCGATGTCCTCCTGGGACCGCGGCTACGGCGACTTCGCCATGCACCCCGACCTCACCACCCTGCGCCGCGTCCCCTGGAACGCGGGCACGGCCATGCTCCACGCCGACCTGGCCTGGAACGACGGCTCCCCGGTCGTCGCCGCCCCCCGCCAGATCCTGCGCCGACAGCTGGAACGCCTCGCCGAACTCGGTTACACCGCCCAGGTCGGCACCGAGCTGGAGTTCATCGTCTTCAAGGACACCTACGAACAGGCCTGGGACGCCGGCTACAAGGGCCTGACCCCGGCCAACCAGTACAACATCGACTACTCGGTCCTCGGCACCGGCCGCATCGAGCCCCTGCTGCGCCGCATCCGCAACGAGATGGCCGGAGCCGGTCTCACCGTCGAGTCCGCCAAGGGCGAGTGCAACCCCGGCCAGCACGAGATCGCCTTCCGCTACGACGAGGCCCTGGTCACCTGCGACCAGCACTCCGTCTACAAGACCGGCGCCAAGGAGATCGCCGCCCAGGAGGGCATGTCGATCACCTTCATGGCCAAGTACAACGAGCGCGAGGGCAACTCCTGCCACATCCACCTCTCGCTCGCCGACGCCGACGGCACCAACGCCATGGCCGGCGACCTCGAAGGCGGCATGTCCGAGGTCATGCGGCACTTCCTCGCCGGACAGCTGGCGGCCCTGCGCGACTTCTCCCTCCTCTACGCCCCCAACATCAACTCCTACAAGCGCTTCCAGCCCGGCTCCTTCGCCCCGACCGCCGTCGCCTGGGGCCAGGACAACCGCACCTGCGCGCTGCGCGTGGTCGGCCACGGCCGCTCCCTGCGCTTCGAGAACCGCCTGCCCGGCGGCGACGTCAACCCCTACCTCGCCGTCGCCGGACTGGTCGCGGCCGGACTGCACGGCATCGAGCAGAAGCTGGAGCTGCCCGAACCCTGCCCCGGCAACGCCTACGCCGCCGACCTCGACCACGTCCCCAACACCCTGCGCGAGGCCGCCGAGCTCTGGGAGAACAGCCCCATCGCCCGGGCCGCCTTCGGCGACGAGGTCGTCGCGCACTACCGCAACATGGCGCGCGTCGAACTGGATGCCTTCGACGCCGCGGTGACCGACTGGGAGCTGCGCCGCTCCTTCGAACGCATGTGAGGTCCTTTGTGTCTTCCGAGCACCTTCTGGAAGTACTGAACCCCGCGACCGAGGAAGTCGTCGCCGCCGTCGCCGGGGCGAGCCCGGCCGACGTCGACACGGCCGTCACCTGGGCCGCCCGGGCACAGCGGACCTGGGCCGCCCTGCCCCCCGCGGACCGCGCCCGGCTGCTGCGCCGCTTCGCGGCCACCGTCGACGAGCACCTGGAAGAGCTGGCCCGCCTGGAGGTCCGCGAGGCCGGCCACCTCATCGGCAACGCCCGCTGGGAGGCCGGAAACGTCCGCGACCTGCTGGACTACGCGGCCGGGGGAGTGGAACGGCTCACCGGCCGTCAGATCCCGGTCCCGGGCGGCCTGAACGTCACGATCCTCGAACCGCTCGGCGTCGTCGGCGTGATCGCGCCCTGGAACTTCCCCATGCCGATCGCCGCCTGGGGCACCGCCCCCGCCCTCGCGGCCGGCAACGCCGTCATCCTCAAGCCCGCCGAGACCACCCCGCTCACCGCGCTGCGCCTCGCCGAACTCGCCCTGGAGGCCGGGCTCCCCGAGCACCTCTTCCAGGTGCTGCCGGGACGCGGCGACATCACGGGCGACGCCCTGGTCCGCCACCCCGGAGTCGCCAAGATCGTCTTCACCGGTTCCACCCGGACCGGGACGCGCGTCGCGGCCCTCGGCGCCGAGCAGGTCAAGCCCGTCACCCTGGAACTCGGCGGCAAGAGCCCCAACATCGTCTTCGCCGACGCCGACCTCAAGACCGCCGTCGACCCCTTCTCCTTCCTGGACAACTCCGGCCAGGACTGCTGCGCCCGCACCCGCGTCCTGGTCCAGGAGTCCGTCTACGACGAGGTCCGCGAGCATCTCGCCGAGGCGCTGGCCGCCGTGGTGGTGGGCGACCCGGCCGACGAGAAGACCCAGATGGGCCCGCTGATCTCCCGGCAGCAGCTCGACCGCGTCCGCGGCTTCGTGCCGGACGGTGCCCCGGCCCTGCGCGGCAGCGCACCCGAGGGCCCGGGCTTCTGGTTCCCGCCGACCGTCCTCACCGGCGAGAGCCCCGATTCGGCTGCCGCCTGCGAGGAGATCTTCGGCCCCGTCGCCGTCCTCCTGCCCTTCACCGACGAGCAGGACGCGATCCGCCTGGCCAACGACACCCCCTACGGCCTGTCCGGCTCCATCTGGACCCGGGACGTCGGCCGTGCCCTGCGTGTCTCCCAGGGCGTCCGCGCGGGCAACCTGTCCGTCAACTCCCACGCCAGCGTCCGCTACTGGACCCCGTTCGGCGGCTACAAGCAGTCCGGCGTCGGCCGCGAACTCGGCCCCGACGCCCTGGCCGCCTTCACCGAAACCAAGAACGTCTTCATCAGCACGGAGGGCCCCGCACAGTGACTGCCCAGGAGAACATCTGCCGCCGCCTGGTCGGCCGTACCGCCGTCGTCACCGGAGCCGGCAGCGGCATCGGCCTCGCCACCGCCCGCCGCCTCGCCTCCGAGGGGGCCAGCGTCGTCTGCGGCGACGTCGACGAGACCCGCGGCAAGGCCGCCGCCGAGGAGACCGGCGGCACCTTCGTGAAGGTCGACGTCACCGACCCCGACGAGGTCGAGGCCCTCTTCAGGACCGCGTACGACACCTACGGCAGCGTCGACATCGCCTTCAACAACGCCGGCATCTCCCCGCCCGACGACGACTCCATCCTGGAGACCGGCCTGGAGGCCTGGAAGCGCGTCCAGGAGGTCAACCTGACCTCCGTCTACCTGTGCTGCAAGGCCGCCATCCCCTACATGCAGCGCCAGGGCCGGGGGTCGATCATCAACACCGCGTCCTTCGTGGCCAGGATGGGCGCGGCGACCTCCCAGATCTCGTACACGGCCTCCAAGGGAGGCGTCCTCGCGATGTCCCGCGAACTGGGCGTGCAGTTCGCCCGCGAGGGCATCCGCGTGAACGCCCTGTGCCCGGGCCCGGTCAACACCCCGCTCCTCCAGGAGCTGTTCGCCAAGGACCCGGAGCGGGCCGCGCGCCGCCTGGTGCACATCCCGCTGGGCCGGTTCGCCGAGGCCGACGAGATCGCCGCCGCCGTCGCCTTCCTCGCCAGCGACGACTCCTCGTTCGTCAACGCCACCGACTTCCTGGTCGACGGCGGGATCGCCGGGGCGTACGTCACACCCCTGTAGGCGAGTGCCCCGACGGTCCGGGTCGCGCCCTACAGTGCCGGGATGAGCCTGACGCCGCCGCCCGGCTGGTATCCCGACCCGCACGCCCCGCACCGGCAGCGCTGGTGGGACGGCACGGCCTGGACCGAACACCGCCGCGCGCCCGAGGCGCCCGCCGTCCCGCCACCGGGCGGCGGCACCGGCCGGACGAAGGCGGTCGCCCTGGCCGCCGCAGGCGCCGTCCTGGTGGCGGCGATCGTCACCGGAGCCGTCGCCCTCGGCGGGGGCGACGGCGACGGCACGGAGGCCAGGACGGCCCCCACCTCCGCGCCCGAGACCACGCCCGGCTCTCCCGAGCCGACCCCCGAGGCGTCGACGTCAAAACCGTCCGCGGACGACCCCGCCGTCGTCGAGGACCAGCTCAACGGCATCACGTTCCCGCTGCGCGACGGCTGGGTCCGCCCGCAGCACGTCGCCCAGGACGACGTCGTCATGACGACCGACGGCACCTACGACTGCCCCGCCGGCGTCGGCCTGTGCCGCCACGGCATGGTCTTCTCCCGCACGGTGACCGAGAACGACGAGAAGTCCCCCGAGGCCCTCGCCAAGGCGGACATCCCCGAGGCCGCCGACGAGGCCTACGACCGCGACCGGCTCGGCCGCGAGCTCCACGGCGGCCTGGAGTCGCACCAGGTCGTCAAGTCCGGGCCGGTCGCGGTGGCGGGCCGCGCCGGGTACCTCGTGCGCTGGCGCGTCAAGACCGGCAAGGGCCCCGGCGGCTACGTGCAGTCGCTGGCCTTCCCCTCCAGCGTCGGCACCGAGTCGCCGGTCCTCGTCCGGTACGTCTTCGACGCGGGCGAGGACGGACCGCCGCTCGCCGACATGGACCGCATCACCCAGGGCATCCGCCCGTTCGGCGACGCAGACACGGGCGGCGGCGTCGGCAGCAGCATCGGCCCTGCGGACTGACGCCCCGCAGGCCTCAGAGAAACGTGTGGCCCTCGCCGCGGTAGGTGGGCACGGCGGCCGTCACCGCGTCGCCCTCGATCAGGTGCAGCCGGTCGAACCGCTCGCACAGCTCACCGGCCTTCGCGTGCCGGAACCACACCTTGTCACCGATCAGCAGGTCGTCCGCGGGCAAGCCCAGCAGCGGCGTCTGCACCTCACCCGCACCCTCCTGCGGGTCGTAGCGCAGCCCCTCCGGCAGATACGGCACGGGCGACCGGTCGGCCCCGGCCGCACCCGAGGCGGGATACCCACCACCGAGCACGGTCACCACCCCCACCCCCGGCCGCCGCACCACGGGCATGGCGAAGAGGGCCGACGGACGACCCCTGAACGACGTGTAGTTGTCGAACAGGCGCGGCACGTACAGCCCCGAACCGGCGGCGATCTCGGTCACCGCGTCCTCGGCCGCCGTGTGCTGCACCGAGCCGGTGCCGCCGCCGTTGACGAACTCCAGATCCGGCACGACGGCCCGCACCGCGCGCACCACCTCCGCACGCCGCTCGGCGAGTTCACGCTTGGCGGCGGCCTGCATCAGCCGGATCGCACGGGACCGCAGCGGACGCCCGGCCAGCGAGTCCCCGACCCCGGCGACATGCCCCTCGTACGCCATGATCCCCACGACCTCGAAGCCGGGCCGCCGGGCCACCGCCCGTGCCACGTCGGCGACCTGGGCGGGGGAGTGCAGCGGTGAACGCAGGGCCCCGACCCGCACCCGCCCGCCGAGCAGCTTCAGCGAGGTGTCCAACTCCAGGCACACCCGCACCACTTCACGCCCGCCGCCACGCGAGGCGTCGATCAGATCCAGCTGGGCGACGTCGTCGACCATGACGGTCACGGCGGCGGCGAGCTTGGGATCACCGGCCAGTTCGGCATACGCCGCACGGTCGGCGGACGGATAGGCGAGCAGTACGTCCTCGAACCCGGAACGGGCCAGCCACAGCGATTCGGCGAGGGTGAACGACATGATCCCCGCGAAGCCGTCCCGGGCCAGGACGCGCTCCAGCAGCGCCCGGCAGCGCACGGACTTGCTGGCGACCCGGATCGGCTTGCCCCCGGCACGTCGGACCAGGTCGGCGGCGTTGGCGTCGAAAGCCTCCAGGTCCACGATCGCGAGAGGGGCGTCGAGATGGGCGGTGGCCCGGTCGTAACGGGCCCGGTCGGCGGCGCGCGCAGTCATGAACGCAGCCTGCCAGACTGGATTACCGCAGGGTAGGGGGACGTTCCGGGCAGATGCCCCGGCCTCGTGGACTGGTTCCCGTTCGCCCAGGAACAAGCCGTAGAGTGACGCGAACGTACGACGGACGCCGCCGGCCGGGGATCCGCGCGGGATGACGCTCCGTCCGTACGGGTAGGTGTGCCCGGGACGATTCCGTACCGGGCCTCGGGCAGGACGGCAACGGCCCGCGTGAAACGAGCGGCCCGGGCATGAGGAAACGGGGGGTGCATGAGCACGGAAGCGCCACGCGCCTCCTTCCCTCCGCGCCCCACGACGCCACCGCGTCCGTCGCACCCGCCGGCCGCACCGCAAGCCCCGGCGGCGGACGAGCGGAACACCCCGGGCACCACGTCCGACCCCGCGCCGGGTCCGGCAGCGGCCCCCTCCGGGACGCCCGGGGACCCGAACGGCCCGAAACCCTCCCACAGGCCGAACGGCCACCCCCGCTTCCCCTCCCTCGGAACCGCGAACACCGGCTCCGCCGCGCCCCGGCCCAGCGGCTCCGCCGCACCCCGGCGCAACGAGCCTGCGGAACCCCGGCTCACCGGGCCCGCCGTACCCCGGCTCACCGGGCCCACCGCGCCCCGGCGCAGCGAGCCTGCGGAACCCTGGCCCAGCAACTCCGCCGCCCCCCGGCCCACTGGGCCCACCGCGTCCCGGATCACCGAGCCCTCCGCGCCGCCCCCGCCCCGCGCCTCCACCCGCTTCCCCGACATGCCGCCCAACATCGGCCGCGAGACGCGTGCCGACTCGGACCGGCCTTCCGGCGGTCGTGTGACCGGCCTCGGTTCGGAGCGGTCTTCCGGCGTCGGCCGTGAGGCGCGCCCTGGCTCGGACCGGCCCTCCGGCGGCCGCGACGGTGGCCTCGGCACGGACCGGCCTTCCGGCGTCGGCGGCGATGGCCGCCCTGGCTCGGATCAGCCTTCCGGCGGCGGCCGTGAGTCGAGCTTCGGTTCGGATGGGTCGTCCGGCGGTCGTGTGACCGGCCTCGGTTCGGATCGGCCCTCCGGCATCGCCCGCGAGGCGCGCCCTGGCTCGGATCGGCCCTCCGGCATCGCCCGCGAGGCGCGCCCCGGCTCGGACAGGCCCTCCGGTGGCCCCGACGGCCGTCCCGGCTCGGACCACCCTTCAGGCGTCAGTCGTGGGAGCAGCCTCGGCTCGGAAGGGCGGTCCGGTGTCAGCCGTGAGGCCCGCGCCGGTTCACCCGAGCCGTCCCCCTCCCCGGCATCCGATACTCCTCCGCGCCCGCGTCACCTCCCCACGCCGGGGCCCTCCGGCCGGGCGGGACGTCCGGACCCTTCGGAAGGGGCCTCGGCGGAGACGCCCGGCCGGCCCTTCCGCCTCTCCGCCCCCGGCGGGTCGGGCGGTTCCGGTGCTCAGGCCGGAGCATCGTCGGAGACGGCCGGCAGGCCGTTCCGGCTCCCCGAGCCCCGCCGTACCGGCTCCCCCGGCGAGACCACCTCCGAGACGACCGCCCGTCTCCGCCCGGTCCCCGCCGACCCGGCACCGGACGAGCCCGCCGTACCCGTCGCCCGCCCCGCCGCCCCGGGGGTGACGGCAGCCCGTCCCGCCGCCCCGCCGCGCCCCGCACACGAGCCGCAGGCCCCCGCCGCCCCACCACACCCGAGCCCCGCCCCGGTCTCTCCCGACCCCGCCCTCTCCTGGAGCGCCACGCGCCCCCTGGTGTCGTTCGGTGAACCCGAGGGCTACGACGGCGACGCCCGGCCCCGGCCGCTCCTCCGGCGCGGGGCGCCGCAGGCCGCCGCTGCCGCCGTCTGCCTCGTGCTCGGACTGGGCCTCATCTCCGGGGCGGTCACCGGCAGCTGGCTCGTCGGCGGCTCCGGGGAAGAGGGCTCGCCCACTACCTTCGCCGCCGCCGGAAGCCTCTGGCACAGCGTCCCGGTCGACCAGCTCTTCCCGCCCACCGTGCAGGGCAGGGGCGCCGGCCCCGGCGGAGCCGACCGCACCTGGACCCGTATCGCCGTCGCCCCCGACAGCGGCTGCAAGGACGCCTTCGACCCGCTGCTGCGCAAGGCCCTCGCCCCCGTCGGCTGCGAACGCCTCCTGCGCGCCACCTACACCGACGCCACCGAGAGTTACGTGACCACCGTCGGCCTGCTGTTCACCACCGCCGACGCCCCCGGCATGACCGCCCTCGCGAACCGTTTCCGCAGGGAACGCCTGGACCGCCGCAGCGACCTGATGCCCTTGCCGTACGCCGCGAAGGGCACGCTCGCCGCCGGCTTCGGCGCCCGCCAGCGCGCCTCCTGGACCGTCTCCGTGCTCACCGAGGCCCCGGTCGTCGTCTACGCCGTCTCCGGCTGGGCCGACGGCCGCACCGTCGACGACCCGCAGCCCGCCGGGGACGCCCTGGAGGCCGACGCCACCACCGCCGCCGCACAGGCCGGCCTCGGCAACGAGGCGCAGGGCCTCGCCGACCGCGTCGAACGCGACTTCCGCAGAAACGTCCGATCGGCCTCGGAGCAGCCCTCGTGACCGCCGTGCACCCCCCGGCCGGGAAACGCCCGCGCAGGCCGTCCAGGAGGGCCGCCGCCCTCGGCGTCCTGCTCACCGCCGGCCTCGTCCTCCTCCCCGCCGCCACCGCGTACGCCGACGGCATCCGCGCCCAGCAGTGGGCCTTGCAGGCCATGAACACCGAGCAGGCCTGGCAGACCACCAAGGGCCGCGGCGTCACCGTCGCCGTCCTGGACACCGGCGTCGAGGAGGATCACCCCGACCTGGTCGGCAACGTCCTGCCCGGCAAGGACCTGATCCGCTTCGGAGCCGAACCCGGCGACCGCGCCTGGGCCCGGCACGGCACCGCCATGGCCGGCATCATCGCCGGCCACGGACACGGCCCCGGCGACGCCGACGGCGTCCTCGGCATCGCGCCCGAGGCGAAGATCCTCCCGGTCCGCGTGATCCTGGAGGACGGCGACCCCTCCCGGGCCAAGGCCCGCAGCACCCGCGGCAACGCCCTCGCCGAGGGCATCCGCTGGGCCGCCGACCACGGCGCCGACGTCATCAACCTCTCCCTCGGCGACGACTCCGCCTCCGCGCACCCCGAACCCGGCGAGGACCAGGCCATCCAGTACGCCCTGAAGAAGGGCGTGGTCGTCGTCGCCTCCGCGGGCAACGGCGGTGAGAAGGGCGACCACATCTCGTACCCGGCCGCCTACCCGGGCGTCATCGCCGCCACGGCCGTCGACCGTGCCGGCACCCGCGCCTCCTTCTCCACCCGCCGCTGGTACGCCACGGTCAGCGCCCCCGGCGTCGACGTCGTCATCGCCGACCCCGACCACAAGTACTACGAGGGATGGGGCACCAGCGCCGCCGCCGCCTTCGTCTCCGGCGCCGCCGCCCTGGTCAAGGCGGCCCACCCCGGTCTCGCCCCGGCCCAGATCAAGTCGCTGCTGGAGGACACCGCCCGCAACGCCCCGGCCGGGGGCCGCGACGACTCCCGCGGCTTCGGCTTCGTCGACCCGGCGGCCGCCATCGAGGCCGCCGGCCGCCTCAAGCCGGAGGACCTGCAGTCGGCGTCCTACGGCGCGAAGTACTTCGGCAGCGGACCGGACGCCGACGCCTCCGGGGACGGCCCCGCCGACTGGGCCGCCCCCCTCGCGGGCGGTGCCGGCGGCGTCCTCCTGGTCGCTGCGGTCGTCCTGTGGCGCGGCCGCCGTGCCGGCCGTGCGGACTTCTGAGCCACTGCCGGGAGCCCACCACCCGGCCGATAGGGTCGACGCGTGGCGAACAAGAACATCCCGGACTCCGGCTTCTCCGACGACGACGGCTCAGCCGACCCCCGGCTGAGCGCGGCTCTCACCGCCTGGTCCGCGGACCGGAGCGCCGTGGGTCCGGTCCTGGCCGCCCTCAAGAACGCCCGGCTGCTCGTCCCCGTCGTGGCCGTGCTCGGCGAGGTCGAGGAGGACGAGCAGGGACTGCGCCGCGAGAAGACCAGCGACATGGCCGTCCCCACGCTGAAGGCCGGCGACCGCACGGCCCTGCCCGCCTTCACCTCCACGGACTCCCTCGCCCGCTGGGACCCGGCGGCCCGCCCCGTCGCCGTGCCGCTGTACCAGGCCCTCCAGGCCGCCGCGCACGAGAAGGCGGACACGGTCGTGCTCGACGTCGCGGGGCCGGTGCCCTTCGAGCTGACGGGTCCCGCGCTGCTCGCCCTCGCCGAGGGCCGCGCGAGCACCGACCCGCTCACCGACCCGGTCGTGGTGGGAGCCGTACGGGACGCCGTGGCCGCCGAGCCCGCCGTGGTGCGAGCCCACCTCGGGCCGGGACAGGCCGACGGCACCCTCGCCCTGGTGCTGGACCCGTCCGCGGTACCGGCCGAGGCCGCGCGGGCCGTCGCGGAGCGGCTCGCCGCCGACGAAACACTGAGGGCCCGCCTGGTGCGCGGCCTCGACCTGGCATTGCTGCCGGCCGAGGTCACGCCGCCGGGCGAGCCCCTGTTCGTACGCTGAGGAGCGGGCCGACCGTCGGACTAGCCGTAGACCGGGCCCGTGTACTTCTCGCCCGGCCCCTGCCCCGGCTCGTCCGGGACGAGGGACGCTTCGCGGAACGCCAGCTGGAGCGACTTCAGGCCGTCGCGAAGGGGCGCCGCGTGGAAGGAGCTGATCTCGGTCGCCGTGGCGTCCAGCAGACCGGCCAGGGCGTGGACCAGCTTGCGGGCCTCGTCCAGGTCCTTGTGCTTCTCGCCCTCCTCGGTCAGACCGAGCTTCACGGCGGCGGCGCTCATCAGGTTGACGGCGACCGTCACGATCACCTCGACCGCCGGGACCTCGGCGATGTCGCGGGCCATGGCGTCGAAGTCGGGGGACTCAGGAGGGGTCTCACTCATGCCCCACACGATAGGCGCAGCGAGCGGGCGAACCCCACGTGACCCCGGCTCGCCCCAATTGGCCGTTCCTGGCCGATGCTGGTAACCTCGTGTAACGACCGGTCGGACACGTGTGCCCCACAGCTCGCGGGCCCGGCCCACAAGTGGAGGCTTTCGAACTCCCACCCGATCACCCTCAGGGCGGCGGGTCACCGGTCAGGCGGTCCCGTCCAAGCGGCGGTGATCCGTCCGAAAGCGCGCCCCGCGGCTTCCCGCGGCGGTGCTCCGGTAGTTCGAGGAGCCCCGCCTGGGATCGTCCGGGGCATTTTTGTTGCTTCGACGCGGTTTGGTCTATCGAACACAGACGTTACGCGGCCGTCCGCCAGACCGTCGCGTGGTGCTACCGAGGAGGATCCATCAGCGCCGAGCCCCGCATCAACGACCGGATTCGCGTTCCCGAGGTGCGACTTGTCGGTCCCAGTGGCGAGCAGGTGGGCATCGTCCCCCTGGCCAAGGCACTGGAGCTTGCGCAGGAGTACGACCTGGACCTGGTCGAGGTCGCGGCGAACGCCCGTCCGCCCGTGTGCAAGCTCATGGACTACGGGAAGTTCAAGTACGAGTCGGCCATGAAGGCCCGTGAGGCGCGCAAGAACCAGGCGCACACGGTCATCAAGGAGATGAAGCTCCGGCCGAAGATCGACCCGCACGACTATGACACCAAGAAGGGTCACGTCGTCCGGTTCCTCAAGCAGGGCGACAAGGTCAAGATCACGATCATGTTCCGTGGTCGCGAGCAGTCCCGTCCCGAGCTGGGCTACCGACTGCTGCAGCGTCTCGCGGAGGACGTCCAGGACCTCGGTTTCGTCGAGTCGAACCCGAAGCAGGACGGCCGGAACATGATCATGGTTCTCGGTCCGCACAAGAAGAAGACCGAGGCGATGGCCGAGGCTCGCCAGGCGCAGGAAGCCCGCAAGGCGGAAGCGAAGGCCAACCCCGGCAAGTCGCAGAACGCCGCGGAGAACGAGGCGCCGGCTGAAGAGCCCGCCGAGGAACCCGCCGAGGCGTGACTCCCGGGACGCCAGTCCCAGGAAGCAACCGATACAAGACGACGCTCCACCGTGCCCGGTTTCACGACCGGGCACCGGAGCGCCACCGACGAGGAGAGTACGGCGCTATGCCGAAGAACAAGTCGCACAGCGGTGCCAGCAAGCGCTTCAAGATCACCGGCTCCGGCAAGGTGCTGCGCGAGCGCGCCGGCAAGCGCCACCTGCTCGAGCACAAGTCGTCCCGTGTGACGCGTCGCCTCACCGGCAACGCCGAGATGGCCCCGGGCGACGCCGCGAAGATCAAGAAGCTTCTCGGCAAGTGACGTCCGGGCGCGTGAGCGCCGGACGCACGTCAGACCGGGACCCAATCGATTTCGGGTCGTGTGAGCACCCCCACGGCCCCGCTACAAGGAGTTAACAAGTGGCACGCGTCAAGCGGGCAGTCAACGCCCACAAGAAGCGCCGGGCGATCCTCGAGCAGGCTTCCGGCTACCGCGGTCAGCGCTCGCGCCTGTACCGCAAGGCCAAGGAGCAGGTCACCCACTCGCTGGTCTACAACTACAACGACCGCAAGAAGCGCAAGGGCGACTTCCGTCAGCTGTGGATCCAGCGCATCAACGCCGCTGCCCGCGCCAACGGCATGACCTACAACCGCTTCATCCAGGGTCTGAAGGCCGCGAACGTCGAGGTCGACCGCAAGATCCTGGCCGAGCTGGCCGTCAACGACGCCGGTGCGTTCGCCGCCCTCGTCGAGGTCGCCCAGAAGGCGCTGCCGAGCGACGTGAACGCGCCGAAGGCTGCGTGACGCCGGCCCGAGCCGACGTGAACTGAAGGACCCGCAGGCCGGACGGTCTGCGGGTCCTGCTGTGCAGCTACCGAGAAAGCGAACAGGATGCCGCCTGCCACCCCCGAGCTCGTCTCCCCCCGCTCCCCCCGCGTCCTGGCCGCGCGGCGGCTGGCCAAGCGGAACTTCCGGGGGAAGGACCGCCTGTTCCTGGCGGAGGGGCCGCAGGCCGTCCGGGAGGCCGCCGGGCACCGGACCGGGGACGCGGCCACGCTCGTGGAGCTCTTCACGACGCTGGAGGCCGCCGAGCGCCACGCCGACATCGTGGGAGCCGCCCGGGACGCCGGAGCCCGGGTGCACCTCGCCGCCGAGCAGGTCATCGCCGACATCTCCACCACGGTCACCCCGCAGGGCCTCGTCGGCGTCTGCCGGTTCCTGGACACGCCCTTCGAAGAGGTCCTCGCGGCCCGCCCCCGGCTCGTCGCCCTCCTCGCCAACGTCCGTGACCCGGGCAACGCCGGGACCGTGCTGCGCTGCGCCGACGCCGCCGGGGCCGAGGCCGTGGTCCTGACCGACGCCTCCGTCGACGTGTACAACCCCAAGGCCGTCCGCGCCTCCGTCGGCTCCCTGTTCCATCTGCCGGTCGCCGTCGGCGTCCCCGTGGAGCAGGCCGTCGAGGCACTGCGGGACGCCGGTGTCCGGGTGCTCGCCGCCGACGGCGCGGGCGACCGCGACCTCGACGACGAGCTCGACAAGGGCACCATGGGCGGGCCCACCGCCTGGGTCTTCGGCAACGAGGCCTGGGGCCTGCCCGAGGAGACGCGTGCGCTCGCCGACGCCGTCGTCCGCGTCCCGATCCACGGGAAGGCCGAGAGCCTGAACCTCGCCACCGCCGCCGCCGTATGTCTCTATGCGTCGGCGCGTGCACAGCGCGCCTCCGGAGGGTGCCGCTCCGTCACCGGGAACTAGTAGGGTGACCAGCTCAGGACCCCTCTGCGGAGCCTTGGAGGTGGGGTACGGGGATGAGCGTCGGCACGAGCAGCGCACCGGGAGCCCAGGACGCCGGGAGCCCGCCCGCCGCGTCCCGGCCACCCGGTGATCCCGCAGGCCTCGGCATCGACCCCGATCACCTGCCCGACGGGCTCGTCGTCGCCGACGAGCAGGGCCACGTCATCTGCTTCAACGCGGCCGCCGAGCGCATCACCGCCGTCCGCGCCCGGGACGCCCTCGGGCAGCGGCTGGAGAAGGCCCTGCCCTTAGAGGACCTGGAAGGCCGGCGCTGGTGGCAGCTGACCGACCCGTACGGCGGCCTCGCCATCCGCGTCGGACAGCCCGAGCGCAACCTGCTCCTGCCCGGCGGCCGTGAGGTGCTGGTCTCCGCGCGCTACGTCCGCACCCGGCCCACCGGGCCCCTGAGGCGCCTGGTCGTCACCCTGCGCGACACCGAGGCCCGCCGCCGCACCGAACGCAGCCATGCCGAGCTGATCGCCACCGTCGCCCATGAGCTGCGCTCCCCGCTGACCTCCGTCAAGGGCTTCACCGCCACGCTGCTCGCCAAGTGGGAACGTTTCACCGACGACCAGAAGCGGCTGATGCTGGAGACCGTCGACGCCGACGCCGACCGGGTCACCCGGCTCATCGCCGAGCTGCTCGACATCTCCCGGATCGACTCCGGCCGCCTGGAGGTGCGCCGCCAGCCCGTCGACATCGGCGCCGCCGTCGGACGGCACATCCAGGCCTACGTCGCCGCCGGGCAGCCCGCCGACCGGTTCCTGCTGCGCGTCCAGCAGCCGCTGCCCGATCTGTGGGCCGACCCCGACAAGATCGACCAGGTTCTCAGCAACCTGCTGGAAAATGCCGTGCGGCACGGCGAGGGAACTGTCACGATCGACGTCACGGCCACGGCGTCCCTCCGCGAGGGCGAGTACGCCGAGAACGCAGCCACGTCGGTCACGGTGAGCGACGAGGGGCCCGGCATCCCGGAGGAGTCCATGAACCGCGTCTTCACCCGCTTCTGGCGGGGCAGCAAGCGCGGCGGGACGGGCCTCGGTCTCTACATCGTCAAGGGCATCGTCGAGGCCCACGGCGGCACCATCACGGTCGGCCGCGCCCCCGGCGCCGGCGCCGAGTTCCGATTTACGTTGCCCGTGGCGGCTCCGGCGTATCTCGCCTGAGGACCACGGGCGCATTCGTCCACCTCCACCCCGTTAGACTCGGCCATTGGCACCTTTGTGTCCCGTAGACGGCCGTCGGAGTCGGTGACGGGGACCTCCAGCCAGCCAATCGGAAGCACGGGAAGAGATGTCGGCACCGAATAAGTCGTACGACCCGGTCGAGGTCGAGACGTTGAAACCGGAAGAGATCGAGCGCATGCGGGACGAGGCGCTCGCCGCCTTCGCCGCCGCGGACTCCCTCGAAGCACTCCACGAGGCCAAGGTCGCCCAGACCGGCCCCGCCTCCCCGCTGGCCCTCGCCAACCGCGAGATCGGCGCCCTGCCCCCGCACGCCAAGGCCGAGGCCGGCAAGCGCGTCGGCCAGGCCCGCGGCGCCGTGAACAAGGCCCTCGCGGCCCGCCAGGTGGAACTGGAGGCCGAGCGGGACGCGCGCGTGCTCGTCGAGGAGGCGGTGGACGTCACGCTGCCGTACGACCGCGTACCGTCCGGCGCCCGGCACCCGCTGACCACGCTGTCGGAGCGCATCGAGGACGTGTTCGTGGCCATGGGCTACGAGGTCGCCGAGGGGCCCGAGGTCGAGGCCGAGTGGTTCAACTTCGACGCCCTCAACATCGGCCCGGACCACCCGGCCCGCGGCGAGCAGGACACCTTCTTCGTGCAGAGCGCCGACGGCGGTTCCGACTCCGGCGTCGTTCTGCGCACCCACACCTCGCCCGTGCAGATCCGTTCGCTGCTCGACCGCGACCTGCCGGTCTACGTGATCTGCCCCGGTGTCGTGTACCGCACCGACGAGCTGGACGCCACGCACACCCCCGTCTTCCGCCAGGTCGAGCTGCTCGCCGTCGACGAGGGCCTGACCATGGCCGATCTCAAGGGCACCCTCGACCACATGGTCACGGCGCTGTTCGGTGAGGGCATGAAGACCCGGCTGCGGCCCAACTTCTTCCCCTTCACCGAGCCGTCCGCCGAGATGGACATGGTGTGCTACGTCTGCCGCGGCGAGTCCGTCGGCAACCCCGACCGGCCCTGCCGCACCTGCTCCAGCGAGGGCTGGATCGAACTCGGCGGCTGCGGCATGGTCAACCCCAAGGTGCTGACCGCCTGCGGCGTCGACCCGGAGAAGTACAGCGGGTTCGCCTTCGGGTTCGGCATCGAGCGGATGCTGATGTTCCGCCACAACGTCGAGGACATGCGAGACATGGTCGAGGGTGACGTCCGGTTCACCCGGCCGTTCGGGATGGAGATCTGATGCGGGTCCCGCTTTCTTGGCTGCGGGAGTACGTCGACCTGCCGGCGACGGAGACCGGCCGAGACGTCCAGGCCAAGCTCATTTCCGCCGGTCTGGAGGTCGAGACCGTCGAGCAGCTCGGTGCCGACCTCAAGGGCCCGCTGGTCGTCGGCCAGGTGCTGACCATCGAGGAGCTGGAGGGCTTCAAGAAGCCGATCCGCTTCTGCACCGTCGACGTCGGCCAGGCCAACGGCACCGGCGAGCCCCAGGAGATCGTCTGCGGCGCCCGTAACTTCGCGGTCGGCGACAAGGTCGTCGTGGTGCTGCCCGGCGCCTCGCTGCCCGGCGGTTTCACGATCTCCGCGCGCAAGACGTACGGCAGGAACTCGCACGGCATGATCTGCTCCGGCGAGGAGCTGGGCATGGGCGACGACGGCACCAAGGGCATCATCGTCCTGCCGCCGGAGACCGAGGTGGGCAAGGACGCCATCGAGCTCCTGGAGCTCGTCGACGAGGTCCTGGACATCGCCGTCACCGCCAACCGCGGCGACTGCCTGTCCATCCGCGGCGTCGCCCGCGAGACCGCCATCGCCTACGGCCTGCCGCTGCGTGACCCGGCCCTGATCGACGTGCCCGGCCCGAACGCCTACGGCTACCCGGTGCGGGTCTCGGACCCCACCGGCTGCGACCGCTTCACCGCCCGCACGGTGACCGGCCTGAGCGCCGAGGCCCGCTCCCCGATCTGGCTCCAGCGCCGGCTCCAGAAGGTCGGCATGCGCCCGGTCTCCCTCGCCGTCGACGTCACGAACTACGTGATGATGGAGCTCGGCCAGCCGCTGCACGCCTACGACCGCGGCCTGGTCCAGGGCACGATCGGCGTGCGCCGGGCCGAGCCGGGCGAGAAGCTCGTCACCCTCGACGACGTCGAGCGCACGCTGGACGCCGAGGACCTGGTGATCACCGACGACCGGGGCCCCATCGGGCTCGCCGGCGTCATGGGCGGCGCCAACACGGAGATCGCCGACCACGACAGCGCCGAGAACGTCACGGCGGACGTCGTCATCGAGGCCGCGCACTTCGACGCGGTGTCGATCGCGCGCACGGCCCGCCGCCACAAGCTGTCCTCCGAGGCGTCCCGGCGCTTCGAGCGCGGCATCGACCCGCAGGCCGCGGCTGCCGCCGCGCAGCGCACCGTCGACCTGCTGGTCCTCCTCGCCGGGGGCACCGCCGAGGCCGGCGTCACCGAGATCCTGGCCCCCTCCGCGCCGCGCACCATCACCATCCCCGCCGACCACCCGGACAAGGTCGCGGGCATCGCCTACGGCCGCGAGACCGTCGTGCGCCGCCTCCAGGAGGTCGGCTGCGACGTGTACGGGCAGGACGAGCTGATCGTCACCGTGCCGTCGTGGCGTCCCGACCTCACCGACCCGAACGACCTGGCCGAAGAGGTCATCCGGCTGGAGGGCTACGAGAACCTGCCCTCAACGCTGCCCCGGCCGCCGGCGGGCCTCGGCCTGACCGACCGGCAGCGGCTGCACCGCCGTGCCGGCCGTGCCCTGGCCGGTGCCGGGTACGTCGAGGCGCTGAACTACCCGTTCATCGCCGAGCAGGTCTTCGACCAGCTCGGCCTGGAGGCGGACGACCCGGCCCGCCGCGTCGTGAAGCTCAGCAACCCGCTGAGCGACGAGGAGCCCGCGCTGCGCACGACGCTGCTGCCGGGTCTGCTCGCCGCCCTGCGCCGCAACGACGGCCGGGGCTCGCACGACCTCGCGCTGTTCGAAACCGGACTGGTCTTCCGGCCGCGCGAGGAGCGGCGGACCGCGGCCGTGCTGCCCGTCGACCGCCGCCCGACCGAAGAGGAGCTCGCCGAGCTGAACGCGGCGCTGCCCGACCAGCCGCGGCACGTGGCCGTGGTCCTCGCCGGTGCGCGCGAACAGGCCGGCTGGTGGGGCAAGGGCCGTCCGGCCGACTGGGCCGACGCGGTCGAGGCCGCCCGGTCCGTCGCCCGTGAGGCCGGTGCCGAACTCGTCATCCGCAAGGGCCAGTACGGGCCGTGGCACCCGGGGCGGTGCGCCGAGCTGTCGGTCACCGTGGACGGCGCCGAGCGGGTCGTGGGGCATGCGGGCGAGTTGCACCCGCGGGTCGTGAAGGCTCTCGGGCTGCCCGCGCGCAGCTGCGCGATGGAGATCGACCTGGACGCGGTGGAGGCCGCCGGTGACGCCACGGCCGAGGCGCCGCGGATCTCCACGTTCCCCGTCGCCACGCAGGATGTCGCCCTGGTCGTCGACGCCGTCGTCCCCGCGGCGGAGGTCGAGGAGGCCCTGCGTGCGGGGGCCGGGGAACTGCTGGAGTCCATCCGGCTGTTCGACGTCTACGAGAACGCGGAGCAGCTGGGTGACGGACGGAAGTCGCTCGCCTATGCGCTGCGGTTCCGGGCGGCTGACCGGACGCTGACCGTGGACGAGGCCTCCGCGGCCCGGGACGCGGCGGTCGCCCTCGCGGGCGAGCGTGTCGGAGCCGAGCTGCGGAGTTAGCACCGCGGGACTGCGCGACGGCGGCGGCTGCGGGCTCGTCGTGGCTCGTCGCGCAGTTCCCCGCGCCCCTTGGGGCGGCCGGCGATGCCGTCCGCCCCGCCACGGAGTGTCGGGCAGGCGGCCGGGCGGACGGCGGGTGCGGGCCGCCGCACTGTACGAGGGGGAGCCGGCGGCCCGGCCGGCCTCTTTCGAGGCAATTCAGTCAACCGGTCGGCGACTCTCAGCGACAGTGCGCACACCGTGCGGATTCGAGCACTCCGTTCACACCCCGTGTGAAGGCGGACCCACTAACCTGGCCGCACCGAGCCACCCGGGGGGCCCACATGCAGCCCAACACTCTGCTCGACGCGATCCTGGACGAGGCGGGGATCTCGCACGCGGGGCTGGCCGCACACGTCAATCAGGCGGGACGGGCGCGTGGCCTGTCCCTGAGGTACGAACACACCGCCGTCGCCCGGTGGTTGAAGGGGCAGCGCCCCCGGGGCCAAGTGCCCGACCTGATCTGCGAGGTGCTCGCGGGCCGGCTGCAACGGCAGGTCACCCTCGACGACATCGGCCTCGGCGTGCCCGGCGAGCCGTCCGCCCCGCACACCGGTTCCCTGTCCGGGTTCGTCGAACGGGCCACCGCCCTGTGGCGCTCCGACCAGCAGCAGCGCCCGCACATCCTGGGCGCGCCCGCGCTCACCGGCACGCCCGCCGTGATGCCGGTGTGGGAGTGGGAGAACCCGCCCGAGGACGTGGACGTCTCCCGCGGCGGCAGACACCGGGTCACCACGGGCGATCTGGAGATGCTGCGGGCCGCCCGCGCGCACTACGAGCAGATGTACCGCAAGGCCGGGGGCATCGCCACGCGGGCCCGGATCGTCGGCTTCCTCAACGCCGAGGCCGCACCGCTGCTGCGCGGCGGCTACACCGATGAGACGGGCCGTCAACTGCACCGGGCCACCGGCGGGTTGGTGGCGGTCGCCGGCATCTGCGCGTACGACTCCGACGCGCACGGGCTCGCCCAGCGCTACTTCCACCAGGCGCTGCGGCTGGCCAAGGCCAGCGGGGACCGGGGCCTGGGGGCGTATGTGATCGCCCTGCTCGTCAACCAGTCGCTGTTCATGCGGGAGTACCGGCAGTCCGTCGCCTTCGCGGAGGCGGCGCTGCGGGCCGCCGGCAAGCACATCACCCCGGCGCTCGCCTCCGACCTCTACGCGATGCAGGCCAAGGCGTACGCGCATCTCGGCGACGGCGGCAGTGCCCTGTCCTGCATCCGGCGGGCCGAGCAGTCCGCCGAGCGCATCCGGCGCGGCTACGAGCCCGACGAGACCGGTTATGTCCAGCCCGGGCTCGTCAACGTCCAGGTGGCGGAGGCGCTGTTGAGCCTCGGGGAGATCGCGGCCGCCGGGGAGCATGCCGCGGCCGCCGTCGACAACCCGGCGCACGACCGCGGCCGGGTGCACCGGCTGGCGATGCTGAGCACCATCGAACTGCGGCAGGGCAACGCCGACAAGGCGGTGGTCATCGCCGTGCAGATGGCCGAGCAGGCCCGGGGCATGGAGTCCCAGCGGCTGCGCGACCGGCTGCGCGCGGTGCGGGAGCACCTGGTGCGCAGTGGCTGCGCGGGCACGGCCGAAGCCGCCGAACTCATCGACGGGGCCCTGCGCGTACCGTTGTAGATCCGGGCGGTGGTGCCCGGGGTCGCTCCGAGGCGCTTCCTGTGCGCCTGCTGTCCCTCCGTCCCTGCTGCGATATTGCCACTTACTCGACGGAAGGTGGCAGAACCGTGCAGTGGACGAAACACAACGAGCAAACTGTGTACTCAAACCGCTGGTTCAGCGTCAATCTCGCGGATGTCGAACTGCCGGACGGCAGGCACCTGGACCACTTCCTCATACGACTGCGCCCCGTTGCGGTGGCCACGGTCGTGAACGAGGCCAACGAGGTGCTGCTGCTCTGGCGGCACCGCTTCATCACCGACAGCTGGGGGTGGGAACTCGCGGCGGGGGTCGTCGAGGACGGCGAGGACGTCGCCCGCGCGGCCGCCAGGGAACTGGAGGAGGAGACCGGCTGGCGGCCGGGACCCCTGCGCCACCTCATGAGCGTGGAGCCGTCCAACGGGCTCACCGACGCCCGGCACCACGTGTACTGGGCCGACGAGGGCGACTACGTCGGGCACCCCGTGGACGACTTCGAGTCGGACCGCCGGGAGTGGGTGCCTCTCAAGCTCGTCCCCGACATGGTCGCCCGCGGCGAGGTCCCGGCCGCCAACATGGCGGCCGCGTTACTTCTGCTGCACCATCTCAGGCTCGGTCAGGACACGCTGCCCTGAGTCAGCGGCCCAGCACCTGCCAGATCGCCATGACGAGGGCACCCACGGCGGTGAGGGCGGCGACCGCGGGCAGCGGCCAGCGCGCGTGTTCGAGCGTGTGGATCCGGGTGTTGAGCTCCTCGATCTCCTTGGCGGTCTCCTCGGTGCGGTGGCTGAGCAGAGCCAGTCCGCCCTCGACGCGGGCGTAGGCCACATCGAGGCGGCGTCGTAACTCTGCGAGTTCTCCATGAACGACGGGATGCTCGGGATCGGCGGTCACGATTCCGCTCCTTTCCGTAGTCGTTTCACATCCCTTGCATGCGCATGAGGAGTCAACTCGCCTGGTGGGCGCCTGGGGAGAGTGTGCGTAGGGCATATGCGAGCCCGGCGCGCACACGGTGTGTGAATGCCGCGGGCCCGGCACCACATCCGGTGCCGGGCCCGCGACATGGCCGAAATCTGACCGTCCGTAATCGGCCTCGGGAAGGAGACGGACGGGCAGGAGTGGTCAGGCGTAGGTGTAGAAGCCCGAGCCCGACTTGCGGCCCAGCCGGCCCGCGTCGACCATGCGCTGCAGGAGCGGGGGAGCGGCGTACAGGGGCTCCTTGTACTCCTCGTACATGGACTGCGCGACCGAGGCGACCGTGTCCAGGCCGATCAGGTCCGACAGCTTCAGCGGGCCCATCGGGTGGGCGCAGCCCATCTCCATGCCGTTGTCGATGTCCTCGCGGCTGGCGATGCCCGTCTCGAACATCCGGATCGCCGAGAGCAGATAGGGGATCAGCAGCGCGTTGACCACGAAGCCGGAACGGTCCTGGGCGCGGATCGCGTGCTTGCCCAGCAGCTTCTCCGTGAACACCTGGGCGCGGCCGATGGTGCCCTCGGACGTGGTCAGCGCCGGGATCAGCTCGACGAGCTTCTGCACCGGGGCCGGGTTGAAGAAGTGGACGCCGATGACCTGGTCGGGCCGTGAGGTCGCCACCGCCAGCTTCACCAGCGGGATGGACGAGGTGTTGGAGGCCAGGATGGCGTCCGGCCGGGTCACGACCTGGTCCAGTACCTGGAAGATCTCGGTCTTGACCTGCTCGTTCTCGACGACGGCCTCGATCACGAGGTCACGGTCGGCGAATTCGCCGAGGTCCGTGGTGAAGCTCAGGCGGGCCAGCGTGGCCTCCTGCTCCTCCTCGGTGATCTTGCCGCGCTCGGCCGCCTTGGCCAGGGAGGTGAACAGCCGGGTGCGGCCGATCTCCAGGGCTTCGCCGGTGGTCTCGGCGACCTTGACGTCCAGGCCGGCCCGGGCGCACACCTCGGCGATGCCCGCGCCCATCTGACCGCAGCCCACGACTCCGACGCGTGCAATGTCTCCCGCTGGGATGTCCGTCACATCGTCCCTTTCGCTGCTGATCCACGTCCGGGCAGGTTCGCCGGGTCCCGGTGCCTGCTCCGTTCGTGCACGTTACTCCGAAGTATCGATGATCGATCGCCGGGGTCGGGTCTGCTTCGGGCATGCTGGGCGCGGAGCGATCCGCGGCCGGGCGGATCCGCGGCTTTTGGGGCATGCGGATGGGACGAGTCTCACGCAGGGCGTTCGCGGTGGCGGCGCTGTCGGCTTTCACGATGATGCCTCAGGCGTCGGCCGCGACCGGCCGCCGGGGCGGGGCACCGGACTCCGAGATGCGGGGCGTCTGGATCGCGTCCGTGGCCAACCGCGACTGGCCGTCGAAATCCGGACTGAGCGCGGCGCAGCAGCGCGCCGAACTGCTCACCCATCTCGACACCGCGGCCGACAACCGCCTGAACACCGTGTTCTTGCAGGTCCGGCCCACGGCGGACGCGATGTGGCCGTCGCCGTACGAGCCCTGGTCGCAGTACCTCACCGGCACCCAGGGCAAGGACCCCGGCTGGGACCCGCTGGGCACGGCCCTGGAGGAGGCCCATGCCCGCGGTCTTCAGCTGCACGCCTGGTTCAACCCGTACCGGGTCGCCGTGCATGCCGACCCGTCCCGCCTGGCCGCCTCCCACCCCGCCCGGGAGAACCCCGACTGGGTGGTGACGTACGGCGGGAAGCTCTTCTACAACCCGGGGCTGCCCGAGGTCCGCGCCTTCGTCGAGGACGCGATGCTCGACGCGGTGGCGAAGTACCCCGTGGACGGCGTCCACTTCGACGACTACTTCTACCCGTACCCCGTGGCCGGGCAGACCTTCGACGACGACGCGGCCTACGACGAGCACGGCGGCGGCTTCCCGGACCGGGCCGCCTGGCGGCGGGACAACATCGACCGGCTGGTGCGGGAGACGGCGGACCGCGTCAAGGAGGTCCGGCCGAGCGCACGCTTCGGCATCAGCCCCTTCGGCGTGTGGCGCAACGCCGCGACCGACCCTCTCGGCTCGGACACGAGGGCGGGCGTGCAGACGTACGACGATCTGCACGCGGACACGCGGAAGTGGGTGCGCGAGGGCTGGATCGACTACATCGTCCCGCAGCTGTACTGGAACATCGGCTTCGCCGCCGCCGACTACGCGAAGCTGCTGCCCTGGTGGGCGGAGGCCGCCCGCGACAGCTCGACGCAGCTCTACGTGGGGGAGGCGCTGTACAAGGCGGGTGACCCGGCGCAGCCCGCGGCGTGGCAGGAGACGGGCGAACTTTCCCGGCACCTGACGCTGGCCGGGGAGTACCCGCAGGTGCGCGGGCACGTCTACTTCGCCGCCAAGGACGTGGCGGCCGACCGGATCGGGGCGATGGCGCGGGTCGTCGCCGACCACTACGGGCAGCCGGCGCCGCCCCCGCGCTGAGTCATGGCCCGGTGGTGGTCTCCCTGTGCCGGATCTCCGTGTCGGGGCCCGGCGAGCACACGCCCTCGTGCCCGTCCTCGAACCGGACGCGGTACGGGGGACCGCCCTTCTGGCCGAGCACCTCGACGATCTCGCCGACCTTGTCGTGCTGACCGACCACCCTGCCGTGCTGGACAAGCTGGTCGCCCACGGTTGCGCGCATCTGGGGCCTCCTCACGGTGTGCGGAGCAGCGGTCCGTGGCCTCCGAGTCTACGGCGGGGGGCGCCTGCCGGCAGGGGCCGTGCGCCGTCCCGCTCAGCCGCGTGATCGCTGTGTGACGGCGATGCAGACCAGCACCGCCGCGGCCGTCAGCGGGGCGGCGACCGTGAGGTGCTCGCCCAGCAGCAGCACCGACCACACCAGTGTGAGCAGTGGCTGGGCGAGCTGCAACTGGCTGGCCTTGGGGATGCCGATGGCCGCCATGCCGCGGTACCAGACGACCAGCCCGGCGAACTGTGAGCCCGCCGCGACCCACAGCAGCCCGGTGACGCTGTGCGCGGTCAGCTGCACGGGCTCCCGCGTCAGGGCGAACGCGGCGACGGGCACGGTCAGCGGCAGGCACAGCACCAGCGCCCAGCCGATCACCTGCCAGCCGGGCATGACCCGGGCCAGGCGGCCGCCCTCGGTGTAACCGGCCGCGCAGACCAGCAGCGCGGCGAAGAGGTACAGGTCGGCGGTGGTCAGGGCGCCGCCGCTCTGCTGCACGGTGAAGGCCAGCACCGCCGCCGCGCCCACGAGGGCGGCGGTCCAGAAGGTGCGCGAGGGCCGGGTGCCCACGCGCAGCGCGGAGAAGAGAGCGGTCGTCAGCGGCAGCAGCCCGACCACGACGGCGGCGTGCGCGGTGGTGGAGGTCTCCAGCGCGAGCGTCGTCAGCAGGGGGAAGCCGAGGACGACACCGGCCCCGACGACCGCGAGTCCCGCCCGGTGCCGGCGGGCGGGCAGCGGCACGCGCAGGGCCAGCAGACAGCCGCCCGCGATCACCGCGGCCAGGACGCTCCGCACGGCGACCAGCGACCACGGGCCGAAGCCCTCCAGGCCCCAGGCGGTGGCCGGGAACGTGAGGGAGAAGGCGACGACGCCCAGGGCGGCCTGCAGGGTGCCGAACCCGGGGCGCTCCGGCCCTGGGGTGGCGACTGCTATCGGTGAGGTCGTAGTAGCGCTACTGTGTGCTCTCATGCAAGAGCGTAGCAGCGTGGATGAACTGGCCAAACAGCTCAGGCGGGAGCTCGACCGCTACTCACCCGGTGGAAAGCTGCCGTCGAGCCGGGCGCTCGTCGAGCGGTTCCGGGTGAGCCCCGTGACGGTGTCACGGGCCCTGGCGCAGCTCGCCGCCGAGGGCCTGGTGGTCACTCGCCCCGGAGCGGGCGCGTTCCGCGCGCAGGCCCGTACGGCACCGGCCCCCGCCGGGGACACCTCCTGGCAGGAGGTCGCCCTCAGCGCCGACGGAGCCGCCGACCTCGTACCGCGCTCGGTCGACGCCTCCGGCGTGCTGGTGTCCCTGGCCGCACCGCCGCCCGGCGTGATCGAGTTCAACGGCGGCTATCTGCACCCGTCGCTCCAGCCGGAGCGGGCGATGGCCGCCGCCCTCTCACGGGCCGGGCGACGCCCCGGCGCCTGGGGGCGCCCGCCCATGGAGGGACTGCCGGAGCTGCGCGAATGGTTCGCGCGGAGCATCGGCGGCGCGGTGACGGCCGCCGAGGTGCTGATCACCGCCGGCGGGCAGTCCGCGCTCACCACCGCCCTGCGCGCCCTCGCCCCGCCCGGCGCGCCCGTCCTGGTCGAGTCGCCGACCTACCCCGGCATGCTCGCCATCGCCCGGGCGGCGGGCCTGCGTCCGGTCCCCGTCCCGGTGGACGCCGACGGGGTGCGGCCGGAGCTGCTCGCGGACGCGTTCCGCGCCACCGGCGCCCCGGCCTTCGTCTGCCAGCCGCTCTTCCAGAACCCCACCGGCGCGGTCCTGGCGCCCGGGCGGCGCGCCGAGGTGCTGCGCATCGCCCGGGAGGCGGGCGCGTTCGTCGTCGAGGACGACTTCGTACGGCGGCTGGTGCACGAGGACGCGGGGCCGCTGCCGCGCCCCTTGGCCGCCGACGACCCCGACGGCGTCGTCGTGCACGTCTCCTCGCTCACCAAGGCGACCTCGCCCAGCTTCCGGGTCAGCGCCCTGGCCGCGCGCGGGCCGGTCCTGGAGCGGCTGCGGGCCATCCAGGTCGTCGACACGTTCTTCGTGCCGCGCCCCCTCCAGGAGGCCGCACTCGAACTCGTCGGCTCGCCCGCCTGGCCGCGTCATCTGCGGGCCGTCTCCGCGGCGTTGAAGGCCCGCCGGGACGCGATGACCGGCGCCCTCGCCCTGCACCTGCCCGAGCTCGCCCTGCCGCACGTCCCCTCCGGCGGCTACCACCTGTGGCCCCGCCTGCCCGACGGCACGGACGAGTCGGCCCTGACCTCCGCGGCCCTGCGGGCCGGCGTCGCCCTCACGCCCGGCCGTCCGTACTTCAGCGCCGAACCACCGGCCGCACACGTCCGGCTGAGCTTCGCGGCGGTCGCCGGGACCGGGGAGATCGCCGAGGGCGTACGACGACTGCGCACGGCCTGTGACGAGGTGCTCGGATAACCGCTCGACGCTCCCGCGGGCCGCCTGCGAGCATCGCGCACATGACCGACACCCCGAGCCTGCCCGAGGGCTACGAGATCTCCACCGACCCCGCCCGCGTCGACCGCGGGCGCGTGCACCACTGGCTGTCCACCGACGCGTACTGGGCGCTGGGGCGCCCCCGGGAGAAGCAGGACCGGGCGATCGAGGGGTCGCTCAACTTCGGCGTGTACGAGACGGTGTCGGGGGAGCAGATCGCCTACGCCCGGGTGATCACCGACCGGGCGACCTTCGGGTGGCTGTGTGACGTGTACGTCGATCCGTCGGTACGCGGCAAGGGCGTCGGAGGCGCGCTCGTGGCCGCCGTACGGGACGAGCTGCGGTCGTACGGGGTGCGGCGGGTGCTGCTCGCCACGCACGACGCCCACGAGGTGTACGCGCGGCACGGGTTCGCGGCACTGGAGCGCCCCGGGGACTGGATGGCGCTGGTCTTCGGCCCGTGAGGGCCGGCGCACCCTCGGTAACTCGTAGGTAACACCTCTTGACCTGCGCACTTGCTGCGTCCACCATCGCCGCATGCCACTTCGGGTCACCTTCGTCGCCGCCGCGCGCAGCTCCCCGCTGCTCGCCGAGCGTTTCGAGGACGAACGGCCGCTGGACCAGGCCGGCTGGGCCGAGGTGGAGCGGGTCGCACAGGAGCTGCTGCCGCTCGCCGCGGCCGAACTGCGCTACTGCTCGCCGACTCCGCGCAGCCGGGCGACGGGGGAGGGGCTCGGATACGCGCCGCTGGTGCAGCTCGGCCTGCGCGACTGCGGCATGGGCCGGTGGCGCGGGCTGACCCTGGGCGAGGCGATGGCCCGGGAGCCGGATGCCGTGGACGCCTGGCTCGCCGACCCGCGCGCCACACCGCACGGCGGTGAGTCGCTGGTCGACTTCATCACCCGGGTCGGCGGCTGGCTCGACACCCGGCCCGTCGAGGACGGCTGCCGGGTCGTGGCGGTTGCCGAGCCGTCCGTGATCCGGGCGGCCCTGGTGTACGCCCTGAAGGCACCGCCCTCGACGTACTGGAACATCGACGTCCGCCCGCTGTCGACGACGTCCGTGACGGGCCGGGCGGGGCGCTGGAACCTGCGCTTCGACGGGGCGTCGGCTCAGCCCTCGCGCGCGTAGCCGGTGCGCAGTACCAGGTCCTTGGCGGGGCCGCCGACGTGCCACACCGTCCGCCAGTGGTCCGCGTCGAGGACGGTGAACTCCCCGCGGTAGAGGTCCGCCGAGCAGGGGTGGTCGGCGACGTGGCGGCCGGACGTCAGGTCCAGGTCGTGGAACGGCCGCCCGTCGGTGAACCGCACGTCCGCCGTGCCGCCCGGACCGGGCAGGAACCGCAGAATCCGCTCCGCGGGCCGGGCGACGCCCTGCCAGACGAAGGTGCCGGACTCGTGGTGCAGCAGCCCGCCGGGCTCCTCCGTCTCGTCCGCGCGGAAGTCGGTGGTGCCGGTGAACTCCCCCTCCGCGCCGCTCGCGAGATCCCGCACCGACCGTGTCACGCGCCAGCGCCCGGCCAGAAACGTCAGTGCATCCGGCACTGGCCAGAACTCGCCCATCCCGTACCGCTCTCCGTCCCACGCGTTGCTGCGCGACCCATTGACGCGCATCCGCCCCCTCCTTATCTTGCCGTTCGAAGTGCTGATCAATGTCTGATATTTCGAACACTCCTCTACCAGAGAGCCGCGGAGTATCCATGCCACGCACCGCCGCCCGCACCCGATGGAGACTGGGTCTCACGACCACCGCCCTCCTGACGGCAGCAGCCCTCGTACCGGCCCCCGCACACGCCGAGGACGTCACCGACTACGCGATCACCGTCGACCCGTCCGCCAAGGGCGCCGCGATCGACGACACGATGTACGGCGTCTTCTTCGAGGACATCAACCGGGCCGCCGACGGCGGTCTGTACGCCGAGCTCGTACAGAACCGGTCCTTCGAGTACTCCACCGCCGACAACGGCTCCTACACGCCCCTGACCTCGTGGGCGGCCGGCGGTACGGCTGAGGTCGTCAACGACTCGGGCCGCCTCAACGAGCGCAACCGCAACTACCTCTCCCTGGGCGCCGGCTCGTCCGTCACGAACGCCGGCTACAACACCGGCATCCGGGTCGACAAGGGCAAGCGGTACGACTTCTCCGTCTGGGCCCGCGCCACGAGCGGCACCACGCTCACGGTCTCGCTCAAGGACACCGCGGGCACGCTCGCCACCGCCCGGCAGGTCGCCGTGAAGGGCGGCTGGGCCAAGTACAAGGCCACGTTCACGGCGACCCGCACGAGCAACCGCGGCCGTCTCGCTGTCGCCTCGACGAATGCCGCCGCGCTGGACGAGGTGTCGCTGTTCCCGCGCGACACCTACAAGAACCAGCCGAACGGCCTGCGCAAGGACCTCGCCGAGAAGATCGCCGCCCTCAAGCCCGGCTTCGTGCGCTTCCCCGGCGGCTGCCTGGTCAACACCGGCTCCATGGAGGACTACAGCGAGGCCTCGAACTGGCAGCGCAAGCGCAGCTACCAGTGGAAGGACACCGTCGGACCCGTAGAGCAGCGCGCCACCAACGCCAACGTCTGGGGCTACAACCAGAGCTACGGCCTCGGCTACTACGAGTACTTCCGCTTCTCCGAGGACATCGGCGCCATGCCGCTGCCCGTCGTCCCCGCCCTGGTGACCGGCTGCGGCCAGAACAAGGCCACCGACGACGAGGCGCTGCTCAAGCGGCACATCCAGGACACCCTCGACCTCATCGAGTTCGCCAACGGACCGGCGACCTCCACGTGGGGCAAGGTGCGCGCGCAGATGGGCCACCCCAAGCCCTTCCACCTGACCCACCTCGGGGTCGGCAACGAGGAGAACCTCCCGAAGGAGTTCTTCGCGCGTTTCGAGCGGTTCCGGACGGCCATCAAGGCGAAGTACCCGGGCATCACCGTCATCTCCAACTCGGGCCCGGACGACGCCGGCACGACCTTCGACACCGCCTGGCAGCTCAACCGCGAGGGCAAGGTCGACATGGTCGACGAGCACTACTACAACAGCCCGAACTGGTTCCTGCAGAACAACGACCGCTACGACTCCTACGACCGCAAGGGCCCCAAGGTCTTTCTCGGCGAGTACGCCTCCCAGGGCAACGCGTGGAAGAACGGCCTGGCCGAAGCCGCCTTCATGACGGGCCTGGAGCGCAACGCCGACGTCGTCAAGCTCGCCTCCTACGCCCCGCTGCTCGCCAACGAGGACTACGTGCAGTGGCGCCCGGACATGATCTGGTTCAACAACCGGGCCTCCTGGAACTCGGCCAACTACGAGGTCCAGAAGCTGTTCATGACCAACGTCGGCGACCGCGTCGTCCCCTCGAAGGCCACCACGACCCCGAACGTCAGCGGCCCCATCACCGGCGCCGTCGGCCTGTCGACGTGGGCGACCAGCGCCGCGTACGACGATGTGAAGGTGACCTCGGCGGACGGCTCGACCCTGCTGAGCGACGACTTCTCGGGTGACGCCTCGAAGTGGACGACCAGCGGCCGGGGCAGCTGGAGCGTCCAGGACGGGAGTTACGTCCAGAGCGACACCGCCGCCGAGAACACCCTGGTCACGGCGGGCGACCCGGCCTGGAAGGACTACGACCTGCATGTGAAAGCCACCAAGAAGGCCGGTAAGGAGGGCTTCCTCGTCGCCTTCGGCGTCAAGGACACCGGCAACTACTACTGGTGGAACCTGGGCGGCTGGAACAACACCCAGTCGGCGATCGAGCAGGCCGTGGACGGCGGCAAGGGCACCCTGATGACGAAGCCCGGGTCGGTCGAGACCGGCCGTGCCTACGACATCGACATCAAGGTCCGCGGCCGCCAGGTCACCCTCTTCCTCGACGGCAAGGAGTGGGGCAGCTTCAAGGACGACAAGCCGGCCGAGCCGTTCCGCCAGGTCGTCACCCAGGACGCGAAGACCGGTGACCTGATCGTCAAGGTCGTCAACGCCCAGTCCGCCGAGGCCCGTACGGCCGTCGACCTCGGTGGCGCCAAGGTCGCCTCCACGGCCCGCGTGACCACGCTGGCCGCCGACGAGGACGCCGTGAACACCGAGACGGACACACCGGTGACGCCGGTGACGTCCACCCTGCGGGGCGTGGCCCCGAAGTTCACGTACACCTTCCCGGCGAACTCCGTCACCTTCCTGAGGATCAAGCAGAAGTAGCACTCGCCGGTGTGGGCCGCCGCCCCGGGGCGGCGGCCCACACCGTGAAAGCGGCCGGGCGCGGGCTCAGCCGCGCGCCTTCCAGCCCGGGACCGTCGGCAGCACCGTCTCCGCGACGCGCAGCAGCACCGCGTCGTCCGGCACGACACCGTCCGCGCGCCACAGGGTGACGTCGAGGGAGCCGCCGCGGTCCTTCGCGTCCTGGGCCACGGTGAGGGCCCGGGCGGGGACGCCGGGACCGCTGTCGGCGTCGCCGCCGTCGATCCGGAAGCTGATGCTGACGGTGCGGTTCGAGTAGAGCACCCCCGGGCGGCCCAGTACCTTCTGCCGACGGGCGTCGCTTCCGAGCAGGGTTTCCGACCCGGCCACCGGGAGGCCGTCGTAGGTCGCCGAGAGCGTGACGGTGTACGTCTCGAACTCGACCTGCGCCTGCGGTGTGGCGATGTCCTTGCCGCCGGGGGACCCGATGGAGCTGTCACTGCCGTATGCGGTCTTCGCCATCTCGGTGGGCGTGCCCAGCAGTGCGGCCAGGTCGGACCGGTTCAGTGCCTCGCACAGCTGCGCGCCGGAGAGGTGCTTGCCCTGCGGGGCCGGGGTCTCCCCGTCGGAGCAGGTGGCGGGCTTCGGCTCGCTCTCCGCGGACGACGTCTTCGCCAGTCCCCAGAAGCCGGCGCCGAGTGCCCCCACCAGCACCACCGCGGCGAGCGCCTGCCCCCACGCGTTCGCGCTGCTCATGGGCGCGTCGTTTTCCTCGGCCATGTCCCCCACCCGCCGTGATCCCCTGAAATGTGCCCGGGGACCTTAACCTGTGGTCATGGCCAGGACAAAGCTGGTTTCCGGGACCGCCGCCGCGGCAGCCGCGCCGCCCCTGAATGGGATTGCATAAACGTGCAGCGAAACGTATAGTCATGCCCTCTAAGGAGGAGGATCCATGGCGGTACGTGCGGCAGTGGCCGGAGCGAGTGGGTACGCGGGCGGGGAACTGCTGCGTCTGCTCCTGGCGCACCCCGAGGTCGAGATCGGTGCCCTGACCGGCAACTCGAACGCGGGGCAGAGGCTCGGTGCGCTCCAGCCGCACCTGCTGCCCCTGGCCGCCCGAGTGCTCCAGGAGACCACCCCCGAGGTCCTCGCCGGTCACGACGTCGTCTTCCTCGCGCTGCCGCACGGGCAGTCCGCCGCCGTCGCCGAACAGCTCGGCCCGGACGTGCTCGTCGTCGACATGGGCGCCGACTTCCGGCTGACCGACGCCGCCGCCTGGGAGCGGTTCTACGGCTCCCCGCACGCCGGAACCTGGCCCTACGGCCTTCCCGAACTGCCGGGCGCCCGCGCTGCGCTGGAGGGGTCCAAGCGCATCGCGGTGCCCGGTTGCTACCCGACCGCCGTCTCCCTCGCCCTCTTCCCGGCGTACGCGGCGGGCCTGGCCGGACCCGAGGCCGTGATCGTCGCCGCGTCCGGCACGTCCGGCGCGGGCAAGGCGCCCAAGCCGCACCTGCTCGGCAGCGAGGTCATGGGCTCGATGTCCCCCTACGGCGTCGGCGGCGGGCACCGGCACACCCCCGAGATCACCCAGAACCTCAGCGCGGCCGCCGGTGAGCCGGTCACGGTGTCCTTCACACCGACCCTCGCGCCGATGCCCCGCGGCATCCTCGCCACGTGCAGCGCCAAGGCCGCCGACGGCGTCACGGCCGAATCCCTGCGCGCCGTCTACGAGAAGGCCTTCGCCGACGAGCCGTTCGTGCACCTGCTCCCCGAGGGCCAGTGGCCCGCCACGGCGTCCGTCCACGGTTCGAACGCCGTTCAGGTGCAGGTCGCGTACGACGCGGACGCCGGCCGGATCATCGTGATCAGCGCCATCGACAACCTCACCAAGGGCACCGCGGGCGGTGCCGTCCAGAGCATGAACATCGCCCTGGGTCTCGACGAGACCACCGGACTGACGACGATCGGAGTTGCGCCGTGAGTGTGACGGCAGCAAAGGGATTCACGGCGGCGGGCATCGCCGCCGGGATCAAGGAGAACGGCAACCCCGACCTGGCCCTCGTGGTCAACACCGGCCCCCGCCGCGCCGCCGCCGGCGTCTTCACCTCCAACCGTGTGAAGGCCGCGCCGGTTCAGTGGTCCGAGCAGGTCATGAAGAGCGGCCAGGTGTCCGCCGTCGTCCTCAACTCCGGTGGTGCCAACGCCTGTACCGGACCGAAGGGCTTCCAGGACGCGCACGCGACGGCCGAGAAGGTCGCCGAGGTCCTCGGCCGCGGCGCCATCGAGGTGGCCGTCTGCTCGACCGGCCTCATCGGCCTCCTGCTCCCCATGGACAAGCTGCTCCCGGGCATCGAGACGGCCGCCGGGTCCCTGAGCGAGCACGGCGGTGAGAAGGCCGCCATCGCCATCAAGACCACCGACACCGTCCACAAGACGTCCGTCGTCACCAAGGACGGCTGGACCGTCGGCGGCATGGCCAAGGGCGCGGGCATGCTCGCCCCCGGCCTCGCCACCATGCTCGTCGTCCTCACCACCGACGCGGACCTGGAGAACGACGTCCTGGACAAGGCCCTGCGCGCGGCCACCCGGACGACCTTCGACCGCGTCGACTCCGACGGCTGCATGTCCACCAACGACACCGTGCTGCTGCTCGCCTCCGGCTCCGCCGAAGTCACCCCGGAGTACGAGGAGTTCGCCGAGGCCGTACGGCAGGTCTGCGACGACCTCGGCCAGCAGCTCATCCGGGACGCCGAGGGCGCCAGCAAGGACATCAAGGTCGAGGTGATCAACGCCGCGACCGAGGACGACGCCGTCGAGGTGGGCCGCTCCATCGCCCGCAACAACCTCCTCAAGTGCGCCATCCACGGCGAGGATCCCAACTGGGGCCGCGTGCTCTCCGCGATCGGCACGACGAGCGCCGCCTTCGAGCCCGACCGGCTGAACGTCGCCATCAACGGCGTCTGGGTCTGCAAGAACGGCGGTGTCGGCGAGGACCGCGACAAGGTCGACATGCGCTACCGCGAGGTGCACATCGTCGCCGACCTCGCCGCCGGGTCCGAGACCGCCACCATCTGGACCAACGACCTCACCGCCGACTACGTCCACGAGAACAGCGCGTACTCGTCATGAGCACTGGAGCGACGCGCAAGCACACCGCGCTGCCCAAGGCGCAGATCCTCATCGAGGCACTGCCCTGGCTGGTCCGGCACAACGGCAAGACGGTCGTCATCAAGTTCGGCGGCAACGCCATGATCGACGAGGACCTCAAGGCCGCCTTCGCGAAGGACGTGGTGTTCCTGCACCACGCCGGCCTCAAGCCCGTCGTCGTGCACGGCGGCGGCCCGCAGATCAGCGCCGCCCTCGACCAGCACGGCATCGTCAGCGAGTTCAAGGCGGGCCTGCGGGTGACCACCGAGGACGCCATGGACGTCGTCCGGATGGTGCTGGCCGGGCAGGTCCAGCGTGAACTGGTCGGGCTGCTCAACCAGCACGGGCCCCTCGCCGTCGGCCTGACCGGCGAGGACGCGCACACCATCACCGCCACCAAGCACCAGCCCGAGATCGACGGAGAGCTGGTCGACATCGGACGGGTCGGCGAGATCACCGCTATCGACACCGGCGCCATCGAGGCCCTGCTCGCCGACGGCCGCATCCCGGTCGTCTCGTCGATCGCCCGCTCCCAGGACGACGGACATGTCTACAACGTCAATGCTGATACGGCGGCTGCGGCACTCGCTGCTGCACTGGGCGCCGAAACCCTCATGGTCCTCACGGACGTCGAGGGCCTCTACGAGGACTGGCCGCACAGCGACGAGGTGATCAGCCGCCTCACCGCCACCGAGCTGGAGCGGCTGCTGCCGGACCTGTCGTCCGGCATGGTGCCGAAGATGGAGGGCTGCCTGCACGCCGTGCGCAACGGCGTGACCACCGCCCGCGTCATCGACGGCCGGGTCCAGCACTCGATCCTGCTGGAGATCTTCACCGACGAGGGCATCGGCACGATGGTCGTGCCCGACGAGCAAGAGGGGGACGCCGTATGACCGCCCATCAGGAGTACGCCGAGCGGTGGCAGGGCGCACTCATGAACAACTACGGCACCCCGCTGCTGCCCCTGGCCCGCGGCGAGGGCACCCGCGTGTGGGACGCCGACGGCACCTCCTACCTCGACTTCGTCGGCGGCATCGCCACCAACGCCCTCGGCCACGCCCACCCGGCGGTGGTGGAGGCCGTGACCCGGCAGATCGGCTCCCTCGGCCACATCTCCAACTTCTTCATGGCTGAACCCACCGTCGCCCTCGCCGAACGGCTGCTGCGCCTCTTCGGCCGGGACGGCAAGGTCTTCTTCTGCAACTCCGGCGCCGAGGCCAACGAGGCCGCGTTCAAGATCGGCCGGCTGACCGGCCGGACTCACATCGTGGCCACCGAGGGCGCCTTCCACGGCCGCACCATGGGCGCGCTGGCCATGACCGGCCAGGCCGGCAAGCGCGAGCCGTTCCTGCCGCTGCCCGGCGACGTCACGCACGTGCCGTTCGGCGACGCGCAGGCCCTGGCCGCCGCCGTCACCGAGGAGACCGCGCTCGTCATCCTCGAACCGATCCAGGGCGAACTCGGCGTGGTCGTCCCGCCGGCCGGCTACCTCAAGGCGGCCCGGGCCATCACGGCCGCGACCGGGGCGCTCCTCGTCCTCGACGAGGTGCAGACCGGCATCGGCCGGACCGGTCACTGGTTCGAGTACCAGGCCCACGAGGGCGTCCTGCCCGACGTCGTCACCCTCGCCAAGCAGCTCGGCGGCGGGTTGCCGCTGGGCGCCACCGTCGCCTTCGGGCGCGCGGCCGACCTGCTCCAGCCCGGCCAGCACGGCACCACCTTCGGCGGCAACCCGGTCGCCTGCGCCGCCGGGCTCGCCGTCCTCGACACCATCGAGAACGAGGGGTTGCTGGAGAACGTCAAGCGGCAGAGCGAGAGGTTGCGGGACGAAATCGAGGGCCTCGGTCATCCGTTGATCGATTTCGTCCGGGGTACGGGACTCCTCCTGGGTATCGTGCTGACCGAGCCGCTCGCGCCCCAGGTGCGCCAGGCGGCTCAGGAGGCCGGATTCCTGGTGAACGTGCCCGCCCCCGACGTCGTCCGGCTGATGCCGCCGCTGAACCTTCGCGACGACGAGGTGGACGCGTTCCTCGGGGCGCTGCCCGGCATCCTCCAGGCAGCGAGCGGGGACGGACGATCCGGGGAATGAGACGACGATGAGCCAGGCGCAGGACCACGAGCAGCCGGGGGCGAACGGGCCCGCCGTGCCGCAGACCCGCACCGCCCGCCACCGCCGGATCGTGGACATCCTCAACCGGCAGCCGGTCCGCTCGCAGAGCCAGCTGGCGAAGCTGCTCGCCGACGACGGGCTGAGCGTCACACAGGCGACGCTCAGCCGGGACCTGGACGAGCTGAACGCGGTGAAGATCCGCAACTCCGACGGCGACCTGATCTACGCAGTACCCAGCGAGGGCGGGTTCCGTACGCCCCGGGCGCCGCTGGGCGGGTCGGCGAAGGAGGAGCGGATGCGGCGGCTCTCGCAGGAGCTGCTGATCTCCGCGGAGGCCTCGGCGAACCTCGTGGTCCTGCGTACCCCTCCGGGGGCCGCGCAGTTCCTGGCCTCGGCCATCGACCAGGCCGAGCTGCACGACATCCTGGGGACGATCGCGGGTGACGACACGTTGCTGCTGATCAGCAGGGACCCGACGGGTGGGCAGGCCCTGGCCGACCATTTGCTGAGGCTGGCCCAGAACGGGCACTAGGGGTTGTCGTTCGGGTGCGGGAGCGCTGTGGCTGATCGCGCAGTTACCCGCGCCCCTGGGCCGGTCCGCTCAAGCTGCGGGCAATCGTGCCGCCAAGGGCGGCACGGGTGGGCGCAGCGGCGGCACCCCGCTACGCCGGGCTGCGACCCCACCCGCCCTCAGCCACACCTCACCCCAGCCTCGCGGCCAACCCCCCGGTGCAACGAACCTCATCCCCGGCCGTGATCAGCAGCGCTTCCACGTCCGGCAGCGACTCCAGCCATGCCAGGCCCTCACGCGAGCCCATCGCGAACGCCGCCGTGGCCCAGCAGTCGACGAACGTCAGCCGGGGCCCCACCACCGTCACGGAGACCAGGTCCGTCACGGCTGAACGCCCCGTGCGGGGATCGACGATGTGGTCGCCCCGTTCGGCCGTACCGGACGTGGCGACGGACAACTCCGACACCCCCGCCGCGGAGACGACCGCCGCCAGACCCCCAGGTCGCAGCGGATCGGCCACACCCACCCGCCACGGCCGCTGCCCACCCGGTGTCCCGAGCAACTGCACGTCGCCGCCGCCGTTCAGGTTCACTCCGCACACCCCGGGCACGTCCGCCAGCCGTCGTGCCGCCCGCTCGACCGCCCAGCCCTTGACGATGCCGGTCGGATCGAGGCGGCCCCGGTACGACGTGCTGAACCAGCCGTCGCTCCTCCGCTCCGCCTCGGCGGCCAGGTCCAGCACCTCGGCGACCTCGGGGTCGCACTCCGCGACGGTCAGCTCCCCGCGCTGCAGCCGGGAGATCTGGCTGTCCTCGCGGTACGTGCTGAACACCTCGTCGACCCGGTGCAGCCCGGCGACGGCCTCGTCCAGGGCCGCGCGCACGGCGGCCGGTTCCCCGCCGCGGACGTCGAAGGAGAAGACGGTCCCCATCGTCTCCTCGGCATGACGTACCGCGGCGGGAGCCTCAGCGGGGTCGGCCACCGTGTCAGCCACCGGCCTGGTCCAGCGCGGACTGGAGGGACTGCTTGTAGCCGGCGCTGGTGTACGTGGCCCCGGACACGGCGTCGATCTGCGCGTTGCCGGCCGCCACGGCCGCCTGGTTGAGGCGGGGGACGGAGGAGGAGGTGATCTGGTCGCTGCGGCCGCCCTTGGGGGCCTGGACCGCCTCCGCCTTGGTGATCTTGCCGCCCGCGACGGTCACCCGCACCTGCACCGGGCCGTACTGTGTCTGCGCCACGCTGCCGGTGAGGGTCTGCGTCGCCGCCTGACCGCCTCCCGAACCCGCGGCCTGACCGCCTCCCGAACCCGCGGCCTGTGAGGAGCCGCCGCCGGCCGGAGCCTTGTCCAGGGCCGACTGGAGGGACTTCTTGTAGCCGGCGCTGGTGTACGTGGCGCCCGAGACCGCGTCGATGTCCGCGTTGCCGGCCGCCACGGCCGCCTGGTTGAGGCGGGGGACGGAGGAGGAGGTGATCTGGTCGCTGCGGCCGCCCTTGGGGGCCTGGACCGCCTCCGCCTTGGTGATCTTGCCGCCCGCGACGGTCACCCGCACCTGCACCGGGCCGTACTGCGTCTGCGCGACATCACCGGTCAGCGTCTGCGCGTTGCCCGACCCCTGCTGCGCCCCGGCCGACGCCTTCGCCTTGTCCAGGGCCGACTGGAGGGACTTCTTGTAGCCGGCGCTGGTGTACGTCGCCCCGGAGACCGCGTCGATCTCCGCGCTCTGGGCCGCGACCGCCGCCTGGTTCAGGCGCGGCACCGAGCTGGCCGTGATCTGATCGCTGCGGCCGCCCTTGGGGGCCTGGACCGCCTCGGCCTGGGTGATCTTGCCGTTGTTCATGGTCAGGCGGACCTGCACCGCGCCGTACTGCGTCTGCGCCGCGTCACCGGTGACCGCGCCGTTCACGCCGCCCTGCGGGGCCTGCCCGGCCGCCGCGGGCGGCGCCTGGCCGGCCGCCTGGGCGGAGCCCGGGTCGGAGGCCGGCTTGAGGGACAGCAGCAGCACGATCCCGGAGACGGTGGCTGCGCCGGCGAGTACGGCACGCCGGACGGGGTGAGACTTCCTCATCGTTTCCCAAACTCCTGAAAGACCGTTGGTGTCCCGTCGCTCACATCTCGAACGACTCGTGATGGATACGGCGAGCGGGTACTCCCGCGCCGCGCAGTGCCTCGTGGACCGACTGGGCGAAGCCGGGCGGCCCGCACATGAAGACGTCGTGGTCGCCGATGTCCGGGATCTTGCGCTGGAGGGACTCCGCCGAGATGTCGGGGCGTTCGCCCTCCGGGCTGTTGACCGCGTACATCAGCCGGGCGCCGCGTTCGTCGGCGATCCTGGCGAGTTCGCCCCACAGCGCCAGATCCTGCGTGGTGTTGGCCCGGTAGAGGAGGGTGATGTCGCCGGACGCGCCCGGCAGCGTCTCGAACAGCGCCCGCATCGGGGTGATGCCGACACCGCCCGCGACCAGCAGCACCTTGCCCCGGCTGCGGCGCTGCGCGGTCATCGCGCCGTACGGGCCCTCGGCCCACACCTTGGTGCCGGGTTCGAGGTCACGCAGCCGGGAGGTGTGGTCACCGATCGCCTTGACCGTGATCCGCAGCATGTCCGGGCGGGGCGCCGCCGACAGCGAGTACGGGTGGGAACTGAAGCGCATGCCCGGCGCCTTGAACCGCCACCGGAAGAAGTGCCCGGCCTCCGCGCCCATCCGGTGCAGCTTGCGCCCGCTGATCAGCACGGACACGATCCCGGGGGTCTCCTCGATGACCGCCGCCACCCGCATGCGGTGCCGCATGTTCAGCCGGATCGGGGTGAGGATCCGGTACCAGACGACCAGCGCGGTCACCACGCCGTACAGCCCGTACCAGAAGGTCTTCGCGGCCGGCTCGACGGCGAACTCGTTGCCGGTGGTGATCTGGTGCCAGAACGTCAGGTACACCGCCGCGTAGGTCAGCAGGTGCACGTGGTACCAGGTGTCGTACCCGATCAGCCGGCGTACCCCGCCGATCGACAGGATCCCGATGAGGAACAGCAGGCCCGTGCCGATGGCGGCCTTGCCCATGTCCGGCAGCTGGTTGATGGAGTCGGTCGTCTGCTGGACGATGTCGCCGAGCCCCTTGCCCGCCTGCAGGGCGTAGCCCCACATGATGAGGAAGACATGGGCGAGGACCAGGCAGAGCGTGTAGCGGCCGGTCATGGCGTGCCAGCGCGCGACCCGGTCGGTGCCCACCCGGCGCTCCAGCGCGGGCACCCGGGCCATCTGGAGCACCACCAGCGCCATGAGGTAGCCGGCGAGCAGACCGGTGATCCGGCCGGCGGCCAGGATCTTGCTCGTGTTGTCCGCGAGGGACGGTGTGTTGTCCCACCACAGCCACAGCACGGCCGCGGCACCGGCCCACAGGGCGATCAGCAGCGGGACGGCCGGGGAGCGGCGCGGGCGGATGCGGCGCATCGTCTGGCGGCGGGCGGCACGTCCGCCTGCGAGCGTGGTGGTCACGGTTCCTCCGTGGGGACTTGACCCTTGGCCCACAGATACGTGCCGGGACACGGGAGTGTTCAGCCGCGGTCCGAGTCGGCTGCGAAGAGGAGTGACCGGTGGTAACACGCACACGGCCGGCGCCCGTCACAGCCGCGTGACGGCCGTCTTCCCGCTCGTCGTGCCGACGGCGATGTGCGGCCGCCGCGCGGGATCGGCCCAGGTCAGGATCTGCCGCATCGCGTCCTCGGGCACGGACACGCAACCGGCCGTCGCACCCCGCCCGTTGACGTGGAGGAAGATCCCCGCACCGCGCCCCCGCACGGGACGCGCGTAGTTGAAGCCGATGACGAGCGCGTGTGCGTACTGGGCGCGGTAGGTGATCAGCTGCTCGGCCTCGGCGGCCCGGCAGTCGGCCGCGCGCGGCTCGCTCCAGCGGTTGTAGGAGCGGGAGTCGTTGTCCTGGCACCACCAGGAGTCCCGGTGCACCCGGCGGTATCGGTACGCCGTCCCGCGGGGCGCCGCCTTGATGCCGAAGGCGTACGGCAGGCCGTAGAGGCCGGTGGGGGTGGTGCTGGTGCCCTGCTTGCGGGAGGCGCCCGCGGCGAGCCCGTTCGCCCCGAAACGGGCGGGCGCAAAGCCCCTTCTCACCCAGCGTCCGTCTCCGCCGCGGTCCCACCAGCTGACCGTGCCCGTGGTCGAGGCCCGCTCCGGGGCCACCGCGGTGATCAGCTGGGTGCCGCCGCCGGTGTCCGCCATCCGGGCCGGCAGCGGCGGCGGGGCGGGCGGCCCGGCGCCGAGCGCGATCAGGGAGGAGACGGCGAGGGCGACGGCACCGGGGCGCATGTCTCAGACCGTAGAGGGAGGCAGCGGCAACGGCAGCCCGGGTAGTCCGTCCAGGCTGCTGGCGATGTGCTCCTTCTTGCTGAAGTACGCACTGAGCGAGGCGTCGTCCTCCCGGGCGAACCGCTTGCCGTGCAGGTCCCGGTCCTCCTCGTACGCCATGAAGGGCACCCCGTACCCGCAGGTGTCGCGGACGAGTTCGGCGGTGACGACGATGATCGCGCGCAGGCCGTGCTGCGTCGGGTCGATGTCCGGGAAGTGCGCGAGCAGTTCCCCGAAACGGGGGTCGTCGCGGAAGACCGGTTCACCTCTGCCGTGCACGCGGACGATGTTCGGCGGGCCCTGGAAGGCGCACCACATCAGGGTGATCCGCCCGTTCTCCCGGAGATGGGCGATGGTCTCGGCGTTGGAACCGGCGAAGTCGAGGTAGGCCACCGTCAGCTCGTCGAGCACCGCGAAGGAGCCGGTGAGCCCCTTGGGCGAGAGGTTGACCGTGCCGTCGGCGGCCAGGGGAGCGGTGGCGGTGAAGAAGACCGGCTGCGCCTCGATGAACGTGCGGAGCCGGCCGTCTATACGCTCATAAGTCTTTCCCATGTCGAACGATTATGGTCGCAGATCTTTCGGCCGTCTAAGGAATTGCGGGATCCGGTCACCTCTGCCGGATCCCGCAAGCAGGTGTGTCCGTGGCCGCCCCGGCCGGCGCTCCCACGGGGCGGCCACAGCGCCTGTCATCTCACTTGGTGAGCGTGCAGGTGGCCAGGGAGTCCAGGCCCTGGGGCTTCGCGGCCGTCCGTCCGATGGCGGTGGCGATGCGGTTGACGGTCGAGACGCGCTTGTCCTTGAGGGGGCCGAGGATGGCGTTCTGGACGAAGTTGGGGCCGCCCTGGCCGACGGTGTTCACCAGGCGGGTGTTGGCTTCCCGGATCTGGGTGTCGAGGAGGGTGAGGTTGCGGTCGACCTCGGCCTTGGCGGAGGCGGGGACGGCAGGCAGCTTGGAGCGGACGTCGGGGCAGGTGATCGTGCCGACGGCGGCGTTGCCGGCATTGCCCGCGTTACCTGCGTTGCCCGCGTTACCGGCGTTGCCTGCATTCCCGGCGTTACCTGCATTCCCCGTGTTGCCGGCATTCCCCGCGTTGCCGCCCGCCTGCGGCTTGCCGGCCGCGCCGCCGCCCGCGTTGGTGCCCGCGGCGTTCAGCGCGCAGGTGGCCAGGGAGTCCAGGCCCTGGGGCTTGGCGGCGGTCCGTCCGATGGCGGTGGCGATGCGGTTCACGGTCGCGACGCGCTTGTCCTTGAGGGGGCCGAGGATGGCGTTCTGGACGAAGTTGGGGCCGCCCTGGCCCACGGTGTCGACCAGGCGCTTGTTGGCTTCCTGGATCTGCGTGTTGAGCAGGGTGAGGTTGCGGTCGACCTCGGCCTTGGCGGAGGCGGGGACCGCCGGGAGCTTGGAGCGGACGTCCGGGCACGAGATGGTGCCGGGACCCGCCAGCGTCCGGGCGTTCTTGGCGCCGCTGTCGGGCGTCTCCCCGGCGAGGGCGAATCCGGCGATCACCGTGCCGGACAGTGCCACCGCGGCGGCGCCGCCGATGAACGTGACGCGACGCTTGTTGTACTTCGGAAGAGCCCTGGACATGCGGATGCCTCACTAGGGGTCGGGATGTCGTCGGTGTCATAACGCGGCGCCTGCGTTCGGCGAGAGGTACGGGTAAGCGGTTTCCCGCGTTCAAAGGATCTTCAAATTCCTTTCACGTGACCGGAAACCGCCCGTAGTCCCCGCTGAATTGACGAATCATGCAGTGGTCTGCATACTCATGCATGACGGCGAAGCACATCCACACCCCTTGAGGAGCGCGCAGTGAGCAGCAACAGCGGTGACGTCCGGCTCTGGGGCGGTCGTTTCGCCGACGGTCCCGCCGAGGCCCTGGCGAAGCTGTCCGCGTCCGTCCACTTCGACTGGCGCCTCGCGCCGTACGACATCGCCGGTTCGCGCGCCCACGCGCGCGTGCTGCACAAGGCGGGCCTGCTCACGGAGGACGAACTGACCCGCATGATCGCCGGTCTCGATCAGCTGGAGGCGGACGTCGCCGACGGCTCCTTCGTGGGCACGATCGCCGACGAGGACGTCCACACCGCCCTGGAGCGCGGGCTCCTGGAGCGCCTCGGCCCCGACCTGGGCGGCAAGCTGCGCGCGGGCCGGTCCCGCAACGACCAGGTCGCGACCCTCTTCCGCATGTACCTGCGGGATCACGCCCGGATCGTCGGCGGCCTCATCGCCGAGCTCCAGGACGCGCTGATCGGCCTCGCCGAGGCGCACCCGGACGTGGCGATGCCCGGCCGCACCCACCTCCAGCACGCCCAGCCCGTCCTCTTCGCCCACCACGTTCTGGCCCACGTGCAGTCCCTCTCCCGGGACGCGGAGCGGCTGCGCCAGTGGGACGCCCGCACGGCGGTCTCGCCCTACGGCTCGGGCGCCCTCGCGGGCTCCTCCCTCGGGCTGGACCCGGAGGCGGTGGCCAAGGACCTCGGCTTCGAGCACGGCTCGGCCGGCAACTCCATCGACGGGACCGCCTCACGCGACTTCGTCGCCGAGTTCGCGTTCATCACGGCGATGATCGGGGTCAACCTCTCCCGGATCGCCGAGGAGGTCATCATCTGGAACACGAAGGAGTTCTCCTTCGTGACCCTGCACGACGCCTTCTCCACGGGCTCGTCGATCATGCCGCAGAAGAAGAACCCGGACATCGCCGAGCTGGCCCGCGGCAAGTCCGGCCGCCTGATCGGCAACCTGACGGGCCTGATGGCCACGCTCAAGGCCCTCCCGCTCGCGTACAACCGCGACCTCCAGGAGGACAAGGAGCCGGTCTTCGACTCCATCGACCAGCTGGAGGTCCTGCTCCCGGCCTTCACCGGCATGATGGCCACCCTCACCGTCCACCGGGAGCGCATGGAGGAACTGGCCCCGGCCGGCTTCTCCCTCGCCACGGACATCGCCGAGTGGCTGGTCAAGCAGGGGGTCCCGTTCCGCGTGGCCCACGAGGTCGCGGGGGAGTGCGTCAAGGCCGCCGAGGCCGAGGGCAAGGAACTGGACGAGCTGACGGACGACCAGTTCGCGAAGATCTCCAGCCATCTGACCCCCGAGGTCCGCACGGTCCTCAACGTCCCCGGCGCCCTCGCCTCCCGCAACGGCAGGGGCGGCACGGCTCCCAGTGCGGTGGCGATCCAGTTGGCCGAGGTGAAGGCCGACGTGACGGCCCAGCACGAGTGGGCGGTGGCCAGGAAGCAGGCCTAGGGAATCGCCCTCCAGGGGGCGCGGGGAACGGCGCGAACAAGCGAAGACGACCCGCACTCGCCGAAACACCGCAACGATCGAGCCCTGAGGCGAAGGTCATCAGGGGTTACGTTGGGTCGGAGCCGAACCGGAGCCGACCGAACGGAGCCCCCGATGCCCTTCGCCCGCCTGGCCACAGCCACCACCCCCACCTGCCACATCGGCCTCGGCCTCGCCGCCGTCGGACGCCCGGGCTACATCAACCTCGGACGGGACGAAGACCTCGGAGAGGACCGCAGCGTCGAAACGCTGCGCACCCGCACCCACGAACTCCTCGACGCCGCCTACGCCCAGGGCGTCCGCTACTTCGACGTCGCCCGGTCCTACGGCCGCTCCGAGGAGTTCCTCGCCGAATGGCTCAAGGCCAGGCCGGCCTTCGGCGACATCGTCGTGGGCAGCAAGTGGGGTTACACCTACACCGCCGACTGGTCCACGGACGCCGAGCAGCACGAGGTCAAGGACCACACCCTCGCCACCTACGAACGGCAGCGCGCGGAGAGCGAGGCGCTGCTCGGCGACCGGCTCGACCTCTACCAGATCCACTCGGTGACCCCCGACAGCCCGGCCCTCACCGACAAGGAACTGCACGCCAGGCTCGCGGAAGCCGCCGAGCGGGGCCTCACGGTCGGCTTCTCCACCAGCGGCCCCGCACAGGCGGAGGCGATCCGCGCCGCCCTCGCCGTGACGGTCGACGGCGAACCCCTCTTCCGCACGGTGCAGTCCACGTACAACGCGCTGGAGACGTCCGCCGCCCCCGCGCTCGCCGAGGCGCACGACGCCGGGCTCACCGTGATCGTCAAGGAGGGCATGGCCAACGGCCGGCTGGCCGGGCCGCACGCCCCGCAGGTCGTGCGGGAGATCGCCGAACAGGCCGGGCTGGGCTGCGACGCCGTCGCCCTGGCCGTGATCCTGCGGCAGCCCTGGGCCGGCGTCGTCCTCTCCGGTGCCGCGACCGCCAATCAGCTCGCCTCGAACCTGCACGCGGCGGTCGTCGATCTCGACGACGAGCAGCTGACCCGCCTCGCCACCCTGGTCGAGGAGCCGCAGGCGTACTGGGAGCGGCGCGCGCAGCTGCCCTGGCACTGATCACCTTTCGCCCGCATCGTGCGGCAGCCGTGAGTCACACATGCCCCGAGTGAGACATTCATGTCTCATGTGGGGTACTCTCGTCTCATGACTGTCGACCCTGAGCACGTGCTGCGCGCCGCCGCGGCCCTGCTGACCCGCAAATCCAGCGCGACCATGGACGAGGTCGCCAGGGCCGCCGGAATCAGCCGGGCCACGCTGCACCGCCACTTCGCCGGGCGGGACGCCCTCGTCCGGGCGCTGGAGGCGCTCGGCATCGCGGAGTGCGAGGCCGCGCTGGACGCGGCCCGGCTCGACGAGGGCTCGGCGAGCGATGCCGTACGCCGGCTGGTCGGGGCCATCGAGCCGGCCGCCGGACTGCTCGCGTTCCTCTACACCGAGAACCAGTTGTTCGAGGGCGAGGAGCAGAACGCGGGCTGGGCCCTGATCGACGACCGGATCTCCGCGCTGTTCCGGCGCGGCCAGCTCAGCGGCGAGTTCCGCATCGACCTCACGCCCGCCTGGCTCACCGAGGCGCTGTACGGCCTGATGGCCTCCGGAGCCTGGCTGGTGCACAGCGGTAAGGGCGCCCCGAAGGACTTCCAGCACATGATCGTCGAGCTGTTGCTCGGCGGCGCACTCAGGAGAGAGGAATCATGACCAGCACCCTGCAGCCGGCGTCGACGACCGAGGTGGTGAACCGCCCGGGCCGCTGGCTCGCGCTCGGCGTTCTCGTGCTCGCCGTGCTGCTGGTGGCCGTCGACGCGACCGTCCTCGGTCTCGCGACCCCCTACATCAGCGAGGATCTGAAGCCCTCCGGCACCCAGCTCCTCTGGATCGGCGACGTCTACTCCTTCGTCATCGCCGGCCTGCTCGTCTCCATGGGCAGCCTCGGCGACCGCATCGGCCGCAAGCGGATCCTGCTGGTCGGCGCCACGGCGTTCGGCGCGATATCCGTGTTCAACGCCTACGCCACGACCCCCGAGATGATGATCGTCGCGCGGGCACTGCTCGGCGTCGCCGGCGCCACCCTGATGCCGGCCACGCTCGCCCTGATCCGCAACCTCTTCCACGACCCGCGCGAGCGCAGTCTCGCCGTCGGCATCTGGGGCGCCACCGCCTCCGCGGGTACGGCCGTCGGCCCGATCGTCGGCGGGTTCCTGCTGGAGCACTTCTGGTGGGGGTCGGTGTTCCTCATCAACCTGCCCGTGATGGCCGTGCTGGTCCTGGTCGGGATCAAGATGCTGCCCGAGTCGCGCACCGCGAACCCCGGCCCCTGGGACCTGGTCAGCGTCGTACTGTCGCTGGTCGGCATGATCGGCGTCGTGTACGCGATCAAGGAAGCGGCGACCCACGGCTTCGCGTGGACCACCCTGGCCGCGGGCCTGCTGGGGGCGGCCGCCCTGTACGGGTTCGTCCGCCGTCAGCTCAGTCTCCCGACGCCGCTGCTGGACATGCGGCTGTTCCGCAACCGCGGTCTCAGCGGGGCGGTGCTGGCCGATCTGCTGACCATCCTCGGCCTGTCCGGGCTGGTGTTCTTCCTGTCGCAGTACCTGCAACTCGTCCAGGGCAGGCGCCCGTTGGAGGCCGGGCTGGCCGAACTGCCCGCGGCGATCGGCGCGGTGGTGGCCGGACTCGTCGCGGGGCGTGCGGCCCGGCGCTTCTCGGTGCGGTCCGTCGTCTCCGGCGGCCTCGCGGCGATAGGCCTCGCTCTGGCCGCGCTCACGGTGCTCGACCAGTCCACGGGCTACCCGCTGCTCGGGACCGCGCTGCTGGTGGTCGGTGTGGGTGCCGGCTTCTCGTTCACCGTGACGGCGGACGTGATCCTCTCCAGCGTGCCCAAGGAGCAGGCGGGTTCGGCCTCCGCCGTGTCCGAGACGGCGTACGAACTCGGTGCCGCGCTCGGCATCGCCGCCCTCGGCTCGATCGTGACCGGCGTCTACCGCGACTTCACCGGCCCCGCGGGCACACCGGCCGCGGCCCACGAGTCGCTGGGCGGCGCGGTCGAGGCGGCGGCGCACATGCCCGCCCACAGCGCCGGCACGATGCTGGACGCGGCCCGCACGTCCTTCGTGGACGGCCTTGCCCTGGCGGCGGGCGTGGGCGCGACGGTCCTGCTGGCCGCGGCGGTGGCGGCGTGGTTCCTGCTCCGGGGCCAGAAACTGGAAGACGGCGGACCGGAACACACGTAAGAGCCACGCCCTGAGGGGGCGCGGGGAACTGCGCGAAACGGGCACGGGGCTCCACATGGCCACGCCCTCTGGGGCCACGCCCAAAAGGGGCGCGGGGAACTGCGCGACAAGCCCCCACAAACCCGCAGCCGCCAACGGCCCCGGGCCCCCGACCCCGCCCGCGCCCCGAAAAACCTACGCCGCTTCCTTCGCCTTGCTCGCGTACATGTCCACGTACTCCTGCCCGGACAGCCGCATGACCTCCGCCATCACCGAGTCGGTCACGGCCCGCAGCACATACCGGTCCCGGTCCATCCCCTCGTACCGGGAGAACTCCATCGCCTCACCGAACCGCACGGTGACCTTGCCCGGCCGCGGCAGCCCCGCCCCGCCCGGCTGCAACTTGTCCGTTCCGATCATGGCGAAGGGCACCACCGGCGCACCCGTCATCAGGGTCAGCCGGGCGATCCCCGTCCGTCCCCGGTACAGCCGCCCGTCGGGCGACCGCGTCCCCTCCGGGTAGATGCCGAACATGCGGCCTTCCTCCAGCACCCGACGCCCGGTCATCAGCGCTGCGACACCGCCCCGGCCACCGTCCCGGTCCACCGGGATCATGCCGACGCCGGTGAAGAACCAGGCCATCAGCCGGCCCTTGAGGCCCTTGCCCGTCACGTACTCGTCCTTGCCGATGAAGACGACCTGACGGTCGCAGACCAGCGGCAGGATCATCGAGTCGATGAACGTCAGGTGGTTGCCGGCGAGGATGACCGGGCCGTTGCCGGGAATGTGCTCCGCACCCTCCACCTGCGGGCGGAACATCAGGCGCATGACCGGGCCGAGCACTGCCTTGATGAGTGCGAAGCGGGACAACGGACCCTCCGGTGTCAAGGGGTTCTGTATGAGTCTGTGCAGGTGAGGACGATACTCGTGGCCCCGGGTATCGCGCACATCGGGCACGGCGACTTCACCGAGGCCTTACGCATTGTTGACGCGTGTTTACCTGCGGTGGCGCGCCGCCGGTACGCCGTAACGCGGCCGACATGGTGTGACACACATCGCCCCGGAGCACATCGGACGCGTTCCCAGAACCGCCGGACCGAATCGAACAGCCGCGGCGAACCGTCAACTCATCCTCCCCACCAGCCACTACGACATCCGACGTCACCCGCGTGTTCGGCCCGGGGTCTCCCACCGGTCATGTACGCGCCCCTACGATCGGCCCGCAGTGACGAGCCGAACGGCAGGGAGGGCGCTCATGGGAACGCAGGAGTCGAACGAAGAAACGAGCGGTACCGGAGCGGGCGGAACGGGCCGGCGGGCCCTGCTCGGCGCGGCGGTGCTCGGTGCCGGGGGAGCGGTCCTCGGCATGGCCGGCACCGCGCGAGCGGACGGCGCCCGGCACGGCGGCGGACCGGGAAGCCTGCCCAGGCCGACGATCATCGGCCACCGCGGCGCCAGCGGCTACCGCCCGGAGCACACCTTCGGTTCGTACCAGCTGGCCCTCGACCTGGGCGCCGACATCGTCGAGGCGGGCGACCTGGTCCCGACCAAGGACGGGCACCTGGTCTGCCGTCACGAGCCTGAGATCGGCGGTACCACGGACGTCGCCGACCACCCCGAGTTCGCCGGCCGCAAGAAGACCAAGCTCCTCGACGGCGTCTCCACCACCGGCTGGTTCACCGAGGACTTCACGCTCGCCGAGCTGAAGACCCTGCGCGCGGTCGAGCGCATCCCGGCCAACCGTCCGCACAACACCCTCTACGACGGCCGCTGGGAGATCCCCACCTTCGAAGAGGTCCTCAGATGGCAGGACGAGCAGACCCGCAGGCGCGGCAAGCAGGTGTGGATCTACCCCGAGCTCAAGCACCCGACCTACTTCCGCAAGCAGGGACTGCCGCTGGAGGAGCGCGTCGCCAAGCTGCTGCGCAAGTACCGCAAGGACCGGCGCACCTCCCCGGTCATCCTCCAGTCCTTCGAACCGACCAGCGTCCAGCGCCTGCACAGGCTCGTCGACAACCCGCTGGTCGTCCTGCTGTCCTCGGCCGGCTCCCGCCCCTGGGACTTCGTCGAGTCCGGCGACCCGCGCACGGTCGCCGACCTGGTCAAGCCGGCCGGCCTCCGGGAGATCGCCTCCTACGCGCGCGGCATCGGTCCGACCCTGGACCTGGTCATCCCGCGTGACGCCCAGGGCAAGCTCACCCGGCCCACGACGCTGGTCTCCGACGCGCACAAGGTCGGCCTGATCCTGCACCCGTACACGATGCGCAACGAGAACCCCTTCCTGCCCGCCGACTTCCGCAGGGGCACGGACGCGGACGCCTACGGTGACGTCTTCGGCGCGTACAAGGCGTACTTCGCGACCGGCATCGACGGCGTCTTCACCGACCAGCCCGACACGGGTCTGCTGGCCCGCGAGGACTTCAACGGCTGAGCCCGTCAACACCCGACTTCACACCCCCCGGTCGAGTGAGCTTCGGCCGCCCGGGCAACCCACAGCCCGGGCGGCCGCGTCGCTCCGCATATGACGCACGACCTGGTCACCGCCCTGCGCCCGCTGCTCACCGCCGAGGCCTCCGCGGAGGCATATTCCGCCGGAACCGAGCCGGGCGACCTGGAGCAGGCGGTCTGGCTCCGCCTGCTGGAGCGCCTCGACACCGAGGGCCCGCCGCTCGACCCGCAGCAGTGGCTCCGCCGTGTCGTCCGCTCCGAGGTGCGCCGCACCCGCCGTACGTCCCGTCTCGAACGGCCGTACGCGGGTGAACCGGTCGACGACCCGGACCGCGATCCCGAACAGCTCGCCCTCGCCGCGGCCCGCGGCCGGGCCCTGCGCGAGGCCGTGCGCCGCCTCCCGGGCCGCTGTCCCCGGCTGATGGAGGCCCTGCTCTCGCCGGAGGACCTGACATACCGGGAAATCGCAGGGGAGTTGGGTATCTCACAGGGGAGTCTTGGTCCGGAACGTTCCAGATGCCTGGGATGTCTCCGAAGATTGCTCACACCGGAGGTTGCGGCCCGCTGAGGACGGGGATAGGAGTGGGGGACGACCGGTGATCAGATGAGCGGGAGGCGTGCGCACATGGGCATGAGCGTGACCATCTCTGCGGCGACCGAGCAGGACGCGGAGCAGATCTTCAGACTGCAGTACCTGTGCTTCCAGACGGAGGCGGCGCTGTACGGGAACTACCGCATCGACCCGCTCGTCCAAACCCTCGACTCGGTCCGCGAGGAGGTCACCCGCGACTGCGTCTTCGTGGCCCGGCTCGGCGAGGAGGTCGTCGGCTCGGTCCGCGGCTCGGTCAGCGAGGACGGCGCCGCCGGCATCGGCAAGCTCTGCGTCCACCCCCGCCTCCAGGGGCACGGCATCGGCGCCCGCCTGCTCAAGGCAGCCGAATCGGCCCTCGCCGACCAGCACGGCGCCACCCGCTTCCGCCTCCACACCGGCCACCGCAGCGAGGGCAACCTCCGCCTCTACCGCAAGGTCGGCTACGAGACGGTGGGCACGTCCCAGGGCTCCGACGGCGTACCGATGATCGTCCTGGAGAAGCCGGCCGGCACCTACGCGGCGACGGCTTGATCTTCGCCTTCAGGGGTGCGGGGCTGCGTCCATATGCGGCTCCGCCGCGTGGGTGCGAGCAACCACACACGGCCCGTGGCCGCCTGACGTATCTCAGGCGGCATCCTCCCGAGGCACACCCCTGCGCAGCCAGTAGATCGCGGACACCGGCAAGAGCACGGGAATGAAGAGGTACCCCATCCCGAAGTCGGACCACACGGTCGCGTCCGGGAAGGCGGACGGCTCGACCAAGGTCCAGGTCCCCACCGTCAACACCCCCACCAACTCGGCGACACAGCAGGCCAGGGCGATCCTCCGCGCCGTCTCGCCGCCCCGCACCAGCGTGTACGTGATGAACCCGTACACGACACCGGCCACCGCCGACAGCGAGTACGCCAGCGGCGCCCGGTCGAACTCCGTCGCGATCTGATACGCGGACCGTGACACCGCCCCCACGACCATCACGCCGTACAGCCACACCAGCAGCGTGCCCGGACCGCTGATCAGCCGGCGCCGGCTCACCTCAGCCTCCCCAGATGTCATAGAGACGCACCTCCAGCACCGCCAGCACCACACCGCCGGCGGCCACCGTCACCGAACCCCACCGCGTCCGCTCGGCCAGCGACATGAACCCGGCCGCCGGGACGCACGCGAAAGCCCCCAGCAGATACGCCACGAAGATCGTCGTGCCCTGCTCCGGCTTCTCGCCCTGCGCGAGCAGCACGATCCCGGCCACCAGCTGGATCAGCGACAGCAGCGTGACCACGGCCATCCCGATGAAGTGCCAGTCCTTCGTCGGCTGGTCGCGGTAGGCCGCCCAGCCGCACCAGGCGGCGAGCAGCAGCGCGGCGACGCCGGTCGCCGGCGTCAGGGCAGCAAGCATGCTGCGACCTTATTACGGCCGAAAAGGCCCGATGCCTGCGACCCTGGCCTGCACCATAGGGTCGAGGGCATGACGATCCACGCGCAGGCCCTGCTGTTCGACAACGACGGAACCCTCGTCTCCTCCCTCGCCTCGGTGGACCGCTGCTGGACACGGTGGGCCACGGAGTACGGGATCACGGCCGAGGAGTTCGCCCGGATCGAGCTGCACGGCCGGCCGGCCGCCGAGATAGCCGCCGACCTGCTGCCCCCGGAGATCGTCCCGCAGGCCGTCGCCCGCATCGAGGACCTGGAGGTCGAGGACGTACCCAACGGCGGTGTGCACCTGCTGCCCGGCACCCGCGGCTTCCTCGACTCCCTGCCCGGCGACCGCTGGGCCGTCGTCACCTCGGCCACCCGGCGCCTCGCGGAGGCCCGGCTCGACGCCGTCGGCATCCTGCCCAAGACCCTCGTCGCCGCCGACGACATCACGCGCGGCAAGCCCGACCCCGAGCCCTACCTCCTCGCCGCCCGTGCCCTCGGTGTCGACCCGGCGCACTGCGTCGTCTTCGAGGACGCCCCCGCGGGCCTGGCGTCCGGCCGCGCCGCAGGCATGACCACCGTGGCGTTGACCACAACCCACCAGGCCCACGAACTGCGCGCCGATCTGGTGATCGAGAACCTGTCGGCCCTGTCCGCACTGGTCACCGAGCAGGGCGTGGAGATCTCCCTGCGCGACTGACAGGCCGCGACCCTGTCCACCGCTGTCCAGCATCCGGACAGCGGAGGGCCGGTAAGGACCGTACGCGTGTTTTACTGACGGCATGACCACGACGAGCGACCGCATCCCCGCGACCGAGGCGACCATGACGCCCGGTGCTCGTTGTATGTGTCGAATGTGCGCCTTCTAGAGGGCCCCCGCACCACCCCCTGAGCTCGCGCCCCGAAGCGAGACGCGGCCCGTCCGCACGCCCTGAGCGCTGCGTGACCCGAAGCCGCCGCGCGCACATGTTCTCCCCGGTTCCACTCCCCAGCGAGAACCGTGTCGCGTCCCTGACCGAATGCACCTGTGCCCGGGCACACCCACGCCCGCGCACTCGACAGTGACGGAATCCCAGTGATCACCACCTCGGGCCTGACCAAGGTCTACCGTGCACGCGGCCGCGAGGTCACCGCCCTGGACGGCGTCGACCTGCACGTCCGCGAAGGCGAGGTGTACGGCGTCATCGGCCAGTCCGGCGCCGGTAAGTCCTCGCTCATCCGCTGCGTCAACCTGCTGGAACGCCCCACGGCCGGCACCGTGACCGTCGCCGGGCAGGACCTCACCGCCCTGGCCGGCCGCGGCCCGCGCGCCGGAAGGGAACTGCGGCAGGCGCGCAGCCGAATCGGCATGGTCTTCCAGCACTTCAACCTGCTGTCCTCACGGACCGTCCAGGACAACGTCGAACTGCCGCTGGAGATCCTCGGCACGTCCGGGCAGGAACGCTCCCGCAAGGCGCTGGAGCTGCTCGACCTGGTCGGCCTGGCCGACAAGGCGAAGTCCTACCCGGCTCAGCTCTCCGGCGGCCAGAAGCAGCGCGTCGGCATCGCCCGCGCGCTCGCCGGCGACCCGAAGGTACTGCTGTCCGACGAGGCCACCAGCGCCCTCGACCCCGAGACCACCCGCTCGATCCTGGCGCTGCTGCGCGACCTCAACCGGCAGCTCGGCCTGACCGTCCTGCTCATCACCCACGAGATGGACGTCGTGAAGTCGGTCTGCGACTCGGCAGCGCTGATGGAGAACGGGCGCATCGTCGAGTCGGGCACGGTCAGCGAGCTCCTCGCGACCCCTGGCTCCGAACTCGCCTCGGCGCTCTTCCCGCTCGACGGCGAGGCCTCCGGCGAGGACCGCACGGTCGTCGACGTCACTTTCCAGGGCGAGAGCGCCACCCAGCCCGTCATCTCGCAACTGGCCCGCACCTACAACATCGACATATCGATCCTCGGCGCCGCCATCGACACCGTAGGCGGCCTCCAGGTCGGCCGGATGCGCATCGAACTGCCCGGCCGCTACGAGGACAACGTCGTGCCCATCGGCTTCCTGCGCGAAAAGGGCCTCCAGATCGACCTCCTGGGCCACGACTCCGAACCGGTGAAGGAAGGTGCCAAGTGACCTGGTCCGAGATGCAGCCCCTGCTGGAGCAGGCGTGTTGGGACACCCTCTACATGGTCGGCTGGTCCACGCTCATCGCCGTCGTCGGCGGACTGCCGCTCGGCATCCTGCTGGTCCTCACCGACCGCGGCGGCCTGCTCCAGAACCTCGCCGCCAACAAGGTCATCGGGCAGGTGGTGAACATCGCCCGCTCCCTGCCGTTCATCATCCTGATGGTCGCGCTGATGGGCTTCACCCGCTCGATCACCGGGACGACCATCGGTGTCGAGGCCGCCATCGTGCCGCTCGCCGTCGGAGCCATCCCCTTCTTCGCGCGCCTGGTCGAGACGGCCGTCCGCGAAGTGGACCACGGGCTCGTCGAGGCCGTGCAGTCCATGGGCGGCAACACCTGGACCATCGTCCGCAAGGTCCTCGTCCCCGAGTCCCTGCCGTCGCTGATCTCCAGCACCACCACCACGATCGTCGCCCTCATCGGCTACTCGGCCATGGCCGGCACCGTCGGTGCCGGCGGCCTCGGAGACATCGCCATCCGCTACGGCTACCAGCGCTTCGAGACCCAGCTGATGTGGATCACCGTCGCGATCCTCGCCGTCGTCATCTCGGTCATCCAGTTCGCCGGCGACTACGCGGCCCGCTCCCTGCACCGCCGCGGCGCCCACTCTGGGCCCGCCCCCAAACTGCGGCTCCTCAAAGCCGCCTCCTGATCGCCTCGTCCACCCACGACGAGGTCGCACCACCCGCAAGGCCATAAGGAAAGGCACTTTTCGTGCGTAACATCGCCAAGATCACCACCGCCGTCCTCGCCGCCGGAGCCCTCACCCTCGGGCTCAGCGCCTGCGGCGCCGACAGCTCCTCCACCGACGGCCCCCTGATCGTCGCCGCCAGCCCCGTCCCGCACGCCGAGATCCTGAACTACGTCAAGGACAACCTCGCCGAGAAGGAGGGCCTGGACCTCCAGGTCAAGGAGTTCACCGACTACGTCACGCCGAACACGGCGACGCAGGACGGCTCCGTCGGCGCCAACTACTTCCAGAACAAGCCGTACCTCGACGACTTCAACAAGAAGAACGGCACCGACATCGTGCCCGTCGTCACGGTCCACCTGGAGCCGCTCGGCCTCTACTCCCACAAGGTCAAGAAGGCCGACGACCTGAAGAGCGGTGCGACCGTCGCCATCCCCAACGACACGGTCAACGAGGCCCGTGCCCTCAAGCTCCTCGCCGCCGACGGGCTCATCACCCTCAAGGCCGGCGTCGGCAACGAGGCGACCCCCTCCGACATCGCCAAGAACCCCAAGAACCTCAAGTTCAAGGAGCTGGAGGCGGCCCAGACGCCGCGCTCCCTCGACGACGTGGACGCCGCCGTCGTCAACGGCAACTACGCCATCGAGTCCGACCTCAAGCCGTCCAAGGACGCCCTCGTCCTGGAGTCCCCGAAGAACAACCCCTACGGCAACTTCCTCGCCGTGAAGAAGGGCAACGAGGACGACCCGCGCGTGAAGAAGCTCGCGAAGCTCCTCACCTCGCCCGAGGTGAAGAAGTTCATCCAGGACAAGTACGCCGGCTCCGTGCTCGCCTCCTTCTGAGCCCACGCCCGGCACCCGCGCGCACGGGGCCCTTCCCCCACCCGGTGGGGAGGGTCCCGTGGTGCGGATCAGTGCTTTCATGCTGCATGCTGGGCAGTTCAGCATGCCCAGAAGGTTCACCGAAGGTTACGGAGCGGCGCATGACGAGCACCTTCCCCAACATCTCCATCAGCACGGAGCGGTTGGTGCTGCGTCCCCTCGACGAGGACGACGTCGCCTCCCTGGCCGCGATGATGAACGACGAACAGGTGGCGGCCTGGACTGCCGTCCCCCAGCCCTTCACGGAGGACGGCGCCCGCACCTGGATCACCGAGTACGCCCCCGCCGAGCGCACCGGGGGACGCGGAATCGACTTCGCGGTCACCGAGTTCCTCACCCAGCGCCTGGTCGGCGTCATCCAGCTCACCAAGACCAACTGGCACGTACGCTCCACCGAACTGTCGTACATCATCGCCCCCTGGGCCCGCGGCGAGGGCTACGCCTCCGAGGCCGCCCTCGTCACCGCCCGGTGGCTCTTCACGGACCAGAAGTTCGAGCGCATCGAACTGCGCACGGCCGCCGACAACACCGCTTCCCAGCAGGTCGCGCAGAAGATCGGCTGTATCAGCGAGGGCGTACTGCGCAACGCCTGTATAGCCCGGGCCCGTGCCGAGGACGGCACATGGACCGACGTACGCACCGACTTCATCGTCTGGAGCCTGCTCCCCGAGGACCTGGAAGGCGTCGGCGAGCAGCTGCGGGACGGCTTCACGTCCTTCGGCGACTGGAACTGACCGGAACCACCCGCAGGACGACGGCGACGACGATGCCGGGGCTCCCTCCGACACCTCCACCGGGTACCCTCACGGAGCCCGCCCCCGGGCTGCTCCCCACAACGCCACGCAGACGACCTGCGAAAACCCCTGGAGACTGACGACGATGGCCGACCGGGTCACGGTGATCGGCTGGGACGGTTCGCCGCTGACCGCCGCGGCGAGCGCCGCCCTCGGCGCCGCCACGCTCGTGGCCGGTGCCGCCCACCACCTGGCGCTCCCCGAGGTACCCGCCGGCGCCGAGCGCATCCGCCTCGGCAGCGTCGCCCTCGCCGCCCGCCGCATCGCCGGCCACCGCGGCACGGCCGTCGTGCTCGCCGACGGCGACCCCGGCTACTTCGGCGTCGTACGCACCCTGCGCGCCCCCGAGTTCGGCCTTGAGGTGGAGGTCGTCCCCGCCGTCTCCTCCGTCGCCGCCGCCTTCGCCCGCGCCGGTATGCCCTGGGACGACGCACAGGTGGTCGCCGCACACCCCCGCACGCTGCGACGCGCCGTCAACGTATGCCGCGCCCACACCAAGGTCGCGGTCCTCACCTCACCCGGCGCCGGCCCCGCCGAACTCGGTCTGCTCCTCGAAGGAGTCCACCGCTCCTTCGTCATCTGTGAGGAACTCGGCACCGCCCGCGAGCGCGTCTCCGTCGTCACCTCGGACAAGGCCGCCGACCACACCTGGCGCGACCCCAACGTCGTCATCGTCCTCGGCGGCCCGGCCCGGCCGGACACGGCGGGAGAGTCCGGAGGCTGGATCTCCGGCCGCGACCCGTCCGCCGGACCACGCGGCTGGACCCTGCCCGCCGACGCCCACGGCGCGGACCTCGGCGAGGGCGAGACCCAGCTGCTGCGCGCCTCCCAACTCGCCCACCTCGGGCCCCGCGTCGGCGACCTCGTCTGGGACATCGGCTGCGGCAGCGGCGCCTTCGCCGTCGAGGCCGCCCGGGCCGGCGCCGCCGTGCTCGCCGTCGACGGTGACCGGTCCGCCTGCGCCCGCACCGACGCCGCCGCCCGCCGCCTCGGCGTCCAGCTCCAGATCGTGCACGGCACCGCCCCGCACATCCTGGAGAACCTCCCCGAACCCGATGTCGTCCGGGTCGGCGGCGGGGGAGCGGCCGTCGTCTCGGCGGTCGCCGACCGACGCCCGCAGCGCATCGTCACGCACGCCGCCACCCGCGACGCCGCCGAACTCATCGGCCGCGACCTCACCGAGCACGGCTACGGGGTCGAGTGCGCCCTGCTGCAGTCCGTCGAACTCGACACCAGGGCCTGGACGGAGAAGGAACGGAGTGTCGCGTTCCTGCTCAGCGGCGTGCTCCCGCGGCGCAGCGCCTGACCGTGCCGCCGTCCCCGTGATCGGCTTGTCGTACTGCGCGCGGTAGGCTGGCCGATCGCTGCACCGCACAAGGACGCCCGGCGCTTCGTCGGTCAATGTCCGGAAAACGCGCCCGTTTTGGGGTGTGTGTGGTACGGCAGAACCGAAGGGCGCGCAACGTGGCGCAGTCCACAGCGGAACCGTCGCGGATCAAGCTGCCGTGAGGGTGGTACGGCCGCAACAATGCCAGTGAATGGCTTTGTCGCCTTTTCGGGGCGGACCGTTCGTGCCGCTGGGGACGCACGCTCGTTCTTCACTGCGGGGCGGTCGGTGCGCCGTTCCGGGCGAGCAGGTCGTAGGAGCACTAACCGATGGGCGAGGGGTACGCATGACCGACACCGGCCAGGTCCCGGGCGAGGGACTGCCGGAGAGTGCAGGCATGGTGGAGCAGCCGGGCGCCCCCGCGCCCGGTGCGTACACCTACCTCTCCGAGACCACCGCCGAGGCCGAGGACGAAGACCTGCTGCTGTTGCCGGGCGCCCAGGGCGCCTGGGGCAACGAGGTCCCTCCGCCCGCGCCGGAGCCGGTCCCGGAGGCCGTGCACCAGCCGGGCCCGCACGAGATCTCCGGCCGTGACAGCGGCTCGGTCGACCTCGGAGGCGTCCGTCTGCCCGACCCGCCGCCGATCCCGCCTGTCACCCCGCGTCGGCCCCTGCACCTCGGCCCGCCGCTGCCCGACAGCTCCGCCAGCCCGGTCCGCTCCCTCGCCGACCGCGGCCCCGCGGACGCGCCCGTCCGTCAGCCGGTGCCCGCCTCGGCGGGCCCCGAGTACCTCGACGGCCCCCGCGCACCCGAGATGCCCACGCAGCCCGCCGCCCCCTGGGGCGTACCGGCCACGCCCCCGGCCCCGGTGGGCGCCGGGGCGGCGCCTGCGGAAACGGTTGTTCCGGCAGCGGAGCCGACGGCAGCGGAGCCGACGGCGGCGGTGTCGGCGGCGGCGGTGTCGACGACGGAGCCGACGGGCGCGGCCCAGGCGGTCGCGACCGGTGTGATGACGGAGACCAGCCACACGACACCTCCGGCACCGGCCGATGCCGGGCAGGCTCCCGCGGGTGACCCCGTCGGTCCGGGCGTCGGCCCGGCCGAGGGTCAGGTAGCCGCGGCCGAGGCCGGTCGGACGACCGAGTCCGGCCCCGCGGCCGATGCAGGTCAGCCGGCCGAGTCCGGCCACGCGGGTGCGGGTGTCGGCCCGGACGGAGCCCAAGTGGCCGCCGCCGAGCAGGTCATGCCCGTAGCGGGGGCAGGGCCCGCGGATCCGGGCGTGGACGTGGCGGAGGACCGAGTGGCCGCCGCCCAGCCCGGGGCCGTGGCCGCCCCGGCAGCTGGTGCGCCGTCGGCCCCGGAACCCGGGCCCGCCCTGGGCGGCGCCGGGCAGGGCGGTGAGCCTGCCGATGTTCCTTCAGAGCTTCCCGTGCCGGACGCCGCCGGCGACCAGGCCCCGGTGGCGGTGGCCGAGCAGGCCGCCGCACCGGCCCCTGCTCCGGAGGCCGGTCAGATCCCTGAAGCGGTCCCGTTCCCTGAGGCGGCCGCCGCCCCGGAGTTCGCCGTCGTCGCTCCGCCCGAGGCCACCGGTGCAGAGGCCTCCGCCCAGGTGGCGGACGCCGCCGCTCACGCACCCGACGTAGCGCCGGAGGCCGTTGCGCAGGAGCCGGCAGCGGCCGTTGCCCCCGAGGCCGCCGTACCGGGCCCGCACCCGGCGGCCTCCGAGGCCGTCGCGCCGGAGCCGGAGGTCACCGCCGAAGAGGCTGCGCCCCAGCCCCCTGCGGCAGCTGACGCCACGCCGGCCGCGGCCACGGTCGCGCAGGGCCCCGATGCGACGGCTCCGCAACCCACCACTCCCGGCCCGGAAGCCCCCGGCCAGGTCACTGCCGCCCCGGCCGCCGAACCGGTGGCCCAGGAACCGGCCGCTCCACCTGCCGAACCGGCCGCCCCGGAACCGGCGGCCACACCCGCCGAGCCGGTCGCCCAGGAAGCACCCGCGCCCGCTCCGCCCGCCGGACCTGCCGCTGCCCCTGACTCTGACCCTGCTCCGGAACCGGCTGCCGAGTCCGTCGTCACCCCCGACCCGGCCCCGGCCGCAGAGACCGTGGCTGCCCCGGTCCCGGCCCCGACACCGGACCCGGTCGTTCAGGCCGCCGCCCCCACCGATGCCGAGGCCGCCCCCGACGCCGCCACGCCGGAAACCGCTCTGGAGACGACCGCCCCGGCTGAGCCTTCCCCGGAGCCGACGCCCACCGAGGCCGCCGCACCCGCTCAAGCATCCGAGGCGCCCCCGGCCGAGGCCCCCGTGCCCGCCCCCGCTGCCGAAGTGCCGGCCCCGGCTCAGGCCCCCGAACCGGTCGCAGCCACCCCCGACGCCGAAGCCGTCGAGCCCGCCCCCGCCCCTCAGGGAGCCGCCCCCGACGCCCCGGCACCCAGCGAGGACGTCACCGTCGTACTCCCCGCCCCGGCTGCGGAAGAGCAGGCGGGACAGGCAGAGCAGCCGGAGCAGGCCGGATACCCCGTGCAGGGCCCGCAGCGGTCCCAGCCGGCGGCGCCCGAGACGCTGGAGCCCCCCGCACCCGCGGCCGCCGTCCCTGCTCCCCGCGACGGCGACGCCGAACTCGCCCAGAGCGCCGACGACCTGAAAACCCGGGCCGCCGAACAGGAAGACATCGCCGACCAGGAACGCCGAGAAGAGAGTGCGGCCGCAGTGGCAGAAGCCCGACAGTCCACCGGCCCCGCGGCCCCCGGCTACGACCCCGCCGAGCGCGAGGCCGTCCTGAAGGTCATGCGCGAACGCCGCGACATCCGCAACGGCTTCCGCAGCGACCCCATCCCGCACGAGGTGCTGCTCCGCGTCCTGGAGGCCGCCCACCACGCGCCCTCCGTCGGCCACTCGCAGCCCTGGGACTTCGTCGTCATCCGCTCCGCCGACACCCGGCGCGCGATGCACGAACTGGCCATGCGCCAGCGCGACGCCTACGCCAAGTCCCTCCCCAAGGGCCGGGCCAAGCAGTTCAAGGAACTGAAGATCGAGGCCATCCTCGACACGCCGGTGAACATCGTGGTCACCGCCGACCCGACCCGCGGCGGCCGCCACACCCTCGGCCGCCACACCCAGCCCCAGATGGCCCCCTACTCGGCCGCCCTGGCCGTGGAGAACCTCTGGCTCGCCGCCCGCGCCGAAGGCCTCGGCGTCGGCTGGGTCAGCTTCTTCGACGAGCGCGAGATGGTCCGCGCCCTCGGCCTGCCCGAGCACCTGGAGATCATCGCCTACCTGTGCGTCGGCTACGTCGACGAGTTCCCGGACGAGCCCGAGCTGTTGCAGGCCGGCTGGTCCAAGCGCCGCCCCTTGTCCTGGGTCGTGCACGAAGAGACATACGGCCGCCGTGCCCTGCCCGGAGAGGAACCCCACGACCTGCTCGCCGAGACCGTCGCGCAGATCCGCCCGCTGGACGCCAAGGCGCTCGGCGAGGCGTGGGAGCGCCAGAAGCGTATGACCAAGCCGGCCGGTGCGCTGGGCATGCTGGAGATCATCTCCGCGCAGCTGTCCGGCCTGTCCCGCCAGTGCCCGCCGCCCATCCCGGAACCCGCGGCCGTCGCGATCTTCGCGGGCGACCACGGAGTGCACGCCCAGGGCGTCACCCCGTGGCCGCAGGAGGTCACGGCCCAGATGGTGGCCAACTTCCTCGGCGGCGGTGCCGTCTGCAACGCCTTCGCCACCCAGGTCGGTGCCGAGGTCTGCATCGTGGACGTGGGCGTCGCCGCCGACCTCCCGGCCACCCCGGGCTTGCTGCCCCGCAAGATCCGGGCCGGCACGTCCGACATGACGACCGGCCCCTCGATGACCCGCGAGGAGGCCCGGCAGGCCATCGAGGTCGGCATCGAGACCGCCCGCGACCTGGTCGCCGCCGGCAACAAGGCCCTGCTGACCGGTGAGATGGGCATCGCGAACACCACCGCGTCCGCCGCCCTGATCTCCGTCTTCACGGGCGCCGACCCGGCCGAGGTCACGGGCCGGGGCACCGGCATCAACGACGAGACCCTCGCCCGCAAGACCGAGGTCGTGCGCCGCGCCCTGGAACTCCACCAGCCGGACCCGGCCGACCCGATCGGCGTGCTCGCCGCGATCGGTGGCTTCGAGCACGCCGCCATCGTCGGCCTGCTCCTCGGCGGCGCCTCCCTGCGTACGCCGGTGATCCTGGACGGCGTCAGCGCCGGCGCCGCCGCCCTGGTCGCCCGCGCGATCGCCCCCGAGGTCCTGGCCGCGTGCATCGCGGGCCACCGCAGCGCCGAGCCGGGGCATGTCGCCGCCCTCAACAAGCTGGGCCTGCGTCCCCTGGTCGACCTCGACCTCCGCCTCGGCGAGGGCACCGGCGCCCTGCTCGCCCTCCCGCTGGTCCAGAGCACGGCCAGGGCGATGCACGAGGTGGCGACGTTCGATTCGGCGGGAGTGACCGAGAAGTAGGGCTTGCGCAGCCGACGTGAAGCCGTGGGCGGCCGTTCCCGCACGACGGAACGCCCGCCCACGGCCCACGCCCCGGCAGACGGGCGGGGTGCCCAGCCACTGGACCACCCGTGCCGCCCTCCCCCCTGCCCACTAAAATCCGCACGTCAGGGCATCGAACACCGCCGCAACAGGAGCCGCACCTCATGGCCGAACACCCCGCCTACCCCGTAGGCCTCCGCCTCACCGGCCGTCGCGTGGTCGTCCTCGGCGGCGGCCAGGTCGCCCAGCGCCGCCTGCCGGCACTGATCGCGGCGGGCGCGGACGTCCTCCTGGTGTCCCCCGAGGCCACCCCCTCGGTCGAGGCCATGGCGGACGCCGGCGAGATCACCTGGCACCGGCGCCCGTACGCGGAGGGCGACCTCGCGGACGCCTGGTACGCCCTCATCGCCACCAGCGACCCCGACGCCAACACCGCCGCCTCCGCCGAGGCCGATCGCCACCGCGTCTGGTGCGTCCGCTCCGACGACGCCGACCAGGCCACCGCCTGGACCCCGGCCACCGGTCACAGCGAGGGCGTCACGGTCGCCGTCCTCACCACCGACGCCAAGGGGCGCGACCCCCGTCACACCGCCGCCATCCGCGACGCGGTCGTCGAGGGTCTGCGCGACGGCACGCTGGTCGCCCCGCACCACCGCACCCGCACTCCCGGAGTCGCCCTGGTCGGTGGCGGTCCCGGCGATCCGGACCTGATCACCGTGCGCGGCCGCCGTCTGCTCGCCGAGGCCGACGTGGTCATCACCGACCACCTCGGCCCGCGCGACCTGCTCGCCGAACTGTCCCCGGGCGTCGAGGTGATCGACGCGGCGAAGCTGCCCTTCGGCAGGTTCATGGCCCAGGAGGCCATCAACGACGCCCTGATCGAGCATGCCCGCAAGGGCAAGTCGGTCGTCCGGCTCAAGGGCGGCGACCCCTTCGTCTACGGGCGCGGCATGGAGGAGGTCCAGGCACTGGCCGAGGCCGGCATCCCGTGCACGGTCGTGCCTGGCATCTCCAGCTCCATCTCGGTCCCGGGCGCCGCCGGCATCCCGGTGACCCACCGGGGCGTCGCCCACGAGTTCACCGTGGTCAGCGGCCACATCGCCCCCGACGACGAGCGCTCCCTGGTCGACTGGCCGTCCCTGGCCAAGCTGACCGGCACGCTGGTGATCCTCATGGGCGTCAGCACGATCGGCAAGGTCGCCGAGACGCTCATCGCCCACGGCAAGTCCCCGGACGCACCCGTCGCCCTGGTCCAGGAGGGCACGACGGCCGGCCAGCGCCGCGTCGACGCCACGCTCGCGACGGTCGCCGAGACCGTGCGGACCGCGGACGTGAAGCCCCCGGCGGTCATCGTCATCGGCGAGGTCGTGACGGTCGGCCCCGCGGCTCCCGCGCCCCGAAAGTAACCCCGGGTAACACAACCCGTACCGAGCCGTTGGCACCACACCCAGGACAAGGCAGTATCACCCTGTGGCCGATCTCATCACCGTCGAGGATCCCGACGACCCGCGTCTGCGCGACTACACCGGCCTGACCGATGTGGAGCTGCGCCGCAAGCGCGAACCCGCCGAGGGCCTGTTCATCGCCGAGGGCGAGAAGGTCATCAGAAGGGCCAAGGAAGCCGGCTACGAGATGCGGTCCATGCTGCTCTCGGCCAAGTGGGTCGACGTCATGCGCGACGTCATCGACGAACTCCCCGCCCCGGTCTACGCCGTCAGCCCGGAGCTCGCCGAGCAGGTCACCGGCTACCACGTGCACCGCGGCGCGCTCGCCTCCATGCAGCGCAAGCCCCTGCCCACCGCCGCCGACCTCCTCCGGACCGCCCGCCGGGTCGTCGTCATGGAGTCGGTCAACGACCACACCAACATCGGCGCCATCTTCCGCTCGGCCGCGGCCCTCGGCATGGACGCGGTCCTGCTCTCCCCGGACTGCGCCGACCCCCTCTACCGCCGCAGCGTGAAGGTCTCGATGGGCGCGGTCTTCTCCGTCCCGTACGCCCGACTGGACACCTGGCCCAAGAGCCTGGAGTCGGTCCGCGAGGCGGGCTTCGTCCTGCTCGCCCTCACCCCCGACGAGAAGGCCCGGCCCCTCGACGAGGCCGCCCCGCACACCATGGACCGCGTCGCCCTCATGCTCGGTGCGGAGGGCGACGGCCTGTCCACCCAGGCCCTGGTCGCCGCCGACGAATGGGTCCGCATCCCCATGTCCCACGGCGTCGACTCCCTCAACGTCGGCGCCGCGGCAGCAGTCGCCTTCTACGCCGTGGCCACCGGCCGGCCCCGAGCCTAGGGCGGCACATGGAGCAGCGCGAGGCCGTCGTGGCCGTACTCCTGCGCGGTGAGCACCTGCTCGCGATCCGGCGCGGCCCCGGGGTCGCCCGCCCCGGCTACTGGCAGCCGCTCAGCGGCAAGATCGAGCCGGGCGAGACCCAGGAGCAGGCGGTCGTCCGGGAGGTGCGCGAGGAGGTCGGCCTCACCGTCGTACCGGAGGCGAAGGTCTGGGAGTCGGAGACCGACGACCACCGCTTCCGCCTGCACTGGTGGACCGCCCGCGCCGACACGGGCGAGGTGGTCCCCGACCCGCACGAAGTCGCCGAGACCCGCTGGGTCACCCCGCGGCAGTTCCTGGCCCTGGACCCGGTCTTCGCCGGCGACCGGGAGTTCTTCGAGCGGATCCTGCCGGAGCTCTGACGGCCCGCCGGCCGGCGGGCCGTCGTCACACGGCTAGAAGTCTTGAGGACGGTCGTACTGCTGGACGCGCTCCTGCCGTACTCCGCCCCCGTCGCCGCCGAGCCCCCGTGCCGGACCCTGACACCCCTGCACCAGGGCGATACCGACCGCCACCAGCAGCGTCACGACGACGAACACGAACAGCCGTTGCCGCAGCAGCCGGGGATTGGCGGGCCGCAGCCCGGTCCCTGTGCTCCGGGAGGCCGGACGCCCGGTGCCGCTGTGCGGGGCGGGGCGGCTGCCGCTGCCCGACCGCGTTCCGTTGCGCCCGGTGGGCGTCGGCCGCGACCCGGACCGTGACGGGGTGCCGCCGCGCGGGGCGCCGGAACCGCGCACCGGAGTCCTGCCGCGGCTTCCGCCCCCCGTCGACCGGTTCCCGCTCCCGCCCGGCCGGGCTCCGCCGCGGGCACCGGTCCCGCTCTGGGAGGCCGGGCCTTCCGGCGACGCGTGGCCGTCCCGGGAGGGAGCCGACCCCCGCGGCGGGGGAGTGCCCCGGCCCCGCTGCGGCCCGGACGACCCGGCACCCGACTGTCCCTGCGGACGCCGGGTGCGCTCGGGGTAGGTGTCGGCGAGCCGCTCGGTCTCGGCACCCCGGGGAGAGGGCGGCCGGACGCCGGCGAGGTCCTGGGACTCCCGGGCCGCGATCTCCTTGAGCCGCAACGACAGTTGCAGCGTGCTGGGCCGCTCCTCGGGGTCCTTCGCCAAGCACGCCCGGACGAGCGGGGCCAGCGCGTCGGGCACGCCGTGCAGCTGCGGCTCCTCGTGCACCACGCGGTACAGCATCACCTCGGAACTGCCGTGCCCGAAGGGCGAGTCGCCCATCGAGGAGTACGCGAGCGTGGCACCGAGCGAGAACACGTCCGTGGCCGGGGTGACGGCGGCCCCGCGCACCTGCTCCGGCGCGAGGAAGCCGGGGGAGCCGACCGCCGTGCCGACGTGGGTGAGCGTCGAGGCCCCGGTCGCCCAGGCGATGCCGAAGTCGATGATCCGCGGCCCCTTCGGGGACAGCAGGATGTTGGACGGCTTCAGGTCCCGGTGCACCACCCCGGCCTCGTGCACCGCGACCAGGCCCTCCGACAGGGCGGCACCGACGGCCGCGACGTCGGCCGCGCCCAGCGGGCCCTCGGCCGCGACCTTGTCGTGCAGGGAGGGGCCGGGCACGTACTGGGTGGCGAACCAGGGCCGGTCCGCGTCGAGGTCGGCGGCCACCAGCCGGGCCGTGCAGCCGCCGCGGATCCGCCGCGCCGCCGACACCTCACGGGCGAACCGCGAGCGGAACTCCTGATCCTCCGCCAGGTCGGGACGGATGACCTTGAGCGCGACCCGCTGCCCCTTCTTGTCGGAGCCCAGGTAGACCACGCCCATCCCGCCCGCGCCGAGCCGTCTGTGAAGCTTGAACGAGCCGACGACGCGCGGGTCCTCGCGCCTCAGGCGCATCATCGCCATGTTCATCCCCGCTGCCCGGTCCTGTGACGAGCCACAGCTTACGTTTCCACGGCCGCCCGCGCGCAGAGGCCGCGCCCTCTCAGGGTGATGGATTGTCAGTGGTGGGTGGGAGACTTGAAAGGTGGTCAGGGAGGGCGCGAAGGGGCGGACTTCGCGTGGTGAGTGATCCCAACCACCCGTCGCAGAAGGGGGATTGGTCCTGTGAAGGGTGATCGCGTGGAGATAGTCGTGGACGCGGGGGACACGACGCGCACGTACGACGTCGTGGCGAGCAGAGCGGGACGCAGGGTGGAGACGACGGTACGGCGGGGTGTCGTGGAAGTGAGCGAAGTCACCCGTAGCGGGAGGGTCGTGCGTACCGCCCGCTTCATGGCGAATCGGGTGCTCGCGCTGGTGGAACAGCCCGTTCCACGGGAGGAGAGCGCGGACAAAGACGGGTGAACCGGTCGCCCCGTCGGGGAAGACCCTGAGACGCGCGTCCCCGTCTCCACCCAGGGGAGTACATCGCAGGTGGCGGCTCATCCTCCGGGAGGCCCGGCAATCGGTACGAGGGCATGACGCCGGGAGGGGGCCGGACACCTAGATTTGAGGTCAAGCGGCGGGTGTAGCACTCGTCCCCCGAGGTCAGACGCCCGCCGCTGCCAACGACAACTGATAAAGGTCAGGAGAGGGACCATGGCCCAGACGGCTCCGCGGACACTGCTCCGCGAGGAGGGACGCAAGGTGTACGACGCCGCGTTCCGCCCCCGCCGCCAGGGCCGTCGCCACCCGCTGGTGGCGACCCTGATGGCTCTTCCCCTGGCGGTCCTGCTCCTCCTCGTCTTCGACGGGTGGGAGACAGTGGCCACACAGGCGTCGTCCGTGGGCGAGATGCTGGGGCGCTGAGCGGCGACCCCAGGCCCGGAAGAGCGGTCCGGGCGGGGACATCCCGACCATGAAACCCCGTGGGGACGGGGGTGCGGCGGACGGCAAAAAATGCCGGCGCAGCTGGGGAGCTGCGCCGGCATTGCTTTTGCCCCGGTGCTGAGAACCCGCGACGGACACGTCCCCCTCCAGCCGGGTCCCGTCTGCGCGTACTCTCACCCGGTGAACTCCGCCCCCGGTCCGCTCCTGGCCGGCCTCACCGCCCGGGCCCGAGCCGCCGCCCACGCCCGCTCACCGGCCTGCCCCTGCGGCGCGGCCACGCTCGCGGACCGCCCGGACGGCACCGTCGTACGTCATGCGGACACCGTCGCGAAGGCCCACCCCCTGGACGCGACCCCGGCCGGACTCACGAGCCGCCTCACCCTGGCCGCCCGTCACCCCGCCATCCTCCTGCCCCCACTGGATCCCACTCCGGTCGACCTGCACGGCCGCCTGGTGACGTTCTGGCCGTACGGCAGCCCGGTGGACCCCGGCGACCCCGACGCCGCACCCTGGGAAGCCGCCGCCGCACTCCTCGCCCGCCTCCACCGCATCCCGGCTCCGGAGAACATGCCCGTCATGCGCGGTCCCGCCAAAGCGGCCCGGGCCGTCGCCCGGCTCCGAGAGGCCGGCCCGCACCCGGCGGTCGCGCCCGTCCTGCGCGCCTGGGCCACGCTCCCGCCCTGGGCCCGGGCCGAGGCCCCGATGCCGCACACCGGCACCCTCTGCCACGGCGACCTCCATCTCGGCCAGCTCGTACGACACCCCGCCGCCGACGGGCCCTGGCTGCTGATAGACGTGGACGACCTCGGCGTCGGTGTCCCCGCCTGGGACCTCGCCCGCCCCGCCGCCTGGTACGCCTGCGGTCTGCTCCCGCCCGGCGAATGGACCCGGTTCCTCACCGCCTACCAGGAGGCCGGCGGTCCGGCCGTCCCCGCCGAGGGCGACCCCTGGCCCGCTCTGGACGTCCCCGCGCGTGCCCTCACCGCGCAGACCGCGGCCCGGGCCGTCGTCAAGGCGGTCGCGGCCGGCCGCCCGCTGGACGAGGTGGAGCAGTCGGTCGTGGACGCCTGTGACCGAATGGCTACCGTCCCGCCCCAGTTGGTGCAGGAGTACGCGAAGTAGGGTGCAACCGAGCACAGCGGGACAGAGTCTGTCCTGGCGAGATGTGAAGCAGGACCGACCGGCGAGGAGTTGAACGACCATGCAGTGTCCGAAGTGCCGTGCGCCGATGCACACGTACAACCGCAACGGTGTCCAGATCGAGCAGTGCAGCGGGTGCCGCGGGATCTTTCTCGACTACGGCGAGCTGGAGTCGCTGACCCGCCTGGAGGCCCAGTGGTCCCAGGCCGCCCCGCCGCCCCCGCCCGCCCCGCAGGCCTACCCGGCCCCGCCGGCCCCCGCCTGGGGCGCCCCGCACGGCGGCCACGGGCACCACGGCCACCACGGTCACCACCGCAACAAGAGCTTCGGCCACATGCTGTTCTCGTCCTGAGCCGTGACATCGCAGAAGCCCCCGGCCGCGAACGGCCGGGGGCTTCCTGGTGTGGACGATACTGGGATTGAACCAGTGACCTCTTCCGTGTCAGGGAAGCGCTCTCCCGCTGAGCTAATCGTCCTCGGGACCATGACCACTGACTGGAGCGGATCATGGGCACTGCGTGCGCGATACTGGGATTGAACCAGTGACCTCTTCCGTGTCAGGGAAGCGCTCTCCCGCTGAGCTAATCGCGCGGGTCGGGATCTTGTGAGATCCAGTGGACGATACTGGGATTGAACCAGTGACCTCTTCCGTGTCAGGGAAGCGCTCTCCCGCTGAGCTAATCGTCCTTGGAGGTGGAGACGGGATTTGAACCCGTGTAGACGGCTTTGCAGGCCGTTGCCTCGCCTCTCGGCCACTCCACCAGGAGTGTAGGGGGCCGGGAAGCCCCCTCTTCCTTCGAGCGGACGACGAGGTTCGAACTCGCGACCTCAACCTTGGCAAGGTTGCGCTCTACCAACTGAGCTACGTCCGCCTGTCGTTTCGGTCCGCCCTCGCGGCCCGGCGACGTGTTGAACTCTAGCGGATTCCCGGGCCAGCACAAAAACGCGTTTGTGCAGCGTGCTGCGCTTCCCCTGCTCAAGGACGTCACAGGACCGCCCGGCAGGACATCCCCCGGTCACCCGCGGGGCCCCCGCCATAGACTCGACTGCGTGCTCGACCTCCCTCCTCTCGCCCGCTTCGGCGACCGCGTCGCCACCGGGCTCCTCGACGTCACCGACGATCCCGAGGCCCTGGAGTCCAGCGGCTTCTGGGCCGTCTGTGCCGACTTCGAGGGCCGTCTGACCTGCGCCCGCTTCGCGGAGGTCCGGACGGCGGACGTGCCGGCCCCCGTGCCCGGCGCCTGGCGCGCACCGGCCGCCGGTGACTGGACGTCCTCGCTCGACCGCGCCGCGTACACGGCCGCCGTGCGGCGGATCCGCGACCACATCGCGGCCGGCGAGGTCTATCAGGCGAACCTGTGCCGGGTGCTGTCAGCGCCCGTCGCACCCGGCGCCGACGTGGACGCCCTCACCGCACTGCTGGCCCGCGGCAATCCGGCGCCCTATGCAGGAACGATCCGCCTGCCCGGGCACGGCGTCGAGATCGCCACGGCCTCCCCCGAACTGTTCCTGCGGCGCGACGGCCGCGTCGTCACGTCCGGGCCGATCAAGGGCACCGGCCGTACCGAGGCGGACCTGCTGGAGAAGGACTTCGCCGAGAACGTGATGATCGTGGACCTGGTCCGCAACGACATCGGACGGGTGTGCGCCACGGGCAGCGTGACGGTGCCCGACCTGTGTGCCGTCGAGAAGCACCCAGGGCTGGTCCACCTCGTCTCGACGGTCCGCGGCGAGCTGGCGGACGGGGCCGGCTGGGCCGAGCTGCTCGGCGCCGCCTTCCCGCCCGGCTCGGTCACGGGCGCGCCCAAGTCCAGCGCCCTGCGGATCATCGACGCGCTGGAGACGGCGCCCCGGGGGCCGTACTGCGGCGGGATCGGCTGGGTCGACGCCGACCGGGGAACCGGAGAGCTGGCCGTCGGCATCCGCACCTTCTGGATCGACCGGGCCGAGGGGGTGCTGCGCTTCGGCACCGGCGCCGGCATCACCTGGGGCTCCGATCCCGAGGGGGAGTGGCGGGAGACCGAGCTCAAGGCGGCCCGGCTGCTCGCGATAGCGTCGGGAGCGTACGAGGTGAGTGGAGAGGACCTGACGTGAAGATCTGGCTCGACGGCGGGCTGCAGGACACCGAGTCCGCCCGCGTCTCCGTCTTCGACCACGGGCTGACCGTGGGCGACGGCGTCTTCGAGACGGTCAAGGCCGTGGACGGCCGGCCGTTCGCGCTCACCCGGCACCTCGACCGGCTGACCCGCTCGGCGCGCGGCCTCGGCCTGCCGGATCCGGACCACGACGAGGTGCGCCGCGCCTGCGCCGCCGTCCTCGACGCCAACCCCGCGCCGCTCGGCCGCCTCCGCATCACCTACACCGGCGGCCACGGCCCCCTCGGATCCGACCGCGGCGAGCACGGCCCGACCCTCGTCGTCGCCCTCGGCGAGACCACCCGCCGCCCCGACTCCACCGCCGTGATCACGGTCCCCTGGACCCGCAACGAGCGCGGCGCGCTCTCCGGCCTGAAGACCACCTCGTACGCCGAGAACGTCGTCGCCCTCGCCCGGGCCCGTGAACAGGGCGCGTCCGAGGCCCTGTTCGGCAACACGGTGGGGCAGCTGTGCGAGGGCACCGGCTCGAACGTCTTCGTCGTCCTCGACGGCGAGATCCACACCCCGCCGCTCGCCTCCGGCTGCCTCGCGGGCATCACACGTGCGCTCGCGGCCGAATGGACCGGCGCCAAGGAGACCGACCTGCCGCTCGACGTCCTGGAGCGGGTCGACGAGATCTTCCTGACGTCCACCCTGCGGGACGTGCAGGCCGTGCACCGCGTCGACGGCCGCGAGCTGCCCGGCGCGCCGGGCCCGGTGACCGCCAAGGCCATGCGGATCTTCGACGAGCGCGCGGGGCACGACCTCGACCCCTGACAGCACCGGCAAATTCGGCTGACCGGGACCGTGGTTGCGGGTAGAACACCCCTGATGACCACGACCCTGCGGCCGACCGAGCCGCTTCAGCAGAACGCCGACGGGACGCGCTCACGCCGCTACCAGGTATGTGTGAACAGCCGTCCCGTGGGGGCGATACACCTCGACACGCATCCCGTGTTCGGCACCGCGGTGGCCCGGATCACGAAGCTGCACATCGACGAAGCGGACCGCAGGCGAGGCCGGGGGACGGTCGCCGCGCTCGCCGCCGAGGAGGTGGCGCGCGGCTGGGGGTGCCGTCGCATCGAGGCGGTGATCCCCGCCGCCTCCGAGGCCGGACTCCGCCTTGCCACGGCGCTCGGCTACGTCGTCCGCAACCGCGGCATGGAGAAGCAGCTTGGCGACACCCCGCCGGAGCTGCCGGAGGGCAGCCGCGCCCGGCCCATGACCGAGGCGGAGTTCGGCCCCTGGCTGGAGAAGGGCAAGGCGCACTACGCGCGCAGCTGGATCGACCGGGGCGTCCCGGAGGCCGAGGCCCGGGCCAAGTCGGAGCGCGACCACGCGACCCTGCTGCCCGACGGCCTCGCCACCCCGGGCATGCTGATCAGCGTCGTCGAGCACCTGGGGACGCCCGTGGGAACGCTGTGGCTCGCGGTGCGGGAGAGCAGCGCCTTCGTCTTCGACGTCGAGACCGACGCCGCCCACCGCGGGGAGGGCCACGGCCGCACCCTGATGCTGCTGGCCGAGGCCCAGACCATCGCCGAGGGCAGGCGGATCCTCGGCCTCAATGTCTTCTCGGGCAACACCCCGGCCGAACGGCTCTACGCCTCACTCGGCTACGAGACCGAGCGGTACGCCCTGTACAAACCGTTGCTGTAGCGGCCCGGGAGCCGACGGCCGGGTGAGGGTGATCAGTGCTCCTGCCCGGCCAGGAGCCGGTCCGCGATCTCCTCGATCTTCTCGCGCAGCCCGTCCTGGCTCTTGCCGCCGTCGAGCCGCTCCCCGCCGATGACGTACGTCGGTGTGCCGGTCACACCGATCGCCTTGCCCTCGGCCTGGTCGGCGTCCACGATCAGGATGTGCCGGCCGTCGATCAGCGCGGTGTCGAACTCCTCGGCGTCCAGGTCCAGTTCGCGGGCGATCTCCACCAGGAAGGGTTCTCCCTTACGGGCCAGCTCCTCGACCCGCCCCAGCAGGGCCTCGGCGTACGGCCATCCCCGGCCCTGCTCCCACGCCTCCTCCGCGGCCTGGGCGGCGGCGAAGGCGTGCTTGTTCTTCTCCAGCGGGAAGTGCCGCAGCCGCAGCTCCAGACGGTCGCCGTAGCGGGCGCGCAGGGCATGGAGATCGTCCAGCGCGGTACGGCAGTCCGGGCACTGGAGGTCGCACCAGACCTCGAGGACGGGGGCGGCGGAACGGTCGGTGGAGGAGTCGCTCATGCCGACAGTCTCCCAGCAGCCGCGGCCGGGGCGCAGCCCGCACGGCACCTGCGGAGGAGGTGACCCGGAGATGTCCCTGATGTCGGGCCGGAGCATGGCCCGCCGGGGTGCGACGGGTGCAGGATGGAAGGGACGAAGTGCCCCGACCCGACCGCGCCACGCCTGGAGGACCGGATGATTGCCGAGACCGTCTGCTCCGCCGTGTCCGCGGCAGGCCTGGGCATTGCGATCGTCACGGCGTACCGCAAGCGGTACCTCGCCGCGGTCCGGGTCGCGGCCTACTCCCTCGTCCCGATCGGCCTCGTGATGACGGGGGTCGTCGAGTGGCTGGCCGACACCGCGTTCAGCCCGACGGCCTGGGCCGGGTTCGGGGTGCTCGGCCTCGCATGGGTGCTCTTCATGACCACACGAGCCGTGGAGCGCCGTCGTGGCGGCACCCGCAAGGAGCGCAGGGCGGCGGCCCGAGCCGCCGACCGGCCCGGCACGGTGGCCCCCGCAGCCTCGGCGCCTTCCCTGGGCCAGGGCTCCCGCCCCGCAACCAGGCCGGCGCAGGCGTCCCGCGACGACGACTTCAGCGACATCGAGGCCATCCTCAAGAAGCACGGCATATGACGACAGCCCCGCCCGGGGCCGAATCGTCAGAGTGGGTCCGCCGGTGCGCGGAAGTGATCACAACCCGAACCGGACCTCGCGGAATCGGTGCACTCCCGCACGGAACGAGGCCGCTGATCGCGCCCGGCGGGGCGATTGCGTCATCATCGCCGCGAGATGCTGGACACGACGAAACAGAGCGACCCCGCACCGCCGCAGGACGAGCCACATCCCCGGCAGGACGAGCCACGGGGTTGCCTCTTCGCCCTCTCCCAGCCACCGCTGATGATCTTCCTGGCGGTGATCGGGAGTCTGCTGCTCATGGCCTCGTTGCACGATCTGCTGCTGCTGTGAGCCTTACCCGCGGTACCCGGCGCCACCCGCCGGGACCGCGTCGGCATCGACATCCTCCACAGCCCCGCGGCCCGGGGCCGGGTGTCAGCCCGCCGCCTCCTTGCGGCGCGCCCGGTACGCGGCCACGTGCAGGCGGTTTCCGCAGGTGCGGCTGTCGCAGTACCGCCGCGAGCGGTTCCGGGACAGGTCGACGAAGGCGCGCCGGCAGTCAGGCGCCTCGCACCGCCGCAGCCGCTCCTGCTCCCCGGCGACCACGAAGAACGCCAGCGCCATCCCGCAGTCGGCGGCGAGATGATCGGCGACGGAGGCACCGGGCGCGAAGTAGTGCACATGCCAGTCGTAGCCGTCGTGGTCCGTGAGCCGGGGTGTGGTGCCGGCCGCCGCGACCAGCTCGTTGATCTGCCCTGCCGCGGCCCGGGCGTCCGGGGCGGCGAAGACGGCGGCGAAGCGACCGCGGATCTTGCGCACCGCTGAGAGGTCGAAGTCCGAGAGCACCCCGACATCGCTGATCTCGTGGTTCCGCACGAAGTCCGCAAGGGTCGCCACGTCCGGCAGTCCGTCCGATGCCGTGTCGTCCTCCGGTGCGGTGTTCACCAGATCGACCACGGTGTCGAGGGCGCACCGGGTGTCGTGGGTGATCAGCACGATTCGCTCCCTGGCCTGAGGGTCGGGCGGGCGCCCGCCGATGCTGGCCGATGGTAACGGCTCCACCATCGCCGGACCGCCTCATGCCCGCACATGGCTTCGAATACAACGCGTCCCGGCCCGCCGGGGTTCCCCGTGCGGCGCGACACCGGCGGCGTGACGCCGGCTGAGGGGCACGGGGGATGGACCCCGGGGGAGGGGCACCGAGGGAGGGGCTCTCCCACGCAAACCGGCGCCGAACCGCGTGATCCGCGGTGCCGGCGCCGGTGTCATCCCGTATGCGGTTGTCCGGGCCCGAGCCGTCTCCCCGAGTCGACGGCGCCGGGCGGCTTTGTGAGGGCCTCGCCCTAGCTTTCCGCCAGGATGTGCGAGAGCTCCTGATCGAGGTCGAAGTGCCGGTGTTCGGTGCCGGGCGGCACGGCGGCGTCGGTCCGCTTCAGGAAGGACTCCAGGGCCCGTGCCGGGGCCTCGAGCAGGGCCTCGCCCTCCGGCGAGCTCAGGGCGATGCACACGACGCCCTGGCCGTGACTGCGCGACGGCCAGACGCGGACGTCGCCGGTGCCTGTTGGGCGGTGAAGTCCCTCGGCGAGGAGGTCGCGGGCGAACACCCACTCGACGGTTTCCTCGGCTCCGGTGTGGAAGGTGGCGTGCACGGCGTAGGGGTCGGCCGTGTCGTACCGCAGGCCTGCGGGGACAGGCAGGGAGGACTCGCTCGACACAACGAGGCGCAGGTGCAGCTCGCAGCTGACCGTGGTGTTCATAAGCGCCAGGGCCTTTCGCTCAGTGTGCGCTCGGGGATTCGCACGTCGGCGAAATCGACATGCCACCTACGGTGCCGTTGTAAACCCCTCTGAGTGTTTTGCGTGCCTTTACGTAACTCTTCCGGCCGAGGGATCGTTCGCGTCCTGCGTCCATTCCGGTGACTGGTTTCGCTCGGGTAGTGTTTCCCCGTATGAATACGGGGAGTAACGAGCCGGGCGAGGTGGCCGTGGCGTCGAACGAGACGGGGACGGGCGAGGTACACGGCGAGCAGGATCGCGGGCTCGGCTCGCGTGCGCCGGAATTCATCAAGGCCCGCCGGGCGCTGCACCTCAGCTGGCAGGTCGGCGTCTTCATCATCGGACTCGCGGTCGTCGTGACCGGCATCATCATGCTGCCCCTGCCCGGACCGGGGTGGGTCGTGATCTTCGGCGGCATGGCGATCTGGGCGACGGAGTTCGTCTGGGCCCAGCTGGTGCTGCGCTGGACCAAGCGGAAGGTCACCGAGGCGGCGCAGCGCGCCCTCGATCCCAAGGTGCGGCGCCGCAACATCATCCTGACGTCGATCGGGCTGGTGATCATCGGCGTGCTGGCCGGCATCTACCTGTGGAAGTTCGGCATCACGATGCCGTGGAAGATCAAGGACCAGTGAGCGTCACAGGCACCCCCTGACATGGGGTAATGTTCTTCCTGCGTCCGGGCGATTAGCTCAGTGGGAGAGCGCTTCGTTCACACCGAAGAGGTCACTGGTTCGAACCCAGTATCGCCCACCCGGACCAGCGGCCCATCTGCGATTGCGCAGGTGGGCCGTCGGTGTTATAGGGGCTGTGGGTGCCGGGTTGTCGGGCTGGCTGTGCGCGCGGGGCGGCTTACGGCATTCCGCCGGGCGGGAGCGCCCGGACGGCGGCCTCTGTGCTCAGGCCGCTGGTGCCGCCGGGATCCGCCGTGCGGCGCCGGCGTGCTGTCGTGACAGTTCACGCCTGGTTCCGCCTCGGGCCGGAGGCTCCGGTGCGCTCCTGACCGGCGGGGGAGAGAGATCGCCGGGGGGCGGTGAGGGCTGAGACCCACCGGCCCGGGGCCTATGCCGGGCTTGAAGCCGAGAGCTCTCCGCTGTGCCGACCCTGTGGCCGAGATTCGCCCGGGCTGGGACTGCGGGGGGGGGGGCCAGGGGTTCGCGGACCGGCGCAGCCGCCCTGACGGTGCCTCCCGGGCGTCATCCTCGCCGCCGCCGACCCGGCGAACGAGTACGGCGCAGCCCTGGGGGCCTGCCCGGGCGGCGCTGCGGCGCACGGGCCGCGCGGGTCGCTCGCGCCGCGCCGTGCCGCGCCGCCCAGCACGGCCCCGCGCCGGGCGGCGGCGGGCCTCCCCGGGCCGGCTGGCGCCTATACCGCCATGGGCCGGGTAGGCCGGGAAGCCCGTGCCGGTCGGCTTCTCGCCCTGGCCACGCCTCTGCCCTTCGAACCGCTCGCACCCCGCCGAGCCAGCTACCCGACGAGATCCAGTCACCGGGCCGACCGGTCTGCCGGTAAGGCTGCCCCACCCCGCCGCCCCCGCCGACCCTGCCCATCGCCGAACCGCCGGAGGACCGCCCGGACGATCACCAAGCCCTGAGGCCCGCTGTGCCCCGGCCCGCCCTTGCCCCCAGCCCCTCTGCCGGCCGCACAACCACCGAGTCCTGGACGTCAGGCCGCCCAAGTCGCGGCCCCTACGTCGCTCGCACGTTCACCGAGCCAAGGGCCCGGGCCGCGAACCTCGAGCCCCGGACCCCGAGCACCACACCTCCCGTGCCGCCGGCGCCCCAGTCAGCCGTACTGATCACCAAGCCCGCACCCCAGCGCACCACCCCACGCCGTGCAGTCCGCTCACGGGCTCACCGCCCACCCACTCACCCACCTCCGCCCAACCATGCCCCCGTCACGCTAAGTCGCAGTCCCTTCGTCGACCCACCCCCGGCCACACTCCTCGCCTCCACCTCACATGGCCAAAAACCGACCCCCACAGCCGCAAAACCCCTCCCCGCGACGTCACATGGCCGAATCCGACCCCCGCCCTCCGACCTCCGCCCTCCGAAACCCCACCCCCAACCCCACCGTCGTCTTCCGGTCGGGCCCGGGATCGACCCGACCCGGCCCTCCCCGTTCGGCTCTTCGGACGCGTGGCCGTCACCAGGGACGTCGTTCGGCTCCGCTCCCGGCCCCGCCCTCTCGGCCCGCTCCGTCGCCCGCTCCGTCGGTAAGAAATTCTTGTCCGAATCATTGACGCACCCTCAGCCCCTCCGTACCTTGTGCCAGCAAGCGCTTACTTGAAACGATTCATGCAAGCGGGACGACACGCGGGGAGGTCCAACCGTGGTGAACGGCAGGAATGTTGAGAGACGTACCGTCCTGAAGGCGGCCGGAGCCACGGCAGCCACGCTGGGGCTGGCCGCGACGACCGGCTGCGGTGGCGACGGAGGGGCCTCCGCGGACGGGACGGTGACGATCCGTTACGCGTGGTGGGGTGCGGAGGATCGTGCCCAGAGAATCAACAAGACCATCGCGCTCTTCGAGAAGAAGTACCCGAAGATCAAGGTGAAAACGGACTTCCAGCCTTATCTCGACTTCTGGAAGAAGTTCAACACCCAGGCCTCCGGCGGAAATCCGCCGGACGTGTTCCAGAATGCGATCGGCTTCCTCCGTAAATACGACGCGAAGAACGTGCTGCTGGATCTGAGCGAGCAGGCGAAGGCGGGCAACCTCCGGATGGAGGGATTCCGCGCGGGCCTGGAGAAGTTCGGCGAGATCGACGGCAAGCTCCTCGGCGTTCCGGTCGGTTCGAACTCCATGGCCCTCGTCATCGACAAGCCCGTCTACACCCGCGCCGGCGTGAAGCCGGAGCAGGGCTGGACGTGGGACGACTTCGAAGCCGGGATGAAGAAGATCCGGGACAAGACCGGCCGCGCCGGCGACAGCGGCATGTACGGCACGATGTACCTCTACGACCTCTATCTGCGCCAGAACGGCAAGGCGTTCTTCACCGAGGACGGACTCGGCTTCACCGAGGCGGACCTGACGGACTGGTGGACGAAGGCCAGGAAGGGTGTCGAGGAGGGCATCTACTCCGACCCCAAGAAGGTCGCGCAGATCAAGCCCAAGTCCGCGCTCGCCGCGGAGCTCGCGGGCAGCGAGTTCACCTGGGACAACTTCACCGTCCGCTACACCTCCGAGGGCAAGAGCGAGTACGGCCTGGCCCCCATCCCGACGACGGACGGCAAGAAGACCGGGCAGTACCTCGGCTCCCTCATGCTGAGCGCCTCCAAGCGCACCCAGCACCCGAAGGAAGTCGCCCAGTTCATCGACTTCATGGTCCACGACCCCGAGGTCGCCAAGATCATGGGCTACGACCGCGGTGTGCCCGCGACGCAGGCCCAGTTCGACGCGTACAAGCCGACCGACCCGGTCAACCAGGCGATAGCCGCCTACGAGCAGTCCATCGTCAAGGCCGGAGTCCTGGAGCCCATCACTCCGCACCCGAACGGCGCGGACATCTGCGAGTCGGCGTTCCTGCGCATCGCCGAGGAGATGGGCCTGGGCAAGAGGTCGGTGGACGAGGCCGTCAAGCAGTTCTTCACCGAGTCGAAGACGGCTCTCGGCGCCTGATGGGAACCACCGTGACACACGCCCCTGCGATGGAGGACCTGCCCAAGGGCAAGGGCTCCGAGCCGCGGCACGGTCCGGTGGGCTCCCCGCGCCCCGCCGCCCTCAAGCGGCGGCGGCGCCGGGAGAACCTGGCCGGCTATCTCTTCATGTCTCCGTGGATCGCCGGGTTCCTGCTCCTGACAGCGGGCCCGATGATCGCCTCGCTCTACTTCGCCTTCACCGACTACAACCTGTTCGACGCGCCCCAGTGGATCGGCCTCGACAACTTCTCCGAGATGTTCGGTGATCCGCGCTGGCGCCATTCGGTGCAGGTGACGCTCTGGTACGTCGCCGTCGGCACGCCGCTGAAGCTGCTCGCCGCCCTCGGTGTGGCGCTGCTGCTCGCCCAGAGCCGGCGCGGGCAGGCCTTCTACCGGGCCGCCTTCTACGCGCCGTCGCTCATCGGTGCGAGCGTCTCCGTCGCGATCGTGTGGAAGGCGATCTTCTCCGACGACGCGGTGGTCGACCGTACCCAGAAGATCTTCGGGATCGACGTCGGCGGCTGGACCGGCGACCCGGACATGATCATCTACAGCCTCGTGGCGCTCACCGTCTGGCAGTTCGGCGCCCCCATGGTCATCTTCCTGGCCGGTCTCAAGCAGGTCCCGCGTGAGCTGTACGAGGCGGCCGAGGTCGACGGAGCGGGCAAGATGCGGCGGTTCTGGAACATCACGCTGCCGATGATCTCCCCCGTCCTCTTCTTCAACGTCCTGCTGGAGACGATCCACTCCTTCCAGATCTTCAGCTCGGCGTACATCGTCGGCGGTGGTGCGGGGAGCAACGCCTGCGGCCCGGCCGACGGCTCGATGGTCTACACCTGCTACCTCTACGTCCAGGGCTTCGAGAACAGCCGCATGGGTCTGGCCTCCGCGATGGCCTGGCTCCTGCTGATCGCGGTCGCCCTGGTGACGGCGGTGCTGTTCTGGTCCCAGAAGCGCTGGGTGCATTACGAGGAGGGCGCCCGATGAGTGCGCAGGCCACCGACATCAAGCCCGCCACCGGAGGCGGAGCACTCCGCCACAAGCTGCCCGGCTCCCTCGCCTGGCACCTCGGGTCCCTGCTGATCCTCGCGGTGATCCTCTACCCGGTGATCTGGGTCGTCGGCGGGTCGTTCAAGAAGAGCGAGGACATCGTCGGCAGCCTGGATCTCTTCCCGGGGGACCCGGTCGTCGACAACTACCAGAGCCTCGCCGACGGCATCGCCGACATCTCGATCTCCACGTTCTTCCTCAACTCGCTCTTCCTGGCCGTCGGTTCGGTCATCGGCATCCTGGTGTCCTGCTCGCTGACGGCCTACGCCTTCGCGAGGATCAGGTTCGCGGGCCGCAATCTGCTGTTCACGCTGATGATCGGGACGCTCCTGCTGCCGTACCACGTGCTGCTGATCCCGCAGTACGTGCTGTTCCGCAACATGGAGATGATCAACACCTACACGCCGCTGCTGCTCGGAAAGTACCTGGCCACCGAGGCGTTCTTCATCTTCCTGATGGTGCAGTTCATGCGCAACATGCCCAAGGAGCTGGACGAGGCGGCCCGCCTCGACGGCTGCGGGCACTTCCGGATCTACTGGTCGATCGTCCTGCCGCTGAGCCGGCCGGCCCTGATCACCAGTGCGATCTTCACGTTCATCAACTCCTGGAACGACTTCATGGGCCCGCTGATCTACCTCAACGAGCCCGACAAGTACACGGTCTCGCTCGGCCTGAAGATGTTCGTCGACCAGGAAGGGCTGGCCAACTACGGCGGCATGATCGCCATGTCGCTGGTGGCGCTGCTGCCGGTGCTCGCCTTCTTCCTCGCCTTCCAGCGGTATCTGATCGACGGCATGGCCACGTCGGGTCTGAAGGGCTGAGGCGGGCATGGCCGGGACACGGGTGAAGGCACGGGGGGAGTCGGCACTGGCCGAGCGGTTCGCGGTGTTCGCCGAGTGTCTGCTGACCGGTGTGTGGATCGCGGTGGCCTCACTGGGAGTCGTCACCTATCCCGCCGCGTTCGCCGCCGGGGCGCGGCATCTGCGGCGCCGTACAGCCCATGAGGGCGGCGGCTGGCGGGAGTTCGTCGCCGACTTCCGCACCGCCCTGCGCGGCGGATGGCTCGCCGGGCTGGCCGGGTGGGCGGCGGTGGCCGCGGTCTGGGTGGACGTGCAGGCGGTCCGGGCGGGGGTTCCCGGCGGGCCGCTCGTCGGGGCCGTCGGGGTCGTCGCGCTGATCGCGCTCGTCGTGGCCGGGCTGCGCGCGGCGGCGGTCTGGGAGCCGGGAGCGCGCTGGCGGAGGCTGCTGGCCGAGGCCGGGCGCCGCACGGTGCTCGATCCGGCCGGGTCCTTCCTGATCGTCGGCGGGCTGGCCGTCGTGGCCGTGTCCGCCTGGTTCGCCGCGCCGCTGGCGGTCGCGGTCCTCGGTGCCGTCGCGGCGGCGGCCGTCGCCGTGGAGGAGCGGTACCGGCACCGCTGAACGGCGGTGTCCCCATGTTCCAGGTCGGCGCCCCGGCGCCGCACCTCTCTCTGTCATGCCCTGACCAGCGTACGGATTCGCTTCCCGCACGGACGAGGAAAGGCAGCATCGCCATGTCTCCCATCCCCCGCAGATCCCTCCTCAAGGCAGCCGCCGTCACCGGAGCCGCCGCCCAGTTCAGCTGGGCGCTGGGAGCCCAGGACGCCCAGGCCGCGCCCGGAGCCGAAACCGCCGACGCCGACCCGGTGACCCTCGACTGGCTGGAGGACGGCGGCCTCGGCGCCGCGCCAGGATCCACCGTCGGCGTGCCCTGGCCCAAGGGCACGTACCAGAAGGACCAGACCTTCGCGCTGACGGACGCCGGCGGCAAGGCCGTGCCCGTGCAGTCCTGGCCGATCGCCTACTGGCCCGACGGCTCCCTCAAGTGGACCGCGCACGCGGTCGCCTCGGGCGACGGCAAGCTCACCCTCGCCGCCGGGACCCCCGCCGCTCCCGAGAAGAAGGTCACCGTCGAGAAGCGCGGCGGCACCATCGACATCTCGACCGGCGTCATCACCGCGAGGATCGGCAACTCCGGCTCCACCCTCGTCAAGTCGGTCACCCGCGGCTCCACCGAGATCGCGAGGAACGGCCGTCTCGTGCTGATCCGCCAGCCCGAGATCGAGGACGAGGACCAGGGCGCGGTCAGGACCGAGCGCTTCGACGGCGCGATCTCCAAGGTCGAGGTCGAGCAGGCGGGCCCGGTCCGCGCGGTCGTCCGCATCGACGGCAAGCACCGCAAGGGCGGACGCAACTGGCTGCCCTTCTCGATCAGGCTCTACTTCTACGCGGGCGCCGACTCCTTCCGCATGGTGCACACCATCACCTACGACGGCAAGCAGGAGCCGGGCAAGGCCAGTGGCGACTTCATCCGCGGCCTCGGCGTCCGCTTCACCGTGCCGATGCGGGACGCGTCGTACGACCGCCACATCCGCATCGGCGGCGACGGCACCGGACTGCTGCGCGAAGCCGTCAAGGGCATCACCGGACTGCGCCGGGACCCGGGCGCGGCCGTGCAGGCGGCCCAGTTCGAGGGCAAGAAGCTGCCCGACCCCGCCACCTGGGACCAGCGGGTGACGACCCGGCTGCAGTACATCCCCGAGTGGGGCGACTACACCCTCTCCCAGCTCTCCGCCGACGGCTTCACGCTGCGCAAGCGCACCAAGAAGGGGCACGGCTGGGTCGCCGCGGGCGGTGGCCGGCGCGCGTCCGGCTTCGGCTACGTCGGAGGCGCGAGCGGCGGGTTCTCCTTCGGGCTGCGCGACTTCTGGGAGAAGTTCCCCGCCCAGCTCGACATCCGGGACGCCCACACCGACGAGGCCGAGGTGACCCTCTGGCTCTGGTCGCCCGAGGCGCAGCCCATGGACATGCGCTTCTACCACGACGGCATGGGCCAGGACACCTTCCCGGAGCAGCTCGAAGGCCTCAACATCACCTACGAGGACTACGAGCCGGAGTTCGGCACCCCGTACGGCATCGCCCGCACCTCCGAACTCCTCTTCTGGGCCAACGACTCGACCCCGAGCCCCGACCGGTTCGCCGAGCAGGTCGAGGCCGTCCGCGTACTGCCGCAGCTGGCCGCCCCGCCCAGGCAGCTCATCAAGGCCAAGGTCTTCGGACCGGGCCTGTACTCCGAGCCCGACCGCTCCACCCCGGCCAAGGCGAAGATCGAGGACCACCTCGACTTCCTCTTCACCTACTACAAGGACCAGGTGGAGCAGCGCCGCTGGTACGGCTTCTGGGACTACGGCGACATCATGCACACCTACGACACCTTCCGGCACCAGTGGCGCTACGACATCGGCGGCTACGCCTGGGACAATTCCGAGCTGTCGCCGGACCTGTGGCTCTGGTTCGCCTACCTGCGCTCCGGCCGCTCCGACATCTTCCGCTTCGCCGAGGCGATGACCCGGCACACCGGCGAGGTCGACGTCTACCACCTGGGCAAATGGGCGGGCCTCGGCACCCGCCACGGTGTGCAGCACTTCGCCGACAGCGCCAAGCAGCAGCGCATCGCCAACACCACCTACCGGCGCTACTACTACTTCCTCACGGCGGACGAACGCGTCGGCGACCTCATGCACGCCAACGTCGACTCCGACGAGACGTTCCTCGCCCTCGACCCGCTGCGCAAGATCCGCACCGAGCCGTACACCCCCGACCGGCACGCCCTGTCGATCGGCTTCGGCACGGACTGGAGCGGCCTGGTGTCGGCCTGGCTGACGGAGTGGGAGCGCAAGGGCCCCAAGTGGGAGAAGGCCAAGGCCCGCGTGCTGTCCACGATGGAGACCATCGCCGCCCAGCCCAACGGCTTCGTCCAGGGCAGCGGCCTGTACGACCTGGACACGGGCAAGTTCGCCGTCGCCGACAAGCCCAAGGTGGAGGTCTCGCACCTCTCGGCCGTCTTCGGCCTCAACGAGCTGTGCGCCGAGCTCATCGACCTGGTCGACATGCCGAAGTTCAACGAGGCGTACTTCGACTACTGCCGCTACTTCAACGCCACCAAGGCCGAACAGGCGGCACGCTACGGCTCCAACTTCGGCTCCCTGCTGCTCTTCCAGGGGCACTCGCGCCTCGACGCGTACGCGGCCGTCAAGACCGGGGACGAGAAGCTCGCCAAGCGGGCGTGGGAGAAGTTCTACAACTCCGACGGCTACAAGGAGTCGGCGCCCTGGAAGACGGAGAAGCTGAGCGGGCCGGTCGCGCTGGTGGCGGGCAGCGAGGCCACCTGGGTGTCCACGAACGACACCGCGCTGTACGGCCTCGCCGCCATCGAGAACCTGGCGCTGCTCGGCGACAAGATGCCGTAGCGGGAAGCTGAACGAGCGGGACGCCGAACGAGCAGAAGCCCAACAAACTGAAAGGTCGACAAGCCGCAAGCCCTAACGAGCGGTTCCCGTGGCGACGCCGTGGCGGGAACCGCTCGTCCTGGATGATCGATTCCAAGGGGTCAGTGATCGTAGGGGGACCGCACATCGTGCGGTGTAACTCCCGATCATGGAAGATGCATCGATGACCAGTGCCACCGTGATCCGGTCAGCCCAGCGCCGCCTGTCGCCCGGCGCGGGATGGCAGTGCCCGACCCCCACGGCTATCGGGGCCGGTTACACAGGAAGCAGCCTTCCCACTTCGGGAGCCCGCTGAGGACGCGGTGACGCGTGCACGATGCCATCGCCGCCCCGTCCGGTCCGGGGAAGTGGTGGTACGGGCCGCTGTCGGCCGGCGGGGTGAAGGATTCCACCATGACCCTGAATTGATGCAGGTACTCGTGCACACGGGGCGGGTGGTAGCCCAACTCGCTCCAGCGGTGTCCGCTGGCTGCGAGAGCTGTGGTGCGCAGGACGAAGTCCTTGGACCGCGCGCGCTGGGATTCGCCGGCGCCCCAGTCGATCTCCTCCAGGTGGAAACCGACCGCACCTCGGCCCATCACGTTCTGGTCCTGCGCGATCAATAGCGCTGCGAAGCGAAGGTCCCAGGCCTCGGATGCAAGATCGGACACAGCGAGCATCAGCACCTCAACAAACGCCTCGGTGGCGCCGTTGGACAGATCCAGCTCCCGGCCTCCACCAGAAAAGATGTTCGCCACCTGACCACCGTACCGTCGGGCTACGGTCCTGCTTCGTCGGTCTCGAACATCGGCAGGCGGTGATGCCAGCCCCGCGCTCGGCACCCCCCGCCCCGGCGGCTGGGGCCGTCGTGCCGCAGCCCGCGGAGCCGGAGACGTTCACGTGCCAGGCCGCGCCGGACACGAAGGCCGTCGCGCCGGTGGACGCTCCCACCGCCCGGTCCGCGCCCGAGCATCCGGCCACCCGCCCAGCGACGTCGACGCGGCGTCCGGCGGCGAAGAAGGTGGCGGAGCCAGCGTCCGACTCACGGTTCCCGCGCGGTCGCTCGCCATACAGGAGGGCCGTCATCACCTTTGCAACGACGCACACAGTGAGCCGAGTTGTCGCTGGGTGATGAGGCGGGGCGCGAGTCCAGGAGCATGGTGGCTGTCGGCGGCCGCGGATGCGCGGGCGTCGGAAGCCGACCGGCCGACGGCCGTCCGGGCCTGCCATGGCGGCCCGGCACCCCACCGCGGCCGCGGCGTCCATCGACCCGAACTGCCGAGCGCGGACAACCATCACCTACACTGCGAGCCCACCAGTCCCGACGTCGCTGTAGCGTGCTTGCCGAAGTGAATGGGCAGCAGCAACAAGCGGGACAGGAGCGAAAATGCCAGGTGGCATACAGCGCAGCATGGTGGTATCGGCGGACAGTGCAGACGAGCCGCCCGCTGAGGCCGTGGCACCGTGGAAGTCGGTGCGCCGCACCGTCGCGTTGGTGGCCTTCGGGTGGGGGACCGCTGTGGGCACCGCCGGTATCGCGTACCTGACATTGGGGTCGGAATGGATCCCCATCATGGTCGGGGTGGTGCTGTGCCTGGCGTTCGCTGTGGCGCTGCTCTTGCTCCATCGGGCCCTGTGGCTGACGGTCCTGTCCTCGGTGCCGGCGCTCTTCGTCCTCGTCGGGGCCGTGCAGTACGCGCCTGAAGCGGCGCTGGAGTTGCGCGGTGTTCGGGAGAACGTCGTCATCGTGGCCGACAGCGCGGCCGGAACGTCGAGTGGCAATCACCGCTTCACCCTTCGGGCCACCAACGGAGACGAGCTGGAGGAGAAGCTGGGTCACGACGGTGACATGTGGGTTCCCAAGGTGGGAGACCGACTCGACGTCATCCGTGATCCGAAGGGTGTCGTTCCGATGGAGCAGGCGGATGACGTGGACGCTGCGGGGCGGATGAGTGGCCTGATCTCCGGCACGGTGGGTTGGACACTGATCGCCATTCTGGCCGGCTGGCGTGGCCACGTCCGACGCCGCCGGGGGCACGGCGAGTCCTTGCTGCTCCAACTCGCTTACTGACGGCGGCTCCCGAGGAGCCATCGCACTGACGAAGCTTCGGATTTCCTGAATGCACGGGACACAGGGAATCCCGACCCCTCCCTGGGCCCCGGTGGTCACCACCCTCGCCGGGGCTCGCAGCGCGAGACCAAGCGCCGCCGTCGTGATCTGCGGCTCCACGCGCTTCATGACCGAGATGAACGAGGCCGATCTGCGGGAGATCCAGAGCCGGAAGGATCGTCGTCAAACCGGGCTGGGGACATGAAGTCGCCGCACGAACTCTGGTCCGATCCTGTCGAGGCCGAGGCGCTGAAGGCTCGACTCGACGATCTGTACCGGGCAAAGATCCGGCTCGCTGATGAGGTGCTCGTGGCCGGCGACTACATCGGAGACAGCACCCGAGCCGAAATCGCCTACGCCCGGTCGCTGGGCAAGCCCGTGCGTTTCACACACCATGAAGCCGACCCTGACGCCTGACCGCCCGCTGCCACCTCGACAACCGGGCCGGCAGCCCGCTGCCTGACCGTCTCGAGGTGGCTTCGGCCGCCGCCCACCCCACACCCCCCGCAGGGATCCCTTGGAATTGACCATCTAGTCGATGATCTGATGGAAGAACAGGACGGCCGGGGCCACCACCCCGCCTCCGACGCTCACCGCGACCGGCCACACGTTGCCGGCCAGCGCCGCCAGAACAGTGGCACCGATGCCTGTCAGGGCTGCCAGCAGGAAGACGATCGCGGTGCGCTGGCTGAGGAGCGGTCCGTCCCCGCCGGGCCGCCGACGGTTGGCCTGTGCCACCTCGGTGCCCCTCAGCCGACGCCGTGAACGGGTTCGTACTCCTGCTGTCGCCCGGGGAGGGCGTGCCCGTCCGGGCCCGGCACGTCCCACGGATCCTGCGCGGGACGCAGGAGTTCGAAGCGGACACCGCCGCCGTCACCACTCGTCCTGACCCCGTACACGGCGGGTTCGGGCAGGCTGTTGTAGTGGAAGGGCGTCGAGAAGTAGTAGGCGCCGGTGTCCGGGACGGTGATGAGGTCGCCCGGTTCCAGGAGCGGCAGCGCGCGGTCACGCGCCAGCAGGTCCCCGGCGAAGCAGGCGGGTCCCGCGATGTCCTGGCGGACCGGTCCGCCCCGCTTGGCCCTGCCGCTTCCGTCGTGCGCCTCGATCCGCAACGGCCAGGCGTCGGGGTTGAACACCGTCCGGGTGGCCACCTGCACACCGGCGTGGGTGACCGCGATCGGCCGGCCGCCCATGCTCTTGGTGTACTCGACGTACGCGGCGGTGAACCCGTTCTTGGCGAGGACGGACCGCCCGAACTCGGTGACGATCTCGTACCCGCCGGAGAACAGGGCGGGAGCCTGGGCGCGCAGCTGCCGGACGTACGTGTCGAAGGTGGGTGTGGTCTCGTCGTCGGCGAAGTTGACGGGCAGTCCGCCGCCGATGTCGATGCCGACGACCTGGCGCCGCCCGAGCGAGGCGTTGACCTCCTCGGCGAACGCCACGGCCTGCCCGACCCCGCCGGCCATGAGGTCGAGCGGGCACCCCTGCGAACCGGCGTGCGTGTGCACCCAGGTCAGCCACGGGTGGTCGTGATAGGCGCGCAGCAGCCGCTGCCGGCTTCCCGGGTCCGCCAGGGGGACGCCGAACTTCGAGGTGCTCGTCGCCGTGCTCATCGCGGCGATGCTGCCGCCGCCGAGCTGGGAGTTGACCCGCACTCCGATCCGCGAGACCGGGACGCGGCCGTCCAGGGCCCGGTCGATCCGCGCCAGTTCCTGGTAGTTGTCCGCGTTGACGGCCACACCCAGGTCGAGGGCGTGCCGCAGCTCGGCCTCCGTCTTGGCGGGGGAGTCGAAGACGATCCGGTCCGGCGCGAACCCGGCTGCCAGCGCGCGGGCCAGCTCACCCGCGGTGGCCACCTCGCAGCCCATGCCGAGTCGCCTGAGCTCCGCCAGCACCGGCACCAGGCAGTTCGCCTTGGCGGCGAACGCGTGCAGCACGCGCGGCGCGGAGGGGAAGGCGCGGTGCAGGGACGCGACGGTCGCGGCGACGCCGTCGAGGTCGACGAAGGCGGCCAGCTGGGACCGCCCGGCGTCCAGCAGTCCCTGCCGCACCGCTTCCTGGAGGATCCGTGTCCGCCGCTCGGCGGCGGGGGTCAGTCCGGTCATGGTGAGCCTTCCGGTGTCGTACGCGAGGCCTGGGACAGCCCCGGGTGGAACACCAGGCTGCGGCCCGCACCGGGACGGCGTCTTCGTCGAGTCGTCAAAGACCCGCGCCTCACCTACGGCGGTAAGGTGCAACAACTCCTCGTCCGGACCCGGGTGTTGGGAGATACGACAAAAGCGAGGCCCCGCGATGGTGGTCCCGGCCGAACGGCGGCCCGCCGAGCCGGCCGCCTCGGCGGCGACTGGGGCCGCCTCCCGCGCCCGCTCCCCTCTCGGGTGCCGCACGTTCAGGGGCGTGCGCCGTCGGCCTCTGCGCCCAGACGCAGCTGCACCTGGGCGAGCAGCCGGGCGTCGGGACTCTCCAGGTCCAGCCCCGACACCTGCCTGATCCGGCGCAATCGGTAGCGCAGACTGTTGGCGTGCACGCCCAGCGCGCGCGAGGCGGCGGACACGTCACCGAAGTGGTCGAGGTAGGCGCGCAGGGTCTCCACCAGGCAACTGCCGCCGTGATCGGCGTCGAACTCCCTCAGCCGGGCCACCGAGGTCCGCGGCGGCAGCGTCACCTCGCGCAGGGCCTCGACGACCTGGAGGATGCCCACGGTGTCCGCGACGTCCTCGCTCCGCGCGACGGTGTGCGGCCCGGCGGTCGCGAGGAGCGCCTGGAGGGCCCGCTCGGCCGACCGGCGTGATGCGGGCGCCCCCGCCAGGCCGGGGACCACGTCGCCGAGACCCGCCTTCACCGTCGAGCCGATCGTCGCCGACAGCTGATCGGCCAGTGCGCTCCCCAGCCGCCTCACCTGGCCGTCGGCCCGCCGGGCGTCGCGCTCCAGCCCGCTCACCAGCACCCAGGCCCCGCCGCCCGCCGGGACCACCACGACGCGGTGGCCCAGGGCCGCGCAGTGCAGGGTCAGCAGGCCGTACAGCCCGGACGGACCGTCGTCCGCGGGGTGGCCGGAACCGATGCCCACCGCCAGGACGGCACAGGGTTCCCGGGGCGGCAGCGAGGCCCGCTCCGCGAGCACCTCCACGGACCCACGGTCCTCCAGCAGCGCCCGGGCCGCATCCTCCACCAGCCGGCCGTCCGAGCTGTGGGTGCGGTGGTGGAGCAGGTGGGCGGCGGCGGTCCGGGCCGCCGCGCGCAGCGTCTCCGTGGCGTTCGGCGCCAGCGGCCGGCCGGCCACCGCCGCCACCCAGATGGAGCCGAGCGCCTCCCCGCCCGCCCGCACGGCCCCCACCAGACGCTCCGGATCCTGCCCGTGGGCGGGCCGGTGCAGCACATCGCCCGCACCCCACAGCGCCTGGAAGAACCCCGCCTCCCGCATGGCCGCCACCCGCCAGGGCGGCACCCGGCGGCCGAGGATCGTCAGCCGGCGCATCTCGTCCACGTTCTCCTCGGTGGACGAGTACGCCAGCACCCGCGACTCCGTGTCCTCGATCGTCACCGAGCCTCCCACCAGGGCGGCCACCGCCTCGGCCAGGGAGTCCAGATCGCCCAGGGGCACGCCGCTGGTGGCGGGCATCGGGGGAGCACCCGCCGCGGCCAGCCCGGCCCTCAGCACCCCCACGAGCTGTGCCCAGGTGCACCAGGCGGTGCGGAAGAGCACCGCCGTGCCGCCCTCCTCCGCGGCCGTCTGCAGCGCCCGCCCGGTGGGCTCCGGCCGTCCCGGACCGAACACCACACCCGCCGCACCGGCCTCACCGGCCCGGCGCACGACGTCGACGGCATGCGCCGAGCCCGGGTCTACGCCGACCGCGAGCAGTAACTCCCGTGGTCTGATGGCCGGTTCCAGGGCGTCCAGCACATGCACACCGGTGACCTGTGTCCGCAGCCCCTCCGGGGCCGTGTGCAACTCCACGGCCCCCGCCCCCACCACCGAGAGCAGGCGCTCCAGCGTCCCCTGGTCCCCGGCGCCCGCGCCCCGGCCCGCCGATTCCTGCAGGTCCGTCATGATGCCCCCCGCCTCCCGCCTCCGCCCGAGCGTGCCGCTGCCACGGCGGCCGATCGGAGAACGTATGACATCACGGGACTTGTCCGCAGTCGAGACGGCCTCGACGTCCCTAGTCCATCCTCCCCAGGGCCTCCCGCACCCGACGGACGTCGCGGATCCGCTGCTCGTACGTCGCCCCGAGGGCGAGCAGCAGGAGCCCGGCGAGGGCGGGAGGTGCCCAGCGGGGGAGTGCCCCCGTCACCTGCACGACGTACGGGGCGAGTTCGTGCAGGGTGATCAGGGCCAGCGTCGAGCCGCCGAGCACCAGCGGTGCCTGGAGGTGATGCCGGGCGCCCAGTAGCGTGACCAGCAGCGCCGCACCGCCCAGCAGCAGTGGCCGTGGCCAGTACGGGTCGGCCCAGGCCGCGACCAGGCTCGGCAGGAGCGTGACGGTGAGGCCGGCGCCGTACGACGTCCAGGAGGAGGCCTGCGGGTCGCGGCGCCGGCGCAGGGCACCGACGAGCAGCGCCGGGACGGTCACCGGGAGCGTGTACGCCTCGGGCGTGCCCACGTCCCAGGCCGCCAGGCGTACCCACGCGGCCAGCACGAACAGGGCCGTGGCCGGGTAGCCGACCGGACGACGCCCCTCGCGCAGGGCCGTGCCCGCGGCGATCACCCCGCACAGGGCCAGGACCAGGGCGAGCATCGGCGGGTCGGTGACGGCGAGCGCCACGGCGAACAGAGCCACGGCTGCGCCCACGGCCTCGACGGGCACCGTCGTCCGGGATGCGCCCAGGCGCGCCGCCAGCAGGGCGGCGGCACCGGCAACGGCGAGTACCGGCAAGGCGGTTCGGGCCGACGGCCAGTCCGCCGCGGCACCGGACGCGGCGGCCAGCGCGGCGGCGTGCACGAGAGCGGCCGGAGCGGTGAAGGGGGCGACGCCCGCCCGCCACGAGGCCGCTGCGAACAGCGCCGTCAGCGCGGAGAGCACCACCAGGGTCGCGGACTGGGAGGCGAGCGAGACCAGGGTGAGGCCGGCGGCCGTGACCAGGGCGAGGACGAGGGCCGTGACCTGCGCGGCCCCCTCCGTGACCCGGCACGCGTACAGCGCGACCGCCGTGATGACGCCCAGGACGAGCATCCCCGCGAGGTACGGAGCCTCGACGATCGCTGGAAGTATCAGAGCCGTGGCCCAGAGCAGCCCCGCGGCACTCAGCCGGGCACGCCCGCGCCACTCCTGCGCGCGGACCGCCAGGGCGAGAACGGCGGCGACAGCCACCAGCACCAAGGGAGCCGGTGCTGTGTCCGGCGGCCAGGGCACATCGGCGGCCACCGCCGCACGGGCGTCCGCCGGAGCACCGCTCCACACCCGGCCCAGCCGGACGGCCGGACCCAGCAGCACCACGGCGACGACGGGCAGCGTCCACAGCACCGCCAGCGCCTGTACGGCACCGGAGGCCCAGGCGAAGCCCCTGCGCATCGCGTCCGGGAGCCGTTCGGCCCGCACCGCTGCCAACAGGGCGACACCGACGGCCAGATGAGCCGGAACCGCCCACTGCGAGGGCACCACCGAGCGGGCCACCCCGCCGAGCGCGGCCACCACGAGCAGCCCGGACGCGATCGCGAGGCCGAGGGCGTGCTTCCTGCCCGGCTCCGGCCGGGCCGTACCCAGGGCGATCGCCGCCGCCAGCAGGAGCAGCGCCCCGGCACGGGAAGCGTCACCCGGACCGCCGGCCGTCAAGGACAGCCAGCCGGCCCCCAGCACACCCCAGCCGCCCATGCCGTACGCACCGGCGACGGCGGTGATCCGCGCGGCCCCGGCCGTCAGCCGAACCACCGCCACCGCGTCGAGCCCGGCCGTCACCAGCAGCGCGGCCGTGATCGCCTCCGCACCCGCGTCGGCGGACAGGGTCCACAGCAACAGCGGGAACTGGGCCGCGGCCAGGGCGCACGGCAGGGGCAGACGGAGCGACGCCGTGACCGGCAGCAGGCCGTACCCCGCCCAGGTCACCGCCAGCACCGCGGCCGCGGCCGCCGCGTACCCGGTGCCGTCCGTCCCGGAAAGGGCCGCCGCGTGCAGTGCGTAGGCGTCCAGGACGGTCAGGGCGAGCCCGAGACCCGCCACGGACTCGGCCGTCGACCGCAGCCCCCGCTTCAGCAGAGCCACGGGCGCGGCGAGCGTGGCCAGCGTGACCGCGCCGAGCACCAGGGCCCGCCCGGCGATCCCCATCTGCCCCCAGCTGACCAGCGTGAACACCGCCGCTGCGAGCGTGAGCAGGACACCGCCGAGGACCAGCAGCACGTTCTGCACGCTGGGCGCCGCCGTCTCAGGGCGCGGCGATACGGTGATCGGGGGCTGCGCCGAGGCCCAGGGCCGCGGCTGCTGCAGTGCCGCGACCAGCCAGGCGCGACGCGTCAGCAACTGGGCGCGCCGGGCGTCCAGTTGCCGGAGTTCGGCATCGAGGAGCCGCAATTCCTCGGCCGGGGGCGGAAGGTGGGTCATGGCTGGCAGTGTGGTCCGCGTCACCTCGCACGACATGAGTGCGGATACTCAGGCGCGTACTCAGACGGTCCGCGCCGCTCCTGGGCAGACTTCCGGCATGGACTGGAACCATTACCGCTTCCGCAGTCTGTGGACCCTGCCCGCACCGCCCGCCACCGTCTACGACGTGCTGGAACGCCCCGAGGACTACCCGCGCTGGTGGCCCCAGGTGCGACAGGTGACCCGGGTCGACGACACCACCGGGGTGATCCGCATCCGCTCCGTCCTGCCGTATGACATGACCTTCACGGCGCGGGAGGTGCGACGCGATCCCGAGGCCGGTGTGCTGGAGACCGCCCTGTCCGGGGACATCGAGGGCTGGGCATGCTGGACCGTGGCACCGCACGGGACGGGCACTCTCGCGCGCTACGACCAGGTCGTCAGCGTGCACAAGCCGCTGCTGCGCCGGCTCGCCGTACCGGGACGGCCCGTCTTCCGCGCCAACCACGCGCTGATGATGCACTCCGGGCGGCGCGGACTCCTCAGGTACCTCGAAGCGGTTTGAAGGAAGCGTGCCCGGACCTGTATGGTTCAGTGCGTTCCCGGGCGATTAGCTCAGTGGGAGAGCGCTTCGTTCACACCGAAGAGGTCACTGGTTCGAACCCAGTATCGCCCACCGGAAACAACCGGTCCGTCGCAGACGGACCGGTTTTTTCATGCCCTCGCGGGCCCCGTGCCAGGTGCTCAGGCCGCCGCCGGCAGGTCCGGACGCAGCGGCCACGCCGGGTCGACCGCCTCGTCCACGCCGCTGCGCGCGAACCACGCCTGCAGGCCCCGCGCCTGCGCCGCGTGCCACACCGCCTGCAGGGTGTGCAGCTCACCCGGGGTGAGACGCTCCAGCCGGGACGCGAACCGCCGGCCCACCGCCCGCGTGACCTCCAGCGCCGCCACGGCGTCGGCCGCCGCGTCGTGCGCGCCCTCCAGGGCGACGCCGTAGTGCGCACACAGGTCGGTCAGGGTGCGCCGGCCCTTGCGGTAGCGGTCCAGGTGCTTGTCCAGAACCCGCGGGTCGAGCACGGACAGCGGAGCCGACTCGAACCAGCGGCCGAGCGCCGAGGCGCGATGGCGGCGCAACTCCCGGTCCAGCATGGTCAGATCGAACGGCGCGTTCATCACCACGACCGGGCGCCCGGCGTGTGCCTGCTCGGCCAGCGCCTGCGCTATCTCGTACATCACCGGCGCCGGCCACCGGCCGTTGAGCCGCAGATGCTCCTCCGTCAGTCCGTGCACCGCCGTCGCCTCCGCCGGCACCGGCACCCCCGGGTTCACCAGCCAACGGCTCACCCGCGGCCGGATGCCCGGCGCATCCTGGACGACCACGGCGGCCGACACGATCCGGTCGGTCTCGACGTCGACGCCCGTCGTCTCCGTGTCGAAGGCGGCCAGCGGCCCCTCGTACCAGCACGTCGTCATAGCCACACAACCCCTCGTTCACCTTCGGCAGTTGACGCACCGTCCGCTGCCCGATTCGGTGATACCCGGGCTGTTTGCGCCGTACGCCGGAAGGAGACAACAGGAGTACGGGTCGTTGCAGTTCAGCGGCCCGCAACGGGGAATCACTTGTTCTGGAAGGCTGTTGGCCATGGCCATAGCGCAGCCCGAACGGGGCGGGCTGCTGCCCGAGCGCACGGCTCCCTCTCGCGGCACTCTCGCCACCACCGCCTGCATGGAGACACTGCAGGTCGGCTATCTGCACGCCGTCGCGGCGGCCGCCGGCTGCTCGCTGTCCCAGCCCTTTCCCGACAACGGCATCGACTGGCACGTCAGCCACAGCGCCCCCGGGCACACGGTCGACGACGAGGTCACCATCAAGGTGCAGCTCAAGGCCACGTACCAGGTCCCGCCCAACCCGCCGGGCCGCACCTTCTCCTTCACGCTCGACAACGACCACCTGGCGAAGCTCGCCCGCACACCCGTGTCGGTGCACAAGATCCTCGTGGTGATGCTGGTGCCGCGCGCCCAGGACGACTGGCTGCGCGCCGGCCACGACCGGCTCGACCTGAGGCACTGCTGCTACTGGACCAATCTCGCCGGACAGCCGATCACCGGCCGCCGCCGCACCACCGTGCGCATACCGACCTCACGCATCTTCGACGACCGGGCCCTGTGCGAGATCATGACGCGGGTCGGGACGGGAGGGAAACCGTGACGCACCGCCCGACCGAGGAACCCCCGCGGCAGGTCCGTCCGCACCCCGTCGAGTCACCGGGACACGGCGGCCGCCCGCCCGAGCCCGCCGATGTCGACCCGGCCGTGCTGAACGCCCTGCTGCGCCGGCACGGCTGGCAGCGGCGCGGCGGCGCCCCCGGACGCTACGGCCGCTGGACCCCGCCCGGCCCCGGCGGCGGCACCAGCCTCCTGGTGCCGGAGACCCGCGCCTTCCCCGACAGCGACGACCTGCTCGGCGAGGCCCTGCTCGCCCTGTCCCGCAGCGGCTCGCCCTCCGCCCGCGAGGTCCTCGTCTCCCTCGCCGTGCCCAGCGACGAGATCCGCTGGTGGCACGACGTCCCCGCCGGACCCGCCGGCGCGGCCTCCTGGACCGTCGAGGACCGGCTGCGCGGCGCCGCCCGCCGGATGCTGCTCGCGGCGGCCCTCGCCACCCGCGCCCGGGCCGGCTACCACGGAGCCCGCCACCGCCGCTCCGCCGCCGCGGCCCTGCAACACGTCCTGGTCGGCTCCGCCACCGACGGCCGCCTCACCGCCTTCGTGCCCGTCGCCGGCGGGCGCCCCCTGGCCGTACGCCTCCACCAGGCCCTCTTCGCCGCCCGCGAGGCCATCGACTACCAGCGGGCCACCGGCGGCATGGACGCCTTCGACGCCGCCGTCGAGGCAGGCGTGAGCCATGACCTCACCGAGGCGCTCGTCGCCCTCGTCCGCGGTACGGAGGGCGCCCGGATCGCCGTCGAGTGGGCCCCGGCGGCCGGTGTGCCCGAGGGCTGCGCGCCCTCCGCCGAGCCCGTCGAGTTCTCGCCCGGCGACCTGGCCGTGCTGCGCGAGGCGGGCGCCCGCTACCTGCGCGAGGAACCCGCCGTCCCGGTGCGGATCACCGGAGCGGTGGTACGGCTGCGCAGGTCGGGGCCGCGCGGCGACGGCACCGTACGGCTGCGCGTGCTGGCCGGGGCCGACGTGCCGAACGTCCGGATCACCCTCGACGAGGAGGCCTACCGGATCGCCGGGCACGCCCACCTCGTCGGGCTCCCGGTGCGGGTGCAGGGGCGGCTGGAGAGCCGGGGCGGATTCCGCCGCCTCACCGGCGCCCACGGGGTCGTCCCCGTACAGCTCGACGACGCCGAGCGGGACCGGCTGATGAAGGCGCTGCAGGAGAACGCCGGGGTGGCGGCCTTCTTCGAGGAGGCCTGCGGAGGGGACTGCGGGGACTGATTTCGCGAAGGGCGGTCCCGGGTCGGTACGATCCTTACTCGTGCGCGCGCTCCGGTATGGCGCCCGCGGCCCCCTTCAGTCAGGAGAGACCGGTGTCAGACGTCCGTGTGATCATCCAGCGCGATTCCGAGCGGGAAGAACGCGTGGTGACGACGGGCACTACGGCCGCCGAGCTCTTCGCCGGCGAGCGCTCGATCATCGCCGCGCGCGTGGCCGGCGAGCTCAGGGACCTGTCGTACGCCCTGTCCGAGGGCGACGAGGTCGAGGGCGTCGAGATCTCCTCCGAGGACGGCCTGAACATCCTGCGCCACTCCACCGCGCACGTCATGGCGCAGGCCGTGCAGGAGCTCTTCCCCGAGGCCAAGCTGGGCATCGGCCCGCCCGTCAAGGACGGCTTCTACTACGACTTCGATGTCGAGAAGCCGTTCACGCCCGAGGATCTCAAGGCCATCGAGAAGAAGATGCAGGAGATCCAGAAGCGCGGGCAGCGCTTCTCCCGCCGCGTGGTGACCGACGAGGCCGCCCGTGACGAGCTGGCCGACGAGCCCTACAAGCTGGAGCTGATCGGCCTCAAGGGTTCCGCGTCGTCCGACGACGGCGCGGACGTCGAGGTCGGCGCCGGCGAGCTGACGATCTACGACAACCTGGACGCCAAGACCGGCGACCTGTGCTGGAAGGACCTCTGCCGGGGCCCCCACCTGCCGTCGACCCGTGCCATCCCGGCGTTCAAGCTGATGCGCAACGCGGCCGCCTACTGGCGTGGCAGCGAGAAGAACCCCATGCTCCAGCGCATCTACGGCACCGCCTGGCCCACCAAGGACGAGCTGAAGGCGCACCTGGAGTTCCTCGCCGAGGCCGAGAAGCGCGATCACCGCAAGCTGGGCAGCGAGCTCGACCTGTTCTCGGTCCCGGAGCAGATCGGCTCCGGCCTCGCCGTCTTCCACCCCAAGGGCGGCATCATCCGCCGGGTCATGGAGGACTACTCGCGGCGCCGCCACGAGGAAGAGGGCTACGAGTTCGTCTACACCCCGCACGCCACCAAGGGGAAGCTCTTCGAGACCTCGGGCCACCTGGACTGGTACGCCGACGGCATGTACCCGCCCATGCAGCTCGACGAGGGCGTGGACTACTACCTCAAGCCCATGAACTGCCCGATGCACAACCTGATCTTCGACGCGCGCGGGCGTTCCTACCGTGAACTGCCGCTGCGCCTCTTCGAGTTCGGGACGGTGTACCGGTACGAGAAGTCGGGCGTCGTGCACGGCCTGACCCGGGCCCGCGGCTTCACCCAGGACGACGCGCACATCTACTGCACGCGCGAGCAGATGTCGGAGGAGCTCGACAAGACGCTCACCTTCGTCCTCGGCCTGCTGCGCGACTACGGCCTGACCGACTTCTACCTGGAGCTGTCCACCAAGGACCCGGAGAAGTTCGTCGGCTCGGACGAGGCCTGGGAGGAGGCCACGGAGACGCTGCGCCAGGTCGCCGAGAAGCAGGGCCTGCCCCTGGTGCCCGACCCGGGCGGCGCCGCCTTCTACGGCCCGAAGATCTCCGTCCAGACCAAGGACGCCATCGGCCGCACCTGGCAGATGTCGACGATCCAGCTCGACTTCAACCTGCCGGAGCGCTTCGACCTGGAGTACACGGGCCCCGACGGCTCCAAGCAGCGCCCCGTCATGATCCACCGCGCGCTGTTCGGCTCGATCGAGCGCTTCTTCGCGGTGCTCCTGGAGCACTACGCGGGTGCCTTCCCGGCGTGGCTCGCCCCCGTCCAGGCCGTCGGCATCCCGATCGGTGACGCGCACGTCGAGTACCTGGAGAAGTTCGCCGCCGCGGCCAAGAGGAAGGGCCTGCGCGTCGAGGTCGACTCCTCCTCGGACCGCATGCAGAAGAAGATCCGCAACGCCCAGAAGCAGAAGGTGCCCTTCATGGTCATCGCGGGCGACGAGGACATGTCCCACGCGTCCGTGTCCTTCCGCTACCGCGACGGCTCGCAGGAGAACGGCATCCCCTTCGACGAGGCCATCGCGAAGATCCAGAAGATCGTCGAGGAGCGCGCGCAGGTCTGATCACGCGGCGTTCGGGCCCCCGGGGAGATCCCGGGGGCCTTTGCCGTCCCCCCAGCTCGACGCCATATGCTGCACTGCATGACGAGTGAGCCGGAGCAGCAGCTGGGAGTGGGGACGCAGGACGCGTTCCAGCGTCTGTGGACGCCGCATCGGATGGCCTACATCCAGGGCGAGAACAAGCCCACCGGCCCGGGCGCCGGCGACGGCTGCCCCTTCTGCTCGATCCCGGCCAAGTCCGACGAGGACGGGCTCGTCGTCCGGCGCGGCGAGCAGGTCTACGCGGTGCTCAACCTCTACCCGTACAACGGCGGGCACCTGATGACCGTGCCCTACCGGCACGTCGCCGACTACACCGACCTCACGGCGGGGGAGACCGCCGAGCTCGGCGAACTCACCAAGCAGGCCATGACGGCCCTGCGCAGGGCCTCCGGCGCGCACGGCTTCAACATCGGCATGAACCAGGGCACGGTCGCCGGCGCGGGCATCGCGGCGCACCTGCACCAGCACATCGTGCCGCGCTGGGGCGGGGACACGAACTTCATGCCGGTGGTGGGGCACACGCGGGTGCTGCCGCAGCTGCTGGCGGACACGCGGAAGATGCTGGCGGAGAGCTGGCCGACTGCTTGATCCCGGCGGGTGCGGCGGCCCCCAGCCCGTCCGGCGTTTGAGGACAAGGCCGTTCAGGCCGAAGGGGGCCCGGGGGCGAAGCCCCCAGGGACACCAGCCACCGCCGGCCCGCGGCTGATCGGCTCGACCGCCGGAGGCCTACGCGTCGTAGACGTCGGCCTTCTTCGGCGCCGCATCCTGAACCGCCCCGCTGAGCGCCGCCGACCTGGACCCGAACTTCTCCACGTCCACCCCGTTCTCCCGCAGCACCTTCAGTGCCGCCGCATGCACCACCCGCAGCACGGGCGTCGCCGCCCGCAGCGCGTCGTCGGCCATGAACCGGTGCCGCCACGGCTGGTCGGCCCACGCGTGCCGCAGACCGAACGGCTCCGGCAGCGTCAGGCTGCCGCCGAGCCACTTCAGCAGCGGCGGGTACCAGGTCAGCGGGGCGCGCGCGGCCAGCCGCACCACCTCGTCGGCGTCGATCAGCGGGAGCTTCACGGTGCGGGTCTCCCAGAACCGGAGGGCCTTCTGCACCGCCTTCTCCTTGGCCGCCGGCTTCTCGTTGAAGAGGGGGTTGACCGGCCCCAGGGCGTGCCCGGTGACCTCGATGCGCAGCGTGTCGTGCAGCACGGTCACCGTGATCAGCATCGTGATCACCAGATGCCCGTCCCACAGGGTCCACTGCACGCCCAGGTAGTGCCGGTCACCGCTGCCGAACTGCTGCTTGTTGCAGATGTCCTGTACGGCGTGCGTCCGGACCGTGTACGCGTCGACGTCCGTGCCGCTCGGCCGGGACACCTCCGTCGCCTTCTCGCCGATCGGCGAGACGATCCAGTGCGTGATGGACGGCTTGGGGAAGCCGCCGGTATTGATCGACGTGCGCTCCAGCATGCCGAGACCGCCCTGGATCGCCACGATGACGTCCCAGCTGCGGAACGGGTGGAAATCCTTGCCCGGCTCGGCGGAGACCAGCTCCTCGGCCAGCTGCCAGCTGCCCCAGCGTGTGCCCATGCCGAGTATGCCCTTGGGACCGGCGTAGAAGACCGAGTTGGACCGCTGCTCGGCGGCGAGGCGGGCCAGCTCCTTGCGGACCTGCTCGGCCGCGTCACCGGGGTTGCCGGGGACGGCCTCGGGGATCTTGGCGCCCACGCCACCGCCCGACAGCAGGCTCGACCAGCGCTCCCGCAGGTCGCGGGCGGTCCGCTCGCAGATCTGCTTGGCCCAGAACCAGCCGACCACCGGCATGATCACCGCCGCGCGTCCGTACAGGGCCCAGAATCCGGTGAACGGCATGCGGATCAGGAACAGCACGGCCAGCGCGCCCACGGCGACCAGGAGCGTCGTGGCGAGGGCGCCCGCGCGCTTGTCCTCGCGCTTGGCCATGGTGGTGCGCAGCGTGAACACCAGCAGCCACACGAGGAAGCCGGGCAGGAAGAGCACCCCGCAGATCACCGTGATCGCCGAGAGCCAGTTGTCGCGGTCGCGGCGGATGCGGTGGGCCGCCAGGCAGTGCTCCACGACGACTTGGGGCTCGATGCCGAAGGACTGGATGACCGGCTTGCGCCCGGCCCCCAGCATCCGGTCGATCACCGCGCGGGAGAAGGCCTCGCCGAACCGGGGGCGGAAGATCTTCGCCCACGGGCGCGGGGGAGTCACCTTGGACTGGTGCCACTCGTTGTCGGCGTTCAGGATCTTGGTGACCTCGTCGTCCCGGTACGCCGCCGCTGCCAGCGCATAGGTCGCCGCTGTCTGGCCGCTCGCACCCGCCAGGGGCACCTGGGCTCCCGGGCTGAAGTCGAATCCGTCCGTCACTGCCGCCCCCATCGCTGCCGCATCCGCATCTGCGGCCTTCCCGACTTCCGCGCTCCGCACACCTGTTGATCAGGTCATCAGCGTATCCGTCCCGACCGGCAGGCGGGGGCGGGCGGCCTGTCAAGCCGCCCGCCCCCGCGGAGGGGAGCCGTCAGGAGGGCACTTGGTGGCGCCCGGCGCCAACTACGAGGCCTTGCGCTCCCCTTCACGCACCCGGTCCGCTACCTGCTGCGGCATCGGTTCGTGGCGCGCGTACCGGCGGCTGAACCCCGCCGTGCCGTGCGCCATCGACCGCAGGTCGATCGCGTACCGGCCGATCTCGATCTCCGGCACCTCGGCCCGGATCAGGGTGCGCCCGCCCGGTGTCTGCTCGGTGCCGAGCACCCGGCCGCGCCGTCCCGACAGGTCACTCATCACGGCGCCCACGAAGTCGTCGCCGACCAGCACCGACACCTCGGCCACCGGCTCCAGCAGATGGATCCTCGCGTCGGCCGCGGCCTCCCGCAGCGCGAGCGCGCCGGCCGTCTGGAAGGCGGCGTCGGAGGAGTCCACCGAGTGCGCCTTGCCGTCCAGGAGGGTCACCCGTACGTCGATCAGCGGATACCCGGCCGCGACCCCCTTGGCCGCCTGGGCCCGTACGCCCTTCTCCACCGACGGGATGAACTGCCGGGGCACCGCGCCGCCCACGACCTTGTCGACGAACTCGATGCCGGACCCGCCGGGCAGCGGCTCGACCTCGATCTCGCAGATCGCGAACTGCCCGTGCCCGCCGGACTGCTTGACGTGCCTGCCGCGGCCGGCCGACTTGTCCGCGAACGTCTCGCGCAGGGACACCCGGTGGGGGACGACGTCGACCTGGACGCCGTACCGGCTGCGCAGCCGCTCCAGGGCGACGTCGGCGTGCGCCTCGCCCAGGCACCACAGGACCACCTGGTGGGTGTCCTGGTTCTGCTCCAGCCGCATCGTCGGGTCCTCGGCCACCAGCCGGGCCAGGCCCTGGGACAGCTTGTCCTCGTCGGGTTTGCTGTGCGCTTGGATGGCCAGCGGCAGCAGCGGGTCGGGCATCTGCCACGGCTCCATGAGCAGCGGGTCGTCCTTGGCGGACAGGGTGTCGCCGGTCTCGGCGCGGCCCAGCTTCGCCACGCAGGCCAGGTCGCCCGCGATGACGTGCGACACCGGGCGCTGCTGCTTGCCGAACGGCGTGGACAGGGCGCCGATCCGCTCGTCGACGTCGTGGTCCTCGTGCCCGCGGTCGGCCAGCCCGTGCCCGGAGACGTGGACCGTCTGGTCGGCGCGCAGGGTGCCGGAGAACAGGCGGATCAGCGACAGCCGGCCCACGTACGGGTCCGAGGAGGTCTTCACGACCTCCGCGACCAGCGGGGCGTCCGGGTCGCACGGCTTGAGCTCGCGCGGCTTGCCGTCGATGGTCGTCACCCGCACCGTCTCGTGCTCCAGCGGCGTCGGGAAGCCCCGCGTGATCAGCTCCAGCAGTTCCAGGGTGCCGATCCCCTGCCGGGCGCCCTCACCCGCCGGGGCGGCGGCCAGGACGGGGAAGAAGACCCCGCGCGCGACGGCCCGCTCCAGGTCCTCGATGAGCGTCCTGACGTCGACCGGCTCCCCGCCGAGGTAGCGGTCCATGAGGGTCTCGTCCTCGCTCTCCGCGATGATCCCCTCGATGAGCCGGTTGCGGGCCTCCTCGATCAGCGGCAGCTGGTCCTCGCCCGGCTCGGACTCCTTGCGCTCGCCGGTCGAGTAGTCGAACAGCTTCTGCGACAGCAGCCCGATCAGCCCGGTCACGGGCGCGTGCCCGTCGGGCGCCTGGGGGCCGTGCAGCGGCAGGTAGAGCGGCAGGACCGCGTCGGGGTCGTCCGCGCCGAAGGCCTCGGCGCAGCTGCGCGTCATCTCCTCGAAGTCGGAACGCGCCGACTCCAGGTGCGTGACGACGATGGCCCGGGGCATGCCCACGGCCGCGCACTCCTCCCACACCATGCGGGTCGAGCCGTCCACGCCGTCCGAGGCCGAGACGACGAAGAGGGCCGCGTCCGCCGCGCGCAGACCGGCCCTGAGCTCACCGACGAAGTCGGCGTATCCGGGGGTGTCGAGAAGGTTGACCTTGATGCCGTCCCACTCGACGGGCACCAGGGAGAGCTGTACCGAGCGCTGCTGCCGGTGCTCGATGTCGTCGTAGTCGGAGACGGTGCCGCCGTCCTCGACGCGGCCCGCCCGGTTCACCGCCCCCGCCGTGAGTGCGAGGGCTTCGACCAGCGTGGTCTTTCCCGATCCGGAGTGGCCGACCAGCACCACATTCCGTACGGACTGAGGGTGGTCGGCCGCTTGTGCCCTGCCGGCGGCCCCAGGGTGTGTCTGTGCCTTGTCGCCCATGATCCTGCCTCCCGTGCACGGTGAGGTCACTGTGGGCGCGGACACGCGGAATCCGCGTGCGGTGCGGCTCCGGCGACGCCCGCGGTCATTCGACCTTCCCACTCCCGTCACGGTGCGTCCATACGAACGACGTGATCCCACCGCCCACCAGCGGCCCGCGGGTTCCCCCGAAAGGGGTCAGGGTGCCCGCACCTCGCCCACGCGCGCGCGTGACTACGATGGGCCAGCCGGTGGCCAGCAGGGGCCAGACGGCGACACCGACCCTCGGGAAGGCCATGCTGAACAAGTACGCGCGTGCATTCTTCACGCGTGTCCTCACACCGTTCGCCGCGTTTCTGATCCGGCGGGGCGTCAGCCCCGACACGGTCACGCTCATCGGCACCGCCGGTGTGGTCGCGGGCGCGCTGGTCTTCTACCCCATGGGCGAGTTCTTCTGGGGCACGGTCGTGATCACGCTGTTCGTGTTCTCCGACCTCGTCGACGGCAACATGGCCCGTCAGCTCGGCCGCTCCAGCCGCTGGGGCGCCTTCCTGGACTCCACCCTCGACCGGGTCGCCGACGGCGCGATCTTCGGCGGCTTCATCCTGTGGTACGCCGGTGGTGGCGACGATCTCGTCCTGTGCGCCGTCTCGATCTTCTGCCTGGCCAGCGGCCAGGTGGTGTCGTACACCAAGGCCCGGGGCGAGTCGATCGGCCTGCCGGTCGCGGTCAACGGGCTCGTCGAGCGCGCCGAGCGCCTGGTGATCTCGCTGGTGGCGGCCGGGCTCGCGGGCCTGCACGCGTTCGGTGTGCCCGGCATCCAGTACCTGCTGCCCGTGGCCCTGTGGATCGTCGCCGTCGGCAGCCTCGTCACGCTGATCCAGCGGGTCGTCACGGTCCGCAGGGAGTCCGCGGAGGCCGAGGCGGCCGAGCAGGGCGAGCAGGATGATGGGGACGAGCAGCACAGCGCCTCCCACGGGAGCGAGGCGGCCACATGAGCACACAGGACCGGCTGACGGACGCGCTGTACGGCCTCGGCTGGGGCACGGTCAAGAAGCTCCCCGAGCCGGCCGCCGTACGCCTCGGCCGGACCATCGCCGATCTGGCCTGGAAGCAGCGCGGCAAGGGCGTCCAGCGCCTGGAGAGCAACTACGCGCGCGTGGTGCCGGACGCGAGCCCCGAGCGCCTGGCCGAACTGTCCCGCGCGGGCATGCGCTCCTACCTGCGCTACTGGATGGAGTCCTTCCGCCTCCCGGCCTGGAGCGAGGACCGGATCAAGGGCGGCTTCGAGGCCAAGGACCTGCACCACCTCACCGAGGGCCTGGCCGCTGGCAAGGGCGTCGTCCTCGCCCTGCCGCACCTCGCCAACTGGGACCTCGCCGGCGCCTGGGTCACCACGAAGCTCGGCATCCCCTTCACCACGGTCGCCGAGCGGCTGAAGCCCGAGACGCTCTACGACCGGTTCGTCGCCTATCGCGAGGGCCTCGGCATGGAGGTCCTGCCGCACAGCGGCGGCACCGCCTTCGGCACCCTGGCCCGGCGGCTGCGCGACGGCGGTCTGGTCTGCCTGGTCGCCGACCGCGACCTGTCCGCCTCGGGCGTCGAGGTGGACTTCTTCGGCGACACGGCCCGGATGCCGGCCGGACCGGCCCTGCTCGCCCAGCAGACCGGCGCCCTGCTGCTGCCGGTGACCCTCTGGTACGACGACTCGCCCGTGATGCGCGGCCGCCTCCACCCGCCGGTCGAGGTGCCCGGGTCGGGTACGCGCGCCGAGAAGACGTCCGTCATGACACAGGCGCTGGCCGACGCCTTCGCCACCGGGATCGCCGACCATCCGGAGGACTGGCACATGCTGCAGCGCCTGTGGCTCGCCGACCTCGATCCAGCGAAGGGATCCACGTGAGGATCGGCATCGTCTGCCCGTACTCCTGGGACGTACCGGGTGGCGTCCAGTTCCACATCCGGGACCTCGCCGAGTACTTCATCCGCCTCGGCCACGAGGTGTCCGTCCTGGCCCCGGCCGACGACGACACCCCGCTGCCGCCGTACGTCGTCTCGGCCGGGCGTGCGGTGCCGGTGCCGTACAACGGCTCGGTGGCCCGGCTGAACTTCGGCTTCCTGAGCGCCGCCCGGGTGCGCCGCTGGCTGCACGACGGCGCGTTCGACGTGATCCACATCCACGAGCCGACCTCCCCGTCGCTGGGCCTGCTGACCTGCTGGGCCGCCCAGGGACCGATCGTGGCGACGTTCCACACGTCCAACCCGCGCTCCCGCGCGATGATCGCCGCGTACTCGATCCTCCAGGCCGCCCTGGAGAAGATCAGCGCCCGGATCGCGGTGAGCGAGTACGCCCGCCGCACGCTGGTGGAGCACCTCGGCGGCGACGCGGTCGTGATCCCCAACGGCGTCGACGTCGACTTCTTCGCCGACGCCGAGCCCAAGGCCGAATGGCAGGGCGACACGATCGGCTTCATAGGGCGCATCGACGAGCCCCGCAAGGGACTCCCGGTGCTGATGAAGGCCCTGCCGAAGATCCTCGCCGCGCGTCCGCAGACCCGGCTCCTGGTCGCCGGGCGCGGCGACGAGAAGGAGGCCGTCGAGTCCCTGCCGACCGAGCTGCGCTCCCGCGTCGAGTTCCTCGGCATGGTCAGCGACGAGGACAAGGCCCGCTTCCTGCGCAGCGTCGACCTGTACGTCGCGCCCAACACCGGCGGCGAGAGCTTCGGCATCATCCTCGTCGAGGCCATGTCCGCGTCGGCCCCCGTCCTCGCCTCCGACCTGGACGCCTTCGCCCAGGTCCTGGACCGGGGAGCGGCCGGCGAGCTGTTCCCCAACGAGGACGCCGACGCCCTCGCCGACGCGGCCGTACGGCTCCTGGCCGACCCGGAACGGCTGGCGGAGTTGCGCGAGCGGGGGAGTGCCCATGTGCGGCGCTTCGACTGGTCGACCGTCGGCGCGGACATCCTGTCCGTCTACGAGACGGTCACGGCCGGAGCGGCGGCGGTCGCCGAGGACGAGCGGACGACCGGGCTGTGGGGGCGGCTGGGGTTCGCCCGGGACTGAGAGCGGGGACGGCGGGCCGGCCGGTTCCGGGGTGCGGGGCCGGCCGGGGCCTGGGCTGGTCGTTCCTGGGGGCTGGGCCGACGGCGCCCGGACTACCAGCCGGTTCTGGAGGGATGGCTCGACGGCGCCCGAACCAGCCGCTGGTGATGGTCGGGCCGGGGCCGGCCCGGGTCCGCCCGGGTCCGAGGGCAGGCCGGGCCGACGGGCTGCCCCCTGGCCCGGGCCGGACCGGCCGGAGTCGCCTGTCGCCGCCGGTCACCGGCGGGGCGGGGTGAACGGGGTGGCCGCGCGGGCCGCTAGCCTTGCCGCCCGTGACCACCACTCTCATCTGGATCGCCGTCGCCCTGGTCGCGATCGGGCTCTACCTGAGCTGGACCGCCGGCCGGCTCGACCGTCTCCACGCCCGGATCGACGCCGCCCGCGCGGCCCTGGACGCCCAGCTGCTGCGGCGTGCCTCGGTGGCGCAGGAACTGGCGACCTCCGGGGTCCTCGACCCGGCCGCCTCGATCGTGCTGTACGAGGCCGCGCACGCCGCCCGGCAGGCCGAGCAGGAGCAACGGGAGATCGCCGAGAGCGAACTGAGCCAGGCGCTGCGGGCCGTCTTCGGGGAGGCCCCGCAGGTGGAGGCGGTACGCGAGGCACCCGGGGGAGAGGAGGCGGCCCGGGAACTCACCGAGGCCGTCCGCAGGGTGCCGATGGCCCGCCGGTTCCACAACGACGCCGTACGGGCGGCCCGGGCCCTGCGACGGCACCGCAAGGTGCGCTGGTTCCGCCTGGCCGGTCACGCGCCCTTCCCGATGGCCTTCGAGATGGACGACGAGCCTCCGGCGGCCCTGGTGGACCGGGCCGCCTGACCCCGTTCACCTGTCGTTTTCCGGCCGTCCGTCGCAAAAGGATCCACGGCGTTCCCATTGGCCCTTGATGTGGCCTGGTTCTCTCACGTTTCCTCAGTGCTGCAGAAACCCCCTTTCCCATCAGCGAGGTCACCCGTGTCCATCTCCGAAAACCAGGCTCCCGAGACCGGTACCGCCCGGGTGAAGCGCGGCATGGCCGAGCAGCTCAAGGGCGGCGTCATCATGGACGTCGTCACGCCGGAGCAGGCCAAGATCGCTGAGGACGCGGGCGCCGTGGCCGTCATGGCCCTGGAGCGGGTCCCCGCCGACATCCGCAAGGACGGCGGCGTCGCCCGCATGTCCGACCCGGACATGATCGAGGGCATCATCGACGCCGTCTCGATCCCGGTCATGGCCAAGTCCCGCATCGGGCACTTCGTCGAGGCCCAGGTCCTGCAGTCCCTCGGCGTCGACTACATCGACGAGTCCGAGGTCCTCACCCCGGCCGACGAGGTCAACCACAGCGACAAGTTCGCCTTCACCACCCCCTTCGTCTGCGGCGCCACCAACCTGGGCGAGGCCCTGCGCCGCATCGCCGAGGGCGCCGCGATGATCCGCTCCAAGGGCGAGGCCGGCACCGGCAACGTCGTCGAGGCCGTCCGCCACCTGCGCCAGATCAAGAACGAGATCGCCAAGCTGCGCGGCTTCGACAACAACGAGCTGTACGCCGCCGCCAAGGACCTGCGCGCCCCGTACGAGCTGGTCAAGGAAGTCTCCGAGCTCGGCAAGCTCCCCGTGGTGCTGTTCTCCGCCGGCGGCGTGGCCACCCCGGCCGACGCGGCCCTGATGCGCCAGCTCGGCGCCGAGGGCGTCTTCGTCGGCTCCGGCATCTTCAAGTCCGGCGACCCGGCCAAGCGCGCCGCCGCCATCGTGAAGGCCACCACCTTCTACGACGACCCGAAGATCATCGCGGACGCCTCCCGCAACCTGGGCGAGGCCATGGTCGGCATCAACTGCGACACCCTCCCCGAGGCCGAGCGCTACGCCAACCGCGGCTGGTAAGGCACAGGAATCCATGAGCGACACCCCCGTCATAGGCGTCCTGGCCCTCCAGGGCGACGTACGGGAGCACCTCGTCGCCCTGGCCGCGGCCGATGCCGTGGCCAGGCCGGTGCGGCGCCCCGAAGAACTCGCCGAGGTCGACGGCCTCGTCATCCCCGGCGGCGAGTCCACCACCATCTCCAAGCTGGCCGTCCTGTTCGGCCTGATGGAGCCCCTGCGCGCACGCGTGCGGGCCGGCATGCCCGTCTACGGCACTTGCGCCGGCATGATCATGCTCGCCGACAAGATCCTCGACCCGCGCTCGGGCCAGGAGACCCTCGGCGGCATCGACATGATCGTGCGCCGCAACGCCTTCGGCCGGCAGAACGAGTCCTTCGAGGCCGCCGTCGCCATCCAGGGCATCGACGGCGACCCGGTGGAGGGCGTCTTCATCCGCGCCCCCTGGGTCGAGTCCGTCGGCGCCGCGGCCGAGGTGCTCGCCGAGCACGACGGCCACATCGTCGCGGTCCGTCAGGGCACCGCGCTGGCCACGTCCTTCCATCCGGAACTGACCGGCGACCACCGCGTCCACGCCCTGTTCGTCGACATGGTGCGGGCCAACCGGACAGCCGGATCCTTGTAGGATTCCTGCGTTCGTTGCTGAGATGGGTTACGCGAAGGAGACAGGCAGATGTCCGGCCACTCTAAATGGGCTACGACGAAGCACAAGAAGGCCGTGATCGACGCCAAGCGCGGCAAGCTCTTCGCGAAGCTGATCAAGAACATCGAGGTGGCTGCCCGGATGGGCGGCGTCGACATCGAGGGCAACCCCACTCTCTACGACGCCATCCAGAAGGCGAAGAAGCAGTCCGTCCCGAACAAGAACATCGACTCCGCGGTCAAGCGCGGCGGCGGCCTCGAGGCCGGCGGCGCCGACTACGAGACGATCATGTACGAGGGCTACGGCCCCAACGGTGTCGCGGTGCTCATCGAGTGCCTCACCGACAACCGCAACCGCGCCGCCTCCGACGTGCGTGTCGCCATGACCCGCAACGGCGGCTCGATGGCCGACCCGGGTTCGGTGTCGTACATGTTCAGCCGCAAGGGCGTCGTCATCGTCCCCAAGGGTGAGCTGACCGAGGACGACGTCCTCACGGCCGTTCTGGACGCGGGCGCGGAGGAGGTCAACGACCTCGGCGAGTCCTACGAGGTCATCAGCGAGGCCACCGACCTGGTCGCGGTCCGCACCGCCCTCCAGGACGCCGGCATCGACTACGACTCCGCCGACTCCAGCTTCGTGCCGTCCGTCCAGGTCGAGCTGGACGAAGAGGGCGCCAAGAAGATCTTCAAGCTGATCGACGCGCTGGAGGACAGCGACGACGTGCAGAACGTCTTCGCCAACTTCGACGTGAGCGACGAGGTCATGGAGAAGGTCGACGCGTAACGCGCCGCGAATGCCGCGATCTCGGCGGGCCGGGGGACACACGTCTTCCGGCCCGCTGTCGTTGTCGGTGGCAGCCGATAGCCTGGCGTAGCCAAAGATCACCGTCCACGGACCGCGACCGTCAATTGAGGAACCACGACGGTGCTCAGCCAGGTCCGCGAGAGCGGCGGCGGTTTAGCCGCCAAAAGGGGAGGGGCGCGTGCGCGTACTGGGGGTGGACCCGGGGCTGACCCGGTGTGGTGTCGGCGTCGTCGAGGGCGTCGCCGGACGGCCGCTCACGATGATCGGCGTCGGAGTCGTCCGCACGCCCGCGGACGCCGACCTCGGCCACCGCCTCGTCGCCGTCGAGCAGGGCATCGAGCAGTGGCTCGACGAGCACCGGCCCGAGTTCGTCGCCGTCGAGCGTGTCTTCAGCCAGCACAACGTCCGTACGGTGATGGGCACGGCCCAGGCCAGCGCCGTCGCCATGCTCTGCGCCGCCCGCCGCGGCATCCCCGTCGCGCTGCACACCCCGAGCGAGGTCAAGGCAGCCGTCACCGGCAGCGGCCGCGCCGACAAGGCACAGGTGGGCGCCATGGTCACCCGCCTGCTCCGGCTCAGCGCCCCGCCCAAGCCCGCCGACGCGGCCGACGCCCTCGCCCTCGCCATCTGCCACATCTGGCGCGCCCCCGCGCAGAACCGACTCCAGCAGGCCGTCGCCCTGCACACCGCCAAAGCACCGAAAGGCCGGACGGCATGATCGCCTTCGTCAGCGGCACAGTGGCCGCACTCGCTCCCGACGCCGCGGTCGTCGAGGTCGGCGGTGTCGGCATGGCCGTCCAGTGCACGCCGAACACGCTCTCCACGCTCCGCATGGGCCGGCCGGCCAAGCTGCACACCTCCCTGGTCGTCCGCGAGGACTCCCTCACCCTGTACGGCTTCGCGGACGACGACGAGCGGCAGGTCTTCGAGCTGCTCCAGACGGCCAGCGGCGTCGGCCCCCGCCTCGCCCAGGCCATGCTCGCCGTGCACAGCCCGGACGCCCTGCGCCGGGCCGTCGCCACCGCAGACGAGAAGGCCCTCACCGCCGTCCCCGGCATCGGCAAGAAGGGCGCGCAGAAACTGCTCCTGGAGCTGAAGGACCGGCTCGGCGCGCCGGTCGGTGCACCCGCCGTCGGCGCACCGGTCAGCAGCGGCTGGCGTGATCAGCTGCACGCGGCCCTGATCGGCCTCGGGTACGCGACCCGGGAGGCCGACGAAGCCGTGACCGCCGTGACCCCGCAGGCCGAGGCCGCCGAGGGCACACCCCAGGTGGGGCAGCTGCTGAAGGCGGCCCTGCAGACGCTGAACCGCGCCCGCTAGACCGAGCCGTCCGCACCCCCGTACCGAGATTCCGAGGCACACTCCATGAACTGGGACGACACCACCGACGCCGACGCCGCCGAGCGGCTGGTGGACTCCGTCGCCGACCGTGAGGACCAGGCCGTCGAGGCCGCCCTGCGCCCCAAGGACCTGGACGAGTTCATCGGCCAGGAGAAGGTCCGCGAGCAGCTCGACCTCGTACTGCGCGCCGCACGCGCGCGTGGCGCGACAGCCGACCACGTGCTGCTCTCCGGCGCCCCCGGCCTCGGCAAGACCACCCTGTCGATGATCATCGCGGCCGAGATGGGCGCCCCCATCCGCATCACTTCGGGCCCCGCCATCCAGCACGCCGGCGACCTCGCCGCGATCCTCTCCTCCCTCCAGGAGGGCGAGGTCCTCTTCCTCGACGAGATCCACCGCATGTCCCGGCCCGCCGAGGAGATGCTGTACATGGCGATGGAGGACTTCCGCGTCGACGTCATCGTCGGCAAGGGCCCCGGCGCCACGGCCATCCCCCTGGAGCTGCCCCCCTTCACCCTGGTCGGAGCCACCACCCGGGCCGGCCTGCTGCCGCCACCGCTGCGCGACCGCTTCGGCTTCACCGCGCACATGGAGTTCTACGAGCCGGCCGAACTGGAGCGGGTCATCCACCGCTCGGCCGACCTCCTCGAAGTCGAGATCGAGCCGGAGGGCGCCGCCGAGATCGCCGGACGCTCCCGCGGCACGCCCCGCATCGCCAACCGCCTGCTGCGCCGCGTCCGCGACTACGCGCAGGTCAAGGCCGACGGCCTGATCACCAGGGACATCGCCGCGGCGGCCCTCGCCGTGTACGAGGTGGACGCGCGCGGTCTCGACCGCCTCGATAGGGGTGTGCTGGAAGCCCTGCTCAAGCTGTTCGGCGGCGGTCCGGTCGGCCTGTCCACACTCGCTGTCGCGGTCGGGGAGGAACGTGAGACCGTGGAGGAGGTCGCCGAACCCTTCCTCGTCCGGGAGGGTCTGCTGGCCCGGACCCCCCGCGGCCGGGTCGCGACGCCCGCCGCATGGGCGCATCTCGGCCTCACCCCGCCACGGTCCCAGACCGCCGGAAACGGACAACAGGACCTGTTCGGGGCGTGACGGCGCCGTCACGGCTCCGGGGCGTCGAGGTCAGTGGCCGGAGCAGGAACCCCGGTGCCATGCTGAGCGTTGTTCCATGCGCGCGGACTCGCTTAGACTCCGCCGATGCCGCCTTTGTCGGCGGCGTACACACCCCCAACCATCTGGCCGCTCACAGCGCGGTCGTGTGAAGGAAGTACCGACCCGTGAGTCTCCTGACCCTCCTCCCGTTCATCGTGCTCATCGGGGCCATGTTCCTGATGACCCGGTCGGCCAAGAAGAAGCAGCAGCAGGCCGCCGACATGCGGAACCAGATGCAGCCCGGCAGCGGTGTCCGCACCATCGGGGGCATGTACGCCACGGTCAAGGAAGTGAACGAGGACACCGTCCTCGTCGACGCCGGTCCCGGCGTCGACCTCCTCTTCGCCAAGAACGCCATCGGTGCCGTCCTCACCGACGACGAGTACAACCGCATCGTCCACGGCATCGAGCACGACCTGAAGTCCGACGCCGACATCGTCCCGGACGACGCCTCCTCCCTCACCGAGACCGACGACTCCGCCTCCGACGCCCCCGCTGACGACAAGGCCGTCGACCTCGGCAAGAAGGACGCGGCCGGGGAACCGGCCGACGAGGCGGCCGAGGCCAAGCCGGACGCAGAGCCGAAGAAGACCGACGGCGACTCCGAGGCGAAGTAGTCGTGTCCCGGGGTGCGCGGGTCCTGCCCGCGCGCCCCGGGACACGCCCAGCTCGCACGGAGTCCCGACACCATGTCATGGCCGCCCGTCCGCCGATCCGGAGCGAGGTGGCCCGAGAGGGAGTACGAGAAGGTGGCCACACCTAAAAAGGGCAGGAACGCGAGCGCCCAGAGCAAGCCGGGGCGCTCGCTGGCCCTGATCCTGATCGCCATCGCGGCGCTCACCGGTGGGATGTTCGCCTCGGGGCACACGAAGCCCCGTCTCGGCATCGACCTTGCCGGCGGTACGAGCATCACGCTCCGCGCGGTCCCCGAGGCCGGCAACGAGGCGGCGATCAACAAGACCAACATGGACACCGCCGTCTCCATCATGGAGCGCCGTGTCAATGGTCTGGGCGTCTCCGAGTCCGAGGTCCAGACGCAGGGCCGGGAAAACATCATCGTCAACATTCCCAAGGGCACCAACTCGGAGCAGGCCCGCAAGCAGGTCGGCACCACCGCCAAGCTCTACTTCCGCCCGGTCATCGCCACCGAGATCGCCGGCGGCAAGGGCACGGCCAGCCCCTCCCCGAGCCCCACCGGCAGCCCCACGGACAAGCCGTCCGGCAAGGCCACCGACAAGCCCGAGGCCACCGACAAGGGCTCCGCGTCCCCCTCCGCCTCTGCCAGCACGCAGGGCCGTGCGGTCACGGACGCGCTGAAGGCCGACGCGACGCCCTCCGCGAGCGCCTCCGACAAGGGCGACAAGGCCGGCCCCTCCCCGTCGGGCAGCGGCGGCACCGCCGAGGGCGACGCGAACGCGCTGCAGGCCAAGTACGCCAAGCTCGACTGCACCGACGAGAAGACCCGCTCCAGCGTGGGTGACGGCGTCAAGGCCTCCGAGCCGACGCTGGCGTGCGGCAAGAACGCGCAGGGCCAGTGGCAGAAGTACATCCTCGGCCCCGCCGAGGTCGACGGCACGGACGTCGACAAGGCCCAGGCCGTCCTGAACACCCAGACCGGTGCCGGCTGGACCGTCACGATGGACTTCACGGACGCCGGAGCCAAAAAGTTCGCGAACATCACCGGCAAGCTGGCGCAGAACCAGTCCCCGCAGAACCAGTTCGCGATCGTCCTGGACGGCGAGGTCGTCTCCGACCCGTACGTCCGGCAGGCCCTGACCGGCGGCAACGCCGAGATCTCCGGCAACTTCAACCAGCAGTCCGCCCAGGAACTGTCCAACATGCTGTCGTACGGTGCGCTGCCGCTCACCTTCAAGGTGGACAGCATGACGACCGTGACCGCAGCGCTGGGCGGTGACCAGCTGCAGGCCGGTCTGATCGCCGGTGCGATCGGGCTCGCGCTGGTGGTCATCTACCTGCTGGCCTACTACCGCGGCCTGTCGTTCATCGCGATCCTCTCGCTGCTGGTCTCCGCCGCCCTCACCTACACGCTCATGGCCCTGCTCGGCCCGGCCATCGGCTTCGCGCTGAACCTGCCGGCCGTGTGCGGCGCCATCGTCGCCATCGGCATCACGGCGGACTCGTTCATCGTGTACTTCGAACGCGTCCGCGACGAGATCCGCGAGGGCCGTTCGCTGCGCCCCGCCGTCGAGCGGGCCTGGCCGCGCGCCCGGCGGACCATCCTGGTCTCCGACTTCGTGTCGTTCCTGGCCGCCGCGGTGCTCTTCCTCGTCACGGTCGGCAAGGTCCAGGGCTTCGCGTTCACGCTCGGCCTGACCACCCTGCTCGACGTGGTCGTCGTGTTCCTCTTCACCAAGCCGCTGCTCACCCTGATGGCCCGTCGCCCGTTCTTCGCGAACGGCCACAAGTGGTCCGGCCTCGACCCGAAGAGCCTGGGCGCCCAGCCGCCGCTGCGCCGTACCCGCCGCCCCGTCGACCCGAAGGAGGCCTGAGATGTCGAAACTCGGCACCCTCGGCGCCCGACTGCACCGTGGCGAGATCGGCTACGACTTCGTCAAGAACCGCAAGATCTGGTACGGCCTCTCCATCCTGATCACCATCCTGGCCATCGCCGGCCTGGCGGTCCGCGGGCTGAACATGGGCATCGAGTTCCAGGGCGGCGCCGTCTTCAACACCCCGAAGAACACCACCGCCTCGGTGTCCCAGGCGGAGGAGTACGCGGAAGCGGCCTCCGGCCACGACGCGATCGTCCAGAAGCTCGGCGACGGCAGCCTGCGCATCCAGGTCGCCGGCATCGACACCAGCGCGGCCAACGAGATCAAGAGCACGCTCGCCGACGACCTCAAGATCGACTCGGAGCAGATCAACGCCGAGCTGGTCGGCCCCAGCTGGGGTGAGCAGATCGCCAACAAGGCGTGGCAGGGCCTCGGCATCTTCCTGGTGCTCGTGGTGATCTACCTGGCGATCGCCTTCGAATGGCGCATGGCGGTCGCCGCGTTCGTCGCGCTGATCCACGACATCACCATCACGGTCGGCATCTACGCCCTCGTCGGCTTCGAGGTCACACCGGGCACGGTCATCGGTCTGCTGACCATCCTCGGCTACTCGCTCTACGACACGGTCGTGGTGTTCGACAGCCTCAAGGAACAGACGAAGGACCTCACCAAACAGACCCGCTGGACCTACAGCGACGTCGCCAACCGCTCGATCAACAGCACCCTGGTCCGCTCCATCAACACCACGGTCGTCGCGCTGCTGCCGGTCGCGGGCCTGCTGTTCATCGGTGGCGGCGTCCTCGGCGCCGGCATGCTGAACGACATCTCGCTGTCGCTGTTCGTCGGTCTCGCCGCCGGTGCGTACTCCTCGATCTTCATCGCCACGCCGCTCGTCGCCGACCTCAAGGAGCGCGAGCCGGCGATGAAGGCCCTGAAGAAGCGCGTCCTGGCCAAGCGGGCCCAGACCGCCGCCCAGGGAGGGGCCGAGGCCCACGACGAGGAGACGTACGCCGACGAGCCCGAGGACGCCGCACCCGCGGTGGTCGGGCCGCGCAACCAGCCCGCCTCGCGCACACGGGGCCGCGGCCGTCCCTCGGGGAAGCGCCGATGACCGAGATCAGGGAGCTGCTGCTCCGCCGCATCCGTGACGTGGCCGACTACCCGGAGCCGGGCGTGATGTTCAAGGACATCACCCCGCTCCTGGCGGACCCGGCGGCGTTCACCGCCCTGACCGACGCACTCGCCGAGATCGCCGAGCGCACCGGCGCCACGAAGGTCGTCGGCCTGGAGGCCCGCGGCTTCATCCTCGGCGCCCCGGTCGCCGTCCGCGCGGGGCTCGGCTTCATCCCCGTGCGCAAGGCGGGCAAGCTCCCCGGAGCGACCCTCGCCCAGGCCTACGACCTGGAGTACGGCTCGGCGGAGATCGAGGTGCACGCCGAGGACCTCACCGCCGGGGACCGCGTCCTGATCGTCGACGACGTCCTGGCCACGGGCGGTACCGCCGAGGCCTCGGTCCAGCTCATCCGCCGGGCCGGCGCCGAGGTCGCCGGCCTCGCCGTCCTCATGGAACTCGGATTCCTGAGCGGCCGCGTCCGCTTGGAGCCGTCCCTGAACGGCGCCCCGCTGGAGGCCCTGCTCACGGTGTAGCAGCCGAGCAGCGGGCCGGTGGGCACCGGCACGACACCGCGCAGGCGGGTACCGGACGATCCGGTGCCCGCCTCGTGCGTTTCCCGGGTAGACGGTCCTCACATTGGCCTGAAGGCGATCCCGGGGCCCGGGATCGCTACCATGGGGGTCCGGAGCCTGACCGGGGGAACCGGATCGCGCACGAGGAGCCCTCTTGCCAGACGAGGCCCAGCACCTGACCGCCGCCAAGCCCGAGTCCGCCTCGGCAGCCGCGGCCAAGCCCGCGCCGAACGCGCCCCACGCGAAGAACGACACCCGCGGGCCGGTCGAGCATGCCCAGGCGGCGCCGGTCGACAAACCCGCCGAGCAGGCGCGGCCCAAGCCCACCCCGCCGCCCGCGGTACGTCAGGCCGCCGGACAGCCGGCCCGCTCCGGCTCCTCCAACCGCGTCCGCGCCCGTCTGGCCCGGCTCGGCGTGCAGCGCGCGAACCCGTACAACCCGGTGCTGGAGCCGCTGCTGCGGATAGTGCGCAGCAACGACCCGAAGATCGAGACGGCCACGCTCCGCCAGATCGAGCGCGCCTACCAGGTCGCCGAGCGCTGGCACCGCGGCCAGAAGCGTAAGAGCGGCGACCCGTACATCACGCACCCCCTCGCCGTGACGACCATCCTCGCCGAGCTGGGCATGGATCCGGCCACGCTGATGGCCGGCCTGCTGCACGACACGGTCGAGGACACCGAGTACGGCCTGGACGACCTGCGCCGCGACTTCGGCGACGTCGTCACCCTGCTCGTCGACGGCGTCACCAAGCTGGACAAGGTCAAGTTCGGCGAGGCCGCGCAGGCCGAGACGGTGCGCAAGATGGTCGTCGCCATGGCCAAGGACCCGCGCGTCCTGGTCATCAAGCTCGCCGACCGCCTGCACAACATGCGCACCATGCGCTACCTCAAGCGCGAGAAGCAGGAGAAGAAGGCGCGCGAGACCCTGGAGATCTACGCGCCGCTCGCCCACCGCCTGGGCATGAACACCATCAAGTGGGAGCTGGAGGACCTCGCCTTCGCGATCCTCTACCCCAAGATGTACGACGAGATCGTACGGCTGGTGGCCGAGCGGGCACCGAAGCGTGACGAGTACCTGGCCATCGTCACCGACGAGGTCCAGCAGGACCTGCGCGCGGCCCGCATCAAGGCGACCGTCACCGGCCGCCCGAAGCACTACTACAGCGTCTACCAGAAGATGATCGTCCGCGGCCGGGACTTCGCGGAGATCTACGACCTGGTGGGCATCCGCGTCCTCGTGGACACCGTCCGCGACTGCTACGCGGCCCTCGGCACCGTGCACGCGCGATGGAACCCGGTCCCCGGCCGGTTCAAGGACTACATCGCGATGCCCAAGTTCAACATGTACCAGTCGCTGCACACGACGGTCATCGGCCCCGGCGGCAAGCCGGTCGAGCTGCAGATCCGCACGTTCGACATGCACCGCCGCGCCGAGTACGGCATCGCCGCGCACTGGAAGTACAAGCAGGAGGCCGTCGCGGGCGCCTCCAAGGTGCGCAGCGACGCCCCCAAGTCGTCCGGCAAGGGCAAGGACGACCACCTCAACGACATGGCCTGGCTGCGGCAGCTGCTGGACTGGCAGAAGGAGACGGAGGACCCGGGCGAGTTCCTGGAGTCCCTGCGGTTCGACCTGTCCCGCAACGAGGTCTTCGTCTTCACCCCCAAGGGCGACGTCATAGCGCTCCCCGCCGGTGCCACCCCGGTGGACTTCGCCTACGCGGTGCACACCGAGGTCGGGCACCGCACGATCGGCGCCCGCGTCAACGGCCGGCTGGTCCCGCTGGAGTCCACCCTCGACAACGGCGACCTGGTGGAGGTCTTCACCTCCAAGGCGGCCGGCGCCGGCCCCTCCCGCGACTGGCTCGGTTTCGTCAAGTCACCGCGCGCCCGCAACAAGATCCGGGCCTGGTTCTCCAAGGAACGCCGCGACGAGGCGATCGAGCAGGGCAAGGACGCCATCGTCCGCGCGATGCGCAAGCAGAACCTGCCGATCCAGCGCATCCTGACCGGCGACTCCCTGGTGACCCTCGCGCACGAGATGCGCTACGCCGACATCTCCGCGCTGTACGCGGCGATCGGCGAGGGCCATGTCTCGGCACAGAACATCGTGCAGAAGCTGGTCCAGGCCCTCGGTGGCGAGGAGGCCGCCACCGAGGAGATCGACGAGTCGGTCCCGCCGGCCCGCGGCCGCAGCCGCAAGCGCCGTACCAGCGCGGACCCGGGCGTCGTGGTCAAGGGCGTCGACGACGTGTGGGTCAAGCTGGCCCGTTGTTGCACGCCCGTCCCGGGCGACCCCATCATCGGCTTCGTCACCCGCGGCAGCGGCGTATCGGTTCACCGCAGCGACTGCGTGAACGTGGACTCGCTGTCCCGTGAGCCGGAGCGCATCCTCGACGTCGAGTGGGCGCCCACGCAGTCCTCGGTCTTCCTGGTCGCCATCCAGGTCGAGGCCCTGGACCGCTCCCGGCTCCTCTCGGACGTCACCCGCGTGCTGTCCGACCAGCACGTCAACATCCTCTCCGCGGCCGTCCAGACCTCCCGCGACCGCGTCGCCACCTCCCGCTTCACGTTCGAGATGGGCGACCCGAAGCACCTCGGGCACGTGCTCAAGGCGGTCCGCGGCGTGGAGGGCGTCTACGACGTGTACCGGGTGACGTCGGCGCGCAGCAGGTCGTAGCCGCTCGTCAGCGGTCGTCACCTCCGACCACACGAAAGGGGCTCCCGTACACCGTGTACGGGAGCCCCTTTACGATCGACCGCTGCTCAGCCGCCGAACTCCTGCAGACCCTTCAGCGCCTGGTCCAGCAGCGCCTGCCGGCCGTCCAGCTCACGCTGGAGTTTGTCGGCCTTGGCGTTGTTGCCCTGCGCGCGGGCCTGCTCGATCTGGCCCCGCAGCTTGTCCACGGCGGCCTGGAGCTGGCCGGTCAGCCCCTCGGCACGGGCGCGTGCCTCGGGGTTCGTCCGGCGCCACTCGGCCTCCTCGGCCTCCTGGATCGCCCGCTCGACCGCGTGCATCCGGCCCTCGACCTTCGGCCGGGAGTCGCGCGGCACGTGGCCGATGGCCTCCCAGCGCTCGTTCACGTGCCGGAACGCGGCCCGGGCCGCCTTGAGGTCCGTGATCGGCAGGAGCTTCTCGGCCTCCTCGGCCAGCTCCTCCTTGAGCTTGAGGTTCTCCGACTGCTCGGCGTCCCGCTCGGCGAAGACCGAGCTGCGGGCCGCGAAGAACACGTCCTGGGCGCCGCGGAAGCGGTTCCACAGGTCGTCCTCGTGCTCGCGCTGGGCGCGGCCCGCGGCCTTCCACTCGGACATCAGCTCGCGGTAGCGCGCCGCCGTCACGCCCCAGTCCGTCGAGTTCGACAGCGCCTCGGCCTCGGAGACCAGCCGCTCCTTGGTCTTGCGGGCCTCCTCGCGCTGAGCGTCCAGCTGCGCGAAGTGCTGCTTGCGCCGCTTGGAGAACGCCGACCGCGCGTGCGAGAACCGGTGCCACAGCTCGTCGTCGGACTTGCGGTCCAGGCGCGGCAGACCCTTCCAGGTGTCCACCAGCGCCCGCAGCCGCTCACCGGCCGCCCGCCACTGGTCGGACTGCGACAGCTCCTCCGCCTCGGCGACCAGAGCCTCCTTCGACCTGCGCGCCTCGTCGGACTGCTTCGCCCGCTGCGCCTTGCGCTCCTCGCGGCGCGCCTCCACCAGCTCCACGAGCTTGTCCAGCCGGACCCGCAGGGCGTCCAGGTCGCCCACCACGTGGTGCGCGTCGACCTGCTCCCGGATGTGGTCGATGGCGGCCTGGGCGTCCTTGGCCGACAGGTCGGTGGTCTTCACTCGCTTCTCGAGGAGGCCGATCTCGACAACCAGGCCCTCGTACTTGCGCTCGAAATAGGCCAGCGCCTCCTCGGGGGAGCCTGCCTGCCAGGAACCGACGACCTGCTCGCCCTCGGCCGTACGCACGTACACGGTCCCCGTCTCGTCGACGCGGCCCCACGGGTCGCTGCTCACAGCGCCTCCTCCACATGATGCCTGCGAGGGGCCTGAAGCTCCCCCGGGCATCGTCCACAGTTTCGTCACGGCCAACATAGGCGACCGGCGGGGGGCCTGTCCGCATCCCGCGCGACCGAAATTTCGCAGTTGAGGGGTCAGGATTTCGTGATCGTGGCCTTGTTGATCACGACCGTCGCGTTGGGCGCCGTATTGCCCGTCTGAGGGTCCGGTGCCTGCGCCCCGGCCTTGGCGATCTTCTGCAGAACCTTCATGCCCGCCTCGGACACCGTACCGAACGGTGTGTAGTCGGGCGGCAGCTGACTGTCCTGGTAGACGAGGAAGAACTGGCTCCCGCCGCTGTTGCGGCCCTGCTTCGTCTGGGCGTTGTACTGGTTCGCCATCGCGACCGTGCCCGCCGGGTACACCCCGCCCTTGAGGCTCTTGTCCTTGAGGTTCTCGTCCGGGATGGTGTAGCCCGGCCCGCCCATGCCGGTGCCCTTCGGGTCACCGCACTGCAGGACGTAGATGTTTTGGCTGGTGAGCCGGTGGCACTTGCTGTGGTCCAGGTAGCCCTTGCCGAGAAGGAAGGTGAACGAGTTCACCGTGTGCGGCGCCGCCGACGCCTTCAGCGCGACGTCTATCTCGCCGCAGGTTGTGTCCAGCTTCATCGTGTACTTCGCCGACTCGTCGATGGTCATCGCCGGTTCCTTCTTCCAGGTCTCCGACTTGACCTTGCCCGGAGCCGGCTTCTCGCACGGGTCCGGGGCCTTGCTCGGTGTGACGTCCGCGTTCGCGTTCTCCGTCTTGCCGTCGTCCTCGAACGGCTTGGTCAGGAAGACCGTCACCGAGAGCACCACGATCACGCCGAGAGCCGAGGCGATCACGGAGTTGCGGATACGGGCCTTGCGTCGCGCGTCAGTGCGTCGCTGCTGCTGCCGCAAGAACTTCTCCCGGGCGAGCTGACGCCGCCGCTGTTCCTGGCTGACCACCGGGTTCTCTCCTCATGGGTCTCGAACGTCGACCGGTACGCGTGCGTCCTGTGTGCCGACCGCCTGCGTGTGCCCCGTACCGTATATGGGTTCGCTGAGGAATCGGCAGCGCCGGTAGGCTCTGTGAGCAGCCGTAGCCGCCCGTATCGACACAACGAAGGACGATCGTGCTCATTGCCGGGTTCCCCGCCGGGGCCTGGGGGACGAACTGCTACCTCGTCGCCCCCGCCGCCGGTGAGGAGTGCGTGATCATCGACCCCGGCCATCAGGCCGCCGACGGCGTCGCGGAAGCGGTCAGGAAGCATCGGCTCAAGCCCGTCGCCGTCGTCCTCACCCACGGCCACATCGACCACGTGGCCTCGGTCGTCCCGGTGTGCGGCGCACACGACGTGCCGGCCTGGATCCACCCCGACGACCGGTACATGATGAGCGACCCCGAGAAGGGGATCGGCCGTTCCATCGGCATGCCGCTGCTGGGCGAGCTGACCGTGGGGGAGCCCGACGACGTCAAGGAGCTGGCCGACGGGGCGAGGCTGGAGCTGGCGGGCCTGGAGCTGTCCGTCGCGCACGCACCCGGCCATACCAAGGGGTCGGTGACCTTCGGCATGCCCGAGGCGGCGGACATCCCGCCGATCCTCTTCTCGGGCGACCTGCTGTTCGCCGGCTCCATCGGACGCACCGACCTGCCCGGCGGTGACATGGCCGAGATGCTCGACTCGCTGGCCCGCGTGTGCCTGCCGCTCGACGACTCGACCGTGGTGCTGTCCGGCCACGGCCCCCAGACGACCATCGGCCAGGAGCGTTCCACCAACCCGTATCTGCGGCAGGTGGCCGCCGGCCAGGGACCCGCTCGGGCTCCCCGACGAGGAATGTGACGAGACCTTCCGTGAGCACCTTCAAGGCCCCCAAGGGCACGTACGACCTGATCCCCCCGGACAGCGCCAAGTACCTCGCCGTCCGTGAGGCGATCGCCGCTCCGCTGCGCAACTCCGGCTACGGCTACATCGAGACGCCCGGCTTCGAGAACGTCGAACTCTTCGCGCGCGGGGTCGGTGAGTCCACCGACATCGTGACCAAGGAAATGTACGCCTTCGAGACCAAGGGCGGCGACAAGCTCGCCCTGCGTCCCGAGGGCACGGCCTCCGTCCTGCGTGCCGCGCTGGAGGCCAACCTGCACAAGGCCGGCAACCTCCCGGTCAAGCTCTGGTACTCCGGCTCGTACTACCGCTACGAGCGCCCCCAGAAGGGCCGTTACCGCCACTTCTCCCAGGTGGGCGCCGAGGCGATCGGTGCCGAGGACCCGGCGCTGGACGCCGAACTGCTCATCCTGGCCGACCAGGCGTACCGCTCGCTGGGCCTGAGCAACTTCCGGATCCTGCTCAACAGCCTCGGCGACCAGGAGTGCCGCCCGGTGTACCGGTCGGCGCTGCAGGAGTTCCTGCGCGGCCTGGACCTGGACGAGGACACCCTGCGCCGCGCCGAGATCAACCCGCTGCGCGTCCTGGACGACAAGCGCGAGTCGGTCCAGAAGCAGCTCGGGGACGCGCCGCTGCTGCGTGACTACCTGTGCGACGCGTGCAAGGCGTACCACGAGGAGGTCCGCGAGCTGATCACGGCGGCGGGCGTCGCCTTCGAGGACGACCCGAAGCTGGTCCGCGGCCTGGACTACTACACCCGTACCACCTTCGAGTTCGTCCACGACGGCCTCGGTTCGCAGTCCGCGGTGGGCGGCGGCGGCCGCTACGACGGCCTCTCCGAGATGATCGGCGGCCCCGCGCTGCCGTCCGTCGGCTGGGCCCTCGGCGTCGACCGCACGGTCCTCGCCCTGGAGGCGGAGGGCGTCGAGCTCGAACTGCCCGCCACCACCAGCGTGTTCGCCGTCCCGCTCGGCGAGGAGGCCCGCCGCGTCCTGTTCGCCAAGGTCACCGAGCTGCGCAAGAACGGCATCGCGGCCGACTTCTCCTACGGCGGCAAGGGCCTCAAGGGCGCGATGAAGAACGCCAACCGCAGCGGCGCCCGCTACACGGTCGTCGCCGGCGAACGCGACCTCGCCGAGGGTGTCGTCCAGCTCAAGGACATGGAGTCGGGCGAGCAGACGGCGGTGGGCGTGAACGAGATCGTGGCGGAGCTGGAGGCACGGCTCGGCTGAGGCACCGGGGTGGAAGGCGCCGGAGCACGGCGCCTTCCTCACTCCTCCAGGAGCCCGAACCGCATCGCGTTCGTCACGGCCGCCGTCCGGTCGGCCACCCCCAACTTGCCGAAGACGCGCAGCAGATACGTCTTCACGGTCGACTCCCCGATGAACAGCCGGCGCCCGATCTCCGCGTTCGTGCACCCCTCGGCGACCAGCCGCAGCACGGCCGTCTCGCGTTCCGACAGGCGTGGCCGCTCCGGCTTCGTCCTCAGCCGGTCGACCAGCCGGGCCGCCACGGACGGGGCCAGCACCGTCTCGCCGCGGGCGGCGGCCCGCACGGCGTCCGCCAGCTCCGCCCGCGGCAGGTCCTTCAGGAGGTAGCCCGCCGCCCCCGCCTCCACCGCCCGCAGGATGTCCCGGTCCATCTCGTACGTCGTCAGGACCACCACGCGGCAGGGCAGCCCGGCCCCGGCCATCCGCGCGATGGAGTCCACGCCCCCGCCACCCGGCATCCGCAGATCCATCAGCACGATGTCGGGCCGCAACCGCGCCGCCAGCGCCTCCGCCTGCGGCCCGCTGGATGCGTCGGCGACGACCTCCAGGTCGGACTCCGCACTGAGCATCGCCCGCAGTCCCTCCCGTACGACGGGATGGTCGTCGGCCAGGATGATCCGGATCACGATGTCCGCCTCCACAGGACCGGCAGCCTGACGGTCACGACCGTGCCGTCGCCCGGGGCACTGCGCACCTCGGTGGTACCGCCCACTTCGGCGGCCCGGGCCGCAGACCCGCGAGACCGTACCCGCCGCAGGCGGCGAAGGGATCGAAGCCGCGGCCGTCGTCCCGTACCGACACCGTCAGCGAGTCGTCCGCGTACGCCAGTGACACGCCGACCGTCGCCGAACTCCCGGCGTGCTTCCGGGCGTTGGCCAGCGCCTCCTGGCAGGACCGCAGCGCGACCACCTCCGGGCCCGCGGGCAGCGTGCGCACCGGGCCGGTCACCTCCAGCGCCGCGTCATGGCGCGCGGCGAGCCGCCCCAGCGCGTCCGGCAGGGACGCCCCGTCCAGGTCGGCGGGCGCGCCCCCGGCGACCAGGGCCCGGGCCTCGGCGAGGTTCTGCCGGGCCGTCTCGTCCATCAGCCGCAGATGACGCCGCGCCCCGGGCAGGTCGTGGTCCAGCTCCGCCTCGACCGCCTGGATCAGCATCACCACACTGGTGAACCCCTGCGCCAGCGTGTCGTGGATCTCCCGGGCCAGCCGCTCCCGCTCGGCCAGCGCCCCGTGGGCCTCGGACAACCGGCCCACCTCATGGCGGCTGGCGTCCAGCTCCGCGATCAACTCCGCGCGCTCCCGGCTCTGCTCGATGATCCGGATGACCCAGCTGCCGACGGCCACCGAGAACACCAGGGTGACCACCGAGAACAGCACGTCGAACGCGACCTCCCGGGCGCCGGGCCACCACAGCAGGGCCCAGCCCGCCACGGGCACGAGGTTCATCACGGCCACCGCCACCAGCGCCGAGCGCATCCGCAGTGTCATGAAGCACTGCGGGATCAGCGCGAACGTCAGCACCCGCGTCTCACCGGCGAGCACCGCCGACGGCAGGAACAGCGCCAGAGCCGCCGCCAGATAGCCGATCGCCTGCCGCTGGTCGGGCGGATCGCCCCGGATCAGCCGCCGCCCGGCCACCACGTACAGCGGGACGAGCGGGACGAGCAGCGCCGCCGCGACCGCGCGCAGCGGCCAGCCCGGCTGCTCCGTGGCCAGCACGTAGGCCACCGTCGCCACCCAGATCAGCGCGAAGTACGTGTCCCAGAGCCGGAACGAGCGCTCCCAGTGGTAGGCGCTCGCGGCATCGCTCATCCGGTGCGCCGGTCCTTCCAGCGGAACGTCAGCAGACACAGCGCCAATCCTCCGACGCACCACGCGGCCAGCACCAGAGCCACGCGTCCCGACTCCCAGCTCCCCGCCTGCTCCAGCACCTGCGCCGACTCCGGCAGGAACACCCCGCGCAGCCCCTGGCACATCCACTTCAGCGGGAACAGCGCACCCACGGTCAGCATCCAGTCCGGGATGGTGCCGACGGCGATGTACACCCCGGAGACGAACTGCAGCACCAGGAAGGGCAGGACCACCACCGAGCCCGCGCTGTTCGCGGAGTCCGGGACCGAGCTGATCGCGATGCCGAGCAGGGCGCAGGCCGTGATGCCCAGCACGAAGATCCACACCAGGTCGAACCAGCGGCCCGCGTCCGAGGGCAGGTCCACGCCGTAACAGGTCGTGCCGACGAGGAGCAGGATCACCGTCTCCAGCACACCGGTGAAGAGAACCAGCCAGATCTTCCCGAGGAAGTACGCGGCCGGCGGCATCGGGGTGCCCCGCAGCCGGCGCAGCACCTTGTCCTGCCGCTCGATCGCGATCGAGATGCCGAGCGCCTGGAAGCTCGTCGACATGATCCCGGCGGCCATCATCGCCGGCACGTACAGCTGTGAGGCGGTGATGCCCGCGCCCTCCACGTCGTCCCGGAAGATCGACGCGAACAGGAACAACAGGACGACGGGGAAGGCGAACGTGAACACCACCTGATCGCGCTGCCGGAAGAACTGCCTGATCTCCAGGCCGCCCCGCCGCAGCCCGAGCCCCCACGCACCGGGCAGCCGCCCGGTACCCACCGCACCGCGCTCCCGGACGACGCTCGTGCTCATCGCGCGTCCTCCTCGGCCTGTCCGGTCAGCCGGAGGTAGACGTCCTCCAGCGTGGGGCGGGTCACCGTCAGCCCGGGGATCTCGCCGCCGAGGCGTCGCACGAGCCCCGCGACGGTCCGGGCCGGTGTCCCGGTGCGCTCCGCGCGCGGGGTGCCGTCCGGCTCGGTCCACGCGACGGTGGCCTCGGTGCCGTACCGCCCCCGCAGCGCTCCGGGCTCGCCCTCGGCGACGATCCGGCCCCGTGCGACGACGGCCAGCCGGTGCACCAGGGCCTCCGCCTCCTCCAGGTAGTGCGTGGTCAGCACGATGGTCGTGCCGTCGTCGGCCAGGGCGCGGATCAGCGACCAGAATCGGCGCCGGGCCGCCGGATCGAACCCGGTCGTCGGCTCGTCCAGAAGCAGCAGGTCGGGACCTCCGATGACGCCGAGCGCCACGTCCAGACGCCTGCGCTGGCCACCCGACAGCGCCTTGATCCGGCTGTCCGCCTTCGCCTCCAGACCGGTCAGGGCGATGACCTCCTCCGGGTCACGCGGCCGGGGGTAATAGCGGGCGAAGTGCCGCACGGTCTCCCGGACCGTCAGCTCCGCGGGCGCCGATTCGTCCTGCCAGACGATCCCGACGCGCGACCGCCACGCGCGCGTGCCGGTCGCCGGGTCCGACCCGAGGACGGACACCTCGCCCGCGTCCCGGTCCCGGTTGCCCTGGAGGATCTCCACCGTGGTGCTCTTGCCCGCGCCGTTGGGTCCCAGCAGGCCGAACACCTCACCCCGTCGGATGCCGAGATCGATGCCGTCCACGGCGGTCACGCCCCCGTAGCGCTTGCGCAGTCCCCGTACGTGCACGGCGAGTTCGTACCTCTGTGCTGTCATGCGACGAGCGTCGGCCGGAACGCAACCCTCAGGGACGGCCGGGCGGCCATCCTTATGTCCACCGAACGGTGGACGAGGGCACCTGTGCGGCACAATGGCCCTGTCCGAAGATGCGCAGGTCTCAAGTGACGGAATCGGCGTGATGAGCAGCAAGACGACAGCCAGGGACGTCTCCACCGAGTCCGAGCCGGAGCGTGCCGAGACCGCGTCCCGCGCCGAGGGCGGCAGCCGGGCCCTGGCCCTGCTGCTGGTGATCACCGGCGCGGCCGGACTGCTCGCCGCGTGGGTCATCACGATCGACAAGTTCAAGATCCTCGAGGCCAAGGTCGCGGGCACGACGTTCACGCCCGGCTGCAGCCTCAACCCCGTGGTCTCCTGCGGCAGCGTCATGGAGAGCAAGCAGGCCGCGGTCTTCGGCTTCCCGAACCCGATGCTCGGCCTCGCCGCCTACGCCATCGTCATCGGCGTCGGCATGAGCCTGCTCGCCGGCGCCCGCTTCCCGCGCTGGTACTGGCTCACCTTCAACGCCGGCTGCCTCTTCGGTGTGAGCTTCTGCGCCTGGCTGACGTTCCAGTCCCTGTACCGGATCAACGCGCTCTGCCTGTGGTGCAGCCTGGCCTGGGTCGCCACGATCCTGATGTTCTGGTACGTGACGTCGTTCAACATCCGCAAGGGTTTCCTGCCCGCCCCGAGCTGGCTCAAGAGCTTCTTCGGCGAGTTCACGTGGGTCATGCCCGTCCTGCACATCGGCATCATCGGCATGCTGGTCCTGACCCGCTGGTGGGACTTCTGGCTCAGCTGAGCCCCCGGTTCCGGGGCCCGGCCGGATTGTCGGTGCCGTGATTTAGGGTTTCTGACGTGGAGCCCGATCTGTTCACCGCCGCAGCCGAAGAACGCCAGGAGAAGGAGCCGTCCAGCAGCCCCCTGGCGGTGCGGATGCGCCCGCGCACCCTCGACGAGGTCGTGGGCCAGCAGCACCTGCTGAAGCCGGGCTCACCCCTGCGCAGACTGGTCGGGGAGGCCTCCGGCCCGGCCGGCCCCTCCTCGGTGCTCCTCTGGGGCCCGCCCGGCACCGGCAAGACCACCCTGGCCTACGTCGTCTCCAAGGCGACGGACGCCCGCTTCGTGGAGCTGTCCGCGATCACCGCGGGCGTCAAGGAGGTCCGCGCGGTCATCGACGGCGCCCGCCGCGCCTCCGGCGGCTACGGCAAGGAGACCGTCCTCTTCCTCGACGAGATCCACCGCTTCAGCAAGGCCCAGCAGGACTCCCTGCTCCCGGCCGTGGAGAACCGCTGGGTGACGCTCATCGCGGCGACGACCGAGAACCCCTACTTCTCGGTGATCTCCCCCCTGCTGTCCCGCTCCCTGCTGCTCACCCTCGAACCGCTCACGGACGAGGACATCAGGAGCCTCGTGCGCCGCGCCCTCACCGACGAGCGCGGCCTCAAGGAGGCCGTCACCCTCCCCGAGGAGACCGAGAGCCACCTCCTGCGCATCGCCGGCGGCGACGCCCGGCGTGCCCTGACCGCCCTGGAGGCGGCCGCCGGAGCCGCCCTCGACAAGGGTGAGGCGGAGATCGGCCTGACCACCCTGGAGGAGACGGTCGACCGGGCCGCCGTGAAGTACGACCGGGACGGCGACCAGCACTACGACGTGGCCAGCGCCCTGATCAAGTCCATCCGCGGCTCCGACGTCGACGCGGCCCTGCACTACCTGGCCCGGATGATCGAGGCCGGCGAGGACCCCCGCTTCATCGCCCGGCGCCTGATGATCTCCGCCAGCGAGGACATCGGCCTGGCCGACCCGACCGCTCTGCAGACGGCCGTCGCCGCCGCCCAGGCCGTCGCCATGATCGGCTTCCCCGAAGCCGCCCTCACCCTCAGCCACGCCACGATCGCCCTCGCCCTGGCCCCCAAGTCCAACGCCGCGACCACGGCGATCGGCGCCGCCCTGGCCGACGTACGCAAGGGTCTGGCCGGTCCCGTTCCCGCGCACCTGCGCGACAGCCACTACAAGGGCGCGACCAAGCTCGGCCACGGACAGGGCTACACCTACCCGCACGACCTGCCCGAAGGCATCGCGGCCCAGCAGTACGCCCCCGACGAACTGAAGGACCGCGAGTACTACGAGCCGACCCGGCACGGCGCGGAGGCCCGCTACGCGGACGCGGTGGAGTGGACCCGGAAGAACCTCGGTCGAAAGCGGTCCTGAGCACCCTGTAAACTCGTCCGGAGTGCCGCGTCCCGTGCAGTCAGAACGGGACAGTCGGCCGGAGCCAGTCCGGGGGGCACAGCCCTCCGGGATCGGCTCCAGGAGCGTCGCGCACCGTCGAACGGTGTCGCGGGCAGCCCACCACCACCGTCGCACGACGGAACGGGTCGGTGGGCCACTCGCGTGCTGCACGTATGTGCCCAGACCAGGGGAGCGGCTGCCCACCGCGGTCCACCAGGACCGAGGAGGGTTTCCCCGGCTGCGGATGCGACCTCCCTCAACCCTGACGAGCCGGAAACCAGGAAAGAGAAGAAGACAGTGGCGAACCAGTCCCGCCCCAAGGTCAAGAAGTCGCGTGCCCTCGGCATCGCGCTGACCCCGAAGGCCGTCAAGTACTTCGAGGCCCGCCCCTACCCGCCGGGTGAGCACGGCCGCGGCCGCAAGCAGAACTCGGACTACAAGGTCCGTCTGCTCGAGAAGCAGCGTCTGCGCGCGCAGTACGACGTGTCCGAGCGTCAGCTCGTCCGCGCCTACGAGCGTGCCTCCAAGGTCCAGGGCAAGACCGGTGAGGCCCTGATCATCGAGCTGGAGCGCCGTCTCGACGCCCTGGTTCTGCGTTCGGGCATCGCCCGCACGATCTACCAGGCCCGCCAGATGGTCGTCCACGGCCACATCGCGGTCAACGGCAAGAAGGTCGACAAGCCCTCCTTCCGTGTCCGTCCGGACGACGTCGTGCAGGTTCGCGAGCGTTCCAAGGAGAAGACCCTCTTCACGATCGCTCGTGAGGGTGGCTTTGCCCCCGACGGTGAGACCCCGCGCTACCTCCAGGTGAACCTCAAGGCCCTGGCGTTCCGCCTGGACCGTGAGCCGAACCGCAAGGAGATCCCGGTGATCTGCGACGAGCAGCTCGTCGTCGAGTACTACGCCCGCTGATCCTCGGCAGGCACGCGGTACCCCAGCCCGCCGTCTCCCCACCCGTCCGGGTGGGCGAGACGGCGGGCTCTCGCGATTCCCCTGCTCCCGCGCGGGAAACCGGTACGGAGCGCAACCTCCGGCGCGATAGGCTCGGCGCACGACTTTTTGATGTTCAGGCACGTTTCAGGGAGCGGGTGCACACAGTGTCCGGTGGAGAGGTTGCCGGGATCCTGGTGGCCGTCTTCTGGGCGATCCTGGTCTCCTTCCTCGCCGTCGCGCTGGCGAGGGTGGCCCAGACGCTCAAGGCGACCACCAAGCTCGTGGCGGACGTGACCGACCAGGCCGTCCCGTTGCTGGCGGACGCCTCCACGGCGGTGCGCTCCGCGCAGACCCAGATCGACCGGGTCGACTCGATCGCCTCCGACGTCCAGGAGGTCACGTCGAACGCCTCGGCGCTGTCGACGACCGTCGCCTCCACCTTCGGCGGCCCCCTGGTCAAGGTCGCGGCCTTCGGCTACGGCGTGCGCCGGGCCCTGGGCGGCCGCAAGGAGGACGTGCCCGCCAAGGCGTCCAGGCGTACCGTGATCGTGGGCCGCACGGTCACCCGGCGCAGCGCCCGAGGGAAGAGGGACTGAGAGCCAGCGATGTTCCGCCGCACCTTCTGGTTCACCACGGGCGTCGCCGCCGGTGTGTGGGCCACCACCAAGGTCAATCGCAAGCTGAAGCAGCTGACCCCCGAGAGCCTCGCCAGAACCGCCGGGAACAAGGCGATCGAGGCCGGTCACCGCATCAAGGACCGTGCCGTGGGCTTCGCACTCGACGTCCGCGACAACATGGCCGTCCGGGAGGCCGAACTGGGCGACGCACTCGGGATCAACGAGAATCCCGAACTCCCCGCACCCCGGCGTCACATCGCCATCGAGAACCGCAACAACCCGAAGTACGTCGAGGGTTCGGCGTACCAGACGTACCCGTACAACCGGAATGAGGACCACTGATGGAGTCGGCTGAGATTCGCCGCCGCTGGTTGAGCTTCTTCGAGGAGCGCGGTCACACCGTCGTCCCTTCGGCGTCGCTCATCGCGGACGACCCGACTCTGCTCCTCGTCCCGGCCGGCATGGTGCCCTTCAAGCCCTACTTCCTGGGTGAGGTCAAGCCGCCCTTCGACCGCGCCACCAGCGTGCAGAAGTGCGTGCGCACGCCGGACATCGAAGAGGTCGGCAAGACCACCCGGCACGGCACGTTCTTCCAGATGTGCGGCAACTTCTCCTTCGGCGACTACTTCAAGGAAGGCGCCATCAAGCTCGCCTGGGAGCTGCTCACCAGCGCCCAGGACAAGGGCGGTTACGGCCTCGACCCCGAGCGTCTGTGGATCACGGTCTACAAGGACGACGACGAGGCCGAGCGCATCTGGCACGAGGTCGTCGGCGTGCCGAAGGAGCGCATCCAGCGCCTCGGCATGAAGGACAACTACTGGTCCATGGGCGTCCCCGGCCCCTGCGGCCCGTGTTCCGAGATCAACTACGACCGCGGCCCCGAGTTCGGCGTCGAGGGCGGCCCCGCCGTCAACGACGAGCGGTACGTGGAGATCTGGAACCTCGTCTTCATGCAGTACGAGCGGGGCGAGGGCATCGGCAAGGACAACTTCGAGATCCTCGGCGAACTGCCCAGCAAGAACATCGACACCGGCCTCGGCCTCGAGCGCCTCGCCATGATTCTGCAGGGCGTGCAGAACATGTACGAGATCGACACCTCGATGGCCGTCATCAACAAGGCCACCGAGCTGACCGGCGTCCGCTACGGCGACGCCCACGACTCGGACGTCTCCCTGCGCGTGGTCACCGACCACATGCGTACCTCCGTGATGCTCATCGGAGACGGCGTCACGCCCGGCAACGAGGGCCGCGGCTATGTGCTGCGCCGCATCATGCGCCGCGCCATCCGCAACATGCGCCTGCTCGGCGCCACCGGTCCGGTCGTGAAGGACCTGGTCGACACCGTGATCGAGATGATGGGCCAGCAGTACCCCGAGCTCATCACCGACCGCGAGCGCATCGAGAAGGTCGCCCTCGCCGAGGAGAACGCCTTCCTCAAGACGCTGAAGGCCGGCACCAACATCCTCGACACGGCCGTCACCGACACCAAGGCCGCCGGCGGCACCGTCCTGGCCGGCGACAAGGCCTTCCTGCTCCACGACACCTGGGGCTTTCCGATCGACCTCACCCTGGAGATGGCCGCCGAGCAGGGCCTCTCCGTGGACGAGGACGGCTTCCGCCGCCTGATGAAGGAGCAGCGGGAGCGCGCCAAGGCCGACGCCCAGGCCAAGAAGACCGGCCACGCCGGCGCCGGTGCCTACCGTGAGATCGCCGACCAGGCCGGTGCCACCGACTTCATCGGCTACACCGACACCGAGAGCGAGTCCACGATCGTCGGCATCCTCGTCGACGGCGCCTCCTCCCCGGCCGCCACCGAGGGCGACGAGGTCGAGATCGTCCTCGACCGCACCCCCTTCTACGCCGAGGGCGGTGGCCAGATCGGCGACACCGGCAAGATCAAGGTCGACTCCGGTGCCGTCATCGAGATCCGTGACTGCCAGAAGCCGGTCCCGGGTGTGTACGTCCACAAGGGCGTCGTCCAGGTCGGCGAGGTCACCGTCGGCGCCAAGGCCCACGCCTCCATCGACGACCGCCGCCGCAAGGCCATCGCCCGCGCCCACTCGGCCACGCACCTGACCCACCAGGCCCTGCGCGACGCCCTCGGCCCGACGGCCGCCCAGGCCGGTTCCGAGAACCAGCCCGGCCGCTTCCGCTTCGACTTCGGCTCCCCGTCCGCCGTCCCGACGGCCGTGATGACCGATGTCGAGCAGAAGATCAACGAGGTGCTCGCCCGCGACCTGGACGTCCGTGCCGACGTCATGGGCATCGACGAGGCCAAGAAGCAGGGCGCCATCGCCGAGTTCGGCGAGAAGTACGGCGAGCGCGTCCGCGTGGTCACCATCGGCGACTTCTCCAAGGAGCTGTGCGGCGGCACCCACGTGCACAACACCGCCCAGCTCGGCCTGGTGAAGCTGCTCGGTGAGTCCTCCATCGGCTCGGGTGTGCGCCGCATCGAGGCCCTGGTCGGCGTGGACGCCTACAACTTCCTCGCCCGGGAGCACACGGTCGTCGCCCAGCTCCAGGAGCTGATCAAGGGTCGCCCGGAGGAACTCCCGGAGAAGGTCTCCGCCATGCTCGGCAAGCTGAAGGACGCCGAGAAGGAGATCGAGAAGTTCCGCGCCGAGAAGGTCCTCCAGGCCGCCGCCGGCCTCGCCGAGTCGGCCAAGGACATCCGTGGCGTTGCTGTCGTGACCGGTCAGGTCCCGGACGGCACGACCGCCGACGACCTGCGCAAGCTCGTCCTCGACGTGCGCGGACGCATCCAGGGCGGGCGTGCCGCCGTGGTCGCCCTGTTCACGGTGGCGAACGGCAAGCCGCTGACGGTCATCGCCACCAACGAGGCCGCCCGCGAGCGTGGTCTGAAGGCCGGCGACCTGGTCCGCACGGCCGCCAAGACCCTCGGCGGCGGCGGTGGCGGCAAGCCGGACGTCGCCCAGGGCGGCGGCCAGAACCCGGCCGCCATCGGCGACGCCGTGGACGCCGTGGAGCGCCTGGTCACCGAGACGGCCAAGTAAGAGACGGGTCGAACGGCATGCGCAGAGGACGTCGACTCGCGATCGACGTCGGGGACGCCCGCATCGGGGTCGCCTCGTGCGACCCCGACGGGATCCTCGCCACCCCGGTGGAGACGGTCCCGGGGCGTGACATCCCCGCAGCTCAGCGACGGTTGAAGCAACTCGTCGAGGAGTACGAGCCCCTCGAGGTCATCGTCGGTCTCCCGCGCTCCCTCAAGGGGGGCGAGGGCCCGGCCGCGGTCAAGGTCCGGGGCTTCGCCCAGGAACTGGCCCGCATGATCTCCCCGATTCCGGTGAGACTCGTCGACGAACGCATGACGACGGTGACGGCCAGTCAGGGGCTGCGCGCCTCGGGCGTGAAATCCAGGAAGGGCCGGTCCGTCATCGACCAGGCAGCGGCTGTCGTCATCCTGCAACAGGCCCTCGAATCCGAACGGGTGTCAGGTAAAGCACCCGGCGAAGGCGTCGAAGTGGTCATCTGATCGCGATACGGTAACGTTCCGCGCGATGCGACGGCATTCGAACAGCCGCCGCACAGCAAGAGGCGGGACGAGCGCCGGGCCGGAAGCCGCGCGACCGCCGCCTCGCGGCTCTAGGGGATCGATGACTGAGTATGGCCGGGGCCAAGGCTCCGAACCGTGGCATCCGGAGGACCCGTTGTACGGGGACGGCGGATGGGGCGGACAGCAGGCCCATCAGGGTCAGCAGTCCCCCTACGGCGGCCAGCCGCAGCACTATCCAGAGCAGCCGCAGCAGCAGTACGGCGACTGGGGCACCGGTGAGCAGGCCGGATACGGTCAGGCGCAGCAGCAGTACCCGTACGACCAGCAGCATTACGCGGCACAGGCCCACGGACACCAGCAGTACCCGGGGCAGCAGGACCCCGGACATCAGCAGGCCCAGGGCTACCACCAGCAGCAGTACGACACCGGCGGCTGGGCCAACGACCCCCACCAGCAGCTCCCGTACCCCGGCGACGCGGGGGATCCGTACGGACAGCAGACCCCTGCGTACGGCGGGGGCCAGCAGGAGTACTACGGCACGCCTGACGCGTACCCACCCCCGGAGCCGCCCGGCCGGCGCGGGGTCGAGCCTGCTCAGGAGCCCGCCCAGGAACCGGCGACCGACTGGGATCCGGGCCCCGACCAGGGCGAACACGCCTTCTTCGCGGGCGGTGACGACGATGACGACGGCGACGAGCCGGGGCAGCGCCGCGGGCGCGAGGACAAGCGCGGGCGCGGCGGCGGCAAACCGAAGAAGCGCCGCAACGGCATGGCCTGCCTCCTGGTCGTCGTGATCCTCGGGGGAGGTCTGGCCGGCGTCAGCTACTTCGGCTACCAGTTCTACCAGGATCGTTTCGGCGACGCCCCGGACTTCGCGGGTGAGGGCAACGGGCAGCAGGTGACGGTCGAGATCCCCGAGGGTGCACTCGGGTACAAGATCGGTCAGGTGCTGAAGAGCGCGGGGGTCGTCAAGAGCGTCGACGCCTTCGTCGCGGCCCAGCAGAGCAACCCCGAGGGCAAGAGCATCCAGGACGGCGTGTACACGCTGCAGAAGCAAATGTCGGCCGAGAGCGCGGTCGAACTGATGCTCAGTCCCAAGAGCCGCGACAACCTGATCATCGCGGAAGGCAAGCGCAACGCCGACGTCTACCGGCTCATCGACAAGCGGCTGGGCGTCAAGGGGGGCACCACCGCCGCGGTCGCCGAGAAGGACTACAAGAAGCTGGGCCTGCCCGCCTGGGCGCTGAACCATCCGGATGTCAAGGATCCGCTCGAAGGATTCCTCTACCCGTCCAGCTATGGCGTCAGCAAGGGTCAGAAGCCCGAGGCCGTGCTCAAGCAGATGGTGGCCCGGGCCGCCGCGACATACAAGAAGGCCGGTGTCGAGAAGAAGGCCGAGAGCCTCGGACTCGAGAACCCGTGGCAGCTGATCACGGTCGCGAGCCTCGTCCAGGCCGAAGGCAAGACGCACGACGACTTCCGGAAGATGGCCGAGGTGGTCTACAACCGCCTCAAGCCCACCAACACGGAGACCAACCAGCTGCTCCAGTTCGACTCGTCCTTCAACTACCTGAAGAACGAGAGCAACATTCACATCAGCGAGTCCGAGATCAACAGCAACAAGGACCCGTACAACACGTACACCAACAAGGGCCTGCCGCCCGGTCCGATCGGCAATCCGGGCGACGTCGCGTTGCAGGCGGCTCTCAACCCCACGAAGGACGGCTGGATCTACTTCGTGGCGACCGACGGCGTGAGCAAGACCGAGTTCGCCAAGACCCATGCGCAGTTCCTGAAGCTGAAGGAAAAGTTCGATGCCAGCTCGGGCAACTGACGTCCGCCGCGCCGGAGTGCTCGGCAGCCCCATCGCCCACTCCCTCTCCCCGGTGCTGCACCGCACCGCCTACCAGGAGTTGGGCCTGGCCGGCTGGACGTACGACAGGTTCGAGGTCGGCGAGGCCGGGCTGCCCGCGTTCTTCGAGTCGCTCGGTGCCGAGTGGGCCGGGCTGTCGCTGACCATGCCGCTGAAGCGGGCCGTCATCCCGCTGCTGGACGAGGTCAGCGAGACCGCCGCGTCGGTGGAGGCGGTGAACACCGTCGTGTTCACCGAGGACGGCCGCCGCATCGGCGACAACACCGACATCCCCGGCATGGTCGCCGCCCTGCGCGAGCACGGCATCGACGAGGTCGACTCCGCCGCCGTCCTCGGCGCCGGCGCCACCGCCTCCTCCGCGCTGGCCGCGCTGTCCCGGATCTGCCCGGGTGAGATCGCCGTGTACGTGCGCAGTGAGGCCCGGGCCGCCGAGATGCGGCAGTGGGCCGAGCGGCTCGACGTCGACGTCCGTATCGCCGACTGGGCGGACGCCGAGCAGGCCCTGCATGCCCCTCTGGTGATCAGCACCACGCCGGCCGGCGTCACCGACGCCCTCGCCCGGTCCGTGCCGGAGCGCCCGGCTGCCCTCTTCGACGTCCTGTACGACCCCTGGCCCACCGACCTGGCCGCGCGCTGGTCGGCGTACGGCGGTGCCGTCGTCAGCGGTCTCGACCTGCTGGTGCACCAGGCCGTGCTCCAGGTCGAGCAGATGACGGGGCTGGCCCCGGCGCCCCTGGACGCCATGCGAAAAGCGGGCGAACAGGCGCTCGCCGAACGCTAGTATCCGCTCTCGGTTCCGCAGGGGGCGGAACAGGGGAGGGGAACGTCCGTCATGTCCGCAGGCCTGCCTCAGGCGTCCGTCAAGTCCCAGATATTCGAGTCCCTGCTCGGATTCCTGCCCGACTGGGTGCAGATCACGGTGCTCGCCCTGATCGTGCTCGCCGTCGTGGCGTCCTGGGCCGTCAAGATCAAGCGCAAGATCGCCCACCGGCGTGCCGTCCGCAGCGGACAGCCGGTCCACGCGGCGGCCCGGTACGGGCAGGGGCGCGGAGCGGACTACCTCGGGGAGTACGCACCTCAGCAGGCGCAGCAGCAGGGCAGCGGGGCCGACCATCTGGGGGCCTACGCCCCGCAGGCCCAGCCCGCGCAGCAGCCGAGCGGTGCCGACTTCCTCGGGGCGTACGCGCCCCAGCAGCGCCAGGGCGACGGCCCGTCCGCGAACGCGTCCGCTTGATGGACCGGCCGCCGGGCGAACGGCCCCGGCGTGGGAGGATCGGAGATGGCGGACCGGGCCGCGCACCCGGTCGCGCCGTCGCCGTACGCGACGAGGCGCGTACGCAGGGCAGTACCAGAGCGCGAGCACTGAGGAGCACCGTTGAGCAGGTTGCGCTGGCTGACCGCGGGGGAGTCCCACGGTCCCGCACTCGTCGCGACGCTGGAGGGCCTTCCCGCCGGCGTGCCGATCACCACGGACATGGTGGCGGACCATCTCGCGAGGCGGCGCCTGGGCTATGGACGCGGTGCCCGGATGAAGTTCGAGCGGGACGAGGTCACCTTCCTCGGCGGCGTGCGGCACGGCCTGACCCTCGGCTCGCCGGTCGCGGTCATGGTCGGCAACACCGAGTGGCCGAAGTGGGAACAGGTCATGGCGGCCGACCCGGTCGACCCGGAGATCCTCGACGGGCTCGCCCGCAACGCCCCGCTGACCCGGCCGCGCCCCGGCCACGCCGACCTCGCCGGCATGCAGAAGTACGGCTTCGACGAGGCCCGGCCGATCCTGGAGCGCGCCTCCGCGCGTGAGACCGCGGCTCGTGTGGCGCTGGGCGCGGTGGCCCGGTCGTACCTCAAGGAGACGACCGGCGTCGAGATCGTCAGCCACGTCGTGGAGCTGGCCGCCGCGAAGGCGCCGCGCGGTGTCTACCCGACCCCGGCCGACGTGGAGAAGCTGGACGCGGACCCCGTGCGCTGCCTGGACGCCGACGCCTCGAAGGCGATGGTCGCCGAGATCGACCAGGCCCACAAGGACGGCGACACCCTCGGTGGCGTGGTCGAGATCCTGGCCTACGGCGTGCCCGTCGGCCTCGGTTCGCACGTGCACTGGGACCGCAAGCTCGACGCCCGGCTGGCCGGCGCGCTCATGGGCATCCAGGCGATCAAGGGCGTCGAGATCGGTGACGGCTTCGAGCTCGCGCGGGTGCCCGGCTCCAAGGCGCACGACGAGATCGTGAAGACCGACGACGGCATCCGGCGCACCTCCGGCCGCTCCGGCGGCACCGAGGGCGGTCTCACCACCGGTGAGCTGCTGCGCGTGCGCGCCGCGATGAAGCCGATCGCCACCGTGCCGCGCGCCCTGCAGACCGTCGACGTCACCACCGGCGAGGCCGCGCAGGCCCACCACCAGCGCTCCGACGTCTCCGCGGTCCCGGCCGCCGGCATCGTCGCCGAGGCCATGGTGGCTCTGGTGCTCGCGGACGCGGTGGCGGAGAAGTTCGGCGGCGACTCGGTGACCGAGACCCGCCGCAACGTGACGTCCTACCTCGACAACCTCGCCATCCGATGAGCGGCCCGCTGGTCGTCCTGGTCGGCCCGATGGGCGTCGGCAAGTCCACCGTCGGGCAGCTGCTGGCCGATCGGCTCGGCGTCTCCTACCGGGACACCGACGACGACATCGTCGCCGAGCAGGGCAGGACCATCGCCGAGATCTTCGTCGACGAGGGCGAGTCCGCCTTCCGTGCGATCGAGAAGGCGGCGGTGCACCGGGCGCTCGCCGAGCACGATGGCATCCTGGCCCTGGGCGGCGGCGCGATCCTCGACGCCGGCACGCGTGCCCTGCTCGCCGGGCAGCGGGTGGCGTACCTGTCGATGGACGTCGAGGAGGCGGTCAAGCGCACCGGCCTCAACGCGGCCCGGCCGCTGCTCGCGGTCAACCCGCGCAAGCAGTGGCGCGAGCTGATGGAGGCCCGCCGCCACCTGTACGAAGAGGTCGCCACGGCCGTCATCGCCACCGATGGCCGGACCCCCGAAGAGGTCACCGAAGCCGCCCTGGACGCACTGGAGTTGAAGGAAGCATGAGCGAGGCAGTCACGCGGATCCAGGTCGGCGGCACCGCGGGGACCGACCCGTACGAGGTCCTCGTGGGCCGGCAGTTGCTGGGTGAACTCGGCGGGCTGATCGGCGAGAAGACCCAGCGAGTCGCGATCGTCCACCCCGAGGCGCTGGCCGAGACCGGCGACGCGCTGCGCGCCGACCTGGCCGAGCAGGGCTACGAAGTGGTCGCCGTCCAGGTGCCCAACGCGGAGGAGGCCAAGACCGCCGAGGTCGCCGCCTACTGCTGGAAGGCGCTGGGCCAGTCCGGCTTCACGCGCACGGACGTCATCGTCGGCGTCGGCGGCGGCGCGACCACGGACCTCGCCGGGTTCGTCGCCGCCACCTGGCTGCGCGGAGTGCGCTGGATCGCCATCCCGACCACCGTGCTCGCCATGGTGGACGCGGCCGTCGGCGGCAAGACCGGCATCAACACGGCCGAGGGCAAGAACCTCGTCGGCGCCTTCCACCCGCCCGCCGGTGTCCTGTGCGACCTGGCCGCGCTGGACTCCCTGCCGGTCAACGACTACGTCTCCGGGCTCGCCGAGGTCATCAAGGCCGGCTTCATCGCCGACCCGGTGATCCTCGACCTCATCGAGTCCGACGCAGAGGCCGCCCGCACCCCGGCCGGCCCGCACACCGCCGAGCTCATCGAGCGCTCCATCCGGGTCAAGGCCGACGTCGTGTCGTCCGACCTGAAGGAGTCGGGCCTGCGCGAGATCCTCAACTACGGCCACACGCTGGGCCACGCCATCGAGAAGAACGAGCGCTACAAGTGGCGCCACGGCGCGGCGGTCTCGGTCGGCATGCACTTCGCCGCCGAACTGGGGCGTCTGGCAGGCCGGCTGGACGACGCGACGGCCGACCGTCACCGCACGATCCTCGAAGCGGTCGGACTGCCCCTGCACTACCGGCACGACCAGTGGCCCAAGCTGCTGGAGACCATGAAGGTCGACAAGAAGTCCCGCGGCAACCTGCTGCGCTTCATCGTCCTCGACGGCCTGGCCAAGCCCACCGTCCTGGAGGGACCCGACCCGGCCGTGCTGCTCGCCGCGTACGGCGAAGTGGGGCAGTAAGTCCCCGGACGCTCCTTCCGCCCGAAATCACCTTACGGAGCCGGGCACTTCGGGCCGCCCCCGGCCGTTCACACATCGACGACCGGGGGCGGTACCGTTCGGTAGCAAGCGGGTTCCGCCCCGCTGTCAGCGCCCATCGCCTGTACGAGACGGAGTGGCACCGGATGCAGCACGCAGTGGGTTCTCCGCTGCCGCCGCCCCATCAGCCGGGGCACGGACCGGCCACCGGCTGGTCGCCGGCCGCACAACACCCGGTCCCGCCGAACGCGGGCGCGCACCCGGGCCCCGTGCCCGTGCCCCCGCCGCCCCCGGCACCGGGATACCCGGCGCCCCCGCCCGGACCGGGACCGGCGGCGACGTCCCTCCCGCCGACGCCGGAGACCACCGGGCACGTGCCGCTTCCGCCGGGCGGCCCGGTCGCCATGCCGATGGCCCCGCCCGCCGCGACCGTTCCCGACCCCGCCGGCACGACGCTCGCGGTGCTGCTCATCGGCCCCGCGGGCGCGGGCAAGACCAGCGTCGCCAAGTACTGGGCGGACCATCGCCGGGTCCCCACGGCCCACATCAGCCTCGACGACGTGCGCGAGTGGGTCCGCTCCGGCTTCGCCGACCCCCAGTCCGGGTGGAACGACAACTCCGAGGCGCAGTACCGCCTGGCCCGCCGCACGTGTGGTTTCGCCGCGCGGAACTTCCTGGCCAACGGCATCTCGTGCATCCTGGACGACGCGGTCTTCCCCGACCGCCCGGTCGTCGGCCTCGGCGGCTGGAAGCGCCACGTCGGGCCGGGCCTGCTGCCGGTCGTCCTCCTGCCGGGCCTGGAGATCGTCCTGGAGCGCAACGCAGAGCGCTCCGGCAACCGCCGCCTCACCGACGACGAGGTGGCCCGCATACACGGCCGCATGGCGGGCTGGTACGGCTCGGGCCTGCCGATCATCGACAACTCCCAGCTCGACATCCCGCAGACGGCCCAGGTCCTGAACGACGTCCTGTCCCGCTCCATCGCCAGCCCACCCCAGTGGTGAGCGCCCCTCAGGTAAGCGCCCCTCAGCGCGGGGAACTGCGCGACAAGCGCCCGCACACGCGCTGACGGCACACAGCCCCGAACGGCACCCCTCCCCGCCCGGACATCTCAGGTACCGCCCACTCAGACGCCCTCAACCAGCGCAAAACCGGCGGAGCTCATACGCTCGGGTCATGTCAGAGGTGTACGCGGCCCGCCGGACGCGTCTGAGGGATCACTGCAACGCGGGCGGCAGCGCGGCGGCGCTGGTCTCCCGCCCCGCCAACGTGCGCTATCTCGCGGGCGCCGCCCCGCACGGCGCCGTTCTGCTCCTGGGCAGGACCGAGGAGCAGGACCTCCTGGTCCGTGCCGGGCCCACGGCCGACCGCCCCACGCAGGAGCGTCCCGACGAGGCCCTGCGCGTACAGACCCTGCCCGCAGCCGGCGGTGGTGACCCGGCCGTCGCGGCCGCGCGTCTCGCCGCGGGCCAGGGCGCGGACTCCCTCGCGGTGGAGGAGCACCACCTCACGGTGGCCCGGCACAGGGCCCTCGGCTCGGTCGCCCCCCGGCTGCGGCTCACCGGGCTCGGCAGCGCCGTCGAGCAGCTCAGGGTCGTCAAGGACGAGGAGGAGATCTCCTGTCTGCGCATCGGCGCCGAGATCGCCGACCAGGCCCTCGGCGAGCTCCTGGAGTCGATCCTCGTGGGCCGCACCGAGCGCCACCTCGCCCTGGAACTGGAGCGGCGGCTCGTCGATCACGGGGCGGACGGGCCGGCCTTCCCGACGTCGGTGGCCACCGGGCCGAACGCCGGCCGTCCCGGCCACCGGCCCAGCGACCGCCGGGTCGAGGAGGGCGACTTCCTCTCCGTCTGCCTCGGTGCCACGTACCGCGGCTACCGCTGCGAGATCGGCCGCACCTTCGTCATCGGCACCGCTCCCGCGGACTGGCAGATCGAGCTCTACGACCTGGTCTTCGCGGCCCAGCGGGCCGGGCGTGAGAGCCTGGTACCCGGCGCCGCCTGCCGGGACGTCGACCGCGCCGCACGCCAGATCCTGGACTCCGCGGGGTACACGGAGGGCCTCACGGTCCTGACCGGACACGGCGTGGGGCTCGAAATCGACGAGGACCCTCAATTGAGCCCCGCGGCCATGGGTAAACTGGACGCTTGCGTGCCGGTCACCGTCGAACCGGGGGTCCACCTCCCGGGCCGGGGCGGCGTCCGGATCGATGACACGCTCGTCGTCCGCCCCGAGGCGGACGGCGGACCCGAGCTACTCACCATCACGACCAAGGAGCTGCTCGCCCTGTAGCCAGGCAGGCGCGTGCCCCGGGGTCGTACGTCAGTCCAGGAGATTCCGCAACCGTGGCTTCCACGAACGACCTCAAGAACGGCATGGTGCTCAAGCTCGAAGGCGGCCAGCTCTGGTCCGTCGTCGAGTTCCAGCACGTCAAGCCCGGCAAGGGCCCGGCCTTCGTGCGCACCAAGCTCAAGAACGTGCTCTCCGGCAAGGTCGTCGACAAGACCTTCAACGCCGGCGTCAAGGTCGAAACGGCCACCGTCGACAAGCGCGACATGCAGTTCTCCTACATGGACGGCGAGTACTTCGTCTTCATGGACATGGAGACCTACGACCAGCTGCACGTCGACCGCAAGGCCGTCGGCGACGCCGCGAACTTCCTGATCGAGGGCTTCACCGCCACCGTCGCGCAGCACGAGGGCGAGGTGCTCTTCGTCGAGCTGCCGGCCGCCGTCGAGCTCGTCATCCAGGAGACCGAGCCGGGCGTCCAGGGCGACCGCTCCACCGGCGGCACCAAGCCCGCCATCCTGGAGACCGGCCACCAGATCAACGTGCCGCTCTTCATCACCACCGGTGAGAAGATCAAGGTCGACACCCGCAGCAGCGACTACCTCGGCCGGGTGAACAGCTAACCGTGGCTGCCCGCAACACGGCCCGTAAGCGCGCCTTCCAGATCCTCTTCGAGGGGGACCAGCGCGGCGTCGAGGTGCTGACCGTCCTCGCGGACTGGGTCCGGCTCTCCCGGGCGGACACCCGGCAGCCGCCGGTCAGCGAGTACACGATGGAGCTGGTCGAGGGCTACGCGGAGCACGCGAAGCGCATCGACGAGCTGATCGCGCAGTACTCCGTCGGCTGGACGCTGGACCGGATGCCCGTCGTCGACCGCAACATCCTGCGGCTCGGCGCCTACGAGCTGATCTGGGTCGATGCGACGCCGGACGCCGTCGTCCTCGACGAGATGGTGCAGCTGGCGAAGGAGTTCTCCACGGACGAGTCGCCCTCGTTCGTGAACGGCCTGCTCGGCCGGCTCAAGGAGCTCAAGCCCTCGCTCCGCCGCGACGAGGTCTGAGACGGACCACATGCCGGAGGGCCCGCAGCGTGACTGCTGCGGGCCCTCCGGCGTTTCCGTACGTCCTCGGTGCGGCGCAGGGATGCCAGAGCCGCACAACGCCGCCGGGGTGGCCGAGAACCCTACGGTTTCGGCCACCCCGGCGGCACGTTTCTGCTGGGCCCGCCCAGCGGGTCAGGCGTCCTCGTGGGACGCCACCGCGCGGCGCGCGTCCGCGTCCAGGACACCCCAGCTGATCAGCTGTTCCGTGAGGACGGACGGCGACTGGTCGTAGATGACGGCGAGTGTGCGCAGGTCGTCCTGGCGGATCGACAGCACCTTGCCGTTGTAGTCACCGCGCTGCGACTGGATCGTGGCCGCGTAGCGCTGAAGAGGGCCCGCCTTCTCGGCCGGCACCGTGGCCAGCCGCTCCAGGTCCAGGACCAGCTTCGGCGGCGGCTCCGCGGCCCCGCCCGGGGTCGTGCCCGGAAGCAGTTCCTGCACCGGAACGCCGTAGAAATCCGCCAGCTCGGCAAGACGCTGTACGGTCACGGCACGGTCGCCGCGCTCGTACGAACCGACCACGACCGCCTTCCAGCGTCCCTGGGACTTCTCCTCGACACCGTGGAGGGAAAGGCCCTGCTGGGTGCGGATCGCCCGGAGCTTGGCCCCGAGCTGTTTGGCGTATTCGCTGGACATATAGCTCCCCGGCACTGTGTCGACGCGTCTGGCGTGGGTGCCAGGCCGCGCGGCTGGTAACTCACTGTGAGGTTACGCAGCGTTACTCTGCCGCGTCAAGCCGAATGGTCCGCACCGACTCTTCCGTGATATCGGCGTTCCGTTAGGCCGAGCGGGTGATCCGAGGGGGCCATCGGAGCGACAACGGGGACCTGCTACCGTGTATGGCGCAATCCCGACGTCCTTTAAGGTCCGTCCCGTGAGGCGGAGAAGGAGGTCCGTTTCGTATGGACACGCACGACACGCAGTCCGATGCCCGGCCCGTTCTCGAAGGGCCCGACATCGCGCGGGTGCTGACCCGCATCGCCCACGAGATCGTCGAACGCGCCAAGGGCGCCGACGACGTGGTGCTCCTCGGCATTCCGACCCGGGGCGTCTTCCTCGCCCGGCGGATCGCGGACAAGCTGGAGCAGATCACCGAGCGCAAGGTCCCGTGCGGCTCGCTCGACATCACCATGTACCGCGACGACCTGCGCATGCACCCGCCGCGCGCGCTCGCCCGCACCGAGATCCCCGGTGACGGTCTCGACGGCAAGCTCGTCGTCCTCGTCGACGACGTGCTCTTCTCCGGCCGCACCATCCGCGCCGCCCTCGACGCGCTGAACGACCTCGGGCGCCCGCGCGCGGTGCAGCTCGCCGTCCTCGTCGACCGCGGACACCGCGAACTGCCCATCCGCGCCGACTACGTCGGCAAGAACCTCCCCACGTCGTTGCGGGAGACGGTCAAGGTCCAGCTCGCCGAGGAGGACGGTCGCGACACCGTGCTGCTCGGTGCCAAGCCGACCCCCCGGTAGCGCTCCAGGCGTACGCCGCTGTCGTACGCCGGCTCAGTGCGCGCCCCCGCGCGCCCGTCTGCCCCGAACCTCCCGAATGAACTGCCTTACGGAGCCTGACAGATGCAGCGTCATCTCATCTCGGCCGCCGACCTCACCCGCGACGACGCCGTCCTGATCCTCGACACCGCCGAGGAGATGGCCCGGGTCGCCGACCGGCCGATCAAGAAGCTGCCGACCCTGCGCGGCCGCACGATCGTCAACCTCTTCTTCGAGGACTCCACACGGACCCGGATCTCCTTCGAGGCCGCCGAGAAGCGGCTGTCCGCGGACGTCATCAACTTCACCGCCAAGGGCTCCAGCGTCTCCAAGGGCGAGTCCCTGAAGGACACCGCCCAGACCCTGGAGGCCATGGGCGTCGACGCCGTGGTCATCCGGCACGGCGCCTCCGGAGCCCCGTACCGCCTCGCTAACTCCGGCTGGATCGACGCCGCCGTCGTCAACGCCGGCGACGGCACCCACCAGCACCCCACCCAGGCCCTGCTGGACGCCTTCACCATGCGCCGCCGCCTGATCGGCCCGGACGCCGGACTCGGCCAGGACCTCGAAGGCAAGCGCATCACGCTCGTCGGCGACGTCCTGCACAGCCGGGTCGCCCGCTCCAACGTCGACCTGCTGCACACCCTCGGCGCCGAGGTCACCCTCGTCGCCCCGCCGACCCTGCTGCCGGTCGGCATCGAGACCTGGCCCTGCGAGGTCTCCTACGACCTCGACAGCACGCTGTCCAAGTCCGACGCGGTGATGATGCTGCGCGTCCAGCGCGAGCGCATGAACGCCGCGTTCTTCCCGACCGAGCGCGAGTACTCCCGCCGCTACGGCCTCGACGGCGACCGCATGGCGCGGATGCCCGAGCACGCCATCGTGATGCACCCCGGCCCGATGGTCCGCGGCATGGAGATCACCGCCGAGGTCGCCGACTCCGACCGCTGCACCGTCGTCGAGCAGGTCGCAAACGGAGTGTCCATCCGGATGGCCGTCCTGTACCTGCTGCTCGGGGGCAACGAGCCCGCCGTCACCCACCCCCGTACCGAGGAGAAGTAAGACAGATGAGCAAGATCCTGATCCGTGGTGCGAAGGTGCTCGGCGGCGAGCCGCAGGACGTGCTGATCGACGGCGGAACCATCGCGCAGGTGGGCAGCGGGCTGGCCGCCGAGGGCGCCGAGGTCGTCGAGGCCGGGGGCAAGGTGCTGCTGCCGGGCCTGGTCGACCTGCACACCCATCTGCGCGAGCCCGGCCGCGAGGACTCCGAGACCGTCCTCACCGGCACGCGCGCCGCCGCCTCCGGCGGCTTCACCACCGTCTTCGCCATGGCCAACACCTTCCCGGTCGCCGACACCGCCGGTGTCGTCGAGCAGGTCTGGCGGCTCGGCAAGGAGCACGGCTACTGCGACGTCCAGCCCATCGGCGCCGTCACCGTCGGCCTGGAGGGCAGGAAGCTCGCCGAGCTGGGCGCCATGCACGAGTCCGCCGCCGGCGTCACCGTCTTCTCCGACGACGGCAAGTGCGTCCACGACGCCGTGATCATGCGCCGCGCCCTGGAGTACGTGAAGGCCTTCGGCGGTGTCGTCGCGCAGCACGCGCAGGAGCCACGGCTCACCGAGGGCGCCGAGATGAACGAGGGGATCGTCTCCGCGGAACTGGGGCTCGGGGGCTGGCCCGCGGTGGCCGAAGAATCGATCATCGCCCGGGATGTCCTGCTCGCCGACCACGTCGGCTCCCGCGTCCACATCTGCCACCTGTCGACCGCCGGCTCCGTCGAGATCGTCCGCTGGGCCAAGTCCCGCGGCATCGCCGTCACCGCCGAGGTCACCCCGCACCACCTCCTCCTCACGGATGAGCTGGTGCGCACCTACAACCCCGTCTACAAGGTCAACCCACCGCTGCGCACCGAGCGCGACGTCATGGCCCTGCGCGAGGCGCTCGCCGACGGCACGATCGACATCGTCGCCACCGACCACGCCCCGCACCCGCACGAGGACAAGGACTGCGAGTGGGCCGCGGCCGCCATGGGCATGGTCGGCCTGGAGACCGCGCTGTCAGTGGTGCAGGAGACCATGGTCGACACGGGTCTGCTGGACTGGGCCGGCGTCGCCGACCGCATGTCCGTCAAGCCCGCGCAGATCGGACAGGCCACGGGCCACGGACGACCCGTCTCGGCAGGTGAGCCCGCCAACCTCACCCTGGTCGACACGGCATACCGTGGGCTCGTGGAACCCGCGGGCTTCGCCTCGCGCAGCCGCAACACCCCCTACGAGGGGCGTGAGCTGCCGGGCCGTGTGACGCACACGTGGCTGCGGGGCAAGGCCACGCTCGTCGACGGGAAGCTCACGTGACACCTGTACTCCTGCTGGCCGCCGAGAAGGAATCGGCGCAAGTGACCGACTGGGCCGCCCGCATCGGCTGGGTCGTCGGCCTCGCCCTGTTCGTCGCGCTCGTCTACTGGCTGATGCGCGAGGGCTGGAAGTGGCGCGGCACCCTCCAGGGCGACCTGCCCGAGCTGCCCGCCGCCCCGGACGACCGGGGCCCCGAGAAGCTGAGCCTGAGCGGCCGCTACCACGGCTCCACCACCGCCGGTCAGTGGCTCGACCGCATCGTCGCCCGGGGCCTGGGCACCCGCAGCCGGGCCGAGCTCACCCTCACGGACGCCGGCCTCGATGTCGTACGCCCCGGGGCGAGCGACTTCTTCGTCCCGGTCGCACAGCTGCGCGAGGCCCGGCTCGACAAGGGCATCGCCGGGAAGGTCCTCACCGAGGGCGGCCTGCTGATCGTCACCTGGGAGCACGGCGACCGGCTGATCGACTCAGGCTTCCGCTCCGACCACGCGGCCGAGCACAACGAGTGGGTCGTAGCCATCAACTCCATGATCGAAACGAACACCAGGGAAGGCGCCGAACGATGACCACCTCCACCAGGGGAGCCGCCAAAACTCCCGCCGTACTCGTCCTGGAGGACGGCCGGATCTTTCGCGGCCGTGCTTACGGGGCCGTGGGGGAGACCTTCGGCGAAGCGGTGTTCTCCACCGGCATGACCGGCTACCAGGAGACCCTCACCGACCCCTCGTACCACCGCCAGGTCGTGGTGATGACCGCGCCGCACGTCGGCAACACCGGCGTGAACGACGAGGACATGGAGTCGAAGAGGATCTGGGTCTCCGGCTACGTCGTGCGCGACCCCGCGCGCGTGCCGTCCAGCTGGCGCTCCCGGCGCACGCTGGACGCAGAGCTGGACGCCCAGGGCGTCGTCGGCATCAGCGGCATCGACACCCGCGCCCTCACCCGCCACCTGCGCGAGCGGGGCGCCATGCGCGTCGGCATCTTCAGCGGCGGCGCCGTCCAGGACGACGCCGCGCTGCTGGCCCGCGTCCAGGAAGCCCCCCAGATGAAGGGCGCGAACCTCTCCGCTGAGGTCGCCACCACCGAGCCCTACGTCGTCCCGGCCATCGGCGAGAAGAAGTTCACCGTCGCCGCCGTCGACCTCGGCATCAAGGGCATGACCCCCCACCGCATGGCCGAGCGCGGCATCGAGGTGCACGTACTCCCGGCGACCGCGACCGTCGAGGACGTGTACGCGGTCAACCCGGACGGCGTGTTCTTCTCCAACGGCCCGGGCGACCCGGCCACCGCAGACCACCCCGTCTCCGTGATGCGGGGCGTCCTGGAGCGCGGCACCCCGCTCTTCGGTATCTGCTTCGGCAACCAGATCCTGGGCCGCGCGCTCGGCTTCGGCACCTTCAAGCTGAAGTACGGCCACCGCGGCATCAACCAGCCGGTGCAGGACCGCACGACCGGCAAGGTCGAGGTCACCGCGCACAACCACGGCTTCGCCGTCGACGCCCCGCTCGACCAGGTCTCCGAGACCCCGTTCGGCCGCGCCGAGGTGTCCCACGTCTGCCTGAACGACAACGTGGTGGAGGGGCTCCAGCTCCTCGACCGCCCCGCCTTCAGCGTCCAGTACCACCCCGAAGCGGCAGCCGGCCCGCACGACGCCGCCTACCTGTTCGACCGCTTCGTATCCCTGATGGAGGGCCAGCGTGCCTAAGCGCACCGATATCCAGTCCGTCCTGGTCATCGGCTCCGGCCCGATCGTCATCGGCCAGGCCGCCGAGTTCGACTACTCCGGCACCCAGGCGTGCCGCGTCCTGAAGGCCGAGGGCCTCCGGGTCGTCCTGGTGAACTCCAACCCGGCGACGATCATGACCGACCCGGAGATCGCCGACGCCACCTATGTCGAGCCGATCACCCCCGAGTTCGTCGAGAAGATCATCGCCAAGGAGCGCCCCGACGCGCTGCTGCCCACCCTGGGCGGCCAGACGGCCCTCAACACGGCCATCTCCCTGCACGAGGCCGGGACGCTCGACAAGTACGGCGTCGAGCTGATCGGCGCCAACGTCGAGGCCATCAACAAGGGCGAGGACCGCGACCTCTTCAAGGAGGTCGTCGAGGCCGTCCGCGGCAAGATCGGCCACGGCGAGTCCGCCCGCTCGGTCATCTGCCACTCCATGGACGACGTGCTCCAGGGGGTCGACACGCTCGGCGGCTACCCGGTCGTCGTCCGCCCCTCCTTCACCATGGGCGGCGCCGGCTCCGGCTTCGCCCACGACGAGGAGGAGCTGCGCCGCATCGCAGGCCAGGGCCTCACGCTCTCCCCGACCACCGAGGTGCTCCTGGAGGAGTCCATCCTCGGCTGGAAGGAGTACGAGCTGGAGCTGATGCGTGACAAGCACGACAACGTCGTGGTCGTCTGCTCCATCGAGAACTTCGACCCCATGGGCGTGCACACCGGCGACTCGATCACCGTGGCGCCCGCGATGACGCTCACCGACCGCGAGTACCAGACCCTGCGCGACATCGGCATCGCCGTGATCCGCGAGGTCGGCGTCGACACCGGCGGCTGCAACATCCAGTTCGCGGTGAACCCCGAGGACGGCCGGGTCATCGTCATCGAGATGAACCCGCGCGTGTCGCGCTCCTCGGCGCTGGCCTCCAAGGCGACCGGCTTCCCGATCGCCAAGATCGCCGCCAAGCTCGCCGTCGGCTACACGCTGGACGAGATCCCGAACGACATCACCCAGGAGACCCCGGCCTCCTTCGAGCCCACGCTCGACTACGTGGTCGTGAAGGCCCCGCGTTTCGCCTTCGAGAAGTTCCCGAGCGCGGACGCCACCCTCACCACCACCATGAAGTCCGTCGGCGAGGCCATGGCCATCGGCCGCAACTTCACCGAGGCCTTCCAGAAGGCGCTGCGCTCGCTGGAGAAGAAGGGCAGCCAGTTCACCTTCGTCGGCGAGCCCGGCGACAAGGTTCAGCTCCTGGAGCAGGCGGTCCGGCCGACCGATGGCCGGATCAACACCGTCATGCAGGCCATCCGCGCGGGCGCCACGCCCGAGGAGATCTTCGAGTACACGAAGATCGACCCCTGGTTCGTCGACCAGCTCTTCCTGATCAAGGAGATCGCGGACGAGCTGGCCGAGGCGCCCGAGCTGACCACCGACCTGCTCGCCGAGGCCAAGCGGCACGGCTTCTCCGACGCGCAGATCGGTGAGATCCGCGGCCTGCGCGAGGACGTCGTCCGCGAGGTCCGGCACGCGCTGGGCATCCGCCCGGTCTACAAGACCGTCGACACCTGCGCCGCCGAGTTCGCCGCCAAGACGCCGTACTTCTACTCCTCCTACGACGAGGAGACGGAGGTCGCCTCCCGCGAGAAGCCGGCCGTCATCATCCTGGGCTCCGGCCCGAACCGCATCGGCCAGGGCATCGAGTTCGACTACTCCTGCGTCCACGCCTCCTTCGCGCTCAGCGACGCGGGCTACGAGACGGTGATGGTCAACTGCAACCCGGAGACCGTCTCCACCGACTACGACACCTCCGACCGCCTGTACTTCGAGCCGCTGACGCTCGAAGACGTGCTGGAGATCGTGCACGCCGAGCAGCAGGCCGGACCGGTCGCGGGCGTCGTCGTGCAGCTCGGCGGCCAGACCCCGCTGGGCCTGTCGCAGGCGCTGAAGGACAACGGCGTGCCGATCGTCGGCACCTCCCCGGAGGCCATCCACGCCGCCGAGGACCGTGGCGCCTTCGGCCGGGTCCTGGCGGAGGCCGGCCTCCCGGCCCCCAAGCACGGCACCGCCACCACCTTCACCGAGGCCAAGTCCATCGCCGACGAGATCGGCTACCCGGTCCTCGTGCGCCCGTCCTACGTCCTCGGCGGACGCGGCATGGAGATCGTCTACGACGAGACCCGGCTGGAGTCCTACATCGCCGAGTCGACCGAGATCAGCCCCTCGCGGCCGGTCCTGGTCGACCGGTTCCTCGACGACGCGATCGAGATCGACGTCGACGCCCTCTACGACGGCGAGGAGCTCTACCTCGGCGGCGTCATGGAGCACATCGAGGAGGCCGGCATCCACTCCGGCGACTCGGCGTGCGCCCTGCCCCCGATCACGCTCGGCGGCTTCGACATCAAGCGCCTGCGCGCCTCCACGGAGGGCATCGCCAAGGGCGTCGGGGTCCGCGGCCTGATCAACATCCAGTTCGCGCTCGCCGGCGACATCCTCTACGTCCTGGAGGCCAACCCGCGCGCGTCCCGGACCGTCCCCTTCACCTCGAAGGCGACGGCGGTGCCGCTGGCCAAGGCCGCCGCCCGGATCTCACTGGGCGCCACGATCGCCGAGCTGCGTGCCGAGGGCCTGCTCCCGGCGACCGGCGACGGCGGCGAGCTGCCGTTCGACGCGCCGATCTCCGTCAAGGAGGCCGTCATGCCGTGGTCGCGCTTCCGCGACATCCACGGCCGCGGCGTCGACACGGTCCTCGGCCCGGAGATGCGCTCCACCGGCGAGGTCATGGGCATCGACTCCGTCTTCGGCACGGCGTACGCCAAGTCGCAGGCGGGCGCCTACGGGCCGCTGCCCACCAAGGGCCGCGCGTTCATCTCGGTCGCCAACCGCGACAAGCGCTCGATGATCTTCCCGGCCCGCGAGCTGGTCGCGCACGGCTTCGAACTGCTCGCCACCTCCGGCACCGCCGAGGTCCTCAAGCGCAACGGCATCAACGCCACCATCGTGCGCAAGCAGTCCGAGGGCACCGGGCCGAACGGCGAGAAGACCATCGTCCAGCTCATCCACGACGGCGAGGTCGACCTCATCGTCAACACCCCGTACGGCACGGGCGGCCGCCTCGACGGCTACGACATCCGTACGGCTGCCGTGGCGCGCTCCGTGCCCTGCCTGACGACGGTCCAGGCACTCGCGGCGGCGGTCCAGGGCATCGACGCCCTCAACCGCGGCGACGTGAGCGTCCGCTCGCTCCAGGAACACGCGGAACACCTGACCGCGGCCCGCGACTAGCAGCCCCGAGGGGGACACCGGAAACGGTGTCCCCCTCTTCGTGAGGACGCCATGTCTTCGTGAGGACACCATGTACAAATACTTCTTCCGACTCGTCTTCAAGAGGTTGGACCCGGAGCAGGCCCACCACCTGGCCTTCCGCTGGATCCGCCTGGCCGCCCGCGTGCCCGTGCTGCGCACCTTCCTCGCGGCCGCCCTCGCGCCCCGCCACAAGGAGCTGCGCACCGAGGCCCTGGGCCTGCGCATGCACGGCCCCTTCGGGCTCGCCGCGGGCTTCGACAAGAACGCCGTCGGCATCGACGGCATGGCCATGCTCGGCTTCGACCACGTCGAGATCGGCACGGTGACCGGCGAGCCACAGCCCGGCAACCCCAAGCGGCGGCTGTTCCGCCTGGTCAAGGATCGGGCGCTGATCAACCGCATGGGCTTCAACAACGACGGCTCGCTCCGGGTCGCCGCCCGCCTGGCCTCGCGCACGCCGGTCTTCAAGCCGGTCGTCGGCGTGAACATCGGCAAGACCAAGGTCGTCCCCGAGAAGGAGGCCGTCGCGGACTACGTGAAGTCCGCCGAGCGGCTCGCGCCGTACGCCGACTACCTGGTCGTCAACGTCTCCTCGCCGAACACGCCGGGCCTGCGCAACCTCCAGGCGACGGAGGCGCTCCGCCCCCTGCTGAGCGCCGTCCGCGAGGCCGCCGACCGCACGGCGTCGGCCCGCCGCGTCCCGCTCCTCGTCAAGATCGCACCGGACCTCGCCGACGAGGACGTCGACGCCGTCGCCGACCTCGCCGTGGAGCTCGGTCTGGACGGGATCATCGCCACGAACACCACCATCGCGCGCGAGGGCCTCGGCCTGAAGTCAGACCCCACCCTGGTCAAGGAGACCGGCGGCCTGTCCGGAGCGCCCCTGAAGAACCGCTCCCTGGAGGTCCTGCGGCGCCTCTACGCGCGCGTGGGCGACCGGATCACCCTGGTGGGCGTCGGCGGCATCGAGAACGCCGAGGACGCCTGGCAGCGCATCCTGGCCGGCGCCACGCTGGTCCAGGGCTACAGCGCCTTCATCTACGAGGGGCCCTTCTGGGGCCGCGCGATCCACAAGGGGCTCGCCGCTCGCCTGGCCACGAGCCCCTACGCCACGCTCGCCGACGCGGTGGGCGCCGACGTGAGGAAGACGGCATGAGTGGTCTCGAACCCTTCGGCGCGCGCCTGCGCCGCGCCATGGACGAGCGCGGCCCGCTGTGCGTCGGCATCGACCCGCACGCCTCCCTGCTCGCCGAGTGGGGCCTGAACGACGACGTGGCGGGCCTGGAGCGGTTCAGCCGCACGGTCGTCGAGGCGGTGGCCGACCGGGTCGCCGTGCTCAAGCCGCAGAGCGCGTTCTTCGAGCGCTTCGGCTCGCGCGGCGTCGCCGTCCTGGAGAAGTCGGTCGCCGAGGCCCGCGCGGCGGGCGCACTGGTCGTCATGGACGCCAAGCGCGGCGACATCGGCTCGACCATGGCCGCCTACGCCGAGTCCTTCCTGCACAAGGACGCGCCGCTGTTCTCCGACGCCCTGACGGTCTCGCCGTACCTCGGCTACGGATCGCTCAGCCCGGCCGTCGCGCTGGCCCGGGAGAACGGTGCGGGACTCTTCGTACTGGCCCTGACGTCCAACCCGGAGGGCGGCGAGGTCCAGCACGCCGTGCGCTCCGACGGCCGGAACGTCGGAGCGACGATGCTGGCGCACCTGGCCGCCGAGAACACGGGGGAGGAGCCCCTGGGGTCGTTCGGCGCGGTCGTCGGCGCCACCCTCGGTGATCTGTCGACGTACGACCTGGACATCAACGGCCCGCTCCTCGCACCCGGCATCGGCGCCCAGGGCGCCACGCCGGCCGATCTTCCCGGGGTCTTCGGTGCGGCGGTGCGCAACGTCGTGCCGAACGTCAGCCGGGGAGTGCTACGCCACGGTCCCGACGCGGTCGCTCTGCGTGACGCCGCGGAGCGCTTCGCGGAGGAGATCCGGCACGCCGTGACGCCCTCGTGAGGCGGTCCAGACCTTACCGCGAGACCTCCGATGAGTGGTCAGGGGGCCGCTTGAGTCTGAATACATCCTCAAATCCGGGGCAGTATGTCCTAAATGTCCGTTCAGATGAAGGCTGACCAGGACTTTTCCGCTGTTCTCGCTGACTCTGGCGGACTTGCCCGCTAGTCTCCGACGAGAGAACGGGCAAGCGTGTGTTGCTCGTGGCTCCCCAGGTGTGGGGCGACTAGGTTCCTCACCGGTCCGTATCCGACAGTTCGACATCCGAGGTGACGTAGGCGTGGCTCTTCCGCCCCTTACCCCTGAACAGCGCGCAGCCGCGCTCGAAAAGGCCGCCGCGGCTCGCCGGGAGCGGGCCGAGGTCAAGAATCGACTCAAGCACTCCGGCGCCTCCCTTCACGAGGTCATCAAGCAGGGTCAGGAGAACGACGTCATCGGCAAGATGAAGGTCTCCGCCCTCCTCGAGTCGCTGCCCGGCGTGGGCAAGGTCCGCGCCAAGCAGATCATGGAGCGACTCGGCATCTCCGAGAGCCGCCGCGTGCGGGGTCTCGGTTCCAACCAGATCGCCTCCCTGGAGCGCGAGTTCGGCAGCACCGGCTCCTGAATCGGGAGCTCCGGGGAAGCGAGTCCCGGGCACTCCGCGATTGCTGGATAATCGCTGCATGGCTGCAACACCCCGGGGGACGTCCCCCGTACCCCCGGACGTACGTCCGCGGCTGACCGTGCTCTCCGGCCCCTCCGGGGTCGGCAAGAGCACGGTCGTCGCTCATATGCGCAAGGAGCACCCCGAGGTCTGGCTCTCGGTGTCGGCGACGACCCGCAAGCCCCGCCCCGGCGAGCAGCACGGAGTCCACTACTTCTTCGTCTCCGACGACGAGATGGACAAGCTGATCGCCAACGGGGAGCTGCTGGAGTGGGCCGAGTTCGCCGGCAACCGCTACGGCACGCCGCGTGCGGCCGTGCAGGAGCGCCTGGAGAACGGCGAGCCCGTCCTCCTGGAGATCGACCTGCAGGGCGCCCGCCTGGTCCGCGAGTCGATGCCCGAGGCCCAGCTGGTGTTCCTCGCTCCTCCCTCCTGGGAGGAGCTCGTGCGCCGACTCACCGGGCGGGGCACCGAACCGCCCGAGGTGATCGAGCGCCGGCTCGAAGCGGCGAAGATCGAACTCGCGGCGGAGCCGGAGTTCGACACCACCCTGGTCAACACCTCCGTCGAGGACGTAGCACGCGAGCTGCTAGCCTTGATGGACGTCGTGTGACCATCGCCGATCGTTACGGTCGGCCGATCAGCCCGACAAATTCTTTCCCATCCATCGGAAGGTAGAGCGTGTCCTCTTCCATCTCCGCGCCCGAGGGCATCATCAACCCGCCGATCGACGAGCTCCTCGAGGCCACCGACTCGAAGTACAGCCTCGTGATCTACGCGGCCAAGCGTGCCCGCCAGATCAACGCGTACTACTCGCAGCTCGGCGAGGGCCTCCTCGAGTACGTCGGTCCTCTCGTCGACACCCACGTCCACGAGAAGCCGCTCTCGATCGCCCTCCGCGAGATCAACGCGGGGCTCCTGACGTCCGAGGCCGTCGAGGGCCCGGCGCAGTAAGTAAGATTTACAGCTTGACGCTGACTTATCCACAGGCCCGGCAGGCCGACTGCCGGGCCTGTGGTGTGTCATGGAGTCGTACGGTGTGCCGGTTGCCGAGGTCCGGGGAGAGACGTGGACAAGCCGAAGGTCGTTCTGGGGGTCAGCGGGGGCATCGCCGCCTACAAGGCCTGTGAGCTGCTGCGGCGGCTGACGGAGTCGGGCCACGAGGTGCGGGTGGTCCCCACGGCGTCCGCACTGCACTTCGTCGGCGCCGCCACCTGGTCCGCGCTCTCCGGCCACCCCGTCTCCACCGAGGTCTGGGACGACGTGCACGAAGTCCCGCACGTCCGCATCGGGCAGCGGGCCGACCTGGTCGTCGTCGCCCCCGCCACCGCCGACATGCTCGCCAAGGCGGCCCACGGCCTCGCCGACGACCTCCTCACCAACACCCTGCTCACCGCCCGCTGCCCGGTCGTCTTCGCCCCCGCCATGCACACGGAGATGTGGGAGCACCCGGCCACCCAGGAGAACGTGGCGACGCTGCGCCGCCGCGGCGCCCTCGTCATCGAACCGGCCGTCGGCCGCCTCACCGGCGTCGACACCGGCAAGGGCCGGCTGCCCGACCCGGGCGAGATCTTCGAGGTCTGCCGCCGTGTCCTGGCCCGGGGCGTCACCGAGCCCGACCTCGTGGGCCGGCACGTCGTCGTCAGCGCCGGCGGCACCCGCGAGCCCCTGGACCCCGTCCGCTTCCTCGGCAACCGCTCCTCCGGCAAGCAGGGCTACGCCCTCGCCCGCACCGCCGCAGCCCGCGGCGCCCGCGTCACGCTGGTCGCGGCCAACAGCACCCTGCCGGCCCCCGCGGGCGTCGACGTCGTGCCGGTCGGCACCGCCGTGGAGCTGCGCGAGGCGGTGCTGCGGGCCGCCCCGGAGGCCGACGCCGTGGTGATGGCGGCCGCGGTGGCGGACTTCCGCCCGGCGGCCTACGCGTCAGGGAAGATCAAGAAGAAGGACGGCCAGGAGCCGGAGCCGGTCACCCTGGTGCGGAATCCGGACATTCTCGCGGAGATCTCGGCCGACCGGGCCCGCCCCGGACAGGTGATCGTCGGATTCGCCGCGGAGACGGACGACGTCCTGGCCAACGGCCGCGCCAAACTCAAGCGCAAGGGCTGCGATCTCCTGGTCGTGAACGAGGTGGGGGAGCGGAAAACCTTCGGTTCCGAGGAGAACGAGGCGGTCGTGCTGGGCGCCGACGGCAGCGAGACCGCGGTGGCGCACGGACCCAAGGAAGCCCTGGCCGAAACCGTGTGGGACCTGGTGGCCGAGCGCCTGGGCTGACGGCTCATGGGCCGCGTACCACGCGAAAGTGGGCGGATCCGGGCGTGGCGCCTCTGGCCAACGTCACTCGGTATTGGGCAGAATGCCCGTGCCGCAGGTCACAGCACTCCCGAGTGGCGAGACGGGGGGACCGTGGCCGAAGCGTGACCCGTAAACTGTTCCACGGACGGCGCCGGGTGCAGCCCCCGCCGTCCGCCAATGATCAGCCAGCAGCCGCTGCAACCTCAGGGAGCGTTGTGTCCCGTCGTCTGTTCACCTCGGAGTCCGTCACCGAGGGTCACCCCGACAAGATCGCTGACCAGATCAGCGACACCATTCTCGACGCGCTTCTGCGCGAGGACCCGTCATCCCGGGTCGCCGTCGAGACCCTGATCACGACCGGCCTGGTGCACGTGGCCGGCGAGGTCACGACCAAGACGTACGCGGACATCGCGACGCTGGTCCGGAACAAGATCCTCGAAATCGGCTACGACTCCTCCAAGAAGGGCTTCGACGGCGCCTCCTGCGGCGTGTCGGTGTCGATCGGCGCGCAGTCCCCGGACATCGCCCAGGGCGTGGACACGGCGTACGAGAACCGTGTCGAGGGTGACGACGACGAGCTCGACAAGCAGGGCGCGGGCGACCAGGGCCTGATGTTCGGCTACGCGACGGACGAGACGCCGACGCTGATGCCGCTGCCGATCTTCCTGGCGCACCGCCTGTCGAAGCGCCTGTCCGACGTGCGCAAGAACGGCACGATCCCCTACCTGCGCCCGGACGGCAAGACGCAGGTCACCATCGAGTACGACGGTGACAAGGCGGTCCGCCTGGACACCGTGGTGGTCTCCTCCCAGCACGCCTCCGACATCGACCTGGACTCGCTCCTGGCTCCGGACATCAAGGAGTTCGTCGTCGAGCCGGAGCTCAAGGCGCTGCTGGACGAGGGCATCAAGCTCGACACGGAGAACTACCGTCTCCTGGTCAACCCGACCGGCCGTTTCGAGATCGGCGGCCCGATGGGTGACGCCGGCCTGACCGGCCGCAAGATCATCATCGACACCTACGGCGGCATGGCCCGTCACGGCGGTGGCGCGTTCTCCGGCAAGGACCCGTCCAAGGTCGACCGTTCCGCGGCGTACGCGATGCGCTGGGTCGCGAAGAACGTCGTGGCCGCGGGCCTCGCCACCCGCTGCGAGGTCCAGGTCGCGTACGCGATCGGCAAGGCCGAGCCGGTCGGCCTGTTCGTCGAGACCTTCGGCACCGCCAAGATCGAAACGGAGAAGATCGAGAGGGCGATCGACGAGGTCTTCGACCTCCGTCCGGCCGCCATCATCCGCGACCTCGACCTGCTCCGCCCGATCTACTCCCAGACCGCCGCGTACGGCCACTTCGGCCGTGAGCTGCCCGACTTCACCTGGGAGCGGACGGACCGCGTGGACGCGCTGCGCAAGGCCGCGGGGCAGTAAGACCCGTCCCTCGGGGCATCGCGTGAGGCCCGGCACCCTTCGGGGAGCCGGGCCTCGGGCGTGCGTTCCGGGCCTCGTGGGGGCCTGCTCACGGCTGGCGCGGCCGCTTCCGTCTCCGCGTGCGCTCCGGGCCTGGTCGGGGCCGGCTCCCGCCGTGTGCGGGCCGCTCCCGTCTCCTGCCGCCCCGTCCCGCGCGGGCCCCTTTCTGCCCTGCGGGCCTTCAAAACGGCTCGCGGACGGTGGCGGCCGCTCTCTACGGTGGAGGGCGCCGGGGCGCCCGGTGCGAAGGTGACGGATACTTCTGGGCTCGATGCAGCCCCCGCGGGTTCGAATCCCGCCGTCGGCCGGGCCGTGCCCGGTGGCGTGGCCGAGTGGTCCAAGGCGAGTGCGCGCCGTCACCACGAGGGACCTCGGGCGCCTCCGCCTGTCAGTGGTGTTTGGTAAGAATGCAAGCGTGAGCAGCGAGAACGAACAGGCGGGCGGCGGGGCCGAGGGTGCGCCGCCCGAGCAGCTCGCGCTCATCCGGGACAGCGTGCGCAAGGCCAGGACGCCCCGGGCCAAACCGCGCACCTGGCGGGGGGCCGCGCTCGCCAAGGAGCTCCCCGTCGCACGCGTCCTCGTCGACAAGGGCGTCCTCCATCTCGACCGGTACTTCGACTACGCCGTGCCCGAGGAGCTGGACGCGGACGCCCGGCCGGGCGTGCGGGTGCGCGTGCGGTTCGGGGCCGGGCGGCATCGCGTGCGGGACGGACGGCGCGAGGGCGGCGGACTGATCGACGGGTTCCTCGTCGAGCGGCTGGCCGAGTCCGACTACTCCGGGCCGCTGGCAGCCCTCGCCCAGGTCGTGTCGCCCGAGCAGGTGCTCAGCGAGGAACTGCTGGGGCTGGCCCGGGCGGTCGCCGACCGGTACGCGGGCAGCCTCGCCGACGTCCTGCAGCTCGCCGTGCCACCGCGCAACGCCCGAGCCGAGCAGCGGCCCTCCCCACAGCCGCTGCCACCGCCCCCCGCGCCCGAGGCGGCATCCTGGCAGCGCTACGAGCGGGGAGCGGCCTTCCTGGCGTCGCTGGCCTCGGGTGGAGCGCCCCGGGCCGTGTGGAACGCGCTGCCCGGGCCGCAGTGGAGCGATGAGCTGGCCCGGGCCGTCGCCGCGACGCTGGCCTCCGGGCGCGGGGCGCTCGCCGTCCTGCCCGACGGACGCGCGGTCGCGCGGGCCGACGCCGCCCTGACCTCTCTGCTCGGGAAGGGGCGGCACGCGGTGCTCACCGCCGACGCCGGCCCCGAGAAGCGGTACGCGCAGTGGCTCGCGGTGCGGCGCGGCTCCGTACGGGCCGTGATCGGGACCAGGGCCGCGATGTTCGCGCCCGTCCAGGACCTCGGCTTGGTCGCCCTCTGGGACGACGGCGACGACAGCCACAGCGAGCAGCACGCCCCGCAGCCGCACGCCCGCGAAGTGCTCCTGCTGCGGGCCGCGCAGGACAAGTGCGGTTTCCTGCTGGGGAGCTGGGGCTGCACGGTGGAGGCCGCGCAGCTCGTCGAGAGCGGCTGGGCGCGGCCGCTCGTCGCGGGGCGGGAGCGGGTCCGGGCCGCCGCTCCGCTGGTACGGACCGTCGGGGACCAGGATCTCGCCCGTGACGAGGCCGCCCGGGCCGCCCGGCTGCCGACCCTCGCCTGGCAGGCCGTCAGGGACGGTCTGCGGAGCGGCCCGGTGCTGGTGCAGGTCCCGCGCAGGGGATATGTGCCGCGCATGGCGTGTGCCAACTGCCGGGCGCCCGCGCGCTGCCGGCACTGCTCGGGGCCGCTGGAGGCGCCGGACGGCGGTGCGCTGAACTGCGGGTGGTGCGGACGCGAGGAGAGCGGCTGGCACTGCCCGGACTGCGGCTCGTTCCGCCTGCGCGCCTCGGTCGTCGGGGCGCGGCGGACCGCCGAGGAACTCGGCCGGGCCTTCCCCGCCGTGCCCGTACGCACCTCGGGGCGGGAACACGTGCTCGACACGGTGCCAGGGGCGCCCGCGCTGGTGGTCAGTACGCCAGGGGCCGAGCCCGTCGCCGAGGGCGGGTACGCGGCGGCGCTGCTGCTGGACGGCTGGGCGATGCTCGGGCGGCCCGACCTGCGGGCCGGGGAGGACGCGTTGCGGCGGTGGATCGCGGCCGCGTCGCTCGTCCGGCCGCAGCCCGACGGCGGCACGGTGGTGGTCGTGGCCGAGCCGACGCTGCGGCCCGTGCAGGCGCTCGTCCGATGGGATCCCGTCGGTCATGCGGTGCGGGAGCTCGCCGAGCGTGCGGAGCTGGGGTTTCCGCCGGTGTCGCGGATGGCGTCCGTGTCGGGCCCCGCGGAGGCGGTGGCCGACTTCCTCCGCGCGGCCGAATTGCCGCCCGAGGCCGAGGTGCTGGGGCCGGTGCCGTTGCCCGTGTCCGCAGCCGGGCGACCGCGGCGGGCGGGGGCGCCGCCGCCCGGGGAGCCGTGGGAGCGGGCGTTGCTGCGGGTGCCGCCGGGGAGGGGCGCCGCGCTGGCGACCGCGCTCAAGAACGCGCAGGCCGCGCGGATGGCCCGGGGGAGCGGGAGCGGGGCCGGTGTGTGGGTGCGGGTGGATCCGGCCGACATCGGGTGATGCGTGGCCTGTGTCGGCGGGCGCCCGCTGGGGTCTGTTCTGCTCATCGGCCGGATACGCGACTGCCCTCCCGGGGCGGTCCGGGAGGGCAGGGCAGAGGGGGGCGTCAGCCGTTGCGCGGGCCAGGGAAAGCCGTGGGCCTCGCCTCGTCGCGGAGAGCGGGGCTGCCGGCTGTCGGCTGGGTGGGCATGGAGCGGGCCGCGGGGACCGTCGGGACCGTGGGCAGGCCGGTGGTCACATTGACCGCGCGGCCGGCCGCAGGGGTCGGCTCCGGCGTGCGCTCCGGCTCGGGCGTGGCCGCCGGGGCCGTGGCACGCCGGGAGCCGTAACGGCGGTGGACCGCCTGCTTGGTGACTCCGAGCGCGGAACCCACCGCGTCCCACGAGAAGCCGAGCGAGCGGTCGAAGTCCACGGCCGCAGTGACCAGGGTCTCGACACTGTCCCGCAGCTCCTGGGCGAGACGTACCGTCGGGGCGGGGGCGCGTCCGTAGACGACGAAGCCCGTGGAGGGGCCGGAGCGGCGCGGGCGGTAGACGTTGCCCAACTGGGCGGTCAGTGTGCGCAGTGCGTCCACCTGCCGGCGGACCCGCTCGATGTCCCGCACCAGCAAGTGCAGGCTGGCCCGAGCCTGGGCGTCGTGGGTTGCGTGGTCGGCCATGAACAAGCCTCTCGAACCGGCGATGAGATGAAAGGAATGGGCCGCGATCGCGGCCCGGTGTGGTCAACTCTGTCTTGACCAACGCGGATTCGCTCCGCTGGTCACGGTGTGGGGGCGCGGGGGCATACGCGTGCGCCCGTTTGCGCGGGGCGTGCGCCTCGGCTTCCGGCTTTCGCCGCTCGTCTCCCGCCCGCGCACCGCCTGGAGCAGCCGATCGCGAGGCCGAGCCCTCCTGTATCGCGAGGCCGAGCCCTCCTGTATCGCGGGGCCGAGCCCTCCTGTGGGGGCTGAGCGCCGTCGGCGGCTTTCCGTCCCGGGCTCATAGACTTGGGCGCGCTGCCCGTCCGATTCCCGCCCCGAGAGGCCCCCACCACCCCATGAAGCTCGTCTTCGCCGGTACACCCGAGGTCGCCGTTCCCGCCCTGGACGCTCTGCTCGCCTCCGGACGGCACGAGGTGGCCGCCGTCGTCACGCGGCCCGACGCGCCGGCCGGGCGCGGGCGCAGGCTCGTCGCGTCGCCCGTCGCCGAGCGGGCGGAGGAGGCCGGGATCGAGGTGCTGAAGCCGGCGAAGCCGAAGGACCCGGAGTTCCTGGAGCGGCTGCGGCAGATCGGACCGGACTGCTGTCCCGTGGTCGCCTACGGGGCGCTGCTGCCCCGGGTCGCGCTCGACATCCCCGCGCACGGCTGGGTCAATCTGCACTTCTCCCTGCTCCCGGCCTGGCGCGGTGCCGCGCCCGTGCAGCACGCCATCATGGCCGGCGACGAGATCACCGGGGCGTCCACCTTCCTGATCGAGGAGGGGCTCGACTCCGGCCCGGTGTACGGCACGGTGACCGAGGAGATCCGGGCCACCGACACCAGCGGGGACCTGCTGACACGGCTGGCGTTCGCCGGCGCCGGGCTGCTCGCGGCGACCATGGACGGCATCGAGGACGGCACGCTGAAGGCCGTACCGCAGCCGGCCGACGGGATCAGCCTCGCCCCGAAGGTCAACGTCGAGGACGCGCACCTGGACTGGAACGCACCCGCGCTGCGCATCGACCGGATGGTGCGGGGCTGCACCCCGGCCCCCGGCGCCTGGACCACCTTCCGCGGTGAGCGGCTCAAGCTCATCCAGGTCACGCCCGTGCCCGACCGGACGGACCTCGCCGCCGGGCAGATCGCCGCCGGGAAGAACAACGTCCACGCCGGCACCGGCTCCTACGGCGTCGAGCTGCTGTGGGTGCAGGCCCAGGGCAAGAAGCCGATGCGGGCGGCGGACTGGGCCCGCGGGGTGCGCATCGGGGAGGGCGAGCGGCTCGGGGGCTGAAGCCGGAAAGCGGGCCGGCGGTCCGGCGCGGCGCGCTGCCGCGGTCACGTCACGCCTCGGCAACTCCGAGACTGAAACCGGAGTGACGCCGGCAGCCTGGTTTGCTGCCCTGCCGTCCGGTCACATCCCGCGTGACGACGTGGCCCGCGGCCTGCTGCCGTCGCGGTCCCCCGTCCGGCGACTCCGCGGGCGACGCAGGAGCGGCGTCCGCGACCTGGCTCGGCGCGCTGTCGGCCGGTCAAGCTCGCGTTGACGACGCCGGCGGTGACGACGTGGTCCGCGGCCCTGCTGCCGGTCACGTCCCTCGTCCGGCGACTCCGCGGGCGATGCAGGAGGGGCGTCCGCGACCTGGCTCGGCGCGCTGCCGGTCGGTCAAGCTCGCGCTGGCGACGCCGGCGGCGACGACGTGGTCCGCGGCCCTGCTGCCGGTCACGTCCCCCGTCCGGCGACCCCGTGGCCGCCCCCGGAGCGATGTCGGCAGCCTGGCTTGCCGCCACCGCTGCCGGTCACGCCCGGATCCCGGCGGCGTAGGCTGGACGGCGCACTTCTTCTCACCCCCGGAGCACCTTTTCGTGAGCGAACAGCCCCGTCGAGCCCGCACGTCAGGCAAGCCCTACCGCCGGCCCAAGAAGGACCCCGTCCGCATCCTCGCCTTCGAGGCCCTGAGGGCCGTGGACGAGCGGGACGCCTACGCCAACCTCGTTCTCCCGCCCCTGCTGCGCAAGGCCCGGGAGAAGGAGGGGCCCGAGACGTTCGACGCCCGGGACGCGGCGCTCGCCACCGAGCTGGTGTACGGGACGCTGCGGCGGCAAGGGACGTACGACGCGGTCCTCTCCCACTGCGTGGACCGGCCGCTCGGGGAGGTCGATCCGCCGGTGCTGGATGTGCTGAGCCTCGGCGCGCACCAGCTGCTCGGCACGCGGATCCCGACGCACGCGGCCGTGTCCGCCACCGTCGAACTCGCCCGGGTCGTGCTCGGCGACGGGCGGGCCAAGTTCGTCAACGCCGTGCTGCGCAAGGTCGCGCAGGACGATCTGGACGGCTGGCTGGAGCGGGTCGCGCCGCCCTACGAAGACGACCCCGAGGACCATCTCGCCGTCGTGCACTCGCATCCCCGGTGGGTCGTGTCCGCGCTGTGGGACTCCCTCGGCGGCGGGCGCGACGGCGTGGAGGAGCTGCTGCGCGCGGACAACGAGCGGCCCGAGGTGACGCTGGTGGCGCGGCCCGGACGGGCCACCGCCGAGGAACTGCTCCACGAGGACGCCGCCGTGCAGGGGCGCTGGTCGCCCTACGCCGTGCGGCTGACCGAGGGCGGGGAGCCGGGTGCCATCGCCGCCGTGCGGGACGGGCGCGCGGGCGTGCAGGACGAGGGCAGCCAGCTCGTGGCGATCGCTCTCGCCAACGCGCCCCTGGACGGGCCCGACCGGCGCTGGCTGGACGGATGCGCGGGGCCCGGCGGCAAGGCGGCGCTGCTCGGGGCGCTGGCCGCCGAGCGCGGCGCGCTGCTGGTCGCCTCCGAGAAGCAGACCCATCGCGCCGGACTGGTGGCCAGGGCCCTGGACGGCAACCCCGGGCCGTACCAGGTGATCGCCGCCGACGGGACCCGCCCGGCGTGGCGGCCCGGCAGCTTCGACCGGGTGCTGGTCGACGTGCCGTGCACGGGCCTCGGTGCCCTGCGCCGCCGCCCGGAGGCCCGCTGGCGGCGCCGCCCGGAGGACCTGGAGGGCTTCGCGCCGTTGCAGCGCGGGCTGCTGCGGACCGCGCTGGAGTCCGTGCGGGTCGGCGGAATCGTGGGCTACGCGACCTGCTCGCCGCATCTGGCCGAGACCCGGGCCGTTGTCGCCGACGTGCTCAAGCAGCACCCGGACACCGACCTCGTCGACGCCCGGCCGCTGCTGCCCGGCGTACCGGACCTCGGCGAGGGGCCCGACGTGCAGCTGTGGCCGCATCTGCACGGGACCGACGCGATGTACCTGGCGCTCATCCGCCGGACCGGCTGACCCCCGCCCCGTGTAGGTTCTCAAACTGAGTGACCAATTCTCATTCCAGTTGGCCACTGTCTGGCCAATTGGCCAACTGGAATGAGACGGACAGTCTTTCGAAGCATCGCTCATGCGTATGAACCCTGTGGCCGCCTCTCTGCGTCTGCGTGCTCCCGTGTAACCGTCGGGGGGACGGCCTGACGGCGCCATGCTTTGAGGCCAGCACTTGGGTTGCTGGGGGACATGTGAGCATTGTGGTCGACTCTGTCTCGTTGACGGTACGCCGGAGTGACGGTGAACTTGCGGTGGCGCCATGGCCGTATACCGACACTGAAAGCATGGAATCGTTGGTTCCATGGCGCACGTTCCGCTGGTACTACGGCCAGAAGCATTACTCGGGTTTCTACTGGTCCTCGACCACGCGTGCTCACGTGATTTACGAATCACGGTTGGAGCTGACGCGCCTGATCTATGCAGATTTTGCACCCGAAGTTGGGTCTATTTATGCTCAGCCGTTTTTGATTACGGCGCAGGTATCGATAGGACCAAGCGAGGGTCTGTCAAACGAACGGTGTAACCAGGGTGGTTGGGTTACTGGCGGGCCGCTGAGAGCCGGCCGTCGAAGGGGATGTCGAAGGCGTTCAGTGCGGTCTTCCAGCGCATGGTCCAGCGGGCCTGGCCCTTGCCCGTGGGGTCGAGCGACATGATGGCCATGTAGACGCACACTTCAACGCGGCCTGCTCGTTCGGGAAGTGCCCGCGGGCCTTGACCGCCCGGCGGATGCGGGCGTTGACCGACTCGATCGCGTTGGTGGTGCAGACGATGCGACGGATCTCGGTGTCGAACCGCAGAAATGGAGTGAACTCCTCCCAGGCGTTCTCCCACAGCTTCACGATCGCCGGGTATTTCCTGCCCCAGGCGTCGGCGAACTCGGCGAACCTGTCCAGGGCGGCCTCCTCGGTCGGCGCCGTATAGACGGGCTTCAGAAGCTTGGCGATCTTGTCCCAGTCCTGGCGGGCGGCATAGCGGAAGGAGTTCCGCAGCAGGTGCACCACGCAGGTCTGCACGATCGTCCGCGGCCAGACCGTCTCCACCGCCTCGGGCAGGAGCTCGGCCGCGGCCAGCTTGGCCTGGATACGGCAGCCTCCTCACGCAGCCCGTCGACTCGACGGCAAGCGGCGAACTCGTACTGTTGCCAGTAGCCCGACCCCGACGGCATTCGAGGCCTCCCGGCGGGCGACAACACAACAGGCCACAGCTCCCACGGAATCACCGACCCCAAGCTTGACCAGCTGAAACGCCGTCCTCAAGTTCGGCAAGCCAACAGCCACCCACCCTTACCGCTTCAGGGGCGGCGGCGCCGTGCTGCTTCTGACCACCAGGCGGGTGGGAACGATGTCCGTGCCGGATCGGGGGACGTCGTGTTCGTGGATCTGCCGCAAGACCTCCTGGGCACTCTTCCGGCCCACCTCGGCGAAGTCCTGGTGGACGGTGGTCAGGGGCGGGGCGAAGTGGGCGGCATCGGGGAGGTCGTCGAAGCCGACCACGCTGATGTCGCCGGGGACGGCCTTGCCTCGTTCTTGGAAGGCGTGCAGGAGACCGAGTGCCATCTGGTCGTTGGAGGCAAACACCGCGGTGCAGTCCGGCTCTTGTGCGAGTTCGAGGCCGGCCGCGTAGCCCGATTCGGCGGTCCAGTCGCCGTGCAGGGGCGGTGGCACAGGCCGTCCGGCTTCCTCGAGCACGGTCTGCCAAGTCTGGGCTCGGCGCTGGCTTGCGTACGACGTCTCCGGACCGGTCACGTGCCAGACGGTTTCATGTCCGAGTTCCAGCAGGTGGCTGATGGCCTCTCGGGTGCCGCCGGCCTGGTCGGTATCGACCACTCGATAGCGGTCTCCGGCGTCGGAGTCCACGACGACCACGCGCACGCCGGGCGGCAGCTTCACGGTTCCCGCGTCAAGCAGGTGGACCTCGATGAAGACGATGACTGCGTCGACGGCCAGTTCGCCCATCCGGGTGAAGGCGCCCAGCACACTGTCCTGGGTCGGAATGTCGACGGGGATCACCGTGATCGCGTATCCCTCGGCCGCGGCCTGGGCCGCGATCGCTTGCACGGTGTCGCTGTGGCCGGTGGCGGAGAGGCTGTGGAGGATCACGCCGATGGTCTTGAACTGCCCGTACCTGAGGGCGCGCGCGGCACTGTTGGGCCGGTAGCCCAGTTCCCGCATCGCAGCCTGCACCCGCTCCCGGGTCGAACCGATCACGCTGGGATGGCCGTTGGCCACCCTGGACACGGTCTGACGTGAAACGCCGGCAAGCGCGGCGACGTCGGCCCTCGTGACGTGCTGCCTGTGGCGCCCGCCCGGTACGGCCGAACCGACTTGCTGTGCGCCCACCGCAGGACCAGGATCCTGCTGTCCCGGCTCACTCAGGTCCATCGAGCCTTCGCTCCTGTCTGTCCACCCGTCGCCGTCCGCTGAAGGCTCGGGCGGAAGTTTTAACGTGCGAGAAACCTTGACCTCCCACTGTGACGGGTGCCACGCTACCGCATCATGTTCACGTGACCAACCGCCTGCGGGCTGAATGGTCACGTGAACAAGGTTCGGATCGGTGCGCTGAGCCGGACTCGATGTTCACGTGACCACGCAGTGTGGTCAGCGTTCGCGCAGCAAGGAGTGAAGCGGTGGTCGCAGCACCCCAGGCAGGGGTTCCAGGTGCCAGGAGGCCATCGGCCTCGAGACGGCGGTCATGGGTCGGCTGGCGGTTCGTCGGGCCGTTTGTGGCGGTGTTTGCGCTGGTCTTCCTCGCACCGATCGGCTACTCGATCTACCTGAGCCTGTTCCGTACACAGCTGATCGGCGGAACGGCCTTCGTCGGTGCCGACAACTACACCGAGGTGCTGGGGGACGCGCAGTTCTGGTCCGCCTTCGGGCGGGTGGCGGTCTTCCTTGCCGTGCAGGTCCCGATCATGTTGCTCCTCGCGCTTCTGCTGGCCCTGGCGATCGACAGCGGCCGCCTGTACGGGGCGGGCTTCTTCCGGATCTCGGTGTTCCTGCCTTACGCGGTGCCGGCCGTCGTCGCAACGCTGATGTGGGGCTTCATGTACGGAACCCGGTTCGGCCTGGTCGGCAACATCAATGAGGCGTTCGGGATCTCGCTTCGTGACCCGCTGTCGCCCGATCTGGTCCTGGCGTCGATCGGCAACATCGTGACCTGGCAGTTCGTGGGCTACAACATGCTGATCCTCTACTCGGCGCTGAGGGTGGTCGATCCGGCGCTGTACGAGGCCGCGGAGATGGACGGGGCCGGGCAGCTGCGGATCATCTGGGCGATCAAGCTCCCGGCGCTGCGCGGGGCTCTGTCGATCGCGACGATCTTCTCGATCATCGGCAGTTTCCAGCTGTTCAACGAGCCGAGCGTCCTCAAGAGCCTGGCGCCGAATGCGATCACGTCCTACTTCACGCCAAACCTCTACGCCTACTCGCTGTCGTTTGCCGGACAGAAGTTCAACTACTCGGCCACGGTCGCCATCGTCATGGGTGTGATCACGATGATCATCGCCTACGCCGTCCAGCTGCGCGGCCTGCGGAAGGAATCCTGATCATGGCGACCACGACTCCCCGCGTCGGGCACAAGCCGCGCACGGCACGGCACGCGAGTGCCTCTTCGGGCCCGCTGGTGGTCCGCCCCGCCCGGCGCGCCTCCCGCCGGAAGAGGCGCAGCGCCACGCTGACCGCCCTGACGGTGATCATGCTGGTGTACACGTTGCTGCCGCTGGCGTGGCTGGCGATCAACGCGACCAAGACGCAGAAGGGGCTGTTCGACTCCTTCGGCCTGTGGCTGGATGGCGACTTCGCCCTGTTCGGCAATATCGCCGACACCTTCAGCTACAACGACGGGATCTTCACCCGCTGGCTGCTCAACACCGTGCTGTATGTGGTGGTCGGGGCGGGCGGCGCTACGTTCCTCGCGACGCTCGCCGGATACGGGCTGGCCAAGTTCGACTTCCCCGGCAAGAAGGCCGTGTTCGCGACTGTCATCGGAGCGGTCGCGGTGCCCGGTACCGCACTGGCGGTTCCCACCTTCCTGATGTTCTCCGAGATGGGGCTGACCAACACCCCGTGGGCGATCATCATCCCGTCGCTGGTCTCGCCGTTCGGCCTCTACCTGATGTGGACCTTCGCCACCGACGCCGTCCCGAAGGAGATCCTGGAGTCGGCGCGCGTCGATGGCGCCGGCGAGTTCCGCACGTTCTTCCGGATCAGCATGCCGATGCTGGCGCCGGGAATCGTCACCGTTCTTCTCTTCAACGTGGTCGCGACCTGGAACAACTACTTCCTGCCGCTGATCATGCTGAAGGATCCCGACTGGTACCCGCTGACCCTCGGCCTGAACAGCTGGAACGCCCAGGCTTCCACCGTGGGTGGCGAAGCGGTCTTCAATCTCGTGATCACTGGATCACTGCTCACCATCGTCCCGCTGATCGTGGCGTTCCTGCTGCTCCAGCGGTACTGGCAGTCCGGCCTGTCCGCCGGAAGCGTCAAGGGCTGATCTGCGCCCGCCGACTGCAACCCCTCCCAGGTACACCGCACGAAAGGGAACACCCCATGACGAGAACCCGTCGTCACGCCCTGCTGCTGGGCGCCGCGGCCCTGTCGGTGGCACTCACCGCCACCGCCTGCAGCTCCTCCGGCACCGAGGACTCGGGCAGCGCCAAGCCTGCGTCCAACGCCGACATCCAGGCCGCCCTGAACGCCGGGGGCGAGATCACGGTCTGGGCCTGGGACCCGACGCTGAAGAAGGTCGTCAGCGACTTCGAGGCCAAGTACCCCAAGGTCAAGGTCAACCTGGTCAATGCCGGTACCAACAACGAGCAGTACACCGCGCTGCAGAACGCGGTCAAGGCCGGGAAGGGCGTCCCTGACGTCGCCATGATCGAGTACTACGCCCTGTCGCAGTTCTCGCTCGCCAAGTCCGTCACCGACCTCAGCGCCCTGGGTGCGGACAAGCTCAAGGGCACCTTCACTCCTGGCCCGTGGAGCGCCGTCCACGCCGGCACCGAGGGTATCTACGCCCTGCCGATGGACTCCGGCCCGATGGCCCTGTTCTACAACAAGGAGGTCTTCGACAAGCACAAGATCAAGGTGCCGGCCACCTGGGAGGAGTACATCGCCGCGGCCAAGAAGCTGCACAAGGCGGACCCCAAGGCGTATCTCACCGCCGACACCGGCGACGCCGGCTTCACCACCAGCATGATCTGGCAGGCCGGCGGCAAGCCGTACACCGTCGACGGCACCCAGGTCGGTGTGAACTTCGACGACGCCGGGACCAAGAAGTTCACCACCGCCTGGCAGCAACTCATCAGCGACAAGCTGCTCGCGCCGGTCCCCGCCTGGAGCGATGCGTGGTACAAGGGCCTCGGCGACGGCACGATCGCCTCCCTCGTCACCGGCGCGTGGATGCCCGCCCCTCTCGCATCGGGCGTCAAGGCCGGCGCCGGGAAGTGGCGTGTGGCGCCCATGCCGCAGTGGAACAGCGGGGAGGACGTCACCGCCGAGAACGGCGGCAGCTCGCTGGCCGTCATGGAGGCCAGCACCAAGAAGAAGCTCGCCTACGCCTTCCTCAAGTACGCCACCGTCGACGAGGGCGCGCAGACCCGTATCGACGCCGGGACGTTCCCCTCCACCACCAAGCAGCTGAACTCCGTGGAGTTCCTGAACAAGAAGGACCCGTACTTCGGCGGCCAGAGGATCAACGAGGTGCTCGCCAAGTCGGCCGACGACGTCCTCGTCGGATGGTCCTACCTGCCTTTCCAGGTCTACGCCAACAGCATCTTCAACGACAACGTCGGCAAGGCCTACGTCAGTGGCACCACCCTGCAGGAGGGCCTGAAGTCCTGGCAGGACGCCTCCATCAAGTACGGCCAGGAACAAGGCTTCACCGTCAAGTAACACGCCCCCGGCCCGTGTCCCGCCCGCCTGTTGGCGGGACAGCAGGACCGTCCAACGGCACTTTGTCGCACCTCCACCCTGAGGGCACGAGGCCGCACGACCGGCCGCCAACGGCCGCCGCTGACGACGACCTCAGCGACCCGCCCCCACCATCGCCCCGCCGGCCACCTGACAGGCCGGCGGGGTCCCACCCCGGGCTCAGCAAGCCACACGCGGCCTCCCTCCCCCATGCCCTGAGCCGCCGTACCCGAAGGAGCAACCCGGATGCACGGACGCTCGCCCAGCATCCTGCCCAGGCCACCGCCCGCGCGGATTCGGGCACCGGTGGTCGCGACCACCGCGGTCGGCCGCGCAGCCGCCAACAGCATCCCGTGCCCGCCGCCCCGAGCAAGGACACTCAGCGGGCGGTGACAACGCCGTAGCGGGCCCCACCCGCAGTGGCCCCTTCTCCACAACAAAGGCCGTGCCCGCCAGCCCAAAGCGAGCACGTCAACTCAGCCGACCCCACGTGCCCCGGCCGCCCGGCGCCCATCACCACCTCGCGCCGTGCCTTCTCCGGAACACACCCGGGCGCCACCACCGCATCACAACCGCCCACCGCGGCAGATCGCTTCGTGGCGCCCAAGGCGGCAACGACCGCCTGCACAGAGCCGCATGCAGAAAAGGAACACGACATGCCCAACTCCCAACGCACCCGGCCAGGTCCTCACTCCGCCGTACTGCCTCCCGCCCGTACCCGCTTCCTCCGCCGCGCGCTGGCCTGCCTCGCGGCCGCGCTGATCGCCGTGCCGATCACCATGCTGTCCACGGCGTCGCCGGCGGCTGCGGAACCCAACCCGACGGACGCCAGCAAGTTCCAGGGCGTGAACTGGGCCAGGGTGGGCGACAACTTCATCCAGGGCGCCGTCGTCCCGGAGGGGCTGAACAGCTCCGACAGCTACGACGTCGTCAAAGCCAAGGCCAACGCCATCCTCGGCGGATTCCAGAGCACGCTCGGCGCCAACACCGTCCGGCTGCCGATCAACACCCACTCCGTCCCCGGCACGACGTGGGGCGACAAGTACACCGGCGCCATCGACGCCGCAACCGCCAAGGGCTTCAAGGTCATCCTCTCCTACTGGGAGGACGAGGCCGCCTCGGGCGGCAGGATCACCAATATGGCCGCCTTCAACTCGATGTGGGACTCGGTCATCGGTAAGTACGGCTCCAACAGCCTGGTCTACTTCGAGCCGATGAACGAGCCCCACGGCTACAGCGCCACCGACTGGGCGAACGTCGCCGCCAAGTGGATCACCGACCGCCCCTCGGTCCCCAAGAACCGGATCATCGTGAGCGGACACGACTACAACGACTACGTCACGACCGTGTGCGCAGACTCCCGCCTCGACGGGACTTACCTCTCGCTCCACCACTACGCCTTCAATCAGTCGGCGAAGACTTACGACGGGTTTGTCACCGACCTCAAGAGCAAGGTCGGCACCTGCGGCGCGCGCACCATCCTGGACGAGTTCGGCGCGCCGATGGACACAGGTCTCAACTACAACGACGCGACGAGCACCGACAACTTCGTGCGGTACCTGCGCGCCGACACCGACAGCGTGCGCTCCCTCGGCATGGGCGCGGTCTACTGGCCGGCCCTCGGCGGTAAGCCCACCGAGGGCCGGCCAGACGGGCACGACTGGTACTCCCTGTTCGACCTCAAGGGCAGCGGCACCAACCTGGCGCTGGGCGTTCGCAACATCAGCGGCATCGACCGCCTGAAGTACGCCTGGGGCAGCGACCCCGGCTCGCACACGAGCATCCTGCGCAACGTCGGCAGCAACGGCTGCCTCGACGTCCCCCTCGGCCAAGACAACGTCCAGGTCCAGGTCTGGGCCCAGTGCTGGGGCGGCGACAACCAGAAGTGGACCCGGACGCCTTCCGGGCAGCTCACCGTCTACAGCGGTACGAACCAGAAGTGCCTGGACGCCTGGGGAGCCATCAAGGACGGCACCGTGGTCGGCACCTATAACTGCAACGGCCAAGACAACCAGAAGTGGAGGTTCTACTCCGACGGCACGATCCGTCCGATAGTGAACTCCGATCTCTGCCTGGACAGGGCCCTGGAAACCTCCAAGGTCCAGCTCTGGTCCTGCTGGGGCGGCAACAACCAGAAGTGGCAGACCAGCTGAGAGGCCACCCCCCGCCTGACACACCCACAGGCCGGTCGCGGACGTCAAGAGCCGCGACCGGCCTCATCCCCGGGGCGCTCCCCGCCGGGCCCGAGCAGCGCCCCGGTCCATCCACGGTCCCATCCGTACCCCGAACACCTCCCGACCACGAAGCGAGGAAAGCTGTGCCCCTTGACGACCTGACCGCATTCCACTCCGGCTTTGCCTGGGGAGCGGCCACCTCCGCCTACCAGATCGAAGGCGCGGTCGCCGAGGACGGCCGAGCACCATCCATCTGGGACACCTTCTGCAAGCAGCCCGGCACCATCGCCGGCGGGGACACCGGCGACGTTGCCTGCGACCACTACCGCCGGTGGCCCGACGACGTGGCGTTGATGAAGGCCCTCGGCCTCAACGCCTACCGATTCTCCATCGCCTGGCCCCGCGTCATGCCGGACGGGGACAGCCGCGTGAACCCGGCAGGGCTGGCCTTCTACGACCAACTGGTCGACGCACTGCTGGAAGCGGGCCTTGCTCCTCATGCCACCCTCTACCACTGGGACCTGCCGCAGGCCCTCGAGGACCGCGGCGGCTGGCCCGCCCGCGACACCGCCCTGCGATTCGCCGAATATGCCACCGTCGTGGCCGACCGGCTCGGTGACCGGGTCACCAACTGGGCGACGCTGAACGAGCCGTACTGCTCCGCATGGCTCGGCCACCTCCAGGGGGTCATGGCGCCGGGCCGCACCGACCTGACCGCCGCCGTGCGCGCCTCACACCACCTGCTGCTCGCCCACGGGCTCGGCGTCGAGGCCCTCCGGTCCACCGCCTCCGGGGCGCGGGTCGGCATCGTCAACATCCTCACGCAGTCCGAGCCCGCGAGCGACCGGCCCGAGGACATCGCCGCCGCCCGCCGCGACGACGGGCACAACAACCGCTGGTGGCTCGATCCCATCCACGGCCGCGGTTACCCGGCCGACATGGTCGAGGTGTACGGGACCGAACCACCCATCGAGGCCGGGGATCTGCAGAAGATCGCGGCGCCGCTGGACTGGCTCGGCGTCAACTACTACAAGCGGTCAGTCACCGTCGATGATCCGCAGGGGCCCGCACCGTTCGCCCGTCCCGTCACACCGCCGGGCACACCCCGCACCGGGATGGACTGGGAGGTCCACCCGGACCGGCTGGAACACCTGCTCGTCCGGGTCACCGAGGACTACGCGCCGCGATCGGTCCTCGTCACCGAGAACGGCTCCGCTTTCCCCGACCGTGTAGCGCCCGACGGCAGCGTGCACGACGTCGAGCGCATCGCCTTCCTGGAGTCCCACCTGGCGGCCTGCGCGCGGGCTGCCCGCCGCGGCGTCCCGCTCGACGGCTACTTCGCCTGGTCCCTGCTGGACAACTTCGAATGGGCCTACGGCTACTCCCAGCGGTTCGGCATCGTCCACGTCGACTACGAGACCCAGACACGCACCGTCAAGGACAGCGGCCACCGCTACGCCGAGATCATCCGCGCACACGGGCGCACCACACAACACGCAGCTTCCGTCGCGTTCCCCGCCCCCCGAGAAGAGAACCTCTATTCGGAGGAGCGGCGCATTAACTGAAGACCCTCGTCACCAGGGGACTGTCTGACGCTTACATGTCCTGGGCCGACAGGACGCGGCGAAGCGGTGCATGGATGCCGCCGAGGCCGAGGCTCTTGGTAGCTGTTGTTTTTCGATCTTGAGAGAAGCCCGTCGGGCGGGAGTCCCGATTGGGTGGTCGCGGGATGCTTGGCGCATACGGGTGGGGCCTCCTGAACAACTCGTTGGTATCGAATCACCGAGCAGGAGGCCCTGATGCAGCAGTCTTCCGTGCCGATGGCCGGGCGGTCCAGCTCGGTCACCTGGGAGTGTGACTGTCTGGCTCACCGGTTTTCGGAAACGCCGCCGACAACGGGTCCCGGCAGCCGCGTTATCCGACGGACATGACGGACCGGGAGTGAACGGCTGTCCGGCCGCTGCTGCCGGTGCCGGGCTGGCTGCGCGGTCGCGGCGGTCGGCCGGAGGCGTACTGCCACCGGGCCGTACATGATGCGATCCGCTACCTGGTGGACAACGGCATCAAGTGGCGGGCGATGCCTGCTGACTTCCCGCCGTGGGACCGGGTGTACGCATTCTTCCGCCGCTGGCGCGACCACGGTCTGGTCAGGGAGTTCCACGACCGGCTGCGCGCCAGGGCCCGCCTGATGGTGGGCCGCGACGCGGAGCCGAGCGCAGGCGTGATCGATTCGCAGTCGGTCAAGGCGGACGCGGTGGTCGGGGCGGACAGTCGGGGCTTCGACGGCGGCAAGCTGGTCAAGGCCGCAAACGGCACGTCGTGGTCGACACGCTCGGTCTGCTGCTGGGGGTGATGGTCACCGCCGCGGACACCGGCGACCGCACCGCCGCCCGCGTGCTGCTGAAAGAGGTAGGCGATGCCCACCACCGCCTCGCCCTCGTCTGGGCCGACGGCGGCTACACCGGCAGCCTCGTCGAGCACTGCCTGGCCGCGTTCGCGCTGGTCCTGGCGATCGACGACATGCGCGGCTTCGTGGTGCTGCCCAAACGGTGGATCGTCGAGCGGTTCTTCGCCCACCTGATGCGCACCCGACGCCTGGCACGCGACTTCGAACGCCGCACCACCAAGCGCCGAAGCGATGATCTGCGGGGCTTGTAGAAAACCTTGGAGAAAACCCAGCGAGTGGATCTTCAGCCGAGATGTACAAGCCCGCTGGTCAGTGGGGGTGCGCTGGTGCTCGCCACGGTTTCCCGGGCGGACATCTGGCGCGACCTGACCGCTGACGTGAACAGCGTAGCGGATCGGGGCGGAGCAGAGGTGCGGAGTACGGGGGTGGGGCGTTGCGAAGGGCTTGACCTGCATTTTTCTTTGCAAGGCTGGGTGGTGTTCGTTTCGGTCTGTGCGTGACGGAGGCTCGGTTTGTCCGTTCCGTCGCGGACGTGGAGCCGAGGTGGTGTCAGGTGAGGGTGTGACCGCCGCCCACCTTTCGTGGCGGAGTGCGTCGGGTCAGATCACCTGACGCCTGGCTGATACCGAAGCGCGAATCGCTGTGGGGTCGGGCCAGCGCTGATGGTCGAGTGCGTCCTCCAGTCGTGTCAGGGTGCCGATGTCCGGCAGGACGTCGCCGTTGAGGACTCGGGCGACGGTGGAATGCGCGACACAGGCCACATCGGCCAGTCCGCGAAGCGAGAGCTTGCGGGAGCGCATGGTGCGGTTCAGGTCGCTGGCGAAGGGCAGCCCGCAGTGGGCGCTCAGTGGAGCGTCGTGGGTCAGGGTGACCTCCGGCCAGTCTCCGTCCGCTACGTAGTACAAAGGGTGCTTGCCGTTGTTACTGCGCGGTATGCCCAGATCGTGCCACGTGCCGGGTGGTCGATCGGGGCCTTGACGGCGGAGGGGCCCGCTCGCTGTAGGGAGATGTGGCGCTGGGCACCATGACCCCCACGGCGTGCGACAGCCGGGAGCTTCGGGGCCGTCGACCGAGTGCCGAGGGGCCGGGCGATGTAGGTGTTCACCGAGCCAGATCTGGTGTGTTGCCAGTAGCCATGTACCGCAGGCGAGTTACCCCTCCTCTGGGTACATCGGAGGGTGCAAAGAGCCGTTGCCAACTGCGAGTTGGCATGTCAGGTTGCCCTCTACCTGTTGCCGGGGGCCTTGATGGTCGGGGGCCAGGCCAGAGCCGAGCACGACGAACTCGCGGTCGCTGAACGGGTTCTTGAGCGGGTGAGTGAGCAGCTCGCCGGGGAGCGTGCCTCGGCCGCGCCGACGCCGGGCAGGTGGGCGGCCGGGCGGTGATGCTGATCCCGCACCGCACGTCCGGCGTGGAGGAGGGGGCTCTGCCGTCGGACTACCGGCGCATTCTCGCCGCCGTGCGGCAGGGCGCCGGGCCGGTCATGGCCCGGCAGGTCGGCGAGATGCTGGGGGTGGACATCAGCGTGCGGGCCAGACTGGAGCCGCCGCGCGGGAAGCTGGTCAGGCTGGCCGACCGCGGCTGGCTTCGGCCGGCGGGACGCGCGTTGGCGGGGGCCGGCCACGAGGACCGGCACTGTGCTCTGACGCACCAGTTCTTGGGCGACATTGCCGAGCAGCCGACGGGACAGGCCCCGCCCATGCGTGCCGACGACGATGAGATCGATGCCCTGCTCGCTCGCGTAGCTCATCAGCGCCTGCGCCGGCGGCCCGGACAGGACGTCGCACTCCGTCACCCGCCCCCCGCTGCGCTCGACGACGGTGCTCAAACGGCTCTTGGCCGCGACGATGGTCGGGTCCCACCCGTCCTCAGCCGCGTTGTATCCCGCCACCTCGGCGGCGTAGAAGAACGCGGTGAGACTGGCGATGAGCCCAATGACACGCAGGGCCGAGACGCAGTTCTCCCACGGCCTGCTGCGCGGCCTCGCTCAGTGAGCGACGCACGAAGAGGGTGACGACGCCGAGCACCCGTCCACGGTGAACGGCCAACCCCGGCTCCCCGGCTCACCACCGGCCGCTCTGCCCGTGCCCGCACCGCCCATCGCGCGGTACTGTCCAGACATGCCGTGGTATTCCGCCGTCGCGGCCGTACTGCTCCTGGTGGGAGCGCTGGCGCTCATCATCGCTGCCACCGTCCTGCTGCTGCGTTCGGCGCGCAAGCGGCAGTTCCTGGGAACCACGCAGGAGCGGGCGACGTACGAGACGCTGCACACGGCCTCGCTGGCCGCTCCGCCGCTGCGGGCCAGTCTGGACCGGGACGGGGCGCGGCGGGCCGGACGGCATCTGCGTGCGCTGCTCGGTGTTCCCGCGCTGATGCTGGCGGACACGTCCGGCACCGTGCTGGCCTGGGACGGCTCCGCGCCCGCGGCAGGACACGATCACGAAGAGGCGGTGTCCGGGCACGCCCGGAGCGCTTTGGCCAGCGGTCGTACGGAGGTCGTGGGACCTGACGACATACCGTGTGACGACGTGGACTGTCTGCTACGGCAGGGCGTGGTGGTGCCACTGGTCGTCGCGGGCCGCCCGGAGGGCGCCCTGGCGGTCTATGGGGCCTCCGCCACCACCGGTCTGGTCCGGGCCACGACCGAAGTCGCTCGCTGGGTGTCGACACAGCTGGAGCTGGCCGAGCTCGACCGATCACGCACGGCGGTGGCCGAGGCGGAGACCCGCGCGCTGCGCGCCCAGATCTCGCCTCACTTCATCTACAACTCGCTGTCGGTCATCGCCTCGTTCGTCCGCACCGACCCGGAGCGGGCCAGGGAGCTGCTGCTGGAGTTCGCCGAGTTCACCCGCTACTCCTTCCGTCGGCACGGTGACTTCACGTCACTCGCCGAGGAGCTGCGCTGCATCGACCGCTATCTGCTCCTGGAGCGCGCCCGCTTCGGCGGCCGTCTTCAGCTGTCCTTGCAAGTGGCACCGGAGGTCCTCTCCGTGGTGGTCCCCTTCCTGTGTCTGCAGCCCCTGGTCGAGAACGCGGTGCGGCACGGCCTGGAGAGCCGCGCCGGTCCGGGGCATCTGAGGATCACGGCCCAGGACGTGGGCAACGAGGCGCGCATCACCGTGGAGGACGACGGTGTGGGTATGGATCCCGAGCGGCTGGCGGACACACTCAGGGGCGAGACCAAGCCGTTCGCTGACGTGCCCTCGGGCTCCGACAGACGCCGCGAGCCGGGCATCGGACTGCGGAACGTCGATGTCCGGCTCCGGTATGTCTACGGCGACGCCTACGGGCTGGTGGTGGAGACCGCACCGGGTGCCGGAACGAAGGTGCGGGTGCGGGTGCCGAAGTTCCATCCGCACGCCGTTCAGGAGGGGCCGGACGACAGCTGACCGCAATCATGTACATCCGGTGCGTATCGGGCATCCGATCAGGGTTTCGCTCCCCGCGCGGCGCTGGTTACGCTCACAGTGTGCTCCATGTTCTCGCGGTTGACGACGAGGAGCCGGCGCTGGAGGAACTGGCCTATCTGCTCCGTCGCGACCCGCACGTGGCGGAGGTGCGAACGGCCAACGACGGCACCGAGGCGCTCCTCGACATCGATCGGACTCTGAGTGCGGGACGGCCGCTCGACGCCGTCTTCCTCGACATAGGCATGCCCGACCTGGACGGCGTGTCCATCGCCCGCCTGATCTCCCGCTTCGCCGAGCCGCCGCGGGTCGTGTTCGTGACCGCGCACGAGGACTACGCGGTGGACGCGTTCTCCTTGCACGCCGCCGACTACGTGCTCAAACCGGTCGACCCGCAACGCCTGGCCGAGGCGGTGCGCAGGGTCGCGGACGAGAAGGTGAGCGAGCCGGGGGAGTCGGGCGAGCAGGGTGAGCAGGGCGATGGCACCGGGCGTCAGGAAGCCGCGCTGCCCGCAGACGAGGTCATCTGCGTAGAACTGGGCGGAGTGACGCGTTTCCTGCGCCGCAGCGAGGTGCTCTACGCCGAGGCCCAGGGCGACTACGCGCGCCTGCACTCCTCATCGGGCACCCACCTGGTGCGGACGTCGCTCACCGCCTTGGAGGAAGGCTGGCGCGACGCGGGATTCATTCGCATTCACCGAGGTTTCCTGGTCGCCGTCGACGCGGTGAGCGAGATCCGGATCGAGGCCGGGAAGACCTGTGTGCGGGTCGGTGACCAGGTTCTGCCGGTCAGTCGACGTCACGTCCGGCAGGTCAGGGACGCCCTGGTGCGCCAGGCGCTGGCCCGCCGTCCCGGGGCGAAAGCCACCGGTCCGCCGACGCCCGCCACGGGCACACCGACACCCACCACCGGTCCGCCGGCGCACGGCGGCAGGCTGCCCGGCACCGTCAGACCGCTCATCCAGCGTCCCTTCCACGACCGCGACGGTGTCGCGTGACGGCGGGGCAGGACCGTTTCCGCGGCGATCCGGGGACCGGCGAGCCACCTCCGCGCCGTGTCACGGTGGCACACCCCAGGACCCTGGCGGCCCTCGGCAGCGGGGAGCCGGCCACCGAGCACGCGTCGGTCCACGACGATCTCGGCCGCCAGACCCCGCTGGGCGACATCTACCTCCGCTCCCTGATGCGTAGCCAGCTCCGGCTCGGACTCGCCGTCGTGGGAACCCTCGCCCTTGTCCTCGGTTCCCTTCCGTACCTCTTCCTCATAACGCCCGTCCTGCGGGACGGGACCCTGGCCGGAATCCCCGTGACATGGCTGGTCATCGGCGTGGCCGTATACCCGGTGATCCTCACGCTCGCCCTGGTCTGTGTCCGCCGGGCCCGCAGGAACGAGCGTGACTTCGTCGACCTGATCGACCGCTCATGAGGGGCCCGGCCCCATGAACGGCGTGCAGGCCATCGCGGCCGTCGCTCTGGTGTCCGTCGCCACGGCCCTGTTCAGCGTGTACGGACTGCGCCCGGGACGGGCCACATCCGACTTCTACGTCGCCTCGCGGGCCGTCTCGCCCTTCCGCAACGCCTCAGCGATCGGCGGCGAGTACCTCTCCGCCGCCTCCTTCCTCGGCATCGCCGGACTGGTGCTGGCCTACGGCGCGGACATGCTGTGGTTCGGCGTCGGGTACACCGCCGGATATCTGGTGCTCCTGGCCTTCGTCGCCGCCCCGCTTCGCCGTTCCGGCGCCTACACCGTCCCCGACTTCGCCGAGGCGCGTCTGGAGTCCGTTCGGGTGCGCCGCCTGACGGCGCTGCTGGTGGTGCTCACCGGGTGGCTCTACATGCTGCCGCAACTGCAGGGAGCCGGACTGACGCTGCGTACCGTCACCTCCGCCCCGCTGTGGGTGGGGCCGGTGGTCGTGACCGCCGTGGTGATGATCACCGTCGCGTCGGGCGGGATGCGCAGCGTCACCTTCGTGCAGGCCTTCCAGTACTGGCTCAAGCTCACAGCGCTCGCCATCCCCGTGATCTTCCTGCTGCTGGCCTGGCGTGCCGACGGAGCTCCGTGGCCGAGTGCCGACACTCCGCCGCGGTTCCGGGAGACGACGACCGTGTCCGTGCAGCAGGCCGTGCGCGTGGAGGTGGAAGAACCCGTGACCGTGAAGGTGAGCGGCAGCCTCGACGGGCGTCAACTCGACGACACGACCGTACGGCTCGGCGAAGGAGACCACCGGATCGGCGAGGAGGCGGAGGTGGAGTTCCCCGCCGGGGCCGACGTCCCGCACACCGTGGGGCAGGAGCCGCTGGAGGGAAACGACTGGTCCCAGCCGCTGTCGGCGATCAGCCATCCCGTGTACGGGACGTATTCACTGCTGCTCGCCACCTTGCTGGGCACCATGGGGCTGCCCCATGTGATCGTGCGTTTCTACACCAACCCCGACGGGGCGGCCGCCCGCCGCACCACGTGGGTCGTCCTGTGGCTGCTCGGCGCCTTCTACGTGCTGCCCCCGGTCTACGGGGCACTAGGCCGCCTGTACACCCCTGAGCTGCTCATGACCGGCCGCACCGACGCGTCCGTGCTGCTGCTGCCCACCCAGCTCGTCGGCGGGACCGTCGGCACGTTGCTGGGCACGCTGGTCACCGCGGGCGCGTTCGCGGCGTTTCTGTCGACGGCCTCCGGCCTGACCGTCTCGGTCGCCGGTGTCCTCGGTCAGGAGCTGGACCATGTGCGGGCACACATCAGAGCCCGGCTTGCGCGTCGGCGCACGTTGGTCACCGGACCGCGCCGGGGGAACGCGAGGGGCACTCTCCGGGCGGAGGGCCGCGGGGACATTCTGCGCCTGCGGCTTGCCGGAGTGGCTGCCGCGAGTGTGCCGTGCCTGCTCTCGCTGGCCGTCGTCCACCGTCCGGTGGCGGATGTGGTCGTGCTGGCGTTCGCGGTGGCCGCCTCGTCGTTCTCGCCGCTGCTGTTGCTCGGCATCTGGTGGCGCGGCCTGACTCCGCAGGGTGCGGTGGCGGGGCTGCTGGTCGGTGGGGGCGCCACGATCGGTGCGGTGGCCCTCACCATCGTCGGCCACCCGTTCGGCGGCTGGCCGGGGGCCCTGCTGAGCCGCCCTGCGGCCTGGAGCGTGCCGCTCGCCTTCGCGGTGATGATCGGGACCTCCCTGCTGACCCGGCGCAGCGTCCCTCGCGGCACCGCCCGTATCCTCGTCCGCCTCCACGCGCCCGAGGGGCTGGCGCTGCCCCGCCGGGACTCGGCGGCCCGTGACCGCGGACGCTGGATGTGAGGCCGTGACGATCCACCGGTCCTCGACCAGCGTGTCCGCTACGCGGCACCGGTTTCGGGATCGTGCTCGGGAGCGTTGACGGCCAGTGTGGCCCAGACGAGCTTTCCGCCGTGGCCGGTGGCGGTGCCCCAGCGGCTGGCCAGGCACTGCAGGATGTACAGGCCGCGGCCGTGTTCGTCCGAGGACGCGGGGGACGCCACCTCGGGCATCGCCTCGGCCGGGCACTCGTCGGTGACGGTGATCAGCAGCTGCGGGTCCGTGGCGGTACCGCACTTGGCGAGGTGCACCATGATCGTTTCGGCGAGGCCGTAGAGCACGGCGTTGGTCACCAGTTCGGAGGTGATCAGAGTGGCGTCGTCCACCAGGTGGTCCAGGTCCCAGCACCGTAGATGGGCCGCGATCTGCCGACGGGCAGTGGAGATGTGTTCCGGATCGGCGGCCAGGGCGAGACCGACGCGGGTGGGGACCGACTGCTTGCCCCAGGCAGCGACGGCCGGCGCGGACGGCCAGGACACCGGTTCGGCTGCGATGGTGGTGGACATGAGGGGGTCCTTCCCTGCAGCGGCGGTCGGCCTAGGAGTTTCTGCGCCAACTGTGTTCGAGACGGAGGTCTGCTCAGTTCGGTTCGTGCTTTGTGTCTACACCGATCGCGGCGGCCTGTGTCCCCCTCCGGAACCCCGGGCATGCCGAACGGACACCTCCATGCGACGAACGGACCGGCACGTGCGCCGAGCGGTAGCCCGGGGACGACGAACGACGTGTCTCGTGGTCGGCCGACGCGTGCCCTGTCGCCCCTGCCACAGCGTCCGGCCTGGCTTCCCCGGGAGCCCCGCCGGAGTCGCTGTTGCGCTCAGGGCGCCGGTGTCAGGCGCAGGGTGCGGATCTGGAACGGGCGCGGTGTCACGGAGAGGTTCTGCTCCCCGTTGACCGGCAGGTCGGCGCGCTGGTCGGGGAGGGGGGCGTTCCAGCAGGTCCGTCGTCCGCGCGGCGTCCAGCGGGAAGCCCGCCCGCAGCGTCGCGTGCTCCTGGCCGGAGCGGGTCGCATTGCGGCCGGTGATGATGACCGGAGCACCGTCGGGGTCGTCGTCGAGGCGGACGAAGCCGAGGTCGGCCAGGGCACCGAGGCCGGCCTCGCGCAGATGCCTGGTGATGTGGTCGTGGCGGGCGGCGGTGATCTCGCTGACCCGGCCCGGGCGGGCGGAGGAGATCCAGAGCAGGTCTCCCCTCTCGTCGGTCAGTGCGAGGAAGAGCAGGCCATGGGCCCTGTGTTTCCCGCTGCATTCTTGCGGTTGTCCGCCCCGGTGCGGCGGCGGGTGCGCACGAGGGTGCCGTCCAGCAGGACCACCGCACCGCCCCGACGGGCGATCTTCTTCAGGGCGCGGTCCAGACGCGGGGCCCGGGCAGCGAGCAGGCCGAGGACTTCCAGGACCCAGCGGGCACGCTGGAGGCGGAGACGTCGTGCCGTCGGCCATGTCGAGAAGCCGCTGGTCATGACGGAGCAAGGCGAGCACGACAAACGCCTGGGTCCCCGGGGTGACCTTGCGCCAGCGGGTGCCGAGTTGCTTGCGCCGCCCGCGTATCAGGCCGGCGACGAGTTCGATGGTCCGCTTCGACACGGGGAGCCGAACCTGGTAGACAGCATCGCGAGTGCCCTCGACGGGGCGGTGAGTCTTCACACGCGAACCAACTCCCGCCGGGGGCCCTCGCGTTACGGCGGGAACCGGCTGGTCCGCTGCCTCCCCCGCCGGTCAGCGCGGCAGGTAGCGCCCCGATCCGGTCCGTTTCAGCCAGCCCCGGTCAGCGAGTTTGCGCAGCAGGCCGCGGACCGGCTCGACCTTGCCCGCTCGGCATCCCTGCACCGAAGCAGACATCGCGCTCGAACCCGCCCCCGCTGACCAGCACGAACACCAGCGCCTCCTTCCAGGAGCTCGCCCGCAGGATCAACCGTGTGGTGGCGGGCTGGCTCAACTACTACAGCCGCTTCAGGCCGTGGAAGCTGATCCCCCTCGCGATGCGCATCAACGCCTACCTGGTGCGCTGGATCCGCCAGAAGTACAAGCGGCTTGCGGCCAAGCGGAAGGCCCTCGCGAAGATGCAGGAGATCGCCCGGCGATACCTCCGCATGTTCGCTCACTGGCGCCTCACCGCGACTGTGAGTGCCGTATCGGCCTGATGAACAGAACGACAAGAGCCGTGTAACGGGCGACTGTTACGCACGGTTGCGTGAGAGCCGAGGGGTGAGATTCCCCGCGGCTGCTCGGCGATGGGTTTGCGACCAAGAAATCCGCCTCCGCCAAAGGCTTCGTGTGCTTGTCTAGCCGTCCGCCGTCGACGTGCCCAACTCTGCCCTTCGCTTCCTGTCCGCCAAGCTGCGCCGGCACCGCCGGGAACTCGGCACCCGATGGCGGCGCCTGAGCGCCGGCCGTCAGGCCCTGCTCGCTCTCGCCCATCTCGATGTGCGGCGCAGGCGCATTCGCGCCATGGGAGCGCACCCATCGCGTCGGCCTGCGGGAATCCTGCAACTGGCGCCCAGAGAAAGCGATTTCCCCAGGTCATCGGTTTTCGTAGGGGTCATAAGAAGAGGATGCACACCTCTTGACGTTCGGCGGGTCGAACGGATCTCATGGGCTCCGCCGTTTGGTCTCGTTTGTTTCTGATCGATCTTGTGCCATGCGGTTTGGATTCCCATGGCCGCCGCTCTGCCCCAGGAGTCGTTCATGCAACTTTCTTCCTCTGGTCTCTCCTCTCCCGGCCCCGCTCGCCGCACGCTGCTGCGGGGTGTGGGCGGGGCGGTTGCGCTGGGCGCCGGCTTTCCCCTGCTGAGCGCCTGCGGCGGCAGCGGCACGGCCAGTGACCCGAAGACCGTCACGGTTGGCTCCAACGCGTCGGACGCGGTGCCGAAGAAGGCGTTCGCGGACATCTACGCGGCCTACAAGAAGAAGTCCGGCATCACGGTCGACGTGAACACCAAGGACCACAACACTTTCCAGGAGCAGATCAACTCCTATCTGCAGGGCACGCCGGACGACGTGTTTCACTGGTTCGCCGGCTACCGGATGCAGTTCTTCGCGGCCAAGGGCCTCGCCACCCCGATCGACGACGTGTGGAAGTCCATCGGCGACAACTTCCCCGTCGCGATGAAGGTGCTCAGCCAGAGTGAGGACGGCAAGTACTACTTCGTGCCGCTGTACACCTACCCCTGGGCGATCTTCTACCGGAAGAGCGTCTTCAAGCAGTACGGTTACGAAGTCCCCGCCACCTGGGACGACTTCGTAGCTCTGTGCGGGCAGATGAAGAAGGACGGGCTCGTCCCGATCGCCTTCGGCGACAAGGACGCCTGGCCCGCGATGGGCACCTTCGACCAGATCAACTTCCGCGCCAACGGCTACGACTTCCACGTCGAGCTGATGGCCGGCAGGGCGTCCTGGACCGACGCCAAGGTGCGCAAGACCTTCGACCTGTGGACGGAGATCCTCCCCTTCCACCAGGAGGGCGCCGTCGGCCGTACCTGGCAGGACGCCGCCCAGACCCTGGCCTCGAAGAAGGCGGGCATGTACCTGCTGGGAACCTTCGTGGCCCAGCAGTTCACCGACAAGGCCGCCTTGGACGACCTCGACTTCTTCGCCTTCCCGGAGATCAACTCGGCGTACGGCCAGGAGACCGTCGAGGCGCCGACCGACGGCTTCATGCTCTCCAAGGCCCCGAAGAACAAGGCCGGTGCCGTCAAGCTGCTGGAGTACCTGGGCACGCCGGAGGCCGAGGCGCTCTACCTCAAGTCCGACCCCAGTGTCGTCGCCGCTTCCAGGACGGCGGACACCTCCTCATACACCCCGCTGCAGAAGAAGGCGTACGACATGATCGCCGGCGCCAAGTCCCTGACCCAGTTCATGGACCGCGACTCCCGCCCGGACTTCACCTCCACGGTGATGCAGCCCGCGCTGCAGAAGTTCATCCGTGATCCCAAGGGCGTCGACAGCCTGCTGTCCTCGATCGAACGCCAGAAGAAGACGATCTTCACCGCCTCATGACTGTCACGGGGAACACCGGGACCGGGACCGGGACCGGAATCACCAGCACTCCGGCGGCGACCAATCCCACGCCCCCGCCCTCGGGGCACTCGGAGACGACATGGGCAAAGGGAAGGGGCGAGCAGGTGCCCCAGGGGCACCGCCGTCTGCTGACCCACCGTGACCGGCTCACTCTCGGTCTGATGGCGGGTCTGCCCACGATCCTGCACATCGCCCTCGTGTGGGTCACCGCGCTCGCCTCGATCGCGCTGGCCTTCACCACCTGGGACGGCATCGGCTTCGACTCGATCAAGTGGGTCGGGCTGGACAACTTCAGGGAGCTGTTCACCAACAACCCGCAGTTCTGGCCCGCCGTCCAGCACAACGTCATCTGGCTCGCCGTTCTGATCCTCGTGCCCATGCCGCTGGGGATGTTCCTGGCGGTACAGCTGGACAAGAAGATCCGGTTCAGCAGGGTCTACCAGACGGCCTTCTTCCTGCCCGTAGTGATGTCGTTCGCCGTCATCGGCTTCGTCTGGCAGCTCGTCTACAACCCCGACACCGGCCTGATCAACAGCCTCATCGGCGCCAACAAGCCCGGCCACTACATCGACTGGATCGGCGACCCCGACCTGAACCTCTGGGCCGTGCTGGTTGCCGCCTCCTGGCGGCACACCGGCTACCTCATGATCCTTTACCTGGCCGGCCTGAAGGGAGTCGACCCCGCGCTGCGGGAAGCCTCCGCGCTCGACGGCGCGAACGAATGGCAGACATTCAAGAACGTCATCTTCCCCACCCTGCGGCCCACCAACACCATCGTCCTCGTCGTCACCATCATCGAGGCTCTGCGCGCCTTCGACCTGGTCTTCGTCTTCAACAAGGGCGCCGAAGGCACCGAGCTGCTCTCGATCCTCGTGACCAACAACATCATCGGCGAGTCCAGCCGCATCGGATACGGCTCCGCGATCGCCGTCGTCCTGCTGCTGATCTCCCTCGCCGTGATCATCCCGTACCTGGTGGCCACCTTCCGGAAGGAGCGGCGATCGTGAGCGCCTCCACGGCCGCGCTCAGCAAGCAGCGCACCCCCCTGCGCCCGGCCCGGATCCTGCTGCACGTCTTCCTCGCCGGCACCGCACTGGCCTGGCTCGCCCCGCTGCTCTGGGCGATCCTCGCGGCCCTGCGCCCGTACGGCGAGACCAGCACCAAGGGCTACGTGTCCTGGCCCGACAAACTGAGCCTCGACAACTTCACCAACGCCTTCCAGCAGTCAGACATGCTGCACTACTTCGGCACCACGCTGCTGATCGCCGTTCCGGCGGTGTTGCTGACGCTGTTCCTGTCCTCGATGGTCGCCTTCTACGTCAGCCGCTTCGACTTCCGCCTCAACCTGGCGCTGCTGCTGGTCTTCACGGCCGGCAACCTGCTGCCGCAGCAGGTCATCATCACCCCGCTGTACCGGATGTACCTGCTGGTCGACCTGCCCGGCATCACGATGAGCGGCAAGCTGTACGACTCCGCGCTCGGCCTGGTGTTGATCCACGTCGCCTTCCAGTCGGGCTTCTGCGCCTTCGTACTCAGCAACTACATGCGCACGCTGCCGCACGAGCTGACCGAGGCCGCGCTGGTGGACGGTGCCTCGGTGTGGCGGCAGTACTGGCAGATCGTGCTGCCGCTGTGCCGTCCAGCGATGGCCGCCCTGGCGACGCTGCTGTCCATCTGGATCTACAACGACTTCTTCTGGGCCATCGTCCTGATCTCCACCGGCGAGAACATGCCGATCACCTCGGCGCTCAACAACCTCTCCGGCCAGTACTTCACCGACCCCAACCTGATCGCCGCCGGCGCCCTGCTCACCGCGATCCCCACCCTGATCGTCTACTTCGCGTTGCAACGCCAGTTCGTCAGCGGGCTCACCCTCGGCGCCAACAAGGGCTGATCGTCGGCCCCCGCCGCCCCCGTCCCACCCGCATCCTCCTGGAGCCGGTATTGAGCACAGAGCGGCATCTGTCCCTCCCCAGCACGAACGCACCCGCCCCACCACACCCGTCCCGATCAAGAGCAGGAGACTCCGGACCGTTGAATGCCGACCTCTGCTGCAGGTGCAACCGCTGGACGGACGCCCCCATTTCCGTGGGCTTCATCCAGCGGTCGAGCGCCCCCGACCGGGCGCTCTCCGCCTGCCCGGACTGCGTCCCCCGTTTCACCTGAGCCCCTCGCGCAGCCGACGAACCCCAACCGTCCCGCGCCAGCAGCCGCCGGCGGGGCGGGGCGACGACGGCCTTGCCGACTGCGATGACGACGGCCTCGCCAGACTCTTGCCGGGCCGCCGTCGAACACCTCGGGGAAGTCCGCTGACCGGGACTCGGCCGAAGGCCGACAGCGGACGCACCTCACTTCCAATCCTCGATCTTGGCCCCACCCGCACACCATGTGAGCCCTTGACCGGGGTGGGGTCAACCCTCATTCCCGATCAAGCCCAGGCACGGATCGACGAATGGGATCAAGAGCCGCACGAGGGTGGGTTCGACTCGCCTTACTGAACTCGCCCTCCCGTCCACGAAGGAGCAATGATGCTCAGACGTGTTCTCATACCCTTGCTGGCCGCCTGCGCCAGCGTGCTCGCAGTACTGGTGGTCGCGCCGCCCGCCCAGGCCGCCCCGGTCACCCTGGACAACCCCAACGATTTCATCGGGACCAATGGCGACCCGGTCGACGCACACGGCGGCGGGATGATCAAGCACACCGATGGCTACTACTACTGGTTCGGGGAGAACCGCCACCCGAACTACACCTTCAAGGCCGTCTCCGTCTACAAGTCGGCCGACCTGAAGAAGTGGGAGTGGGTAGGCGATGCCCTCAACCAGGCGAGCGATCCCGAGCTGAAGTCCGCCAAGATCGAGCGTCCCAAGGTGATCTACAACAGCACCACCAAGAAGTTCGTCATGTGGATGCACAAGGAGAACGCCACGGACTACGTCGAGTCGAGGGCCGCCGTCGCCGTCTCCGACAAGATCGAGGGTCCCTATGACTATCTGAGCAGTTTCCAGCCGCCGAGTGGCAACGACACCACCCAGACCACTGAGTCCCGGGACATGACGCTGTACGTGGACAAGAACGCGGACGGAAGTGAGACCGCCTATCACGTGACGGCCACCAAGGACAACGCCGACCTGCGCATCTACAAGCTCAACGCCGACTTCACCGGGTACGCCGACAATCCGTTGGTCGCCAACCCCTGGCCGGGCCAGAACCGGGAGGCCCCGGCGCTGTTCAAACGTGACGGTGTCTACTTCATGCTGACCTCCGGCCTGAGCGGCTGGAATCCCAACCAGCAGATGTACGCCACCGCCGCCGGCATCGCCGGCCCCTGGTCGGAGATGAAGGAGGTCGGTGACGGCATCGGCTACAACTCCCAGACGACGTTCGTCCTGCCCATCGAGGGCACGTCGGGCAACACCTCGTTCCTGTACATGGGCGACCGGTGGGCCGGCGCCAATATGAACGGGAAGGGCCCGGCCAACGACTCCACGTACGTCTGGCTGCCGTTGACCTTCCCGACCAAGACCACCATGAACCTGTCCTGGTACCCCAAGGTCGAGATCGACGCGGCGGCGGGGACGGTCAAGGGCGTGGGCGGCGGCCCTTACTACAACCTCGTGGCCCGGCACAGCGACAAGTGCGTCGACGTCCAGGACAACTCCGCCGCCGGCAACGGCCACGTCGTCCAATTCGCCTGCAACGGCGGCATCAACCAGCAGTGGCGCCTGGAGGACGCGGGCGGCGGCTATTACCGCATCCTCGCCCAACACAGCGGCAAGTGCCTGGATGCCGAGGGTGGGTCCACCGCAAAGGCCTTCGTCAACCAGGACAACTGCGGCAGCGGCCAGAATCAGCAATGGAAGTTCGAGGACCAGGGCAACGGCTACTACCGCCTGGTGGCCCGGCACAGCGGACTCTGCTTGGACGTCACAGAGGGCTCGCCCGAGGATGTCCGCCTCATCCAGTACAAGTGCGGAGCCGGCACCCATCAGCAGTTCAAGCGGCTTATCGCTTGACCCACCTGGACCGACGCGGTTGTGCACACCGCCCGACGCGGGGGCCGGGCCGACCGCGGACCGGCCCCCGCCTGCATCGCGCCTTGCGAATGTCCATGTACGGCTTCGGTTCGCCCATGGTCGAGCCCGTGGGCCGTGCTCATGCCTCTGGCCGTGCCTGACGCCCAGGTAAATCCGGACCCAACACTGCGAGCCGTACGAGTGCCAGTCCTGCGACAGACGGCTGCACCGCCCCGGCGCGAACCCTCGCTCATCCCCCTTGCCGTCAGTGGACGACTGCCATCGCGGCGCCGCGCCGCTGCCGGAGGCCAGGGCATCGGGGCGGGTGCGCATCCCAACCCCTCGAAGTCGTAAGGAGCCAGCGTGCTTCGAATATCCCGGGGCCGTTATGCCCTGTTCGCAGTTATGGCGATGATACTGAGCGTGATATCCGGGGTGGCGACTCCCCGCGCGTACGCCGCAGTCTCGACATCGATCACCGTCGACGGCATCAAGCCGGGCCGGGTGTTCGACGGAGCCGGCGCGATCAGTGGAGGTGGAGGGAACACTCGACTGCTGATCGACTATCCCGAACGGCAGCGCAACGAGATCCTCGACTACTTGTTCAAGCCCGGCGTCGGCGCCTCGCTGCAGACACTCAAGCTTGAGATCGGAGGGGACACCAACTCCACCGACGGCGCCGAACCCAGCCACGAGCACACCCGGGGCAAGGTGGACTGCGACGCCGGCTATGAGTGGTGGCTGGCCCGCGAGGCCCAGGCCCGAAACCCGAACATCACATTCTCCGCCCTGGCTTGGGGCGCACCGGGCTGGGTCGGCGGCGGGGACTTCTGGACCAACGACACGATCGACTACCTGATGCGCTGGATGGACTGCGCAAAGCAGAACAACCTGGAGATCGACTATCTCGGCGGCTGGAACGAGCGGGGGTGGAAAGCCTGGTGGTTCGTCGACCTCAAGAACGCCCTCAAGTCGAAGGGGTACGCGACCAAGGTCGTGGCAGCTGAGCACAACTGGGATGTCGTCGATGAGATGGAGAGAAACGCGGCGTTCCGGGACGCGGTGGACGTCATCGGCGTGCACTACCCGTGCGGCTACTCGGGTTCGGGAGCCATCGGCAACAACCACACGACCACCGCCTGCCCCGAGTACAACACAACAGATCCCTGGTCCAGCTGGAACCGCAACCAGAAGGCCCAGAACATGGGAAAGCAACTGTGGGCCAGCGAGAACGGATCGCAGGACACCGAGGCGGGTGCCGCGAACGTGGCGCGGGCTCTCAACCGGGACTACATCGACGGTCGGATGACCTCGTACTACAACTGGCCGCTGATGGGTGCGCTCTACCCGAACACCTACTTCGCCTTCAATGGGCTCGTGTCGGCCAACCAGCCCTGGTCGGGCCACTACCGGGTCGGCAAGACCGCCTGGGTCATGGCCCACACGACACAGTTCACAGAGGTCGGATGGCGGTACCAGGATTCCGCCAGTGGCTATCTGGGTGGTGACCGTTCCAACGGCAGCTATGTGACGCTGCGAGCACCCGAGGGTGGCGACTACAGCACGATCATCGAGACGACGCAGGCCACCGCCCCGCAGACTCTGGATGTCCAGGTCACCGGCGGGCTGTCGACGGGTCAGGTACAGGTGTGGGCCACGAACGTCGACACGAACTCGGACAGTTCGTACGGTGATGACAACTTTGCGCACACCACCGATGTCACCCCCTCCGACGGCAAGTACACCGTGACACTGCAGCCCGGTCGCGTCTACACGCTGACCACGAAGGCCGGGGGAGGCAAGGCCGCGACGACGGCGCCGGCGGTCGGCTCGCTGAGCCTGCCGCAGTACAACGACTTCGAGACGCCGGGCATCACCGAGTCTCCGAAGTACTTCACGGACATGAACGGCGCCTTCGAGACCGTGACCTGCGGTGGCGGACGCGGGGGCACGTGCCTGCGTCAGATGGCCACGGTAAAGCCGATCCGCTGGACCGAGGAGAAGTACTACGCGCCGTACACCTTCATGGGCGACGACGCGTGGAGCAACTACACCGTCAGTGCGGACGCCATGCTGGAACAACCCGGCGCAGTGGAACTCCTTGGCCGCGTGGGCATGCAGGGCAGGAACAACAGCGGCCTGGAGGCGTACCGTCTGCGGGTGAGCGACACGGGTGCCTGGTCGATCCTCAAGAGCGATATGGAGTCGAACGTCACCACCCTGAAGAGCGGCACCACAGCGGCCCTCGGCACCAACCGCTGGCACTCCGTCGCCCTGACCATGCAGGGATCGACCATCACCGCCAAGGTCGACGGCAGAGTCCTGGGCAGCGTCACCGACTCGACCTACGCTCACGGCCGCGCCGGCCTGGGCACGGTCGACTCCGTCGACGCGACGGCGGTGAGCGGATACGAGAGGCAGCAGTTCGACGCCTTCTCGGTCGCGCCCGGGACCGATCCGACCCCCAAGCGTGTCGGCGCCATCCCTTCGGGCATCCCCGACATGTGCCTGGATCTCCCCGAAGGCAAGCTCGAGAATGCAGCTCGGGTGAAGACCTACCAGTGCAACAACAGTTTCGCGCAGACCTGGACCTACAACCCGGCCGACGACACGATCAGGCTCGGCGGCACCTTCTGTCTGGATGTCCCCAGGAAGGCCACGACGAACGGCACCAAGGTCGAGATCTACACCTGCAACGGTGGATACAACCAGAAGTGGACGCAACTGGCAGACGGCAGCCTCCGCGCCACACAGTCCGGCCGATGCCTGGACGTCCCGGAGTTCGCCACCAGCCCTGTCGAGGTTGAGATCTACACCTGCAAGGGCGGTAACAACCAGAAGTGGAAGCTCCCCGGCTAGGAAGGTGGGCGGGGATCCCCTGTCATCCAGGAGATCTCCGCCCGCCCCACCTCGACACCTCCAACAGCGGCGTCCCCCCTGCCGCTCCTCTGTCCGGGTGGCCGTCACCGATGCCATCAGATCTGATCTCCGCCACTCGAGGATCACGGTGCAGTCGGCTCGCGCGACACAGCCAGTCCCTCCCGAGAAGGACGTGCGACATGATCAGTCCCAGATCAGTGTCCGCAAGAACGTGCGTGGTCTTCGGCGCCCGGAACCTGGCCGAGGAGCGCGCCCGTCTCATCGACACCTTCGGTCTGCGGCTGACGGTCGTCCGCGGCCACGCACCGAAGGCGGCACCGTGGTGAGCGCCCCGACTCCGTCACCGACCCGCCCCGCACAGCCGACCCCGCTGACCGGATGGACGAGCGGCACACGACAGTTTGGGACCTGACCGGCGCACCCCAACGAATGCCACCATCCACGCGCCCGGCCCCTGCGAGCTGCGGATCGTCTCCCACGCTGGGCTCCCGCTGGTGATCGAAATCGCAGACACCGGCGACCAAGTCGACATCATCGCGCGGCTCTCCGGGGGCCGTTGTGCAGTCCACCCCACCCGTCTCTGCACAACCCCCGCCGTCGGCAAATCCGTTTGGTTCGCCATCCCCGGCCCGCCCACTGAACCCCGCTCTTTCGAGCTCCATGGTCCCGGTGCAAGAGGTGGACTGCCGGACCTTCGGATGCCCCGCGCCGCGCCCCTCACCACGCAAAGACCCAAGAAAGAGGTTCTCATGCGAATAACAAGACGTCTCGCGGTCCCGGTCGGCCTGGGCCTCGCGGCCTGCGCCCTGACCGGGACCGGCGCTACGGCCCACGCGGCCTCGGCAGCCCCCGTCTCCGGCACCGTCTACACCCTGACGAACGTCGCGAGCGAAAAGCGGATGGACGTCAAACTGGCTTCGACCGCCCCCGGCGCACCCGTCATCCAGTACACGTCGAACGCCGGGGCCAACCAGCAATGGTTGCTGACTCGGACCAGCTCCGGTGCGTACACCATCAGGAGCGCCAACAGCGGCCTGTGTCTGGACACACCTGCCCCGCAGAGCGAAACTCCGCAGCTCGTCCAGAACACCTGCGACGGCGCCGGCGACCAGCAATGGAAGCTCCAGCCCGCCGGCGACGCCTACCACCTTGTCAACGCCGCCAACGGCCTGGTCGTCGACAACAAGGAGTCGTCGGACAAAGACGAAAACGAGATCATCCAGTGGACGCCCAATGGAGGCGACAACCAGCGCTGGACCCTGACCCCGGTCTCCGCCCCGCTCACACGGGTCGGCACCTACACAGCCGGCCTGATGAAGAACGGTGAATCGTTCACCGACAAGAGCATCCGGATGGTCGCACACACCACCGTCGCAGGGTCCGAGCTCCGCCTCCGACTCAGTAACCGCTATGGCACCGGACCGCTGACCATCGACGCCGTCGGCCTCGCAAGGGAAGGCAGCACCCCCGGCACCGCCGTCGCCGGCACCCATCGCACCGTCCTCTTCAACAAGAGGGCCTCCGTCACCATCCCCGCCGGGCAGGACGTCGCCAGCGACCCGATCCCGATGGCCGTGGCCGCGGACACGAACCAACTCGTGAGCCTCTACGTGTCGGGCACGTCCCCCGCCGCCACTTGGCACCATGAGGCACAGCAGCGGGCCTGGGTCGCCTCCGGCAACCACGTCGCCGACGAGGGCATCGACAACTACCCGACAGACAAGTCGTCCTGGTACTTCCTCGAAGGCCTGGATGTCATCTCCTCGGCCGCCACCGGAACCGTTGTGTGCGTCGGGGACTCCATCACCGACGGCGTCGGTTCCACCTGGGGCGCCAACCGCCGCTGGCCCGACTACCTCGCCCGGCGCATGAACTCCGCCTCCGGCGGCCCCACCCTCGGCGTCGTGAACGCCGGCATCGGCTCCAACCGGATACTGACAGACGCCTGGTCGACCAACCCAAGCCTCAAGAGCCGATTCGGCCGGGACGTGCTCGGCCAGCCCAACGTCAAAAGCGTGATCCTGCTGGAGGGCATCAACGACATCGGCAGCAACACCGGCCCGAACGGATCCGGCCCTGTGACCGCCGCGGATCTCCAGAACGGCATGAAGACCGTGATCGACCAAGCCCACGCCGTCGGCGTGAAGATCATCGGCGGCACGATCCTGCCTTACGCGGGGGCCCAGTACTACAGGCCTGAGGGCGAGCAGGTCCGCCAAGCCGTCAACCAATGGATCCGCACCAGTGGCGCCTTCGACGGCGTCATCGACTTCGACAAGGCCATGCAGGATCCCCGCAACCCTCAGGCCCTCAATCCCGCCTACGCCAGCAACGACAAACTGCACCCCAACGACGCCGGCTATCAGGCGATGGCCAACGCCGTGAACCTCGCCCTGCTCACGCCGTAAGTCAGCGTTGCTTCCCCCCTTCCTGCCCTGGAGAGCCGCATGTCCCGCACCGTCGCACGAAGTTGGACCAGACGCATCACCGTCCGGGTCCTCGCCGCCGGAGTCGCCGTCGCCGGCCTGGCCACGCTCGACCGGCCGGAGTCTTCGGCGCCCCTGTCCGCCGAACCGGCTGCCGTGAGCACCTCTCAGACAGGTGTCACGCCGCCGCCGATGGGCTGGGCGTCGTGGAACAGCTTCTTCAGCAGCATCGACCACAACGTGATCAAGCAGCAGGCCGACGCCCTGGTCTCCTCCGGCATGGCCGCCGCCGGCTACAAGTACGTCAACCTCGACGACGGCTGGTGGCAGGGCCAGCGCGACGCGAACGGCGACATCGTCGTCGACGAGAACCTGTGGCCGGGCGGCATGAAGGTGATCGCCGACTACATCCACAGCAAGGGCCTCAAGGTCGGCATCTACACCGACGCGGGCCAGAACGGCTGCGGCTACTACTACCCCACCACCCGGCCCAAGGCGCCCAACACCGGTATGGAGGGCCATTACCAGCAGGACCTGGAGACCTTCCAGCGCTGGGGCTTCGACTACGTGAAGATCGACTTCTGCGGCGGCAGAGAGGAGCGCCTGGACCAAGAGACCACGTACAAGCAGATCGGCACCGCCAACGAGGCCGCCTCGGCCGTGACCGGTCGCAAGCTGGTGCTGTCGTTCTGCGAGTGGGGCTCCGGACTGCCGTGGAACTGGGCGCCGGGATACGGCGACCTGTGGCGCACCAGCGTCGACATCCTGCAGAAGGACGAGACCCCGCAGCTGACCAAGATGTACTACAACTTCGACGAGGCTCTGCACCCCGCCGCCCAGCACACCGGCTACTACAACGACCCCGACATGCTGATGGTCGGCGTGAGCGGACTGACCGCCGCCCGCAACCGGCTGCACATGAGCCTGTGGTCGATCGCCGGCGCCCCCCTGCTGGCCGGGAACAACGTCGCCACGATGAGCGCGGAGACCCGCGACATCCTCACCAACCCCGAGGTTCTCGCCGTCAACCAGGACCCCCGCGGCCTGCAGGGCGTCAAGGTCGCCGAGGACACCCGGGGCCTGCAGGTCTACGGCAAGGTGCTCTCCGGCACCGGCAAGCGCGCGGTGATGCTGTTCAACCGCACCGGCTCCGCCGCGAACATAACCGTCCGCTGGGCCGACCTCGGCCTTACCTCGGCCTCCGCCACCGTGCGCAACGCCTGGACCCGCACCGATGCCGGGTCGTTCGAGACCAGTTACACCACCTCCGTGCCGGCGAACGACGCGGTACTGCTGACCGTCTCCGGCACCGAGGCCTCCGGCAGCACCTACGAGGACACCACCACCGCCACCACCCCCACCTTCAGCAACATCACCGCCTCCACGGCGGGCACCAAGCTCGTCGACATCACCTACGCCAACGGCAGCAGCACCGCCCGTAAAGCCACCATCCAGGTCAATGGCCAGTACAAGTACGTCGTGGCATTCCCGCCCACCGGCTCGGCCACCACCTATCGGACCGTCTCCCTGCTCGCGCACCTGGCCAAGGGGGCGAACACAGTCAGGTTCGCGGCGGTCTCCGGCAGCACCACCCCCGACATCGACGCCCTCCGCGTCCAGGCCATCCCCGGCACCGACGGCGCGGCCCTCGTCGGCGCCGCTTCCGACCGCTGTGTGGACATCGACAAGAACGCCCACATCAACGGCACCAAGCCACAGTTGTGGGACTGCTCCGGCGGACGTAACCAGACCTTCCAGCAGAACTCGCGCGGCGAACTCGTCGTCTACGGCGACAAGTGCCTCGACGCCGTAGATGACGACAAGGGCGACAAAGTGGCCATCTGGGACTGCCACGGCGGCGCCAACCAGAAGTGGACCGTCCACTCGGACGGCACCATCACCGACCTCAACGGCAATTGCCTGGACGCATCTGGCTCGGCAACCGCCAACGGCACCCAGCTGATCCGGTGGCAGTGCAAGGGCCAGGCCAACCAGAAGTGGACCCTCAGGTGAGCGGCCGGTCCACGAGACCGGTCGAAGTGACAGATGTATCCGGAACCACCGGGACGGAGGCTGAAGACCCGAACAGAAAGGCAGGGCACTCCATGCCGGACGAGGTGTCCCCTCACCCCAGTCGCCGCGTCGTGGTCGGCGGCGGACTGGCCGTCGGAGCCGCCGTAGCGGCCGGTTCGTATCTGTCCGCGACGTCGGCGGAGGGCGCGCCCGCCGCCGAAGCGATGCGACAGGTCTCCCTCACCGTCAACGGCGGACGCCTGAAACTCGCCGTCGACCCGCGCGCCAGCCTCCTCGACACCCTGCGCGACGAAGTCGGCGTCACCGGCCCCAAGAAGGGCTGCAACCAGGGGGCGTGCGGGGCGTGCACCGTGCTGCTCGACGGACAGCGCGTCCTGTCGTGCCTCACCTTCGCGGTCCTGCACGACGGGCAGGAGGTCACCACCGTCGAAGGCATCGGCGACGGCGACCGCCTGCACCCCGTGCAGCAGGCCTTCATGGACCACGACGCGTTCCAGTGCGGCTTCTGCACATCCGGGCAGATCATGTCGGCAGTCGCGCTGCTGGAGAGCGAAGAGCCCGGGATCACCGAGGACCGAATCCCCGAAGCCATGAGCGGCAACCTGTGCCGATGCGCGGCCTACTGCAACATCAGGGACGCGATCACGTCGGCCTCGGCCACGATGGCGAAGGGGCGGTAGCCGTGCAGCCTTTCCAGTACGTTCGCGCACGCAGCGTCGGCGAGGCGGTCGGTCTTCTCGCCCGTCACCCGGAGGCCGAGGTGGTTGCCGGGGCCACCGATCTGACCACGCTGATGCGTGACGGTATCCGGCGGCCGAGCCACCTCATCGACCTCAACGGGCTCGCCCTCGACAAGATCTCCGCCCTGCCGGACGGCGGGCTGCGCATCGGCGCGCTGTGCCGCAACACCACCGATGACCAGCGGATCGTGCGGCGTTTCCCCGTCCTTGCCGAGGCGTTGCGCTCGGGTGCGTCCCAGCAGATCCGCAACCGCGCCACCTTCGGCGGCAATCTCCTGCAGCGGGTGCGCTGCCCCTACTACCGGCAGCCCGAGTTCGCCTGCAACCGCCGCGATCCTGGCTCCGGCTGCGCGGCGCTGGACGGTGACAGCAGTCGGCACGCCATCCTGGGCACCAGTGGCTCCTGCGTCGCCGTCCATCCGTCCGACTGCGCCGTCGCGCTCCAGGCACTGGACGCCGAGGTCGTGGTTCGGGGAGCCCGTGGGGAGCGACGTATCCCGATCGACGCCTTCCACCGGCTGCCGGGCCGCACGCCCGAGCGCGAAGTCATGCTGCGCGACGACGAGATCATCCTCGCTGTCGAGCTGCCGGGCCGGGCCTCCTCGGCGCACTCCCACTACGTCAAGTTCCGCGAACGCGCCTCGTACGCCTTCGCGTTGGCGTCCGCCGCCGTCGCCGTGGAGGTGCGCGGCGGCACGGTCCGCTCGGCCCGGATCGCGCTGGGCGGCGTTGCGCCCAAGCCCTGGCGCGCGAGGGCGGCAGAGCGCGCCCTGCTCGGCCGGCCCTTCGACGAGGACGCCATCGACGTGGCCGCCCGCGCGGCGACCAGTGGCGCGGCCCCGCGCCCCGACAACACGTACAAGGTGAGCCTGGCCCAAGCGGTCGTGCGGCGGGCCCTCACCGAACTCGGAGGTGCGCGATGACGTTCAGGACCGACAGTACCGAAATTCCCGAATCCGGGATCGGCGCGCCGGTCAACCGCGTCGAGGCGCGCGACAAGGTCACCGGCTCGGCCCGCTACACAGCGGACGTGCGTCTGCGGGGTATGGCGCACGCCACCGTCGTCACGAGCACGATCTCCGCGGGCCGGGTGCGCCGTATCGACACCACCCGCGCCCTGGGCGCACCCGGCGTGCTCACCGTCATCACCCACCGCGACCGGATGCCCTGGCGGGGCACCCCCGCCGACACCGGCTACCTCGAGAATCGCTTCCCGCTCGCCGACGACAAGATCGCTTACTCCGGGCAGCACCTCGCGATCGTCGTCGCCAAGAGCCTGGAGCAGGCCCAGCACGCGGCATCGCTCCTGGACATCGACTACGAGGTGCACGAGCCCGTGCCCACCATGGAGGAGGCGTTGCCCGACGCCCACACCGCGAGCGGGCGCCTCATCCGCCCGCCGTGGCCACAGCACGTGGTGCTCCCGCCGGGTGCCGACCCGCAGGCGGCACTGGCCGGTGCGGACGTGCGTACCGACTCCACCTATCGGGTGCCGCACTTCAGCCACGTGCCGCTGGAGCCGGGCGCGGTGGTCGCCGAGTGGTCGGGCGGCACGCTCACGCTGCACGACTGCAGCCAGGACGTGCACGGCCACCGGGAGGTCGTGGCCGCCGTGTTCGGGCTGCCGCCGGAACGCGTCCGGGTACTGTCCCCGCTGGTCGGCGGGGCGTTCGGCAACAAGACCGACGTGTGGGGGCACTCCCTGCTCGCGGCGCACGCGGCCAGGGTGGTCCGACGCCCCGTCAAACTCGTGCTCAGCCGCAAGCAGGTGTTCACCTCGACGGGCCACCAGCCGCCGATCGTCCAGCGCATCCGGCTCGGCGCCGGCGGCGAGGGCAGGCTCGCCGTGATCCTCCACGACACGGTGAACGCGACCGAGGTGCGCGGCGACCGGCCCGAGCCCGCCATCGTCTCCACCGCGGCCTCCTACGCCGCACCGGTCCTGGCCATGGACGCGAAGATCACCAAGGTGAACATCGGCCCGTCCATCAGCCTGCGCTCCCCGGGCGACGCCCCCGGCTCCTTCGCCCTGGAGAGCGCCATGGACGAGCTGTCCTACCGCCTCGGCATGGATCCACTGGAGCTGCGCCGCCGCAACCACCTGACCACGGATCCGCTGACCGGCAAGCCGTGGAGCGCCAAACACCTCCTCCAGGCCTACGAGATGGGAGCCGAGCGCTTCGGATGGTCCCGGCGCACGGCCGAGCCCCGCTCGATGCGTGACGGCGGCGAACTGGTCGGCTACGGCATGGCCACCGCCGTACGCGGCGAAATCCCCGACCAGGCACGGGCCGAGGTGGAGATCCGCGCCGACGGGACGGCCCAAGTACGCACGGCCACGCAGGAGATCGGCACCGGGGCCCTCACCCTCGTCGCCCAGATCACGGCGGCGGGCACCGGCGTGCCCCTGGGCAGGGTGTCCGTCCGCGCGGGCGACACCAACCTGCCCAGGACCGCGGGCAACGCCGGCTCGCGCACCACGGGCTACACCGGCTCCGCCGTCCACCTCGCCGCGGAGAAGGCCCGCAAGGCCGCGGTGCGGACGGCCGTCACCGACCCGGACTCGCCCCTGTACGGCCTGGCGGACGGCGAGGTCGAAGCGGCCGACGGGAGGCTGTTCCACCGGGACGACACCAAGCGCGGGGAGACGTACCGTGCCCTGCTGGCCCGCAACGACGGCAAGCCGGTGCTGGCCGAGGCCAGCTACACCCCCCGGACCTCCCACTCCGTGGCCACCTTCGGCGCGCACTTCACCGAGGTGCGGATCGACCCGGACCTGCCGAGGGTCCGTGTCACCCGGCACGTGGCGGTCTTCGACGTCGGCCGGATCACCAACCACAAGGCGGCCAGGAACCAGGCCCAGGGCGGCATCGTGTTCGGCATGGGCTGGGCGCTGATGGAGAAGCTGACGCCCGATCCGGTCTCCGGCCGTTACATCGACCCCGCGCTCACCGACTACCACATCCCGGTCAACGCCGATGTCCCCGACATCGAGGTGCTGTTCATCGACGAGCCCGACACCATCGCACACCCGCACGGCAGCAAGGGCATGGGCGAGGTCGTCTCGGTCGGCGTCGCCGCGGCCATCGCCAACGCCGTTCACCACGCCACCGGCAGGCGGATCACCGAACTGCCCATCACCCCCGACAAGCTGGTGGGTTGACGCAATGCGCGACATTCTTCCGCAGCTGGCGGGGTGGTGGGCCGAGTCCCGGCCGTTCGCCCTGGCCACCCTCGTCGACGCAGCCGGCAGCACACCCTTCCCCGTGGGCACAGCGATGGCCGTCGACGGCGCGGGCGCGGCGCTCGGCGCGATCAGCGGCGGCTGCGTCGACGCCGACGTCGCCGCGACGGCGCAGGAGGTGCTGCGCGACGGCCGCCCCGTGCTGCGCCGCTACGGCTCCGCCGGACCCGCCAGTGGACCGTTCGACGTCGGTCTGACCTGCGGAGGCACGGTCACGGTTTGGATCGAGCCGGTGCCGCCGGACAGCGCTTGGTGGCTGCCCGTCCTGGCCATGGCGGTCGAGGCCGGGCGCCCCGCCGCGCACGCCATACGGCTGCGCGACGCCGGCTCCCGGCACCTGGTCGTGCTGCCCGACGGCGGCCGGGAGGGCAGCCTCGGCGCGGGCGAGGTGGACCGCGATGCCGAGGCGGCGGTGCGGAGCCTGCTGCCGGAGGGCGGCACCGCGGTTCTCGGCTCCGGTCCGCAACCGGACGTCTTCGTCGCCGCACACGCCTCCCCGCCGCAGCTGGCGATCGTCACCTGGACGCCGGTGGCCGGGCCCCTGGCCCGGATCGGCGGCGAACTCGGCTACCGGCCGATCGTTCTGGAGCACCGCCCGGTCTTCGCGGCGCAGGCACGGGACGCCGGTGTGGAGGTGCTCCCCGGGCTGCCGCAGACGGGGCTGCGCACCCTGCGCGGCGAAGGCACGCTCGACCGCCGCTCCGCCGTCGTGGTGCTCACGCATGACGCGCGGGTCGACGTACCGGCGCTGCTGGAAGCCGCCGAGGCGGGCGTCGGTTACCTGGGCGCGATCGGTTCGGCGGCGACGGTCCGGGACCGGAGCGGACGGCTGCGCGACGCCGGACTCGACGAGGCGGGGCTCTCGGCGATCCACTCGCCGATCGGCCTCCCCCTCGGCGGCCGTGCCCCGGCCGAGGTCGCCACGGCGATCGCGGCCCAACTCGTCGCCGTACGCGTCAGCCCACGGCATCCAGGTCCGCGTCGCGCAGTTGGGAGCGGCTGCTGATGCCCAGCTTCGGGAACACCTTGTACAGGTGGTAGCCGACGGTCCGCGGGCTCAGGGAGAGCCGCGCGCCGATCTCCCGGTTGCTCAGCCCCTCCGCCGCCAGTTGGGCCACTTGCAGCTCCTGGACCGTCAGCCGAGCCGAGGGATCGCCGCCGCGCTGCCGTGGCGCACCCCCCGCAGCGCGCAGCTGGGCGCGGGCGCGCTCCGCCTCGTCCCGCGCCCCGAGGCCCGCCAGCGTCTCCAGTGCCGAGCGCAGCTGTGTTCTGGCCTCGCCCTCGCGCCGGTTCCTGCGCAGCCACTCCCCGTACAGCAGCGCCGTATGCCCCCGGGCGAGCGGAGCGTCCGCCGCGCCCGGAGCCGAAAGAGCCGCCTGGAAGTGCTTGTCGGCCGTGTCGCCCTCCGCGAGCAGGGCGCGGATGCCGTGCCGGGACAGCTCGGGCCAGGCCAGAGTGGTCCGCTCTGACCACTCCTCGAACGCCCACGCCGAGTGCTCGGCGGCTTCCCTGCGGTCCACGCGCACCTGCGCCTCCACCACGTCGAGGACGGCCTGCCGGGCCACCTGGCGGTGGGCGAACGGTGAGCCCGGCTCGCCGAGCGCCGCCAGCCGTTCACAGGCCTCCGCGTACTCTCCGGCGGCCAGGGACAGCCGCCCCAGCGCCCACTGCGCGGTGCCCGCCGCCGACCTGTTGCCCTGCGGCACCGCCAGAGCCTGGGCGCGTTCGGCGTACGCGCGGCATTCCGCCGCCTCGCCGCGCCCTGCGGACAGCAGGGCCAGCACCGCGAGCAGATCCGCCTCCAGGACGGGCTGCCCGACGTCCCGGGCCATCCGCAACCCCTCCTGCGCGTGCGCCTCGCACTCGGGCCACAGCCCGATCCGGTACTCCATATCCGCGAGCCACGACAGGAGCAGTCCACGGACGGCGAGCATGCCGGACGTCGCGAAACGGTCGCAGGCTTCCAGGATGAAGGACCGGGCCGTCCGAGGGGAGGGCCCGAGATTGCTCAGCGCCGCAGGCCATACGTGGCGGTGGGCGTCGTTGCGGCTGAGGTCCTCCGGCGCGGCCTGGAGGATCTGCCAGGGAGTCAGCCCGTCCCGGGGACGGCCGGCGACCGCGTCCGCCAGCCAGCTCCCGTACCGCGCATACCCGGGATCCTCGCCGCCGGCGGCTTCGATGAGGCGCGCGGCCCGCAGGGCCTCGTCCGTCCGGTCGGAGCGCAGCGCCCCGTCCACCGCCATGAAAGCCAGGGTCACCGCCTGCCCGGGGGAGTGGTTGATGAGCGCGGCCGCACTGTCCAGCAGCCGGGCCGTCGCCGCCTGCTGATCGCCGCCCCAGAGCTCCATCATGCCGCGCAGCCGGTCCAGTTCCAGCTGAGTCCCGCCGTCCGCGGGATGGGACAGCGCCTCCCTCAGCAGCGGCTGGGCCAGCTGAGGGCTGCCCGACTTCCAGGCGGCCTCGGCCGCGGCGGCGAGCCGCCTGGTGCGCTGCCGCTCCGTGGGGCTCAGCAGCGCGGCCCGGTGCAGTACGGCCGCGGCCACGGCGAGTCCGCCCCTGCGGCGCACGGTGGCAGCGCCGGCTTCCAGTGCTTCGGCCAGTTGCTCGTCGGGGCCGGTGGCCGCGAGCGCGCGCTGCCACACGGCCCGTTCGCGCTGCCCGCCCTCCGGGGGGCGCGCCGCCAACTCGTCGGCGAGCGCGCGATGCGCGAGCGCACGCCGGCGAGCGGAGGCGTCGGCATACACCGCGGCCCGTACCAGCGGATGCCGGAAGCGCAACCGGGCACCCGACACCTCCTCCAGGTACCCGGCGGCCTCCACGACGTCCAATGCTTGCTCGTCGACCGCCAGCCGCCGGGCTGCCGCGAGCACGGTGCCGGTGTGGCCGCTGTCCTCCGCTGCCGCCACCAGCAGCAGGGTGCGGGCCGATTCGGGCAGTTCCCGGGTGCGTTCGGCGAAGACCTCGCGAAGGCGCAGGCTGAGCGGGGCGGTTCCGGTGAGGACGACCTTCTCCGCGACCTCCGCCGGACTTCCCAGCCGTACCAGTTCCTGCAGCGCCAGCGGGTTGCCTCCCACGGCGTCGGCGACGGCGCGCCTGGCCGGACCCGGAGTCCCCCAGCCGTGCTCGTCGAGGAGGGCGGACGCGGCGTCCTGGGCGAGCCCGCGGAGCGTGAGCCGCGGCAGGTCCCGAGTGGTCTCTCCGGCTTCGCGGACGGCGGCGAGGAAGGCGATGGGGCGGCCTTCGAGGCGGCGGGCGGCGTAGAGCAGCACACCGGCGGTGGCCGGGTCGAGCCAGTGCAGATCGTCCGCGACGAGCAGCAGGGGGGTGCGGACCGCGGCCCGGTCCAACAGGGACAGCACGGCCGTACGGACCATCAGATCCGTGGCGGGCGCGGTGGACAGGCCCAACGCGCTGCGCAGTGCGGTGACTTGATCGTCCGGCAGCTCCGGCAGCCGGTCGAGCAGCGGTGTCAGCAGCCGCTGTAATCCGCCGAAGGCCAGGGCGACTTCGGCCTGGACGCCCGAGCAGGTCAGTACGCGCGTGCCGCTGCCGGCCGCGGCAACAGCACGCCGTAGCAACGCGGTCTTGCCGACCCCGGCATCCCCCTCCACGATCAGCGCTCCGCCCCGGCCCGCGCGGGCCTCTGCGACAAGCCGGCTCAGTGAGTGGAGTTCCTTCTGCCGCCCGTAGAGCATGCGGTGAGGCTACCTCTGCGTGTCAGTGGTGGTGGGTGAGGAACACCTCAATTGGGTCGATGTGTGGCGCGAGGGATCTCAGCAAGGCTATTGTCGAGCGGTAGAACGACCGGTCTTTCTTCGAGGGTGGTCCTCTGGGCTGTCTGGCGGGTCCGCCTCCAGCTGGAGGACTCTCGCGAAGCGCCGGTGAACGTCGAACAGGGATGAAGAACCTCCATGACACCAATCCGTTCCGGGGCAGACCTAACCGACACCGTGGGGGCAGGTCTCACGCGAGCCTCCACCGGACCGGCTGCCTGATCGGATCGGCCTGACCACCTCAGGCAGAGTCTTCTGGGCTGCCGTCGAGTCGCCCGCACGCTGATCGACGAACAGCAGCCGACGCAGGACGTCCTCCCTGTGCATATCGACGCCGTGGTCCTCCCCGCCCCCGGCTCAACCATCGCCCGACAAGGCCCGCACTCAGCCCTGACGTGCCCGCACGTCGTAGGGCCGATCAGCCCTGCTTCCTCGCCGGGCCGGTCACCCCTGCCCCGAAGAACCCACGACCCACGACCTGACTGGGAGTACGCCCTCGTGGCCACGTTTCTCTACAGACTCGGCCGACTCGCCTTCAGGCGACGGCATTTCGTCGCCCTGATATGGGTGGCACTGCTGACGCTCGCGGGCTTCGCCGCGGCCAGCGCCCCCACGGCGGGCAATACGTCCTTCTCCGTCCCCGGCACCGAGGCCCAGAAGGCTTTCGACCTGCTGGAACAGCGCTTCCCCGGGATGAGCGCCGACGGCGGCACCGCCCGAGTCGTCTTCAAGGCACCCGCCGGCGGGAAGATGACGGACGCCGCCCACAGGAACACCGCGCAGAAGACCGTCGACGAGCTGGGCGAAGGGTCTGAGGTCGCCTCCGTCGCCGACCCGTACAAGGCCGACGCCGTCAGCAAGGACGGCACGATCGCCTACGCGTCGGTCAAGTACAAGGTCCCCGGCATGGAACTGGAGGACGGCACCCGGGAGGCCCTGGAGGATGCCGCGCAGGACGCGCGGGACGCCGGGCTGACCGTCGAGGTCGGCGGTGACGCGCTCCAGGCGCAGCCCGAGACCGGCGCCGGCGAGATCATCGGTATCGCGGTCGCCGCCGTGGTCCTGGTCATCACTTTCGGCTCGTTGGTCGCGGCCGGCCTGCCGCTGCTGACGGCGCTCATCGGCGTCGGCATCGGAGTCTCGGCGATCACCGCCCTCGCCAGCGCCCTCGACCTGGGCTCGACCACGTCGACCCTGGCCTCGATGATCGGCTTGGCGGTCGGCATCGACTACGCCCTGTTCGTCGTCTCCCGCTACCGGACCGAACTGGCCGAGGGCCGCGAGGGCGAGGAGGCGGCCGGCCGGGCCGTCGGCACCGCGGGGTCGGCGGTGGTGTTCGCCGGCCTCACGGTCGTGATCGCGCTGGTGGGCCTGTCCGTCGTCAACATGCCGATGCTGACGAAGATGGGCGTCGCGGCAGCGGGCACGGTCGCCATCGCCGTCCTCATCGCACTGACGATGATCCCCGCGCTGCTCGGTTACGCGGGTCGGAGGGTCAAGCCGGCGGGCGAGAAGAGCAGGTTCCTGGGCGGCGCCCGGGCCGCGCGGAAGGCCGCTTCGTCCAAGGCCGAGCCCAAGCCCAACATGGGCACGCGCTGGGCGAGGTTCGTCGTACGCCGTCCGATCGCCGTACTGCTCCTCGGCGTCGTCGGCCTCGGCGCCGCCGCCGTCCCAGCCGCCTCCATGGATCTGGGCATCGGGGACGACAGTTCGCTGCCGACCTCGACGACGCAGCGCCGGGCGTACGACCTGCTGTCCGAGGGCTTCGGCCCCGGCTTCAACGGCCCGCTGGTGGTCGTCGTCGACGCGAAGGCGAGCGACGACCCGGATGCCGCATTCACCGCGGTCTCCGACCAGATCAAGGGCCTCAAGAACGTCGCGACCGTGATGCCGGCCGCCCCCAGCGAGGCGGGCGACACGGCCACGATCACCGTGATCCCGGACGCCGACCCGTCGTCGGTGACCACCGAGGACTTGGTGCACGCGATCCGGGACGCGGGCGCGGACATCGAGGCCGACACGGACGCGGACGTGCTGGTCACCGGTACCACAGCCTTGAACATCGACGTCGCGCAGAAGCTGAACGACGCGCTGATGCCGTACCTGGCCCTGGTCGTGGGCCTGGCGTTCCTGCTGCTGATCGTGGTGTTCCGCTCGATCCTGGTCCCGCTGAAGGCGGCCCTCGGATTCCTGCTGAGCGTGATGGCAGCCCTCGGCGCCGTGGTCGCGGTCTTCCAGTGGGGCTGGATGGCCGACCTCGTGGGCGTCGACGAGACTCGCCCGATCGTGGCGATCATGCCGATCTTCCTGATCGGTGTGGTCTTCGGCCTCGCGATGGACTACGAGGTGTTCCTCGTGACCCGGATGCGAGAGGCGTACATCCACGGCGAGAAGCCGAGCCAGGCAGTGGTGACCGGCTTCAACCACGGAGCACGGGTCGTGACGGCCGCGGCGGTGATCATGATCGCGGTGTTCGCGGGATTCGTCGGCTCCAGCGAGGCCATGGTCAAGATGATCGGCTTCGGCCTCGCGATCGCGGTCTTCTTCGACGCGTTCATCGTGCGGATGGCGGTCGTCCCGGCCGTCCTGGCTCTGCTCGGCAAGAAGGCGTGGTGGCTGCCGAAGTGGCTGGACCGGATGCTGCCGAACGTGGATGTCGAGGGGGAGGGGCTGCGGATGCAGGATGACCGGGCCCACTCGTCGGGCTCGCCCGGCTCGGGCGACGCGAAGGGTGCGGGTCCGGGTGAGGAGCAGGGACTGGTGAAGGTCTGAGTGCTCGGACCTCGGCGGCCCCCGGTCTGACGGTGTGCGGTGAGCACATCATCGGGCCGGGGGCGCTGTCGGTGGGCGGACGGCTTCTCCGGCTGGAGAGGATCGGGCTGGTGGTGCCGCCGCGGGTGGCGGGCCGGCCGTCGTCAGTCCAGGGCCTCGCGGATGGCGGTCAGGATGGCCTCGGTGTCGGCGCCCAGAGCGCGGGCAGCTGAGGTGAAGTCCCGGGCCAGCGTGGCGAGTTGGTCCGGAGCGGGGCGGGGCGGTTCGGACGGGGGTGTCGCGACCCGGGTGCCTGCCCCACGGCGGGTGCGGATCAGTTTCGCGGCCTCCAGTTCACGGTAGGCGCGGGCCACGGTGCCCGGTGCCAGGCCGAGGTCGGTGGCGAGCTGACGTACGGTCGGCAAGCGCTCGTCCTCGGTCAGTCGGCCGGTCACGATCAGGGCGGCGAGCTGGGCCCGGATCTGCTCGTACGGCGCTACCGGGCTGGCGGTGTCGACGCGGACGGTGAGTGCGGTCATCGTCGGGCCGTCCGGGGTACCACCACGGTGAACAGGGACCACGCCAGAGAGATCAGGGACAGCAGGCCCAGGGGGTAGATCGCCAAGGAGGTGACGGTGCCCATCAGGCCTGCGCAGTTACTGTGCGTCAGGTGGCTGTGGATCATCAGAACGACGATCGACAGCTGGGCCGAGACCAGCACCCCCCAGGCTGCGATGATCGCCCACGAGCGGTCGCGGCGCTGCTGGTCGTCGCCCGCACGGCGGGCGACACGATGCAAGGCCCAGGTGCAGGCGGCCGTGCCGATGGCGAGAGAACCGAGGATCTGGCTGCCGTGGAACATGCCGGGCCAGAGAAGGACGGCTGGTTCGGTTCCGTCACAGCCGTCATGCGCCCCGATCGCCCGGCTCATGGCGTCTTGGGTGCCCAAGGCGTCCCCCACACCCGCCAGCGCGACGAGGAACACCGCCTGGAGGAGAAGCAAGGCAGTGATGCGGGCCGGTACATGGTCCCGGACCCGGCGTGGGGTGAGGCCGGCGGTGCGTACCGCGTCCCGAGGGCGGGGGGTGAGGGCGTCGCCGAGCAGGACGCCGCCCACCGCGCACAGGCCGAAGGCGGTCACGAAGCTCACCAAGGGCACGCCGGCGTCGAAGCTGCTGATGCCGTGATTGGTGAGGTCCGCGGTGGCCCATAGCGGTGCGGCCACGACGCCGACAGCGAGACCGGCCCAGCGGGCGTAGCGGTCGGCGTGGGCGCGGGGGCGGGATTCGGGCTGGTGAGTATCGAGCATCTGAAGACCCCAGTGGGTGACGGCGGCTGCGCAGCCTGCACCGGCGGCTGCGCAGCCTGCACCGGCGGCAGCGGACGCCGCCTGCTGCAAGCCCAGCTTGTATCGAGTGATAAGTACAAGATGCTCGAGGACACATCTTGTGTCAACGGCTCGATACAAGTTGGGGCCCGTGCACTGCGGCACGTCGTGTCCCACGGTGAAGAGCACACCTTCCGGACCGGCCGGGCAGTCAGCCGCTCAGGTTCGCGGCGCGTTGTTGTTATCCCGCTCCTCGGGCCGGGGTCTCCCATATGACAGGCAAGGCACTTCGAGCATCGGGAAGGGAAGTGGTCAGCCGTGGTGGCGAGTGGGGAACGCGACGCTGCGTTGGTCGAGGCGGCCCGGCAGGGGGCCCTGTGGGCACAAGACGAGCTGGTCGCCGCGTATCTGCCGTTGGTGTACAACATCGTGGGCCGGGCACTGAACGGGGACGCCGACGCCGACGTCGACGACGTGGTGCAGGAGACCATGATCCGTGCGCTCGGCGGGCTCGGCTCGTTGCGCGATCCAGAACAGTTCAGGTCCTGGCTGGTGGCCATCACGATGAACCGGATCCGCAGCCACTGGCACACCCGCCAGGCAGCGCCGGCCGTTGCAGGACTGCAGGACCTCCACGACGTGGCCGACCCCGGCGCGGACTTCGTTGACCTGACGATCGTCCAACTGCGGCTTCAGGGACAGCGGCGGGAGGTGGCCGAAGCCACCCGCTGGCTGGATGAGGCCGACCGGGAGCTTCTGGCGCTGTGGTGGCTGGAGGCCGCGGGCGAGCTGACCCGACGCGAGGTGGCCGCGGCGCTCCAGTTGACGCCGCAGCACACCGCGGTGCGGGTGCAGCGGATGAAGGCCCAGTTGGAGACGGCCCGCCTGGTGGTGCGGGCGCTGGCCGCGGTGCCTCGCTGTGTGCTGCTCGACGCCGGCATCGGGCTCTGGGACGGCGTCCCGTCGGCGCTGTGGCGCAAGCGGATCGCGCGGCACGCCCGCGACTGCACGCTGTGCTCGCGCCTGCAGGCCGGCCTGCTGCCCGCCGAGAAGTTGCTGGTGGGCCTGGGGCTGGTGGCATCGGACGGGGCGCTGTCCGGTCTCGCGGGGCTCGCGCCCGTCGGAGGCGACGGCTTGCCCGCCCAGAACGCAGCCTTCGAGACCGGAGTGCAAACGGGTGCAGACGGTCCCCCGGACCCGGCCGTGCACACAGATCAGGGGAGCCCCGCCGAGCTGGCCCAGCACAGTGGGAAGGCCGACCCGGACGCCGACGGCCGGTACCCCGCCGTCGGGGCGGACGCCACCGTCCTTGGCGCGCCGGGGAGCGGCAATCCGCCTGGACGCCGCAGCCTGCGCATACCACGCCGCATACCGAGGCGGCGTCGTGCCGTCGTGGCCGCCGCCGTCACACTGATCACCGCCGGCGGCACCGGCGCGGCCATGGCCATCCTGTCGCCGGACACCGGGCACCAGCCGGTGCGGGCGATCACCACCCCCGAGGGGGAGCCCGAGTCCGCACCCGGATCCTCGACGCCGTCGCCGACCGCATCCCCCACGAGGTCGGCCACGGCCGCATCCACGGCCTCGCCGTCGTCCCCGGCGGCTACCAGCCCGCCGCCCACCGGTATGAGGCCCACGAGACAGGCGACGCCGCCCACGCGCACCTCAGCCCCGAAACCCACCACCAAGACGACCCCGACCCCTCCGTCACTGGCATCCCGGCTGATCGCCTTGCTCAACGAACGTCGCCGTGCGCTGGGACTGCCCGACGTCAAGGAGAGTGCCCAACAGGTGCGAGCAGCCCAGGCGTGCGCGGACAAGAACGCCGCCCGGCAGCCCGGCCCCAGCGAGCACTGCGGCTACGAGGTCCTCTACTGGTCCCCCAGTACCTCCGCCACACCGGAGGAGATGATGGAGACCTGGTTCAACAGCCCCGGGCACAAGGCAGCCCTCACCCACCCCACTTCCCGCAACGCCGGCGCCGGAAGCGCCGTGGGCCCGAGCGGACTCATCTCCGCTCTCAACATCGACTACTAGGCCCCGCCGCTGGGGCGTGATGTGGACGTCGGTCCCGGTCAGGCGGCGTGGCCCAGCACCACCGGCCCGGCGGGTGCCGCGGCGCGGGCCGCGCTTGCGGGCACAGGACGGATGGTGGGGACGGTGGCCGTGACCTGCGAGCGGCCCCGCGCGAAGACGACGAGGCGCAGCACCGCGAACCGCGCGATGCCGGCGAGTGCGGAGGCGGACAGGTAGACGACCTGCTCGAGCACCACACCGGGTGCCGCCACCAGTTGGTGCAGGACAAGCATCGCCACGGAGGTCACCGCATACGCGGCCGCCGCGGACCCGGCCGACTGCGCATGCTGGCGCCGGGTCGCGCGCCCGCCTGCGCCGAACGTGAAGCGCGCATGCAACTCGGTGGCGAGGAGCGTGGAAACCACGGTGATCAGAGCGTTGGCCAGGCCCCAGTAGATCCACGAGGCGAGGACCGCCACGGCGAAGCTGGAGGCGAGCCCCACTCCGCCGCCGAAGAGTACGAAGCGGGCGAAGGCGGTGAAGGTGCCGGGTGCCGCCCGCTGTTGACTCTGCGCTGTCTCCATGATCCGACCCCCTTGATCGCTCGCCCTTGTGTGCCGTGACCGTCTGACGGCATTCACCGAGGCCATCCGACAAGCAGCCCCTGCCGCAGAAGCTGACGGTGCGTCATCCTGTTACGGGGTGAGCCGCACGCGGATGCCCAGCGTGCTGTCCGCGCCCCGCAGCCGGCTCTGGAGGATCAGGAGGCGGCCGAGGATGCCGTACTTGCGGGCGATGAGTTTGCGATAGCGGGCGCCGGTCGCCTCGTCGGTGATCTCGGCGGTGGCCGGGACCTGTTCGCCGGTCGGTTTGCCGCTCAGGTCACAGGGGCCGACGAGGATGTCGCCGCGGGCCCGGATCCGCTTGACCTTCCAGGAGTCGGCGGGGGTCCGCACGCCCAGAGTGTCGCCGTCGCGGACCACCCACACCGGGGTGGTGACCGGGGTGCCGTTCTTGCGGTAGCTGGTGACGAGCATGTACTTGCCGGCGCCGAGCTGGTCCAGCGTGTCGTCCATGATGCGTTCGTGCTCCTTGCTCTTGTGTTCGAGGTCGTCGGCCACGTGGGCGGTGTGCTGCATGGGGGTGCCTTCTTCCGGGAGGGTTCAGCTCAGCGGGACGTCGAGGACGGCCTTGCGGTGGCTGAAGGTCTCGATGGAGTAGCGGCCGTGGTAGTTGCCCATGCCGCTTTGGCCGACGCCGCCGAAGGGGAGGGTCGGAACGGCGAGGTGGTGCATCGGCAGGCCGAAGTTGAGGCCGCCCGAGGAGGTCTCGGCGGCGAGGCGGCGCTTGGTGGTGTTGTCCTCGGTGAAGGCGTAGAGGGCGAGCGGCTTGTCGCGCTCGTTGATGAACGTGATCGCCTCGTCCAGGTCCGCCACGGTCAGGATCGGCAGGATGGGGCCGAAGATCTCCTCCTGCATCACGGGCTCGTCGGGTCGGACCTCGGCCAGCACGGTCGGGGCGATGTACGTGTCCGCGCGGTCGGTCTGCCCGCCGGTGACCGTACGGCCGGAGTCCAGCAATGCGGACAGCCGGTCGAAGTGCCGCTCGTTGATGATCCGTCCGTAGGCGTCGGACGTCTGCGGGTCCTCACCGAACTGCCCCTTGAGCGCGACGACCAGGGCAGCCTCCAGTTCGGTCGCGGTGTCCGGGTCGGTCAGGACGTAGTCGGGGGCGACGCAGGTCTGTCCGGCGTTGGCGAACTTCGTCTGCGCCAGGCGCTGCGCGACCGTGGCGATGTCGGCGTCCCGGTCCACGAACACCGGTGACTTGCCGCCGAGTTCGAGGACGACGGGGGTGAGGTTCTTCGCGGCGGCGGTCATCACGATGCGGCCGACCGTGCCGTTGCCGGTGTAGAAGATGTGGTCGAAGTGCTGCTCCAGCAGCACGGTGGTCTCCGGTGCGCCGCCCTCGACGACCGCCGTCGCGTCGGTGTCGAGATACGCGGGCAGCAACTCGGCCAGCAGTGCCGAGGTGTGGGCGGCGTAGTCGGCGGGCTTGATGACGACCGCGTTGCCGGCGGCGAGCGCGCCCGCGACGGGCACGAGCAGCAGATTGACCGGGTAGTTCCACGCCGAGATGACCAGGGCGACGCCCAGGGGGTCGAAGACCGTGCGGGCGGTGCTGCCGGGGACTCCGGGCACCGTCACGGTGGCGGGCTGCGGGGCGGTCCACTCCTCCAGGTGCTCCAGGTAGTCGTCGATCTCGACGATCGTGGTGTTGATCTCCATGGCGTCGGCTTCGGCGCGGTTCTTGCGCAGGTCGGCGTAGAGGGCGTCGGCTATCGCCGCGCGGTTGTCGGTGAGCAGGTCGCGCAGGCGGGTCAGCTGCTGCCGGCGCCAGGCCAGCGGCTTGGTGCGGCCGGTACGGAAGGTGGCGCGCAGCCGGTTCACCAGCGCGGTGGCTTCGGTGGAGGTGAAGGTGTCGTCAAGGGTGAAGGCTGCCTTGGTGTCAGTCACAGTCGTGTCCTGTTCGGTTCGGAGGGAGTCGGCATCCCGAGGAAGGAAAATCGCGGCCGTGCAGGTAGTGCGGTCAGACCGTGGCGGCCGTGCGTGCGGTCGCGGGTTCGCCGTCGCCCGACGGTGCGGGCGTGGCTTCGCCGTCGCCCGACGGGGACGTGCGACGGATCGCCAGGCCGACCATGGCCACGCCGATGACCAGCAGGAACGCCATGCCGGCGAGGGCGAAGCTGAGGGTGTACTGGCTCTCGGCGGGCAGCGCGGGGACCCCGGCGGGCAGGTTGGCGAGCGTGTTGGAGGCGAGCAGCGAGGTGATGACCGCGCTGCCGATCGCACTGCCGGCGGAGCGGGAGATGGAGTTGATGCCGTTGGCGATGCCGGTCTGGTGGTGCGGGACGCCGGCCACGATCAGGGCGGGCATCGCGGCGTAGCCGAAGCTGATGGCGACGCCGACGACCATGCCGGCCAGGATCACCGACGCGGTGGTGTCGTGGGCGAGGGTCAGCCAGGCGAAACCGATGACACCGAAGGCGGCCCCGACGGCGAGTGTGAGACGCGCGCCGATGCGGCGGACCAGCACGCCTCCGAACTGGGCGGCCACGAGCGAGACGAGGGCGGAGGGCAGCAGGTAGAGGACGCTGGCGCGCAGGACGGAGGCGCCGAAGCCGTAACCGGCGATCTCAGAGGGTGTCTGGACGAGGTAGGAGACGCCGATGAACTGCGCAAACATGGCGAATCCGACGAGCAGTCCGGCGACGTTGGTGAACAGCACCGGTCGGTGGACGAACATCTTCATGTCGACCAAGGGGTCGCGGACCCTGCGTTCGACGAAGACCCAGAGGGCCGTCGTGACGACGGCACCGGCGAACAGGGCGAGCGTGCGAGGTGAGGTCCAGCCCCAGGTGTGACCCTGCGAGATGGGCAGCAGGAACAGCACGAGCAGCAGGGCGAGACCGGCGGCACCCAGCCAGTCGGTGCGCCCGCCCGCCCGGGTGCGGGGCGCGGGGACGGCGACCGCAACCGCGATCAGGGCGGCGGTGGCGAGTGCGGCGGCCAGCCAGAAGACCAGGTGATAGTCGGGGTTGGCACCCTGGCTCAGGAGTCCGGCGCTCACCAGGGCGAGGCCGCTGCCGAACCCGAGCGTGCCGCTGACCAGGGCCATGGCGCCGGGCAGCCGCGCGGGTGCGACCTCTTGGCGCAGCACGGACAGCGCGAGCGGGAAGATCGCGGTTGCGGCGCCCTGCATCACGCGGGCCACGATGAGCCACAGCATCGAACTCGTGGTCGCGGCGAGCACGGATCCGGCGACCATCACCACCAGTACGCCCAGCAGGGTCGGCTTCGTGCCGTGCTGGTCGCCGAGGCGGCCCAGCAGCGGCGTGAACACTGCGGCCGACAGCAGCGTGGCGGTGGTGACCCAACTGACCTGGGCCGTGGTGGCGCCGAGGTCGTTCTGGATGATGCCGAGGATCGGGATGACCAAGGTCTGCATCATCGACACGACCATGGCGGCGAGGCCCAGCACCAGGACGAGGCTGAGGCTGCCGGTGCGGCGCTCCGGCGCGGTGGCAAGGGAGGACTTCACGGTCTTCTTTCCGGTGGAAGGTTGCGGTTGCCCGAAGGGCGAGAGCATCTATGGTCGAGGAGCCAAACCATTGAGGTACTCGATGCTTGAGGACATCAAACAATATGACGCCGGTAGATGTCAAAGGTTGAGGTGCTCAAGCTTTTGGCGGTACCCTCGACGCATGCCACCCACCCCGTCCAAGGCGCAGCTCATGGAGCTGCTCGCCCATTCGGTCAGTACGCACTACGCCGATTTCACGACCGCCGCCGCCGACACGGGCCTTACGTCCAGCCAGGCAAAGACCCTCACGGTGCTGCGCCGCGCGCCCGCCTCGATGCGCTCGCTCGCGCACACCCTCGCCTGTGACGCATCGAACATGACCGGGATCATCGACCGACTCGAAAAACGCGATCTGGTCCGCCGCGAGGTCAGCGCCACCGACCGCCGCGTGAAGAACGTTGCCCTCACCGAGGCGGGCCAGAAGCTGATCGACACGATCCGCGAGCGGATGGAACAGACGCAGACCGGCCTGGACCAACTGTCCGACGAGGAGCGCGCCGAACTCTTCCGCCTTCTGACGGTCGTCTTCCCGCACTGATGTGCGCCGGTGTCGTCCTGTCGGGCAATCGAGCGGTGGCTGACGGCTCGACCGTGGCCCAAGAACCCCACTCGTCCGGCAGGCTGCGGCCCAGCCTCTCGGTGTGGACCCTCGCGCAACTCGCCGACCGGACGAAGTTCCCTGACTGGCAAGGTCCGGGCTGGGCCGGCTTCGGCAGAGTGCAGTCGTACAGCAGGTCCGCCCAGGGCTCGCCCGCCTCGTGGAAGCCGTCCTTGAGCGCGACCAACTCCTTGGTGCCGTCCGTGCGTACGCCGACAAAGACGACCCGCGCACGCGCAGTCGACCTCTGCGAGGTCACGGTCAAGAAGGCGGCGCGGTCGGCGTGTCACTGCTGGTCAGATGGGTGACTGTGGCCGGATGCGGCCCGGCTGAACCGCCAAGGAACCGCTCCGGCGCGGGTGCAAAGTGTGCGGCATCAAGGGCCTTCTCTGTCCGTGGTGGATGAGCGAGGGGCCCCTCAATCGAGTCGACGAGTGGCGCGAGGACCCCGTGGGAGCTATTGTCGGCGAGGTAGAACGACCGGTCTTTCTGTGAGGTGGCCCCTCGGGGCCGTCCGGGCGGGTCCGCCATCAGCTGGAGGACTCCCTCGGGCCCCGGTGCACGTCGAACAGGGATGACAAGTTCCATGAAACCAATCCGCTCCAGGGCCGAGGTGGCCTCCGCCGGTGAGCCTCTTGTCGCTGAAGCGGGTGCGGATCCCTCCGATGGGAGCCATCAGGCCGCGCACCGCCTGGAAAGCGTCTGGGCACTCGGCGGCCGCGTACATGAACGGCGATGCGCGAAAGCCGCGCTCGCGCGCGTGCCCGGGGATCGTCTCGAAGATCAGCTCGATCGCCTCCGTGGGCGGGTGCCCGGCGGTCAGCTGTTTGGCCACCTCCCAGTAGCGCGTGTCCCTGGTCAGCACACCGGCCACGGCCAGGTCGTCCGAGAAGGCGAAGTGCCGTAGAAGGTGCCGCGTCCTCCACGGCCGACGTCGCCCTCCCGGTCCTTCCGCCCTCAATAGAACCGGCCGCTGCGCCACCGACGGGACCCACAGCACATGGCCCGTTCACACCGACACGATCGACCCACGCACTCCCCGACAAGGGCACCGACATGACCACCAGCACCACGCACCACGCAGCCTGGCACTGCCCACTCTGCAGGCGGCCCTTGCCGGAGCCGAACGACTACACCCTGTTCCTGCGGCAGTGGGTGCGCGCACCGGCCCGTATGGGGGCAATCGCCCCCAGCTCGCGGCACTTGGCCGAGGCGGTCTGCGCGCCGGTGCCCGAACGCGGCGAGCCGGTCGTGGTGGAACTGGGTGCCGGCACCGGACCGTTCACCGCCGAGATCCAGCGCCGGCTGGGCGGCCGCGGCCGCCACCTGGCCGTCGAGATCGATCCACTCCTCGCCCAGCGCCTGCGTCACCGCCACCCGGGAGCGGAGGTGATCCAGCGCGACGCCGTGCACCTGCGCCACCTGCTGGATGAGCGCGGCATCGAGAAGGCCGACGTGGTGGTCAGCGGCCTGCCCTGGGCCCTCTTTCCCTCCGCCACCCAACACCAGCTCATGGACGCGACAGCCGCAGTGCTTGCCCCGGCGGGTGCCTTCACCGCGTTCACCTACCTCCACGCCGTTCCCCTCACCCCCGCCCGTCGATTCCGCGAACTGATGGCCAACCGCTTCGAGGAAGTCGTCCCGAGCCGCACCATATGGCGCAACACACCCCCGGCCTTCGTCCTCCACGCCCGCAGACCCCGCCCATGACCCATCCTTCCGTCGTGGTCGGCACCCCCGCGGACCACTTTCGCGGTGCTCGCACGTGAGGGCCTGGCCGCTGCCGAGGCGGCCGGGGCCGGGCCGGGCTGCTGGTCGCCGTGGTCGGCGACCCCGGAATCCCGGTCACGGAGTTGACGCACGACGTCGGCGTACTGCCGCCGACCAACTTGCCCGCCGGCGTCCTCCGGAGCGGTGCCCGACCCGGCGTGGTCGGGCCGCCTACCCGATGCCGTTCCAGGAGCAGTTGACGTCGGTCCGCCTGAAATCCATGTGCCTCACGGCAGGTTGAGGCCGAGCCGGGCGAGGACGCCCGCCACGTCGGGCACCGGTGCCAGGCCGTCCGGCAGGGGCGGCCGTCGTACCACCACGACGGGCAGCGCGAGTTCGCGTGCGGCCATGAGCTTGGCCGCGGTCGCCTCTGCCCCGCTGTCCTTTGTCACCAGTACGTCGACACAGTGCTCGCGCGGCAGCGCGGACTCGTCGGCCACGGTGAACGGGCCTCGCGCCGGCAGCACTCCGGTGTGCGGGGGCATCGGCTGCTCGAACAACTCCACGGACCGAACGACGAAGTGACGGTCTCTCAGATGGGCGAAGGCGGCCGGGCTCGTCCGGCCCGTGGTCAGGAACACCCGGCTGCCGCACCGCGGCAGCAGGTCCGCCGCCGCGTGCAGGGAGTCGACCAGGTGCCAGCGGTCCCCGAGGCCTGGCAGCCAGCCCGGGCGGCGCAGCACCACCGCCGGACCCCGGTGGCCGCCGGGGCCCGCGCCGCGTTGACGGTGATCGTCTCGGCGAACGGGTGCGTGGCGTCGACCAGGGCGTCCACGTGCTGCTCACGCAGCCATCGGGCCAGCCCCTCGGCCGCGCCGAAGCCCCCGACGCGTACGTCCCCGGCAAGTGCCCCGGGCCGCGCCACACGCCCCGTGAGAGGCGTGGTGACCTGGACACCGGGGCGCGCCGCGAGCGCGGCGGCCCGGTTCGCGCGCCTCGGCGGTGCCGCCGAGGCTCAGGCCATGGGGGGGCATAGTGACGAGCGTACGAGATCCCGGACGGCTGACCGCACGCCGGGGTAGACAGGACAGCACGTGAGGTAGCGCTCCTCCCGGCACAGCCGCGAGAGCAGCAGCCGGCGAAATCCGGGAGTGCAACGACAGGGCGAACCACCGGTGGGCCTTGCGGCAGGGTCCACCGGAAGAGCCCTGGCCCGGGATCGAGCGATCCGGGGCCAGACCCATGGAAGTTCCGCTACTCGCACCCCCGTATAACGAGTGGATAACGCGCCAGGACGGTGGAAGGCGGCTGCGCTCCTCAACGGGTGACAGATCCTTTGGGGCGCTCGTGCGATGAGCGTCGCTCGGGAGCCCCGTGCAAGTTCGGAGTTCGCTCGCACCTCGCGAGCCGCTCAACCACCGGAAGGACCCCTCCCATGCGTGTGCCTCGCGGCGCCCTGCTCATGTCCGCCGCCTGCACGTCCGTCGCACTGGCTGCGACGGCACCGTCCACCGCCGCTGCCGCGGACGGCCCCGCCCCGCGGCGGATCCAGATTGCGCTGATCAACTTCAGCGACAGCTCCTTCGCTGACCCCGCGAAGGCCAGGAGCAACGCGCAGAACAGCTACTTCGGCAAGACCCGGTCCCTGAACTCGTACTACAACGAGGTGACCCGGCAAGCCACCACGTTCAAGCCGGCCGCGGGGGGTGAGGGCGGAGTGATCGGCCCGATCAATCTCGACCTGTCGGCCGCCGGCTGTGACAAGGACTCGATCTATGGGATGACGAAGAAGGCGCTGGAGGAACAGGGCTTGACGTGGGTGGACGACTTTGATCACCTGTCGCTGGTCTTCCCCGGCGAGAAGGCGGGCTGTGGCTGGGGGGGACTCGGCTCTCTGAGCGGCGGCGTGAGCTGGCTTCCGAGCGGCGACGGCACAGTCGACCAGACGGTGATATCCCACGAGTTCGGCCACAACCTCGGCTACGGCCACCAGATGCGGATCCGCTGCGAGGATTCGGACCTGGCGAGCTGCCGGGACACGGAGGACAACAGCTTCAAGACCCCCATGGGGGGAGGCGGCGTGGGCGTGGGCCTGACCGCGCCCGAGCTGATTCACTCAAAGTTCCTGTCGGACAGGGAAGCCGTGAAGGTCACCAAGTCCAGTACGTACAAGATGCGTTCTTTGCACGGGCCGGGTGACGGCGTGCGCGCGCTGATCGTTCCGGCCGGGCAGGACAGCCTGATCGTGGAGGTGCGCGGCGGGGCCGCCGGCAAGCTCGACGATCGCCTCGCGGGCGTGCACGCCTACCGCGTGAAGAACGGCGACTTCGGCAGGGACGCCGACCTGATCGACACCACGCCTGGCGACGATGACACTCTCAAGGCCGGCACGGTCTTCACCGACAAGGCGCACAAGGTGGAGATCAAGGTGGAGCAGTCCGGTGACGGTGCGGCGACGGTGGCAGTCAGCCTCAATGGCGTGCCGAGCCCCGCGAAGACCGATGGCGAGTCCGGCAACGGCGCGGCACCGCAGACCGGCAGCAGTAAGCCGGTCGCTTCCCCGAGCGAGGACGGTGCGGAAGGCAGGGACGGTGCCGGCGGCCAGAATGGCGCCAATCTCGCCGAGACCGGCGCCGACACCACCAACTACCTGCCCATGGCGGCGGGCGCCGCCGCGCTGTTCGCGGTCGGCGGTGCGTTCCTGCTCAAGTCCCGCCGCAAGCGGGCGGCCATGGCCCGCCACGCACGCTGACTCCGGCTTCCTGAACCGGTTCTGGGCACCTCTCGCGGGAGGGAGGTGCCCAGAAACCTCGGACGTCCCCACGAGGAGTGGCCCTCGTCAGCCGCTGAAGACGTCTCCTGTGTAACGGAACCGGAGGGAGTCGGTGTCGTAGTAGTTCGCCGTCGTGCCGATGGCAGGCGAGTGAGGCCCGTCGGCCTTGTTCCACTCATCGATGCCCAGGAAGTACGTGGTGTTCCCCTTCTGAGCGAAGTTGACCGTGCCGGAAGCCTGGAAGAAGTAGGTCCACCGGGCCGTGACCGCGGTGGAGTCGCAGGCGCGCTCCTGGCGGACCGGGGCGCCGTCCGTCGACGTGCCGCTGTGGGTAAGACACATGCCGGTCGCGTAGTTCCGGATACGGGCCTCCTGCGCGGCACGGTCGACGAGCAGCTCCCACTGCTGCGTACGGCTGCCGTCGCACTCGGCTTCGTACGGCTCGGCGCCCTCTGTCGTGGAAATGTCCATGCAGCGGCCGGTGGACACGATCGGCAGCTGGGCGCGGTCGTCGGCGGCCGGCTGCCAAGCGGGAGGAGTCGACTTCTTGGAGGCGCGTGCGGACGGTGTACGGGCGGGGGGCTTCGGGTCGTGCCGTTCGCTCCGGGTGGGGGCGGGGGACGAGGGGAGCGAGGGTCGCGTGGCCGCCAGGGTGGGCCGCGGCGACGGTGGGTCGTTGCCGTCGGGCAGGGCCGCGTAGCCGCCGATCGATACGGCGAGGAGGGCGGCGCCGACGCCGGCGACCTTGACGGTCGTGCCGGCCCCTGTGGTGGCCGTGGTCGTCCCGGCCGCGGACCCCGTGCCGGGGGAGCCGGCGACCGCGGCCGCTCCCACGGCCTTCGTGCCGTATGAGGCACCCACCCACAGCAGAACACCCGCCGGGAGTACGGCCTTGAGCGAGTTGTTCAGCTCCCACAGCTGGTGGTTCGCACGGCGACACCGGCGGCATCCCGAGAGATGGTGCTGGAGACCTGAGTGCGCGCCGTGTCGCCCGCCGCGGCGGACCGACGCGGCCAACAGGCCCGTGAAGTGCCGGCAGTCGTCGGACATCGTCGGTTCCGCCGCGTACTCGGTCAGGTACGCCTGACGCAGCCCCTCACGCGCCCGGGCGGTGAGGGACGCGACGCCGCTCGGACTGATGCCGAGCAGTGGCGCGATCCGCTTCGCTGGTTCTTCTTCCACAGCCGAGTGCCACAGCGCGGTCTGCCAGCGCTCGGGAAGACTGCGGAACGCGCGCTGCACCAGACCGGCGTCCTCCCGCAGCAACGCCTGTTCCTCACCGCTCGGCGCTTCGGAGAGCCAGGTCTCGAAGTCGGGGGACAGCTCGATCCGGTCGGCGGTGGCGGCCCACGACGCGGCCGTGCGGCGGACCGTGGTCAGCAGGTACGGCCGCCAGGCCCCCTCGGGACCGGCACCTTGGCGCACGGCGCGCAGCGCGCGGGCGAACGCCTCCGAGGCCAGGTCTTCCGCCGTGTGCCTGTCTCGTGTGCAGGTGCGGGCATAGGCGGTGACCGAACTGCGGTGCCGCCGGTAGAGCTCGTCAAGCGCGGCGTCGGCGGCGTCCGGGGGGCCGTTGCGTATGAAGGCGGTCAGGTGGGCGTCGCTGGCGGCTGCCGGAGCGGCGGCTACGGAGGTGCGGTCGCGCATGATGATCATCCTGAGGGGCGGTAGACAGGAAGGCTTGTCGAAGGCGACGAGCGGTCAGCGGGCACGCCGTCCCGGGGTGTTATGAAGCCGTGATCTGGCGGGTTCAACGGGCTGGTGCGGACGAGTGAGAGGTATCGCTGACCGGCATGTCGGTCGATCAGCTACACCACCAAGGGGCATGACCGCCGGCCGTGACTTGCAGCAGGCCGCACGGCATCGTGCCGTTCCTTGAGCCGAGCACATGCACGGAGAGTCGGACGCGCGGCATCGTCGGCATGCCTGTTCGCATCCGGTGCGGTTTTCCTCACTGGGCCGTTCAGTCGGATGTCCTCCGACGGCGCCGTATCGGATCGAGCCCACAAGGCCGCAGTACATGCTGGGAATTACGCGGCGAAGGCATTGGACACCTTCCGGGAGCACGGGTGGGGCGTGATCACCGTCTGGATGTGCGCTGGTCCATTCACAAGGCACGTCCAGGGCACGTAAGCCTGGGAAGCGCGGGACCGGAACTTCAGCCATGGGCTGCATGAGGCGGGGAATCAGCGGCCTGCGTACGGAGGCGGGTACGGGAGCAGGTGCGGGTGCTCTGCTACGTCATGTCAGCTGCTTGAGCATCTCGGCTGCTGCCGGTCCGGCGGAGGCGGGGTTCTGGCCGGTGACCAGGTTGCGGTCGACTACCACGTTCGGGGCCCACGGTTCGCCCTCCTGGTAGTCGGCGCCGATCTCGACCAGGCGGTCCTGGAGCAGCCACTTGGCGCCGGCCGCAAGGCCGCCCTGGATCTCCTCGGCGTTACTGAAACCGGTGAGCCGGTAGCCGGCGAAGGCGTTGTTGCCGTCGGCCTTGGTGGCGGCCAGCAGCGCGGCCGGGGCGTGGCAGACCACGCCGAGCGGTCTGCCCGAGGCGAGGACGTCGATGAGTAGCTTGCCGGAGACTGCGTCGACGGCCAGGTCCTCCATCGGGCCGTGGCCACCGGGGTAGAAAACGGCGGCGTAGTCGTCGAGGTCGACGTCCTCCAGCTTGACGGGGTGCTGGATCTCGCTGATCGAGGCGAGGGCGTCCGCCACCTTCCTCGCGCCCTCCTTGCCGCCGTTGAACTGCGGCGCCAGGCTTCCTTGGTCCAAGGGCGGCACGACACCGCCGGGCGTGGCGGCGACGATCTCGTGGCCGACGGCTGTGAAGGCCTGGTACGGGGTCACGGCCTCCTCAGCCCAGAAGCCGGTCGGGTGCTTGCTGCCGTCCGCCAGTGTCCAGTGGTCGGCGCCGGTCATCACGAAAAGGATCTTCGACATAGTGCGGTCTCCTGGAGAGGTTTGATCGGGAGGCGCCCCGCGGATGCCGGCGCCCCAAGTCTCTTTGCTTGTTACTCGGTCTCGGCCAAGGCGCCGAGAATCCGGTCGCTGACGGCCTTGGTGGAGACCGGGTTCTGGCCTGTGATCAGGCGGCCGTCCCGCACGGCGTGCGGTGTCATCGGGATGGTGGAGCGCACGTACTTGGCCCCCTTGGAGCGCAGTTCGTCCTCCAGCAGGAACGGCACCCTCCCCTTCACCCCGGCCAGCCTTTCCTCGACGGTCGCGAAGCCGGTGACTGTGCGGTTCCGTACGAGCGGGTTCCCGTCGGCGTCCTGGAGGTTGATGAGGGCGCCGGCGCCATGGCAAACCGAGGAGACGATGCCACCACCGGCGCAGACGGCCTGGGCTGTTCGCTGCATGTGGTCAGCCCGGCGTGAGTTCACCCAGCCAGAGGCCGGTCCGGTGTTTGCTCGCCCCGTAGGAGGCCTGATTGGTTACTACTGCCAGGATCTTTTTCTGTCTTACTTCTTCCACGTCTCCATTGGCCAACGACACATTCGGGGCCGGGTGTGGCAGAGCCGCCAACCCGCACATGACCGGTGCCTCAGGAAGTGGCCAGCGCTCGTCTGGATCTGAGTGCGGTGGAATGCGCCCAGACGATGACGATCGAGAGGATGAATTCCAGGAGGGCGGAGGCGAGGAAGACTCCCTCCGGGCTGGGTATGCCGTACTGGCCGAAGGAGACCAGCCGACCGACGCCCCCGAGGAAGATCGGGACGGCCAGGAAGTAGACGAGTACTCCCTGCCGGCGGATCGTTGCCGCCGCCCAGGCGAACAGGGGAGCCCAGCCGATGTAGACGCCGGCCAGGAAGCGGTGCGCGTTGTCCGCGTCCGCTGGGCCTCCCTGCGCCAGTTGCTGCAGGCCGTCTCCGAGCGCGATGGCAGTGGCCAGCAGCAGGCAGACACAGACGATGGTGTTGGCTGCTGCGACAGGATTGCGGGCCGCCATCACGACTCCTTGTGGTTCTCGGGATTGGTGGTCAGGCCTGCTCGGTGGGGCGTACGAGCAGTTCGGCGACAGCCACGTGCCGGGGGCGGGTGACGATGTAGCCGACGGTGTCGGCGATGTCCTGGCTCTGCAGCCGGTCGATGTCGCCGAGTCCGGCGTTGAGGAGCTGCTGGACGGCGTCTGAGTTATGGGTGCGCAGTTCGGTGTCGACGCTGCCCGGCTCGACGACGGACACACGGACATGCTGCTTTGCCAGTTCCTGGCGCAGTGCCTCGCTGAAGCCGGTGACGCCGAACTTGGTGGCGGTGTACACGGCCATCATGGCGTAGGCGTTGCGGCCGTTCAGCGAGCTGATGTTGACGATGTCGGCGACCCGGCGCGGCCCGTCGGCGGCGGCCTTGACCAGGTGCGGCATGGCCGCGTGGCTGGTGTACATCAGACCCATCAGGTTGATGTCGACCATGCGCTGCCATTCGTTCAGGTCCGCGCCGGGGGCGGGGCCGAGCAGCATGAGGCCGGCGTTGTTGACCAGCGTGTCCAGGCGGCCCAGGCCCTCGACGGTCCGCTCAACCGCCTCCGCGGCGGCCTCGGCGGTGGTGATGTCGGCGGGTACGACCAGGGCCTTGCCGCCGGTGCTTGAGATCTCCGAGGCGAGGTCGGTGAGCCGGTCCTCACGCCGGCCGACCACGGCCACGGACGCGCCCTTGCGAGCAAGCTCCAAGGCGGTGGCGTGGCCGATGCCGCTGGATGCTCCGGTGACCAGGGCGACGGTTCCTTCGAGACGACGAGTCATGATTCAAGCCTTTCAATGAACGGCCACGTTGCTCGGGCCGTACGGGATAGGGGTGACGGCCCTGGCAGGCCGTATGGGGGTGGGGACCACTCAGGGCCGGGCTGCGGGCAGAATGGGGAAGTGAGTACTACTGGGCAGAAGACAACCCACCCCAAGCGTCAGGAGAGCACGATCGAAGGAGACCTGCCTCCTCGCGAACGCCTGGTCAGGGCCGCGTCGCGGTTGTTCTACTACGAGGGTGTACGCGCGATCGGCGTGGAGCGGCTGATCGCCGAGGCCGGGGTGACGAAGGCGACCTTCTACCGGCACTTCGCCTCCAAGGACGACCTGGTCGTGGCCTATCTGCTGACCAAGGACGCCTACTACAAGGAGGTGGCCGAACCGCTGGCCGCCGGGCACCCGCCCGCGGAGGCGATCGACCTGATCTTCGAGGCGATCGCCGAGCACGCCCGCGAGCGCGGCTTTCGCGGATCGCCGTTCCTGAACGCGGCCGCCGAGTACCCGGACGTCGACCACCCGGTCCGTGACCTGGTGACGACCCACCGGAACTGGATCCGCACCCTCTTCCAGGACCTGCTCACCCGGCTCGGCCACGCCGACCCGGAGTCGGCCGCCGGTGCGCTGCTGATGCTGTACGACGGCGCGATGGCCGCCGGCTACCTGGACGACTCCACGGCCGCCTACGAGACCCTGCTGAACGCGGTCCGGCTGATCCGGTCGGGAGGCTGACCCCGTCGGGGTGGCATCAAACAGCGACGACTCTGTGCAGGGCCCAGGCCGGGCCGGGGCGCGGATTGGTTTCACGGAACTCTTGATCTCTCTCGACGTGCACCGGCGACCTACTGGCATGTCTCCGCCTGGGGGCAGCCCGGCCAGGAAGTCCGAGCGACCGCCCCCAGGGGGTAGGAAGACCGGTCGTTCTACTGTCCGACGATAACTCCCTTGACGTCCGTGCGCCACTTATCGGCCCGCTTGCGGCTCCCTCACGAGTCCTTGCCGTCCCGCGGTACCTCCTGCCCCTCTGTGGCCGTCTGGAGCGGCCGAACCTTGCAGGGCGGCGAAACGAAGACCGCGCCGGGCGGTGGCGGAGCCCGGCAGGTTCGGTTTTATGTAGATTTTCTACAGGCATTCTCAGTCGCACGACCAGGCGAGTACGTCATGCGTTCCGAGCCGGTTGAGCCCGTATCGACTTGCGCATTTCTGCAGGCGGAGGGGGATTTCCCGCCGAAGCGGGGGTATGGACGCCGCCCGGATCCGCTCGGAGCGTGCCCATTCACTGCCCGCGTCTTCTTCTGTGGATCGGCGACGTTCCAGCGCGACCGGTGCACGGCATCGAGGTCGGGTGCACGCTGCGGCAGTTGCCCGTGGGCCGGGTTCCCGGTGCTCCAACGGTGCTGTGCCCCGGAAACTCAGGAGTTCCAGAGAGCTTCTGCAAGGGGTTAGAGGAAGCCTCTTCCAAACTCTCGGAGCTGCGTGCGGCCCTGTCGCGCGATGGCCCTGTGACTCCGAGCGCCAGCAGGCGCATTCGCACATGGGAGCGTGCCCATCACTCCCAGCCTGCGGAAATCCATCAACGACCGCCCCGGGGTAAGCGATTTCGCGAGGTCATTGGTTTTCGTAAGGGTCAGAAAAAGTGGCGCACGACTCTTGACGTTCGGTAGGCCGAACGGATCTCATGGGCGCGCCGTTTGGTCTCGTTTGCTTCTGAGTGAACTTGTGCTCCCGTGGGCTGCACCCCAAGGGCCCGCTGCTCTGTACCCAGGAGTCGTCATGCAACTTTCCTCCTCCAGTCCTTCCTCTCCCGGCCCCGACCGCCGGCGTCCTGCTGCTGAGCGTCTGCGGAGGCAGCGGTACGGCGAGTGACCCGAAGACCGTCACTCTCGGCTCCAAGGCATCCGACGCCGTGCCGAAGAAGGCGTTCGCGGACATCTGCGCGGCCTACAAGACGAAGTCAGGTATCAGCACCGATCCACCCATCCGCGAGTGGTGGACGACTACGCCGAGAGGCAGCGGCGGCGCGCGTGGCGCCGTGCGAACAAGTCCATGAGACGGGCCGCTCGGCAGGCGATGCCGTGCTGGCTGGGCGAAGCCGACTCCAGCGGACTCACCTTGAGCCGACATCTGCCATGGCTCGAACGAAGCCGGCTGTCGTCCTCGGCGCCCGCCCGCGCCACCTCGATCGGCGGCCGGTACAGAGCCGTATGTACAGAGCCGCAAGCACAGAAGGGACACGAGACAGATACGCCGGAGCCATCGATGCCGCGACAGCCAAGGGCTTCAAGGTCATCCTCTCCTACTGGGAAGGGGACGGCGAGGACAGGAACAACGACGGGAAACCGGACGGGCCCGGCTGGAACGGCAAGGTCGTCGATGCGGACGTGTTCAAGTCGATGTGGAACGCCGTGGCGGACAGGTACGCGTCCAACGGGCTGGTCTGCTTCGAGCCGTTCAGCGAGCCCCATGGACACAGTGCCACCGAGTGGGCGGACATCGCCGCCAAGTGGATCGCCGACCACCCGTCGGTCCCCAGGAACCGGATCCTCGTGAGCGGACCCGGCTACAACGACTGCGTCACGAGCGTGTGCGCCGACTCCCGCCTCGACGGGACCTACCTCTCGCTCCACCACTACGCCTTCAGTAAGCCGGCGAGGACCTACCGCGAGTGGGTCACCGACTTCAAGAGCAAGGTCGGCACCTGCGCCAAGCGCACCATCCTGGACGAATTCGGCGCACCGATGGGCGGCGCAGGGGCAGACGCCGGCAAGGACTACAACGACGCCAACAGCACCGACAACTTCGTGGGGTACCTGCGCGCCGACACCGACACCGTCCGCGAACTCGGCATGGGCGCGGTCTACTGGCCGGCCATCGGCGGCAAGTACCAGGAGTACCCCGACCACGACTACTACTCGCTCTTCGACCTTGAGGGCCGCGGTGCCAACCTGACGCTGGGCATCCGCAACATCAGCGGGATCGACGCCGTCAAGCGTGCCTGGGGTGCCGACCCCGGCTCACACACGAGCATCCTGCGCAACGCCGACGGCAACGGCTGCCTCGACGTCCCCTATGTCAGCCACGACAACGTCCAGGTCCAGGTCTACGACCAGTGCTCGGGCGGCGCCAACCAGCAGTGGACCCTGACGCCCTCCGGACAGCTCACCGTCTACGGCGGCACGAAGTGCCTGGACGCCTACCGTGAAGGCACGAGCAACGCCACCGAGGTCGGCACCTACGACTGCAGCGGGCAGAACAACCAGAAGTGGATGTTTTACTCCGACGGCACGATCCGCTCGGTGCAGTCCGGTCTGTGCCTGGACAAGGACCTGGCCACCTCCAAGGTCCAGCTCTGGTCCTGCTGGGGCGGCGACAACCAGAAGTGGAAGACCAGCTAGCGGGAAACCCCACGGGGCGCGCCAGCAGGCCGGTCGCGGACGCCGAGAGCCGCGACCGGCCTCCCGAGGGCGCTCGTGGCGAGGGAGAGTGAGCGAGCCGGCCTACGGCCAGCGCAAGATTGGGCCGACGGCCCCAGAAGATCATCCCACCCGGTCGGTCAACGTGACAGAGCCCTGCGGGTACGTCGGCGCGCTGATCTCCCTTTTGAGGATCTTGCCGCTGGGGCCGGTCGGCAGCGTGTCCACGAGCCACACCTGGCGCGGGTACTTGTACGCCGCCACGCGCTCCTTGACGAACTGCTGGAGCTCGGCGGGCGTGGCCTCGGCCTTCGGGCGCAGCACCACAGCGGCCGCGATCTCCTCGCCCAGATGCGCGTCGGCCACGCCCACCACCGCGGCCAGCGCGACGGCCGGGTGCTCGTGCAGCACCTCCTCGATCTCGCGCGGGTAGACGTTGTAGCCGCCGCGGATGATCATGTCCTTCTTGCGGTCGACGATGTACAGGTAGCCGTCCTCGTCCTGGCGTGCGAGGTCGCCGCTGCGCAGCCATCCGTCCGGGATGGTGGCCGCCGTCTCCTCAGGGCGCTTCCAGTAACCCTTCATCACGTTCGGCCCACGGACGGCCAGTTCGCCGATCTCGCCGGGCGCCACGTCCTGGCCCTTGTCGTCGAGGAGCCGCACCTCCACGTCCTTGATCGGGGTGCCGATGGACCCGGCCTTGCGCGGCCGGTCGGGGTGGTTGAAGGTGACGACCGGACTGGTCTCGGACATGCCGAAGCCCTCCAGCACCATGCACCCGAAGCGCCGCTCGAAGCCGTGAAGGATCTCCACGGGCAGCGAAGCCCCGCCGGAGACGCACATCCGCAGCGTGGACACGTCGGCCTCGGACGGGTGCTGGAGCAGTGCGGCATACATGGTCGGTACGCCCTCGAAGATGGTCGCCCGGTCGCGGGCGATGGCCTCCAGCACGGTCTGCGGGTCGAAGCGGGGGATCAGGGTGAGCGAGGCGCCGGCGCGGACGGTCACGCTCATCGTGCAGATCTGGCCGAAGATGTGGAACAGCGGCAGACAGCCCACGACCACGTCGTCCGCCGTCACCCGCTGCACATGGACGGCGTTGACCTCGGTGTTGTGCCGCAGTCCGGTGTGGGTGAGCGTGGCGCCCTTGGGGCGGCCGGTGGTGCCGGAGGTGTACAGCAGCACGGCCACGTCCTCGCCGTCCGGCTCGCTCACCTCCGGCAGCGGCTCGCGACCGGCCAGCAGCTCCGCGAAGGCGGCGGGCTCGACGGCCATGTGCCGCACTCCGGCGGCGGCCGCGCCCTGCGCGCCCTCGCCCGGCGCCTGGTGCCACTCGAAGAGCATCCCCGCGCCCGAGTCGCGCAGGTGGTACTCGGTCTCCCGGGCCTTCAGCAACGGGTTCATCGGCACGACAACCGCTCCGGCGCGCAGCACGCCGTAGTACAGGACGACGAACTCGGGAACGTTGGGCAGCATCAGAGCGACCCGGTCTCCAGCTCGTACGCCCTCGGCCCGCAGTAGCGCGGCGGCGCGGGCACTGCGCTCGTCGAGCTCCGCGTAGCTGGTGACCTGGCCCCCAAGTCGCAGCGCGGGGCGTTCCGGCTGCCGCCGTGCCGTCTCCACCAGGAACTGAGCCAGATTGGCCATGACCGCCTCCACGAAAGTCGCCGTCGAAATCCGCTGTTCACGTTGACGACATCGTGCAGATGTCCGTGGCGACGGCCTATGTGCGGCATGCCAGCGTCTGCCCTCCCGCATTGTTCCCGAGGACAAAGCAGGGGCGTTACGCTGCGGGTATGAACCTCTCAGGGGTGGTCTCGGCGCTTCAGGCGAGGCTGCCGGAACTGGGCGAGCGGATGGCGCAGCGCATCCGCTCGGACGTCGATGCCTACAAGGACGAGTCGCTGATTCCGTTCGACTCGCTGCGCCGCTCGTGCACCGCCAACGCGGATCTGCTCCTGAACCAGCTCGGCCGCGCGGACGCACAGGACCCGAGCCCGGCGCGGGAGACCGGCCGCGTCCGCGCGGAGCAGGGCGTGCCGCTGGCGGACACCCTGCACGCGTACCGGATCGGCTTCGAGCTCGTGTGGACGGAGATCCTCGCCGAGGCGCGGACCCATCCCGAGGTCGATGACGCCCAACTGGTGTCCCAGTCCGCGGAGATCTGGGCTTTGTTCGGCCGCTACGCGGAGGCCGTGGCGGCGGCCTACCGGGAGACGACCGCCGAGCTGACCTCGCGGCGTCAGGCGCGCCGCTCGGCACTGGTGGAGGCGCTGTTCACCGGTGTCATCGCCGACCGCACGCTGTGGGAGGCCGCCCGCGAGCTGGGCCTGCCGGACCGCGGTCCGTACGTCGTCGCCGCTGCGGCTGCCGACGCTCCCGGCGAGGAGCCGCTGGCCGGGGCGGAAGCGGCACTGCGTCAGGCCCAGGTCCATTTCGCCTGGCGGCTGCTGCCCGACCAGCAGATCGGCCTGGCCGCCGTGCCCACGGCGACCGCGGAGAGCACGTGTCTGCGCATCCTGCGCCGGGCAGGCGCCCGCGTAGGCATCAGCCCGTGCTTCCACTCGCTGCGAGACACCCCTCAGGCTCTGCGCTTCGCCCGTCTGGCTCTGGCCGGCCTCCAGGGCACCGGCCCCGGCGTCGCGCGGTTCGACGACGACCCGCTGGCGATGGTCGTCGCCGCGGCGCCTGCCGAGGCGGCGCACCTGGTGGGGGTGGTCTTCCAGCCCCTGCTCGACCTCCCGGCCGCGGAGCGTGCCCGTCTCCTTCAGACACTGGAGCACTGGTACGCCGCCGCCGGCTCCGCCACAGACGCGGCGCGGAGCCTGTTCGTCCACCCCAACACCGTCCGCTACCGGCTGCGCCGCGTCGAGGAACTCACGGCCCGCTCGCTGTCCGATCCACGGGCGGCGTCGGACATCCGCGTCGCGCTCCTGGCGGTACGCCGGGCGAGCGTGCCCCTCAGTGACGCCAGGTCATGAACATTGCCTGGTGCCAACTAGTGCCGCATCAGGCAACGTTCACCCTGGGCGGTCTGCGACGATGGCGCCATGGACGAGGAAGTCATTCCTATTCTTCGCGTCGAGGACGCTGCGGCGGCTGTCGCGTGGTACGAGCGACTGGGCTTCGCCAAGCAGTGGGAACACCGCTTCGAACCGGGACTTCCCGCGTTCGTCGAGGTCGCCCGGGGCGGGGTGCGGTTGTTCTTGTCGGAGCACACGGGCGACGCCCGCCCCGACACGTTGGTCTACCTCCGCTTCGGTGATGTCGAGGCCCTCGCCTCCGAGTTCGGTGTGCAGGCGAAGGACGCTAAGTGGGCGCGTGAGATTGAGCTGCGCGACCCTGACGGCAATCGGCTTCGGATCGGCACGCCGACGGAATGACACTCGCCGGCGGCGCGCGGCAGGGAAGCTGTGCGGGTGGCTGAGCGAGTACGTGTCCGTGAGATCGAGGACGACGAAGGCAGACGGCTTCTGCGGATCATCCGCAGGGGCACCCGGTCGGTGGTGACCTGGCGGCGGGCTCAGATGGTCCTGCTGTCCGCGCAGGGCATGCCAGTGGCGAAGATCGCCGAGGTCACGTTCGCCAGTGACGACAGGGTTCGCGACGTGATCCACAACTTCAACGCCGACGGCTTCGACTCGCTCTACCCGAAGTGCAAGGGCGGCCGGCCGAAGACGTTCACGCTGCCCGAACGCCGCGAGATCAAGAAGATCGCCAAGTCCAGGCCTGCCGAGCACCACCTGCCGTTCTCGACCTGGAGCCTGGCCAAGCTGGCCGACTTCCTGGTTGCTGAGGGGGTGGTCGACGACATCAGCCACGAGGGCCTGCGCATCCTGCTCCGCGAGGAAGGCGTCTCCTGCCAACGCCTGAAGACCTGGAAGACCTCCCGCGACCCGGAATACGCGGCGAAGAAGGCGCGGGTCGAGCATCTCTACGCGATCGCCGACGGCGAGATCATGCACGAAGAGGGAGAGCCGGAAATCATCTTCTGCGTGGATGAGTTCGGCCCGCTCAACCTGATGCCACACCCTGGCCGACAATGGGCCAGAGCGTGACGCCGTGTTGAACCGGTCCCCCTCGGCCGACCGGAACAGCCGACCAAACTCCTCAACTACCTGGCATCCCCCGACAGCGGTCCCGCCCGGACCGTCCTACCGCCGCAGATCGTGGACAGCATCGAGACGGCGTCCGCGGCCTAACCACTGAAGAAGGTTGCTCAGTGGCCAAGATCGTGAGACGAACTACTCATGGCCACTGCTGAGACGCGACTGATCAGTGCAGGTAGGCGAGGTGCGATTGGTCAGCGGATTCGAGAACCTACACCGGCGCTCTCCCGGGCCGCACCGCCGTCCTCCCGGGCCAGCCGGTGCGGCCACCACACCTTCGGGCCGACGTCCATGAACAGGGACGTCACCAGCACCGAGCGCACGATGAAGGTGTCGATGAGGACGCCGAGGGCGACCGCGAAGCCGATCTCGGCGAAGGCCACCATCGGGAGGGTGCCGAGGGCGGCGAACGTGCCGGCCAGGACCAGGCCCGCCGAGGTGATGACCGCGCCGGTGGCGGCCAGGCCGGTGACCACGCCCGCTCTGGTGCCCTGGCGGGCCGCCTCCTCGCGGATGCGGGTGGTCAGGAAGATGTTGTAGTCGATGCCCAGGGCGACCAGGAACACGAAGACGAACAGCGGGAAGTCGGTCGCCTCGCCCGCGTAGTCGAAGACGTACCGGAACGCGAGCGCGCTGATGCCGAGTGCGGCCGTGAACGACAGGATCACCGTGCCGATCAGCAGCAGCGGGGCGATCAGGGCCCGTAGCAGGACGCAGAGGATCAGCAGGACGACCACCAGCACCAGCGGGATGATCAGCACGTTGTCGTGCGTGGTCGCCTTGTCCATGTCGAGCAGGGCCGCCGTACCGCCGCCCACCTTGGCGTCGGCGTCCGGTACCGCGTGCACGGCGTCCCGCACCCGCTCCACCGTCTGCTTGGCGGCCTCGCTGTCCGCCGGGGCGGTCATGGTGGCCTCGAAGAGGACCTTGCCCTCGAAGGCCGGTTTCGTGCCGGGCGGCAGACCGAGGGACTGGGGGACCACGCCCTGAGTCCCGGCGACCGCGCGGCCCACCTGCACGGCCTGCGCCTGGTTGCTGACGATGACCAGCGGATCACCGCTGCCCGCCGGGAAGTAGCGCGCCGACACCTCCTGGCCGGTGATCGAGTCCGGCTTCCCGGTGAAGGCGTCCGCGTTGCCGATGCCCTCCGCGCGCAGCTGGATCAGGCCGAGGGAGCAGACCGCCAGGGCGAGCGCCGTGACGGCCCAGGTCATGCGCGGGCGGCGGGCGATACGGCGGCCCGTGCGCGCCCAGACGCCGCGCTCGGTCGGTTCGGGGGAACCCAGGTGCGGGATCACCGGCCAGAAGATCCACCGGCCGAAGATCACCAGCAGCGCCGGGAACAGGCTCATCATCGCGAGCAGGGCGACGGCGACACCGATCGCGGCGACCGGGCCCAGGCCGCTGGTCGAGTTCATCTCGGCGGTCAGCAGCACCAGCATGCTCAGGACGACCGTCGCACCCGAGGCGAGCACGGCCGGCCCGGCGCGGTGCAGGGCCAGGGCCATCGCCTCGTGCCGGTCCTCGTGCCGGCGCAACTCCTCCCGGTAGCGGGCGACCAGCAGCAGGGCGTAGTCCGTCCCGGCGCCGAAGACGAGCACCGTGAGGATGCCGGCGCTCTGGCCGTTGACCGTCAGGCCCGCGTGTTCGGCCAGCACGTAGATCAGCGCCTGGGAGGTGAACAGCGCACAGACGACCGCGATCAGGGGGACCAGCAGCAGGGTCAGGCTGCGGTAGGTGATGAGCAGCATGACGATGACGACGGTCATCGCCGCGAACAGCAGCGTCGAGTCGATGCCCTCGAAGGCCTCCGCGAAGTCAGCCGAGGTGCCGCCCGGGCCGGTGATGTGCACGCTCAGCCCGTCCCCGCCGGTACCGACGTCGTCCCGGATGGACTCCACGGCCGGTGAGATCCGCTCCCAGCCCTCCTCGTCCATCATGATCGGCACGAAGACCTGCGCCGCCCGCGGATCGGGCTGCCGGTCGAACACCGGCCCCCGGGTCTGCTCACCGATGATGCCGTGGTCACGCAGCTGCTTGAGCTGCGAGACGTCCTCGGCGATCTCCGCACGGTCCTGCGCCGTCAGGCCGCTGTCCCGCGCGTAGATCACCACCGCCGGGATCTGCTCCGGCCGGAAGTCCTCGGAGATCTCCAGCACCTGCGTGGACTCCGCGGACCCCGGCAGCCAGGACGCGGCGTCGTTGTCCTGGGCATCGGTCAGCTTCATGGCGAACGGCGCGGCGATGAACAGCACGACCACCCAGAAGACCAGCACCAGCCACTTGGCCCGCCGCCCGCAGACGAGATGCGCGACGCCCTGCTGCCCGGTCATGCCAACCCCCTCTGTGGCAGCGCCCCGCCAGGGGCGCTGGGCTGTGACATGTGCGGCTCCGCCGCGTGGGCGCGAGCGACCCGCCACGGCCCGCGGCCGACGTACCACCGTTCCCACCCGGGACCGGTGCCCACAACCCCCGGAGGGCATGGCAGTCTTAGGACATGGCCGCGCAGATCAACCCCAGCATCCTGTCCGCAGACTTCGCCCGCCTCGCGGACGAGGCGAAGGCCGTGGAAGGAGCCGACTGGCTCCACGTCGACGTCATGGACAACCATTTCGTCCCGAACCTCACGCTCGGCGTGCCGGTCGTAGAGTCGCTCGCCCGTGCGACGGACACCCCGCTGGACTGCCACCTGATGATCGAGGCCCCCGATCGCTGGGCGCCCCAGTACGTGGAAGCGGGGGCCGGTTCCGTCACCTTCCACGTCGAGGCCGCCGCTGCTCCCGTCCGGCTCGCCCGTGAGATCCGGGCCAAGGGCGCCCGCGCCTCCATGGCGCTGAAGCCCGCGACCCCCATCGAGCCGTACGAGGACCTGCTCCCCGAGCTCGACATGCTGCTGATCATGACGGTCGAACCGGGCTTCGGGGGACAGGCCTTTCTCGACATCATGCTTCCGAAGATTCGCCGCACCCGCGAGTTGATCAGCAAGCACGGACTGGAGCTCTGGCTCCAGGTCGACGGCGGAGTTTCCGCTTCCACCATCGAGCGGTGCGCGGACGCCGGAGCCGACGTCTTCGTGGCCGGATCGGCGGTCTACGGGGCAAACGACCCGGCAGAAGCGGTACGTGCACTACGCACCCAGGCGGAGGCGACGACGGCGAAGGCCTCCTGGGCCTGCGACCACTGAGCCACAGCAAAGTGAACGGCTCTCATCAGGGCTGATCAACCGCGCCGGATCTGCAAGGATGAACGGCGAATCCAGAGTGTGAACAGCAGTGAGGAGATCGCCGTGTCGGGTATGTCGGCGGGCCGGTCAGCCATGCGGATGGGACCCGCTGAGCTGGTGCAGGCGGCGGCCATGGCCCGCCGCTTCTACCTTGAGGGCAAGTCCAAGATCCAGATCGCGGAGGAGTTCGGCGTCAGCCGCTTCAAGGTGGCCCGGGTCCTGGAGACCGCCCTCGAACGGGACCTCGTACGCATCGAGATCCGTGTGCCTGCGGAGCTGGACGCCGAGCGCTCGGACGCGCTCCGCGCCCGCTACGGCCTCAGGCACGCCGTCGTGGTCGAGTCTCCGGCCGAGGCCGAGGAGACGCCCGACCCCGAGAACCTGGGAGAGGTGGCCGCCGACCTGCTCGGCGAACTGGTCGACGAAGGGGATGTGCTGGGCCTGGCCTGGGGCCGCTCCACCATCCACATGGCGGCGGCGCTCGACCGGCTGCCGCCGTGCACGGTGGTGCAGCTGACGGGCGTGTACGACGCCGGGACCGCCGAACGCGGCTCGGTCGAGGCCGTGCGCCGCGCCGCCCAGGTGGCCGGCGGGGACGCCCACCCCATCTACGCGCCCATGCTGCTGCCCGACGCGGCCACGGCCGCGGCGCTGCGCAACCAGACGGGCATCGCCCGGGCCTTCGAGCACTTCGACAAGGTCACGGTCGCCTGTGTCTCCATCGGGTCCTGGGAGCCGGGCATCTCCACGGTGCACGACATGCTCAGCGACGAGGAGCGGGCGCACTACGCGTCCCTCGGGGTCGCCGCCGAGATGTCGGCCCACCTCTTCGACGCCGAGGGCCGCCGGGTCGGCCGGGACCTGGGCGAGCGGTGCATCACGGTGAAGGCCGACCAGCTCCGCCGGATCCCCGAGGTCGTCGCGATCGCGGGCGGGCAGCGCAAGGGACCGGCGATCGACGCCGTGCTGCGGTCCGGGCTCGTCACCAGTCTCGTGACGGACACGTCGGCCGCGGACTACCTGATGACGGCCGGCCCGGCGCCGAAGTCCGCGCTCAACCGGTCCGACCCGGACGGGGTCTGACAGGTGGCGGGGGAGTCGCGCGCGGTGCCGGACGACCCGGCGGGCCGGATCGTGGTCGTCCTGGACCTGGGCGGGGTCACGGACAAGGCGGCCTTCATGGACCGCTGCGCCCGTGACCTGGCCCTGCCCGACTGGTTCGGCCGCAACTGGGACGCCCTCGCCGACTCCATGGCCGACCCCGCCCTCTGGCCCGAGGGGGCCGGCGAGCGGGGCCTGCTGGTCGTCGTCCAGGGCTGGCGGAGGTACGCGGAGACGCGGCCCGAGGAGTGGCAGGTCGCTGAGGAGATCTTCGCCGAGGCGACGGACCGGGGCCCTGGGCTGTTCGTGACCCTAGGCCTTGGAGAATCCTCCGAGAGCCCCCCTGGCCAGCCTGGATGATCCGCTGGGGGCGGTTCGGGCGTCCGTCATGGGAGAATGAAGTACGTGCTCTTTCCCCCTGGCCGGCCGGTCCGGGGGTCACCTCTGATCGACTGGGATGTGCAGCACGTGCGTTTCCTCAATGACATCCAGCCCGGGTACGACCTGACGTACGACGACGTCTTCATGGTCCCCAGCCGCTCCTCGGTGGGCTCGCGGCAGGCCGTCGACCTCAGCTCCCCGGACGGCACGGGCACCACCATCCCGCTCGTCGTCGCCAACATGACCGCCATCGCCGGCCGCCGCATGGCCGAGACCGTGGCCCGCCGCGGCGGCCTCGTGGTGATACCCCAGGACATCCCGAACGACGTGGTCACCGACGTCGTCTCCTGGGTGAAGAGCCGGCACCTGGTGCTGGACACCCCGATCATCCTGTCCCCGCACCAGACGGTCGCGGACGCGCTGGCCCTGCTGCCCAAGCGCGCGCACAACGCCGGCGTCGTCGTCGACGGGGACCACAAGCCGGTCGGCGTGGTCACCGACGCCGACCTGTCCGGCGTGGACCGCTTCACGCAGCTCGCCGAGGTCATGTCCCGGGACCTGCTGCTCATCGACGCGGACATGGACCCGGGCGAGGCCTTCAACACCCTCGACCACGCCAACCGCCGTTACGCCCCCGCGGTCAACCAGGACGGCACGCTCGCCGGCATCCTGACCCGCAAGGGCGCCCTGCGCGCCACGCTCTACCAGCCGGCCACCGACGCACAGGGCCGGTTGCGCATCGCCGCCGCCGTCGGCATCAACGGCGACGTCGCGGGCAAGGCGCAGGAGCTGCTGGACGCGGGGGTCGACGCGCTCGTCATCGACACGGCGCACGGCCACCAGGAGTCGATGATCAGCGCCCTGAAGCTGGTGCGCGACCTCGACCCGCAGGTGCCGATCGTCGCGGGCAACGTGGTCGCAGCCGCGGGTGTGCGCGACCTGATCGAGGCCGGCGCGGACATCGTCAAGGTCGGTGTCGGCCCCGGCGCCATGTGCACCACGCGCATGATGACCGGCGTCGGCCGGCCGCAGTTCTCCGCCGTCCTGGAATGCGCCGCCGAGGCGAAGAAGTACGGCAAGCACGTGTGGGCCGACGGCGGTGTCCGCCACCCGCGCGACGTCGCCATGGCCCTCGCGGCCGGCGCGTCCAACGTGATGGTCGGCTCGTGGTTCGCGGGCACCTACGAGTCCCCGGGCGACCTCCAGCACGACGCCCAGGGACGGGCGTACAAGGAGTCCTTCGGCATGGCCTCCGCCCGGGCCGTGCGCAACCGCACCTCGGAGGAGTCCGCGTACGACCGCGCCCGCAAGGGGCTGTTCGAGGAGGGGATCTCCACCTCCCGCATGTTCCTCGACCCGGCCCGCCCGGGTGTCGAGGACCTGATCGACTCGATCATCGCGGGCGTCCGCTCCTCCTGCACCTACGCCGGCGCGGGCTCCCTGGAGGAGTTCGCCGAGAAGGCCATCGTCGGCATCCAGAGCGCGGCCGGCTACGCCGAGGGCAAGCCGCTGCACGCCAGCTGGAGCTGACGCGCCCAACGCCCTTGCCTGGAGCCCCCGATGGAAATCGGGGGCTTCGCGCATGCGGACGGCCTGCCGTCGTACGCCATGGAGATCACCGTATGCAGGGCAGCCGATGTCGACGTGCTCGACCGGTGCATCGGCTCCCCGGGGGCCACCTCGTTCCACGCGCGCCGCTTCGAGCGCCAGGAACGGGGTTCGAGTACCTCTCTCGTCGCCTGGCACGGCCGACGGCCCGTCGGTCATACGGAGGTGCGCTGGGGCGGCTGCGACGACGTGACGGTGCGGGCGGTGTGGCCCGGCCCGGCTACCGGGCCGTCGCTCCGTACGTCGGCCGCTGGTCGTTCGAGAACCACGAGGGCGTCCCGCGCGAATGTGTCGAAAACCTGATGTTCCTCGTGAAAGAGCTGCCCTGAGCAAGCCGTGCGCAACGGATGAAATCAGCTGCGCAACGAACCTCCGGCCGACTGCGAGGAACGCAATGATCTTACGGTTGCGCGCAAGGTTGCTGCATTTCACCAGCAACGCCGTTGCTCATAGGCTGTCGCCTCGTACGTGGCGTGGCGGGGACTCCGCTCGGTGGGTCCCTGCTCAAGGGTGCCCGCGGTCCCTGCCGCCCTGACCGGCAGCGAAAAGGAGCCAGCGCGTGCTCGACCAAGGCGCACCCCCGCAGAACCCAGGCCAGACAGCCGACCCCACGCCCCCCGGCATCGGTGCGCGCCTCATGCGCCGCAAGCCGGTGGAACGGCTGGTCGCGGAGGGTGGCCAGGGCGAGGGAGGCTCGCTGCGCCGCACCCTCGGGCTGTGGCAGCTCACCATGATCAGCATCGGTGCCACTCTCGGCACCGGCATCTTCGTCGTCCTCGGCGAGGCCGTCCCCAAGGCGGGCCCGGCCGTCACGCTCTCCTTCGTCATCGCCGGCCTCACCGCCCTGTTCTCGGCCCTGTCCTACGCCGAGCTGGCCGGCTCCATCCCGGTCTCCGGCTCCTCGTACTCGTATGCGTACGCAACGATGGGTGAGCTGGTCGCCTGGATATGCGGCTGGTGCCTGGTCCTGGAGTACGGCGTGTCGGTGGCCGCCGTCGCCGTCGGCTGGGGCGAATACCTCAACGAACTGCTCGACGGCACCATCGGCGTCACCATCCCGGCCGCCCTGTCCGCCCCGCCCGGCGACGGCGGCGTGTTCAACCTGCCGGCGCTGATCGTCGTGCTGCTCGCGATGGCGTTCCTGCTGGGCGGCGCCCGCGAGTCCGCCCGGGCCAACACCGTCATGGTCGTCGTGAAGATCGCCGCGCTGGTGATGTTCTGCGCCATCGGCGTCCAGGGCTTCCGCTCCGGCAACTACGAGAACTTCATGCCGCTCGGCATGGCGGGCGTCAGCGCCGCCGGCGCCACCCTGTTCTTCTCCTACATCGGCTTCGACGCCGCCTCCACCGCCGGTGAGGAGGCGAAGAACGCCCAGCGCGACCTGCCGCGCGCGATCATGCTGTCGCTGGTCGTCGTCACCGCGCTGTACGTCCTCGTCGCCGCCGTCGCCGTAGGCGCCAAGCCGTGGGAGAACTTCACCGACTCCGAGGCCGCCCTCGCCCAGATCATGCGCGAGGTCACCGGGCAGACCTTCTGGGGCACGCTGCTCGCCTTCTGCGCCGTCATCGCCATCGCGAGCGTCGTCCTGACCGTGCTGTACGGCCAGACCCGCATCCTGTTCGCCATGTCCCGCGACGGTCTCGTGCCCAAGGTCTTCGCCAAGGTCCACCCGAAGACCGGTGCCCCGCGCGCCAACACCCTGATCGTGTCGCTGTTCTGCGGTGTCCTGGCCGCCGCGATCCCGCTCGGGCAGCTCGCCGACGCCACCAGCATCGGCACCCTGTTCGCCTTCGCCCTCGTCAACGTGGCCGTCGTCGTGCTGCGCCGGACCAAGCCGGACATGCCCCGCACCTTCCGGGTGCCGCTCTCGCCGGTCATGCCCGCGCTGGGCTTCGCCTTCTGCATCTGGATGATGGGCAGCCTGTCGACCGTGACCTGGGTCGTCTTCGGTGTCTGGATGGCCGCCGGGCTCGTGTTCTACTTCGTGTACGGCTTCCGCCGCTCCCGACTGGCACCATCCGAGAAGTGATCGACCCACTGTGCTGAACGATCTCGACGAACGCATCGTGCACGCCCTCGCCGAGGACGCCCGCCGCTCCTACGCCGACATCGGCTCAATCGTCGGCCTGTCCGCACCCGCCGTGAAGCGGCGTGTGGACCGGCTGCGGGCCACCGGAGCCATCACCGGCTTCACCGTACGGGTGGACCCGGGCGCCCTCGGCTGGGAGACCGAGGGGTTCGTCGAGATCTACTGCCGCGGGAACACCTCCCCGGAGACCATCCAGCGGGGTCTGGAGCGCTACCAGGAGGTCGTGGCCGCGTCCACCGTCACCGGAGACGCGGACGCGATCGTCCAGGTCTTCGCCTCCGACATGCGCCACTTCGAACGGGTCCTGGAACGGATCGCCGGGGAGCCGTTCGTCGAGCGGACCAAGTCCGTGCTCGTGCTCTCGCCGCTGCTGCGGCGCTTCTCGTCCGGGTCGCCCACGTAACTCCGTGGCCCGTTCCATGGGACACCTCTAGCCTGGGTGTCATGACCTGGCGACATTGATCCACCAGCCGTGCCTCCCGAGGACCGCCTCGGACGCCGTCCCTCCGGCGTCCGATCCGTCCTTCCGGGAAGGCCTCATGACACTCTCACCCGCGCGCGTGCCCGTCGCCGGTGTCCGCCGTCTGACCCGCACGCTGTACGGCTACGCGTTCCTCGACGACTTCGTCCTGCTCTACCCGGTGTACGCGCTGCTGTTCGCCGACACCGGCATGTCGCTCTGGCAGATCTCCTCCCTGTTCGCCCTGTGGTCGGTCACCGGTGTGGTGCTCGAAGTGCCCTCCGGCGCCTGGGCCGACGCCGTGTCGCGTCGCAGGCTGCTGTGGATCGGTCCCCTGCTCACCGCCGCCGGCTTCGCGCTGTGGGTGGCCGTTCCCTCGTACGGGGCCTTCGCGGTGGGCTTCATCCTGTGGGGCGCGGGCGGTGCCCTCGGCTCCGGCGCTCTGGAGGCGCTGGTCTACGACGAACTGGACCGGCTCGGTGCCGCCGACCGGTACGCGCGGGTCATGGGCCGGGCCCGGGCCGCGCGACTGCTGGGCACCGTGGCTTCCATAGGCCTGGCGGGGCCGGTCTTCGCGCAGGGCGGCTACGCGGCCGTCGGAGCCGCGAGCTTCCTGGCCTGCGTGCTGACCGCCGTCACCGCGACCCGGTTCCCCGAACACCGGGTGCGGGCGGAAGGCGCGGGCGACACCTGGGCGACGACCCTGCGGACCGGCCTCGCCGAAGTCCGCGGGGACCGTTCGGTGCGCGGCGCCCTGCTGCTGGTCCCGGCCGTGGCCGCGGTGTGGGGCGCGCTCGACGAGTACACCCCCCTGCTGGTCCGCGACATCGGCGTCGCCGAGGCGACGGTGCCCTACCTGATCATGCTGATCTGGGCCGGCGTCACCCTCGGCAGCCTCCTGGCCGGACCGGCCGAACGCCTCGGCACGAGCGGGCTCGCGATGCTGCTCGCGGGCGCCGCCCTCGCCCTGGCGGTGGGAGCCGTGTCCCGTTCCCTGGCCGGAATCGCCCTCGTGAGCCTCGCCTTCGCCGGGTTCCAGCTGGCCGAGGTACTCGCCGACGTCCGTCTCCAGCACCGCATCGACGAGTCACGCCGGGCCACGCTGACCTCCGTGGCGAGCCTGGGCACCGAGCTGGCCACGGTCGCCGCGTTCGGCGTGTACGCGCTGCTCGGCACGGACCTGCCGCACGGCACGGTCTTCGCGGTGCTGGCGTTTCCCTACCTCGTGACGGCCCTGGCGCTGGCTAGAGCTCGGGCTGCCACGGGACGACCGTGAAGTCGCCGGTCCCCTTCTTCACCTTCTCGAAGGGGGCGGAGCTCACGCACCGGGGAGGCTCGTCACCCTCGCCCGGACGGCCCGTCGAGGCCCAGCTGTAGCCGAGCCGGTCGTGGCGGCCGAGGTCGTGGACGGTGACGCCGACGCGCTTGCCCTCGGCCCCCGGCAGGTCCGACTCGGTGATCACACCGGAGACGACGGCCACCTTGCCGCCGGTGATCAGGCAGTCGACCTCGACCTCGGCCCGGGCGCCGGAGCCGTTCAGATAGTGGCTGAACCGGAAGGTGCCGGTGGCCTTCATCGGATCGGCCTTGTCCTTCGCGGCCAGATGCGCGTCGAAGGAGAACGTGATGTCGTCCCCGGCCGAGCGGTACAGCTTGGCGGTGCCGGTGAGGGCCGCGGCCTCCCGCTGCCGGGGCGCGTCCGACGTGGCCTCATGGCGCCGGGGCGCGTCCGACGCGGCCTCCTGCTGCCGGGGCGCGTTTGATGCCGTCGCGGCCGAGGCCGCCCCGGCTGTGAGCAGCAGTGCGGAGCCGAGCATGACGATCTTCGTACGGCGCTTCATTTCGGTCCTTTCCGCAGGTTGACCGGACAGCCCCAACTCTCCCGGCCCGGTGCGGCCGCGACATCGCGCGCAGGGCGGGACCCCGTCTCCGCCGCGCGGCGGGGAGAGGGCGACGGGCCCGGGCTCCGAGGTGGAGCCGTGCTACGCCTCAGGGCGCGCAACGAATCGCCGCCCGCCCCCGGACGCACGCAACGAACCGTTCACCGGCGCGCAACGGCTCCTTCTTGTCCGCCCTGGTCAGCCGCCCGTACCGTCTACGTGGCCCCTCCAACGACCCTTCCGCCCGGTGAGGAACACGCATGCGCACCGCCCTGCTCCAGAGCTCCGGCCGACCCGGCTCCACCGTCGAGAACCTCAAGGTTCTCGACGAGGCCGCGGGCCGGGCCGCCGCCGCGGGGGCGGGGCTGCTCGTGACGCCGGAGATGTTCCTGACCGGGTACGCGATCGGCGACGCCATCGGCCGCCTCGCCGAGCCCGCCGACGGCGAGTGCGCGGACGCGATCGCCGAGATCGCGACGAACCACGGCCTGGCGATCGCCTACGCGTACCCCGAGCGCGACGGCGACGCCGTGTTCAATTCCGCCCAGCTGATCTCCGCCGACGGCACCCGGCTCGCGAACTACCGCAAGACCCACCTCTTCGGCTGTTTCGAGCGCGACCACTTCACGCCCGGCGACCGGCAGATCGTTCAGGCCGAGATCGACGGCGTACGCGTCGGCATCCTCATCTGCTACGACGTGGAGTTCCCGGAGAACGTCCGGGCCCACGCCCTCGCCGGCACCGACCTGCTGGTCGTGCCGACCGCGCAGATGCACCCGTTCCAGTTCGTGGCCGAGTCGATGATCCCGGTGCGGGCCTTCGAGAACCAGATGTACGTCGCGTACGTCAACCGGGCCGGTCAGGAGGGCGAGTTCGAGTTCGTGGGCCTGTCCACGCTCGCCGGGCCCGACGGGATCGCCCGCACCCGGGCCGGACGCGGTGAGGACCTCGTCCTCGCCGACGTCGATCCCGCCTTCCTCGCCGCCTCGCGCGAGGCCAACCCGTATCTGCTCGACCGGCGGCCCGGCCTCTACGGGCCGCTCGTCTGACCACCCCCGCTGAACCGCCCGTTCGTACCCGTGCAAGGAGTTCGTACCCCATGACGTCCACCGTGCCCAACGCCGTCGAGCACGCAGACGCGCAGCAGCCGCCGATCACCATGTTCGGCCCGGACTTCCCGTACGCGTACGACGACTTCCTCGCCCACCCGGCGGGCCTCGGGCAGATACCCGCGACCGGGCACGGCACGGAGGTCGCGGTCATCGGCGGCGGCCTGTCCGGCATCGTCGCCGCGTACGAGCTGATGAAGATGGGCCTCAAGCCGGTCGTGTACGAGGCCGACCAGATCGGCGGCCGGCTGCGCACGGTGGGCTTCGACGGCTGCGACGAGTCCCTCACCGCCGAGATGGGCGCGATGCGCTTCCCGCCCTCCTCCACGGCCCTCCAGCACTACATCGACCTCGTCGGCCTGGAGACCCGGGCGTTCCCCAACCCGCTCGCCGAGGCGACCCCGTCGACGGTCGTCGACCTCAAGGGCGAGTCGCACTACGCCGAGACGGTCGCCGACCTGCCCCAGGTCTACCGGGACGTCGCCGAGGCCTGGAACCGGTGCCTGGAGGAGGGCGCCGACTTCTCCGACATGAACCGCGCCCTGCGCGAGCGGGACGTCCCGCGCATCCGCGAGATCTGGTCCCGGCTCGTGGAGAAGCTCGACAACCAGACCTTCTACGGCTTCCTCTGCGACTCCGAGGCGTTCAAGTCCTTCCGGCACCGCGAGATCTTCGGGCAGGTCGGCTTCGGCACGGGCGGCTGGGACACCGACTTCCCGAACTCCATCCTGGAGATCCTGCGCGTCGTCTACACCGAGGCCGACGACCACCACCGCGGCATCGTCGGCGGCTCGCAGCAGCTGCCGCTGCGCCTGTGGGAGCGCGAGCCGCAGAAGATCGTGCACTGGGCCCAGGGCACCTCGCTCGCGAGCCTGCACGAGGGCGGCGAGCCCCGCCCGGCGGTGACCCGGCTGCACCGCACCGCCGGCAACCGCATCACGGTGACCGACGCGGACGGCGACATCCGCACGTTCCAGGCGGCCATCTTCACCGCCCAGTCCTGGATGCTGCTGTCGAAGATCGCCTGTGACGACTCGCTCTTCCCGATCGACCACTGGACGGCGATCGAGCGCACCCACTACATGGAGAGCTCCAAGCTCTTCGTGCCGGTCGACAGGCCTTTCTGGCTGGACAAGGACGAGGAGACGGGCCGTGACGTCATGTCGATGACGCTCACCGACCGTATGACGCGCGGTACTTACCTGCTCGACGACGGCCCCGACAAGCCCGCCGTCATCTGCCTCTCCTACACCTGGTGCGACGACAGCCTGAAGTGGCTGCCGCTGTCCGCGAACGAGCGGATGGAGGTCATGCTGAAGTCGCTCGGCGAGATCTATCCCAAGGTCGACATCCGGGGGCACATCATCGGCAACCCCGTGACGGTCTCCTGGGAGAACGAGCCCTACTTCATGGGCGCGTTCAAGGCCAACCTGCCCGGCCACTACCGCTACCAGCGGCGCCTGTTCACGCACTTCATGCAGGACCGGCTGCCCGAGGACAAGCGCGGCATCTTCCTGGCCGGCGACGACATCTCCTGGACGGCCGGCTGGGCCGAGGGCGCCATCCAGACCGCCCTCAACGCCGTCTGGGGCGTGATGCACCACCTCGGCGGCACGACCGACCCGACGAACCCGGGCCCCGGCGACGTCTACGACGAGATCGCCCCCGTGGAACTGCCGGAGGACTAGGCACTAGCGACACCCGGGTTCGGCCAGGGGCGTGAGCAGCATGCGCCCAGCGAAGCCGACCGCCGTGTCCAGCCGTTCCGTGAACTCGTCGGCCACATCGGGGAGTTCACCCAGGGCCCACAGCGCCCGGGCCGCCGTCCACGCGGCGTCCCGGGCGCGCTCCAGGCTCCAGGAGCCGAGCAGATGGGTCAGCGGGTCGGCGATCCGGAACAGATCGGGACCCGGCATCAGATCGTCGCGGATGCGCTCCTCCAGCGAGAGGAGGAGATCGCCCACCATGTCGAACTCGTCCTCCAGATCGACGGGAGCGCAGCCGAGCGTACGGCAGGTGTCCACGACGGCCAGCGCGAGATCGTGCCCGATGTGCGCGTTGATGCCCGCCAGCGCGAACTGCAACGGACGTACCCCGGGATGGCGGCGGAACTGGAACAGCGGCCGCCAGCAGGCAGGCGGACGCCGCTCGTCCGCGACCGCCTGGACGGCCGCCAGGTACCGCTGCGCGAACCGTACGTCCAGCGTGATCGCGGCGTGGGCGTCCGCGAACCGCCCGGTGTCGACGTACCGGTCCACCGCCTCCGTCACGGCGAGGTAGACGCGGTTGAAGACCGCCACCCCGTCCCGCGGGTGCAGGGTCGCGTCGAGCGCGCGCAGACGGGAGATGACGGTGTCGACCGGAGTGTCCACGGCTGGGGGGAGTTGTTCGCATCGCGGCATGCGGGCAGAGTCGCAGTTCTAGGCTGGCGGGAGCACCGGCGGGCCCGGCTCTTCCCCGAAACGGGGGAACAGTGCCCGCCGCAGGGGGAGGGGGAGCAGCACCGTGGCAGGCTCGCGTGCCCAGCGCCTGGCCGCCCGCAGGGCAGGGCGCAGGCGTGCCGCCCGGCGTGGCGCGATGGTCGTGGCGGCCTCGCTCGTCGTCGTGGCCGGTGCGGTCGCGGGGGTCCTCGCCGCGTTCGGCGACGGCGGTCGGTCCTCCGACGAGGCCGGGCCTCCCGAGGTGTCGGCCTCGCCCCGGCTGGCGCCGCTGCCGGCGGTGCCGACGCCGTCCGCACCGGCCACCACCGCGTCCGCCCCGCCCTCGCCGTCCCCGTCCGCGCGCCGGACGACGACCTCCACGCCCTCGAAGCCCGCGAAGAAGCGGGAGCACCGCACCGCCGCAGCCGGACGTCTCTACCGCCACCCGGACTCCCAGGTCCTGGAGTGGGTCCGCTCCCACTCGGGCGACGCCCGGCACGCGGTCATCGCGTCCCGTATCGCCGAGCAGCCGGCGGCCGTCTGGTTCGCCGACTACTCGCCGGACACCGTCACCGCCCGGGTCGCCGCCGTGACCTCGGGCGGGGCCGCGCTCGGCCGGGTGCCCGTCCTCGTGCCGTACGCGATCCCCGGCCGGGACTGCGGCGGCCACTCCCAGGGCGGGGCGCCCGGCCTGGACGCCTACGACGCCTGGATCGAACGGTTCGCGGCGGGGCTGGGCTCGGGCGAGGTCATCGTCGTCCTGGAGCCCGACTCGCTCGCCCAGGCCGAGTGCCTCTCCGCCGGTGAACGCGCGGACCGCTTCGCCTCGCTGGCCCGGGCCGGCCGCGTCCTGAAGGCCGCCAACCCCCGGGCCCGGGTCTACTTCGACGCGGGGCACTCGGGCTGGAACGCGCCCGGCAAGCAGGCGGCCTGGCTCCGGCAGGCCGGTGCCGCCTCACCCGAGTCCTCCGACGGCATCTTCAGCAACGTCTCCAACTTCCACACCACCGCCGACGAGGTCGGCTACGACCGGCGGGTGCTGGACGCGCTCGGCGGCCCGGAGAACCTCGGCGCGGTCATCGACACCAGCCGCAACGGCAACGGCGCCCCGGCCGACGGCGAGTGGTGCGACCCGGCGGGCCGCAAACTGGGCCGGACCCCGACCCTGAGCACGGGCGAGGCCCGGATCGACGCCTACCTGTGGGTGAAGCTGCCGGGGGAGTCGGACGGCTGCAAGGGCAGGCCGGGGACGTTCACGGCGTCGTACGCCTACGACTTGGCGTTGTCGTAGGAGGAGGTGCCCTCGTCCAGCAGGGGCGCCTGCGTCTTCAAGTGGGCCGGGGCGAAGGCCCGCAGGGCGTGGTAGCCGGTGATGACGACGATCGTGCCGAGCGCGATGCCGCTCAGCGAGAACGTGTCCGAGAACTTCAGAGAGACGTTGCCGACCCCGATGATGATGCCCGCGGCGGCCGGGACCAGGTTCAGCGGATTGCGCAGATCCACCTTGGCGTTGATCCAGATCTGCGCGCCGAGCAGGCCGATCATGCCGTACAGGATGACGGTGATGCCGCCGAGCACCCCGCCCGGGATCGCCGCCACGACCGCGCCGAACTTCGGGCAGACGCCGAAGAGCAGGGCGAAGCCGGCAGCGGCCCAGTACGCGGCCGTCGAGTACACGCGGGTCGCGGCCATCACGCCGATGTTCTCGGAGTACGTGGTGTTCGGCGGGCCGCCCACCGCGGTGGACAGCATCGAGCCGACGCCGTCGGCCGCGATCGCCGTGCCGAGCTTGTCGTCCAGCGGGTCGCCGGTCATCTCGCCGACCGCCTTGACGTGCCCGGCGTTCTCCGCCACCAGCGCGATGACGACGGGCAGGGCGACCAGGATCGCCGACCACTCGAACGACGGGGCGTGCAGGGTCGGCAGCCCGATCCAGTCGGCCTGGCCCACGCCGGAGAGGTCGAGCCGCCAGTGGTCGGTGACCTTGCCGCTCGCGTCCACCGAGTGGATCTTGCCGAAGACCAGGTCGAACACCCAGGAGATGCCGTACCCGAAGACCAGCCCCAGGAAGATCGCGATCCGGGACCAGAAGCCGCGCAGGCAGACGACCGCCAGACCGGTGAACAGCATCACCAGCAGGGCGGTCCACTGGTCCTGCGGCCAGTACGTCGAGGCCGTCACCGGTGCCAGGTTGAAGCCGATCAGCATCACCACCGCGCCGGTCACGATCGGCGGCATGGTGGCGTGGATGATCCGCGCCCCGAAGCGCCGCACGGCGAGCCCCACCAGGAACAGCGCGCCCCCGACGACGAACACCGCTCCTGTGACGGTCGCGCTGCTGCCGCCCTGCGCGCGGATCACCGCCGCCACGCCGACGAAGGAGAGCGAGCATCCCAGGTAGCTGGGCACACTGCCGCGGGTGGCGAGCAGGAACACCACGGTCGCGACGCCCGACATCATGATCGCGAGGTTCGGGTCCAGGCCCATCAGAACCGGGGCAACGAAGGACGCGCCGAACATCGCCACGACGTGCTGGGCGCCGAGCCCTGCCGTGCGGGGCCAGGAGAGCCGCTCGTCGGGGCGGACCACCGCGCCGGGCGCCGGGGTGCGTCCGTCGCCGTGCAGTTTCCAGCGGACGCCGAGATCCATCGGGTGTCGCTTTCGTCGTGGGACCGTTTATGTCCGGACCATTGTCAGGGATGACCGGAGGTGCCCCGCACACGTCAGCGCACGTGGCGGCGACGGCACCGCCTCACCCCTCGAACCAGCTCCTGAACACCCCTCCGGCGGGCGGCCGCCTGGCGTGGCTCTAACCTGACGAGGTGGTGATACCGGAGGGAAGGCTGGTGCCGCGCCCGAGCGCGCGCGTGGTGCTGCTGGACGACGCCGATCGGCTGTTGCTGTTCTCAGCGAGGAACGAAGACGACGGTTCCGTCCGCTGGTTCACCCCCGGAGGGGGACTCGCACCAGGCGAAAGCCATGAACAGGCAGCCCTGCGGGAGCTGCGGGAGGAAACCGGGCTGCCCCATGTCTCCCTGGGGCCTGAGATATGGCGAGGGCGTCCGTGGACGACGGTCCGGGGCGGCGTGGCCTACGAGGTTCGCCAGCGGTACTACATGGCCCGGGTGCATGCGTTCGAGGTCGATACCTCGGCTTTCGAGGAGATCGAGAAGGCCGCCATCACAGGGCACCGCTGGTGGACCGCGGCGGAACTGGCCACGACCTCGGATGTGCTGAGGCCGGCCGAGCTGCCGGAGCTGCTGCCGCCCTTGCTGAAGGACGGCCCACCGGACTCACCGATCATGGTGAACGGCTGAGCGTCGCCGACGGCGCGGGCGTTGGGCGCGCCCCGGCGGCTCGCACCCCCGCTGAGAGTCCCTCCCCGTGGGCGCCGTGCGGCGGCTTCAGGGCCGCCGGTCGGGGACCGCCGCGTCCGGCCGGCCGATCTTCGTCCGCTCGCCGGGGCGGAGCACACCGGCGAATGCCACCAGGCCACACGACAGCGCCGTCACCAGGCAGAACGACACCATCAGGCTGGTCGCTTGCGCCAGCATGCCGATCGCGCTCGGCGCGATCAGGCCCGAGGTGTAGGTGATGGTCGCGACGCCCGCGATGGCCAGGCTCGGGTTGGCCCCGCTGCGGCCGGCCGCGGCGAAGCACAGCGGTACGACGACGGCGATGCCCAGGCCCATCAGCGCGAACCCGCCCATGGCCACCGCCGGATGGTCCGCCACGACGATCAGCAGCCCGCCGAGGACGGCGAACACACCGCTCGCCCGCACGGTCCGTACGGCACCGAAACGGTCCACGATCCTGTCACCGGCGAGCCGGGCGACGGCCATGGTGAGCGTGAAGCCCGTCGTGCAGGCCGCGGCGAGCCCGGCCGAGGTCTCCAGCTGCTCGCGCAGATAGACCGCCGACCAGTCCAGGCTGGCGCCCTCCGCGAACACCGCGCAGAACCCGATCGCGCCGATGAGCAGCGCCGAGCGGGGCGGCAGCGCGAAGCGCGGCGGCGGCTCCTCGTCCTCGGCGGGCTGCAGGTCGAGCACCCACTGGCAGGACGCCACGCCGACGACGGTGAGGACCGCGGCGGCCAGGACGTGGTGCAGCCGGGCGTCCGAGCCGAGGTGTGCGGCGAGGGTGCCGGCCGCCGAGCCGACCAGGGCGCCCGCGCTCCACATGCCGTGCAGCCCGGACATGATCGACCGGCCGAGGCGGTTCTCGACCTCGACCCCCAGCGCGTTCATCGCCACGTCGGCCATGCCCGCCGTCGCGCCGTACGTGAACAGGGCCAGGCAGAGCGTCAACAGGTTCGGGGCGAGGGACGGCAGGACCAGCGACAGGGTCCACAGGGCGATCAGTCCGCGCAGCGCGTTGCGGGCGCCGAAGCGGTGACTGATGCTGCCGGCGAGGGGCATCGCCACGGACGCGCCGAGCGCGGGGAAGGCGAGGGCGATCCCCAACTGGCCCGCGCTCACGCCCGCGTGGTCCTGGATCCACGGCACGCGGGTCGCGAACGAGCCGGTCACGGCGCCGTGCACGGCGAAGACGGCGGCCACGGCGTACCGGGACCGCTTCACCAGGCGCTGTTCGTCGACCACCTTGCCCATTCTGCGGTCCCCCTCCAGGTCTGTGCCGGGCTCGTGTCCGGTGCGGGCGTAAACTATCAGGAACCCTGCCTGATAATAAGAGGGTCTCCCGGCAGGCCACGGCCGACGGCTCCGCCCGTCTGGAAGGATCCCGGCATGCCCGCATCCCCGAGCACCGCCCGGGCCATCAACGACCGGCTCGCCCTGCGTCTGCTCCAGCAGGAAGGCCCGTTGACGGCAGGGCAGTTGAAGCAGCTGACCGGTCTGTCCCGGCCGACCGTCGCCGACCTCGTCGAACGGCTCGGTGCCGCCGGGCTCATCGCGGTCGTCGGTGAGGCGGGGGAGCAGCGGCGCGGCCCCAACGCGAAGGTCTACGGCATCGTCGCCGACCGGGCCCACCTCGCCGCCCTCGACGTCCGCACCGAAGGCGTCGCCGTGGCCGTCACGGACCTGGTGGGGCGGGTGCTGGCCGAGGCGTCGGTGCCGATCGGCGGAGACACCGGAACGGGTCCCGCCGTGCAGCAGGCGGTCACGCTGGTCGAGCGTGTGGCGAAGGAGGCCGGGGCCGGCCGCCTGCACACCGTGGGGATCGGAGCGCCCGGTCTGATCGACCCGTCCAGCGGCGAACTCCGCGACTCCACCGGGCTGCCGGAGTGGCACCGCCGACTCGTCGCCACCCTCCAGGAGCGGCTGCCCGAGGCCCGCGTCAGCGTCGAGAACGAGACCAACCTCGCGGCACTGGCCGAGCAGCGCTACGGAGCGGCCCGGGACCGGGACACCTTCGTCCTGCTGTGGCTGGGCCAGGGGACGGGAGCGGCCGTGGTCCTCGACGGCGCCCTGCGCCGCGGCGCCTCCGGTGGCACCGGCGAGATCGGCTTCCTCCCGGTCCCCGGTACGACGGCACTGCCGACCTCGACGGACTGCGAGGGCGGCTTCCATTCGCTGGCCTCCGCGGCGGCGGTCGTGTCCCTCGCGGCCGAGTGCGACATCGCGGCGACGCCGCGGGAGCTGACGTCCGCGGCGGGGGTGGTACGGGCGGCCGTCGCCGTGACGCGTGCGTCGGACGGGGGGCCGGGGGAGGAGCCGGCCGCGGACGACGCCGAGGGAGCGGTGCGGGCGAGCGGAACTGGGAGCTCCATGCTTATGCCGCGAGGGGACGCGCCCACACCTGGGGATGCGGCGCCGCTGCTGCCGGGAGGGGCCGCGCCCGTGCCCGGGGCCGAGTCTCGCTCCCCCGGAGCCGAGGCACCCCCACCCCCCGCCCCTGCCTCAGCCGCCCGCTTCCTGGACGCCCTCGCCGATCGTCTGGCCGTCGGGGTCGCCTCCGTGGTGGCGATCCTGGACCCCGGGTGCGTGGTGCTCGGCGGTGAGGTCGGTCAGGCCGGTGGCGAGGAGCTCGCCTCGCGGGTGCGGGACCGCATCGCCCGGATGACGCCCCTGCCGACGGAGGTACGGGCGACGACGCTGGGCGGCGGCGCGGTCCTGCGCGGCGCACTGCTGACGGCCCGGGACCGTGCCCAGGAGGAACTCTTCGCGCCGGGAGGGCCCCCACCCCAGCCCTCCCAGGGCTGGTAGGCCGTGGAACCGTCCCCTCCGCAGCCCCCGGGCCGCCCGCTGCGCGCCTACACCCGGCCGCCCCCGAACCGGCTCTCCAGGTGCTCCTCGAACGATCCCTTGCCCACCGCCCGTCGCGGCGTCAGATGGCCCCCGCTCCGGAAGCCCCGGTACGCCGCTCCCCACAGCGGTACGTTCACCACCGCTCGCCGACGGCCTGACGCCCTCAGATACGCACGGGCCAGGGACTCCAGCGGTCGTACCTCCGGCCCGCCCATGTCCTCGACCCGCCCCGCCGGCGCGGCCTCCGCCAGCTCGGCCAGCCGGTCCGCGACCTCGGCCACCTCCACCGGCTGGTCCCGCACGCCCGCCGGGAGGAACATCACCGGCAGCTTCGACAGCCCCTGGAACATCATGATCAGCAGATCGTGGAACTGCGTCGCCCGCAGCACGGTCCAGCCGATCCCCGACTCCTCGACCAGCCTCTCCACCGCGAGCTTGCTCCGGTAGTACGGGAGCGGTACCTCGTCGACGCCCACGATCGACACATAGACAAGATGTGGCACGCCCGCACCGTGGGCCGCCCTGATCAGGTTCTGGGCCGCCTGCTCGTCCCCCTTCTGTGCCGACGCGCAGTGCACGATCGTGTCCACGCCGGCGACGGCCGCGTCCAGGCCGGCTCCGCCCGCTCGCAGATCCACCGCGTACGGCTCGCTGTGCCGGCTGAGCACCCGCACCTCGTGCCCGCCTGCGCGCAACCGCTCGGCGACGAGCCGCCCCAGCGTTCCGGTGCCGCCGGTCACCAGGATCGTGGTCATGCTGTTCAGCCCCTTCGGACGTCGGGCGCTCCCGGGTGGAGCGCCCCTCGCCACTGAGACCGAACAGCCCCGCCGAATGTGACAGGCGCGCCCTGCGGTCCTACGGCCGGGTGAGCTGACGCCGTGCGAACGCCAGCTTCTCCGGATTGACCACGGCACGCACACCCGTGACCAGCCCGTCGCGCACCTCGATCACCGACAGTCCGACGAGCGTGTCGCCCGCCCAGCTCGCCAGCCCCAGCGCCCCGTTGACCTCGGCGGGCACGAAATCCAGGCCCCGCGCGAACTTCGGCCCGCCGCCCGCCAGGAACCGGGCGATGCCGGCCCCGCCCTCGATGGGCCACCGCGCCGCGGTGACCTTGCCGCCACCGTCGCTCCACCAGGTCGCGTCGGCCGCGAGTAGCTTCTCCAGCCCGGCCAGGTCCCCGTCACGGGCCGCCGTGATGAACGACGAGACCAGCTCCTCCTGGCGCTCGGAGGCGGGCTCGAACCGGGCCTGGGGTTCGCCCACCCGTCGCACGGCACGCCGGTACAGCTGACGGCAGTTGGCCTCGCTCAGGTCCAGCACCCCGGCGATCTCCCGGTGCCCGTAGCCGAACGCCTCCCGCAGCACGTACACGGCCCGCTCGGTCGGTGTCAGCCGCTCCAGCAGCACCAGCATCGCCATCGACACGGCGTCCCGCTGCTCCGCGGACTCCAGCGGGCCGAGCGTGCCGTCCGAGGTGATCACGGGCTCGGGCAGCCAGGTCCCGACGTACCGCTCGCGCCGGGCCCGCGCGGAGGTGAGCCGGTTCAGACAGAGGTTGGTGACGACCTTGGCCAGCCAGGCCGCCGGGTGCTCGATCCCCGCCCGGTCGGCGCCGCTGTAGCGCAGGTAGACGTCCTGGACCGCGTCCTCGGCCTCCTCGGCGGAGCCCAGCAATCGGTAGGCGAGCGAGAACAGCCGGGGCCGGTGGACTTCGAACTCCTCGGCGCTGGTTGTGGTCATACGCCTCACCCTGCCAGAGGCCGCACGCCCGGCGTGAGGAGGCCCGACGGCGGGCAAGGGCCGTCGTCACCGCCGCCGGGCCGGTCGGGGGGTTGAGCCGATCCCGGCGATGACCCTAGAAAGGACTAGACCACATCGTCAATAGGTGTGTACCAATACCGGACCTCAAGAAGTCGGCCCGGTGGGAGAGTTGGAGTGCCGGTCGCGCTCGGGAAGGGGTGTGACACGGTCTGTGAGGCAGCCCACACGTCGGGCCTCTCTCCAGCGCGATCAGGCGTGGCACACTGGCCGTGTACCAGTAGCAGCGCACTCCGGGGTCGGTGAAAGTCCGAACCGGCGGTTACAGTCCGCGACCCGGTCGCCTCCAGCGGCCGGTTGACCAGGTGAAATTCCTGGACCGACGGTTAAAGTCCGGATGGGAGGCAGTGCGCGGCGAGCGGGCATTCGTGCGCGCCGCCGAGAAGTCCGTCCCCGTGACGGGCTCCGTCCGGCGTCGTCCCCGGTGTCCCTGCTCGTACCTCTGTCGTCATCGACAGCCCCGGAGTCCGTGCCCGAAGAGGCAGGAGGACCCGGGAAGTGTTCACCGGAATCGTCGAAGAGCTGGGCGAGGTCACCGCCGTCGAGACCCTCGACGACGCCTGTCGCTTCCGCCTGCGAGGCCCGGTCGTCACCGAAGGCGCCAAGCACGGCGATTCGATCGCCGTGAACGGCGTCTGCCTCACGGTCGTCGACCACGAAGGCGACGAATTCACCGCCGACGTCATGGCCGAGACGCTGAACCGCTCCAGCCTCGGCGCCCTCAGGGCCGGCTCCCGGGTCAACCTCGAACGCCCCATGGCCGTCGGCGAACGCCTCGGCGGGCACATCGTGCAGGGCCACGTGGACGGCACCGGCGAGATCCTGGAGCGCAAGCCCTCGGAGAACTGGGAGATCGTGAAGATCTCCCTGCCCGCCGACCTCACCCGGTACGTGGTCGAGAAGGGCTCCATCACCGTCGACGGCATCAGCCTCACCGTCGTCGACGCCGGCCAGGACCACTTCACGGTGAGCCTCATCCCCACCACCCTCGACCTGACCACGCTCGGCCACAAGCAGCCCGGCGACCCGGTCAACCTCGAAGTGGACGTCATCGCCAAGTACGTCGAGCGGATGCTGGGCGACCGTGCTCTGGGCGACCGTGCGCAGGGGGCGACCCGGTGAACTCGCTGAACTCCGAGGCGTTCGTCCTCTTCGGCCAGCACATCCTCTGGTCGGACATGGTCGGCAACCTCTTCGGCCTGGCCGCCCTCGCCCTCGGCTGGCGGCGCTCCATCTGGACCTGGCCCGTGCAGTTCCTGGCCGGCCTCATCCTCTTCGGAGCCTTCTTCGGGCATCTGACCGGCAGCGCGGGCAAGCAGGCGGTCGTCATGCTCGTCGCGCTGTACGGCTGGTGGCAGTGGCAGCGCGGCAAGGAGCAGGGGGGCGACGGTCACATCGCCGTACGGTTCGCCACCTGGCGCGAGCGCGCCGCGATGGCCGCGGCGGCGGCCGCCGGCACGGTCGCGGTGGCGCTGCTCTTCACGGCGTACCCGAAGCTGTCCTGGGACCCCTGGCCGGACGCCTACATCTTCGTCGGCACCGTCGTCGCCATGTACGCCCAGGCACGCGGCATGGTCGAGTTCTGGTTCGCCTGGCTGCTCGTCGACCTCGTCGGCGTACCCCTCAACTTCGCCAACGGCTACGCCTTCTCCGGCTTCGTCTACGTCATCTACGGCGCGCTCGTCCTGTGGGGCCTGCGCGACTGGTGGCTGCGCTCGCGTCAGCCCGCGCGGCCCACCCTGGAAGGAGCGCCGGCATGAGCGCCACAACCGCCCTCTACAGCACCGACGACGTCGAGACCTTCGCGCTCGACCCCGTCGAGCAGGCCATCGCCGACATCGCGGCCGGCCGCCCCGTCGTGGTCGTCGACGACGAGGACCGGGAGAACGAGGGCGACCTCGTCATCGCCGCCGAGAAGGCGACCCCCGAGATCGTCGCCTTCATGATGAGCGAGTGCCGCGGTCTGATCTGCGCCCCCATGGAGGGCGACGAACTGGACCGGCTGAGGCTGCCGCAGATGGTCGAGGACAACACCGAGTCGATGAAGACCGCGTTCACGGTCTCCGTCGACGCCTCCGCCGCGCACGGCGTGAGCACCGGCATCTCCGCCTCCGACCGCGCCACCACGCTCCGGCTGCTCGCCGACGGCGTCTCCGGGTCCGACGACTTCGTCCGCCCCGGCCACATCTTCCCGCTGCGCGCCCGGCCCGGCGGGGTCCTCACCCGCAACGGCCACACCGAGGCCGCCGTCGACCTCGCCCGGCTCGCGGGGCTGCGCCCGGCCGGCGCGATCGTCGAGATCGCCGGCGAGGACGGCACCATGCTGCGCCTGCCCGAGCTGATCCCCTTCGCCCGCAAGCACGGCCTGACGATCATCTCCATCGAGGACCTGATCGCCTACCGCCGCAGCAGCGAACCCACCGTCCGCCGCGAGGCCAGGACCCAACTGCCCACCGCCCACGGCACCTTCACCGCCCATGGCTACCGCTCCACGGTCGACGGCGTCGAGCACATCGCCCTGGTGCACGGCGAGATCGGCGACGGCCAGGACGTCCTCGTCCGCGTCCACTCCGAATGCCTCACCGGCGACGTCTTCGGCTCGGCCCGCTGCGACTGCGGCCCCCAGCTCGACGCCTCCCTCGCCCGCATCCAGGAAGAGGGCCGCGGCGTCGTGGTCTACCTGCGCGGACACGAGGGCCGCGGCATCGGCCTGATGTCCAAGCTGCGCGCCTACGAACTCCAGGAACGCGGCCGTGACACGCTCGACGCCAACCTCGAACTGGGCCTGCCCGCCGACGCCCGCGACTACGCCGCCGGGGCGCAGATCCTCGCCGACCTCGGCGTGCGCGGTGTCCGGCTGCTGACCAACAACCCCGACAAGACCGACGCGCTCGTCCGCCATGGCATCGCGGTCAAGGCCCGTGTGCCGATGCCCGTGAACGCCGGCGAGCACAACCTCCGCTACCTGCGCACCAAGCGGGACCGGATGGGCCACGACCTGCCCTGGCTGGACACGACCACCGTGCCGGCCTGCGGCAACCAGTAACAGAGCACAAGAGGAGCAACGTGAGCGGCAAGGGTGCACCGGAGCTGTCCGTACGCAATGTGGGTGACCTCCGGGTCGCCGTCATCGCGGCACAGTGGCACGAGAAGGTGATGGACGGACTGGTGGACGGCGCCCTGCGCGCCCTGCACGACCTGGGCATCGACGAGCCGACCCTGCTCCGGGTCCCCGGCAGCTGGGAGCTCCCGGTCGTCGCCAAGGTCCTCGCGGGCCGCGGCTACGACGCGATCGTCGCCCTCGGCGTCGTCATCCGCGGCGGAACCCCGCACTTCGAGTACGTGTGCCAGGGCGTGACCCAGGGCCTCACCCAGGTCTCCGTCGACACCGGCGTCCCCGTCGGCTTCGGCGTGCTCACCTGCGACACCGAGGAGCAGGCCCTGGACCGCGCCGGCATCGAGGGCTCGAACGAGGACAAGGGACACGAGGCGGTGACGGCGGCGGTGGCGACCGCGGCCACCCTCCGCTCAGTATCCGAACCCTGGCGCTGACGGAAGCCACCTGTGGCATAGGCTGAGCGTCACCATGTCCAAGAAGACGTTCGAGGAGCTCTTCACCGAGCTCCAGCACAAGGCCGCCCAGGGCGATCCCGCCACTTCCCGCACCGCAGAACTGGTCGAGAAGGGCGTCCACGCCATCGGCAAGAAGGTCGTCGAAGAGGCCGCCGAGGTGTGGATGGCCGCCGAGTACGAGGGCAAGGAAGCCGCCGCCGAGGAGATCTCGCAGCTGCTGTACCACGTCCAGGTGATGATGGTCGCCCGCGGCATCTCCCTCGACGACGTCTACGCCCACCTCTGAGCCGCACCCGTTCCCGTCCCGCACGACGCAAAGGAAGCCGACCTCATGCTGCGCATCGCCGTCCCCAACAAGGGTTCCCTGTCCGGCCCTGCGGCGGAGATGCTGCATGAGGCCGGCTACCAGCAGCGCCGGGAGTCCAAGGAACTGCGGATCGTCGACCCGGTGAACGAGGTCGAGTTCTTCTACCTCCGCCCCCGCGACATCGCGATCTACGTCGCCTCCGGGCAGCTGGACATCGGCCTCACCGGCCGGGACCTGCTCATCGACTCCGGCGCCGAAGCCGAGGAGATCCTCGCCCTCGGCTTCGCCCGCTCCACCTTCCACTACGCCGCCAAGCCCGGCACGATCGGCGGCCTGGCCGACCTGGCCGGCAAGACCGTCGCCACCTCCTACGAGGGCATCGTCGCGGCGCACCTCGCCGAGCACGGCATCGACGCCTCCGTCGTCCACCTCGACGGCGCCGTCGAGACCGCCATCCAGCTCGGCGTCGCCCAGGTCATCGCCGACGTCGTCGAGACCGGCACCTCGCTGCGCAACGCGGGCCTGGAGGTCGCCGGCGAGCCGATCATGAAGTCCGAGGCCGTGGTGATCCGCCGCACCGGCGCGGACGCCGACGACCTCAAGGTGCAGCAGTTCCTGCGCCGCCTCCAAGGCGTCCTGGTCGCCCGGACGTACGTGATGATGGACTACGACTGCCGCGTCGAGCAGCTGGAGAAGGCCGTCGCCCTCACGCCCGGCCTGGAGTCCCCGACCGTCTCCCCGCTGCACAACGAGGGCTGGGTCGCCGTCCGCGCCATGGTTCCGGCCAAGGAAGCCCAGCGGATCATGGACGACCTGTACGACATCGGCGCCCGGGCCATCCTGACCACGGCCATCCACGCCTGCCGTCTCTGAGGGACGTGCGCGAGATGTCCGACATTCCGACCCTGCCCGTCACGTTCCGGCCGGGCAGCACCCGCGTGGTGCTGCTCACGGCCGCCGTCGCCATCTTCGTGGTGATCACGGCGGTCGCGATGCTGCTGAAGCAGCTCAGCCCCGGCGAACGCGTCAGCTTCATCTTCACGGCGCTCCTGCTGGACGCCGTGCTGCTGCTCCTGGCGCGTCCCAAGGTCGTCGTCGACGAGGACGGCGTCACTGTCGTCAATCTCACGAACAAGCGCCGGCTGGAGTGGGCGGAGATCCTCCAGGTGACCCTCCGGCCGGGCGACCCCTGGGTCTTCCTCAACCTCAGCGACGGCACCAGCCTGCCTGCTCTGGGCATCCAGCCGGGCCTGGCCAAGCAGCGTGCGATCGCCGACGCCCGGGCGCTGCGGGCGCTTGTCGAGGCCCGTTCCACGGCAGGCCCCGAACGGCACCAGAGCTGACTCGCGGGATCCTCCGGGCGGCCGCCACTGCCGTACCGGGCCATGTCTTGATTAATCTGTTGGCGGAGGCGTGATGGATGCGCCTCCGCTTCTGTCGCCCCGACCGGTGCGCAGAGGCTCCTGCTAACCGAGGAGTGACCCCCTCCGGCGATGGACGGATCGTCCTGCAGTACCTGCGCCGCCCCCTGCCCAGATAGCGCGAACCTCGTAGCCGGGGTTCGCGACCGTGTGGAGGCGGCGGCACCATGACCACCCCCCTGCTGCTCCTGGCAGCTGCGTTCCTGCTGATTCTCGCCAACGGATTCTTCGTGGCGGCCGAGTTCGGACTCGTGACGGTCGAACGGCCGGAGGCCGAGAAGGCCGCCGCCGAAGGCGACCGGCGCGCCCTCCGGGTCGTCGAATCACTCAGGGAACTGTCCTTCCAGCTCTCCGGCACCCAGCTCGGCATCACCATCACCTCGCTCGTCGTCGGCATGCTCGCCGAACCGGCGCTCGCCGAGCTGCTGCACGGCCCGTTCATCTCGATCGGCATCCCCGAGGGAGCCGTCTCCGGTGTCACCGTCGTCGTCGGCATGCTGCTGGCCTCCGCCGTGCAGATGGTGATCGGCGAGCTGCTGCCCAAGAACTGGGCGGTCTCCCGGCCGCTGCAGGTCGCGCGTTTCGTCGCGGGCCCGCAGCACGTCTTCGCCCGGCTGTTCCGCCCGGTCATCGCCGGCCTCAACGCCGTCGCCAACCGGCTCGTGCGCGCCCTGGGCATCGAACCCACCGAGGAGCTGGCCTCCGCGCGCACCCCGGGAGAGCTCGTCTCCCTGGCCCGCCACTCGGCCCGGGCCGGCGCCCTGGAGCAGGACACGGCCGACCTGTTCGTGCGGACCCTGTCGCTGGGCGAGCTGACCGCGCAGCACGTGATGACGCCGCGCGTGAAGGTCAGCGCCCTGCAGTCCTCGGCCACCGCCGAGGACGTCGTCAACCTGACCCGCGCCACGGGCCTGTCCCGCTTCCCGGTCTACCGGGAGAAGATCGACGAGGTCGTCGGCATGGCCCACCTCAAGGACGCCCTGGCCGTGCCCGTCCAGGACCGGCTGCGCACCCCCGTCGGCCACATCGCCCGCCCGGCGCTGCTCGTCCCCGAGACGCTGCCGGTACGGCCGCTCCTCACCCGTCTGCGCAGTGAGCAGCCCATCGCGGTCGTCGTCGACGAGTACGGCGGCACCGCCGGTGTCGTCACGCTGGAGGACATCGTCGAGGAGATCGTCGGCGAGGTCCGCGACGAGCACGACGGCCACGACCTGCCCGAGCTGGCCGCCGCGCCGCCCGAGGACGGCAGGCCCGCCTGGGACGTCGACGGCAGCTGCCGGGTCGACATCCTGCAGCGCATAGGCCTCGACGTGCCCGAGGGCCCGTACGAGACCGTCGCCGGCCTGATCGCCGACCTCTTGGGCCGCATCCCGGCCGTCGGCGACAAGGCGGAGCTGCCCGGCTGGCGGCTGGCGGTGCGCCAGGTCGGCCACTACCGCGCGGAGCGGGTCCGGCTGGTGCGGACCGCCCCGGTGGTCTCCATGGCGGAGGCCGTCCGATGAGCGTGCTCCAGCTTCTCTTCGCCGCGCTGCTCGTGCTCGCCAACGGCTTCTTCGTCGGCGCCGAGTTCGCGCTGGTCTCCGTACGCCGCAGCCAGATCGAGCCGCTCGGCACCGCCCGTGCCCGGCAGGTCCTCTACGGTCTTGAGCGGCTGCCGCAGATGATGGCGGCGGCCCAGTTCGGCATCACGATCTGCTCCCTCACCCTCGGTGCTGTCGCCGAACCGACGGTCGCCCACCTGCTGGAGCCGGTCTTCGAGTGGATCCACCTGCCGCACGGCATGATCCACCCGCTCACCTACGTCATCGCGCTGGCCGCCGTGGTCTTCTTCCACCTCGTCATCGGCGAGATGGTCCCGAAGAACCTGGCGATGGCGGCGCCGGAGAAGGCCGCGCTGTGGCTCAGCCCCGGCCTGGTCTGGTTCGCGCGCTTCTGCAAGCCCATCACCGCCGCCCTCGGCGCGGTCTCGCAGGGCATCCTGCGGCTCTTCCACGTCGAGCCCAAGGACGAGGTCGAGGCCGTCTTCACCAGTGAGCAGCTGAACCGGCTGGTGGAGGACGCCGGCCAGGCGGGCCTGCTCGACCCCGAGGAGGCCGAACGTCTGGAGGACGCCCTGGAGCTGGGCTCGCGCCCGGTGACGGACGTCCTGCTGAAGCGGGAGTCCCTGGTCACGGTCAGCCCGTCGGTCACGCCCGGGCGGATCGTCGAACTCACCGCCCGCACGGGGTACTCCCGGTTCCCGGTCGCCGCGGACACCGGCGCGTTCATGGGGTACCTGCACGTCAAGGACGTCCTCGACGTGGAGGACTCCGACCGCGCCGTTCCGCAGCACCTGTGGCGCCCCATGACGACCCTGCGGCCCGAGCTGCCCCTCGACGACGCCCTCACCGTGATGCGGCGGGCGGCGACGCACCTGGCCCAGGTCGCCGACGCGTCCGGCAAGGTGCTCGGGCTGGTCGCGCTGGAGGACGTGCTGGAGCTGCTGGTGGGGGAGGTACGGGATCCCGCGCACCGGGAGGTGCGCGAGGTGAAGCTGACCGAGCCGAGGAGCAGCGGGGCGTCGGAGGAGGTACTGGCCACCTAGGTCCAGCTGCGGGCATGCGTGCCGCCTGAGGGCGGCACGGGTGGGCGCGCAACCCCGCTCCGCCGGGTTGCGCGCCCACCCGCCTCTCAGCGGCAATGCCGGTTCCTCACACGCCCGATGGATTCCCGGGCCCCCGCCCCGACAGCACCTCCCCGTACGCCTGCATCAGATCCGGCAACCGCAACGTCGCCAGGTCCTCCCTGCCCAACACGCCCGGGTACACGGACAGCCGCAGATCCCGGTACGCGCAGCTCTTCTCGTACAGCGTCCGCAGGAACCGCCCGTTCCCCAGCTCGTCGATCCACCCCTGGTCCACCACGTGCCCCGCGATGGACCGCAGCTCGTCGAGGGACTCGTCGTCCCACAGGTCGCCGTTCTCCGCGGCGAGCACCTTGCCGATCTCGGTGAGTTCGAGCGGCCGGTACGAGGGGAAGTCGACGCGGGTGGTGAAACGGGACGACAGCCCGGGGTTCGCGGCGAGCAGGCGGTCCATGCCCTCCGGGTAGCCGGCCAGGATCACCACGAGGTGGTCGCGGTTGTCCTCCGCGCGCTTCAGCAGGACCTGCAGGGCCTCGTCCCCGTACGCGTCCCCCTTGCCGTAGCCCGAGTTGGACAGCGAGTAGGCCTCGTCGACGAAGAGGACGCCGCCGAGGGCCGAGTCGATCAGATCGTTCGCCTTCACCGCTGTCTGCCCGAGGTACTCGCCGACGAGGTCGGCCCGCTGTGCCTCCACGAGATGGTCGCCGCCGAGCAGCCCGAGGGCGTAGAAGACGCGGCCGAGGATGCGGGCGACGGTGGTCTTGCCGGTGCCGGAGGGGCCGGAGAAGACGAAGTGGCGTTTCGGCGGTTGGACCGGGAGGCCCTGCCCGGCCCGCAGCCGGGCCATGTTCAGCTGTGCCGACAGTGCCTTGACCTGGCGCTTCACCGGCTCCAGCCCCACCATGCGCTCCAGCTCGGCGAGCGCTTCCTCCAGTAACGCCGGGTCGGTGGGCCCGGCGGGCAGTGAGGGAACGGGGCCGGTCCGCTCGCGCACCGGAGGGCCGGTCACCGGCGGCAGGGGAGCGATCGGCAGCTCGGGGTCGGGCAGTCTCAGGTCGCGCCCCTCGATGCCGAAGAGCGGATCGAACCCGTCCGGCCCGTCCACGGCGTCCTGGCCCGCGCCGGTGAGTGTGATCGCCGCGAGGTCCGTGACGTCGTCGTACCCGTCGCCCTCGGCGATGGCGGCGAGCCGGGCGGAAGTGTCCATGAAGGCCGGGTCGACGCGGTGCACGGCCCGGTACAGGGGGAGCGCGGCGGCGCTGCGGCCCGTGCCCTCGTGGGCCCGGGCCAGCCAGTAGCGCAGCTCCTTGCGCTGCGGCTGCTCGCTGCGGCAGCGCATCAGCGCGGCGGACAGGAGCGGTTCGGCCTGGCCGTACATCTCCAGGCGGACCCGGGCCATGCCCCCGAACAGGCCGGCCTCGATGCCGAGCATCGGATCGCCGAGCAGCGGGTCGGTGTGACGGACCAGCTGCTCCCAGTCCTTGACCAGGTAGGCGCGGCAGGCGTGCAGGAAGCGGACCTGGTGGTCGGTGTCGACGGGCGGCAGCCCGGCGAGGGCCTGGTCCAGTTCGGGGACATGGCGGCCGTCCAGCCAGTGGGAGGCGTGCGCGAGCAGCAGATCGCGGGGGCTCTCCAGCACGGGCTGCACCCACCAGCCCAGCCAGTACCAGGAGTTGAGCGTGCGGCCGTAGCGGGAGCGCTGCTCCCCGAAGCGGTCCCGGTGCCGGAACATCCGCAGCAGCGCGGTCGTCGTGTCGACGCGCAGCGCGTGCAGCCCCAGCCAGCCGTCGGCCATCCCGGAGTCCATCCGCACGGCGGCACGGAACTCCTCCTCCGCCTGCGGATACGCGCCCATGGTGTAGGCGTCCACGCCTCGCAGCCAGGCGAGGTCGGCCGGGGCCTGAGGGCCCTGCGTGCCGAAGTCCATCACGTCCCCCACGAAAGCGTGCCCCCGTCGGTATGCCAACGAGCCGTCCCCCAGCCGGCGCTGCCCTGCTCGAACCGCTGTGCCACGGACCGGAGTTGCGTCGTGCGCGAAGCAACCGTCCGTAGGTCGCGACGAGGGCATCGTACCTGCGGGGGCGGCGCGCCCGTAGGGTGCCGCACGGGCCGTTCGGCGAGGTGGGAGCGGACACGGCGCACTCGTGCGCGGTGACCCAGGGTGAGCGTCCGGCGCCCCGCGGCGGCCGTGAAACCGGAAGAAGGCAGAACGAAGCCCCCGATCACGGGGGAACAACCGGGGGCTTCGCGTCTGTGGGCGGCTCCGATGCCGCACATTGAGAACGTAAGACCTGTGCGGCCCGGTGGTCAAGCCGAGTTGAAGCACTCCGGAAACTTGCCCCGCAAGCGCCTTCACAAGTTCAGCACACAGCGGGCGGCCCGTCACCGTGCGTGAGGGGCTGGTCCGGTCCAACGGTCCCAGCAGGTCCCGCGAGCACCTCGTATCCCTCATCTCGCTGCCGTACCAGGAGGTCGGCGAACGGCCGCGAGGGATCGTCGGCGAAATGCCGGCGCTCCGCTGGAACCCACCCGTCCCAGAACTCCCGCTGTTCCTCCCCGTCACGCGACCTTCCTCGCGCCCAGGCCTCCTCGCGTGGCAGCTCCATCCACAGCAGCAGGGCCAGGTGGGAGCGCAGTGCCCGGCGTCCGGCGCCGACGCCCTCCACGAGGAGCACCGGGGCCGGCGGCAGCGGACGCGGCGGGCCGAAGCGGCGGGCCCGCCAGTCGTAGGGGGCGTAGTGCGCGGTCCGGCCGTGGGAGAGCGGCTCGATCACCTGCTCCAGCAGCCGGACGGTCCAGGCGAACAGCGCGTCATGGCTGGCGATGTCGTCGAGGCGCAGCACCGGCGCATCGCCCAGCGCCGCGGCCAACTGCTCGGCGAACGTGCTCTTTCCGGATCCGGCGTGCCCGTCGACGCCGACGAGCCGGACCGGGCCGCAGGAGGGGGAGAGGTGCCGGATGCGGGCGGCCAGGTCGCGGACCGCGGGGCCCGGTGCGGGGCGGAAGGAGGGATTCATCTCGCTCAGCACTCTAATGACGGGGTCCGGCCCGGATGCCACTGGTCGACGCCAATATTGGTGGGCGCGGCGCGCGTCGAAGTGCTGGCAGGACACGGCGTGCTGTGCTCATATGTGGCGCACGCACGGATACGACCGGCCGTGCACGGACTTGCCCCGCTCCTGCCCGACTCCGACATCCGGGGGTCCCTGTCATGCGCAGAGCCGAACCGCCCTCCCGCCGAACCGTCCTGGCCGCCGCGGTCGCCGCCGCCGTCACCGCGGGCGCGGGTCCGGCGGCCGCCGGACCCGAGGCCCCTGTGACGACCGACGCCGCAGATCCCGCCCGGGCCGTCCCGGCCCGCACCGTCGACAACCGGGCCTGGGTCTCGTACGGCGACTGGCGCGGCGGCACCGCCAAGGGCACCGGGGCCGTCGCGGGCACCCGCCCGGGCCTGGTGATCGCCAAGCCCGCCGGAACCGCCGCCTACACGGATCCGCACACCGGCAAGACCGCCGAGTGGCAGTACGGCACCTGGACGTCCCCCGTCCACCGGCTCGCCGTCCCCGCGGCCGAGGCGATCGTCTCGTGGAACGCGCGCACCCCGGCCGGCACCTGGATCCAGATCGAGATCAAGGGCACCTACACCGACGGCACCAGCACCCCCTGGTACGTGATGGCCCGCTGGGCGGCCGGCGACCAGGACATCCGGCGCACCTCGGTCGACGACCAGAGCGACGGCAAGAGCACCGTCTGGACCGACACACTGGCGATCGACGACGCGTCGACCGGCCTGCGCCTGGCCTCCTGCCGGCTGCGCCTGACCCTCCACCGCAAGCCCGGTACCAAGGCGACCCCCACCGTGTGGCGGCTCGGCGTCATGGGCTCCGACGTGCCCGACCGGTTCACCGTCCCGGCGTCCGTGCCCGGCCTCGCGAAGGAGCTGGCCGTCCCGCGCTACTCGCAGGAGATCCACAAGGGCCAGTACCCCGAGTACGACAACGGCGGCGAGGCCTGGTGCAGCCCGACGTCCTCCCAGATGATCATCGAGTACTGGGGCGGCCGGCTCACCGACGGGCAGCTGGCCTGGGTCGATCCCTCGTACGCCGACCCACAGGTCTGCCACGCGGCCCGCTACACCTACGACTACCAGTACGCGGGCTGCGGCAACTGGCCCTTCAACGCCGCCTACGCCGCCACGTTCAAGGACCTCCAGGGCGTCGTCACCCGGCTCGGCTCGCTCACCGAACTGGAGACGCTGATCGCCGCGGGCATCCCGGCCATAACGTCCCAGTCGTTCCTCAAGGAGGAGCTGACCGGTGCCGGCTACGGCACCGCCGGGCACCTGATGACCGTCATCGGCTTCACCGCCGACGGCGACGTGATCGCCAACGACCCCTTCTCGGCGAGCAACGAGGCCGTACGGCGCGTCTACCGGCGGCGCGAGTGGGAGAACATCTGGCTCCGGACCAAGCGGTACAACGCCTCCGGCAAGGTCGTCTCGGGCACGGGCGGCGTCTGCTACCTGTACTTCCCGGCGCGTCCGAGCAAGGCCCAGAGCAAGGCGCTGACCGCCGTGGGCGTACGCGTGTGAGCAAGCTCTCGGCCGCAAAAGCCACTTCCGGTGGCAAGGTGGACGGAACTCCGGGGGAGTCCCTCCAGCCACCGAATGAGCGAGAAGCCATGACCACGCACTCAGTCACCGCCCCACGCGTCCGCACCGGCGGTCCTCAGGACGACGGTCCGAAGGTCGTCGAGCACCTCATGGGCTGGGCCCTCGTCGTGGTCGTGGCGATGCTCGTGACCCAGCTCGGGCTGCTGTGACCTGACCCACGGACCGGGAGTGGGGCCTGCCATACTGCGGAGGTCCCACCCCGCCCGTTGAGACCAGGGTCGAAATTGAATATCAGCCCCCAGCCCGCCGCGCGTCCCAGGGCCCGCGGTACCGAGCGCTCGATGGCGCGCCGTGCCGAACTCATCGTTATCGGGCGGAGGTTGTTCGCCGACACCTCCTACGACGCCCTGTCGATGGACGACATCGCCCGGCAGGCGCACGTCGCCAAGGGGTTGATCTACTACTACTTCCAGTCCAAGCGCGGCTACTACCTGGCCATCATCCAGGACTCCGTCACCGAGCTGCTCACCCTGGCCGCGAGCGGTCTGGAACTGCCCCCGGTCGACCGGGTCCAGCGCACCATCGACAGCTATCTGCGCTACGCCGAGCACAACCAGGCCGCGTACCGCACGATCGTGAGTGGCGGAGTCGGCTTCGACACCGAGGTGCACGCCATCCGTGACGGAGTGCGCGAAGCCGTCGTGACCACCATCGCCGAGGGTGCGTACGGCCGTGCCGACGTCACCGCGCTGACGCGGATGGGCCTGCTGTCCTGGGTGTGCAGTGTCGAGGGCGCCACGCTCGAATGGATCGACCGCCCCGAGCTGCCCCGCGACACCATGTGCGAGCTGCTGGTGAAGACCCTCGGGGGCGTCCTGCGCGCCATCGAGGAACTCGACCCCGCCCATCCGGCACCGCAGCCCGCCCGCCGGGGCGCATGAGAAAGGGGCGGAGAGTCCGCCGCGGACCTCCGCCCCTCGCCCGGCGCGCTAACGGATGGCCTTGATCAGCTCACCGTTCGACGTGTCGCCGCTCAGCTCCCAGAAGAACGTGCCGCCCAGGCCCTGCTGGTTCTTGTAGTTCATCTTGGTGCCGATGGTCGCCGGGGTGTCGTAACTCCACCAGTTGCTGCCGCACTTGGCATACGCCGTGCCGGCCACCGTCCCCGTCGCCGGGCATGTTCCCTTGAGTACCTTGTAGTCCTCGATGCCCTGCTCGTACGTGCCCGCCGCCGGGCCGGTCGCGGTGCCGCCGGGGGCCGCCTGGGTGACGCCCGTCCAGCCACGGCCGTAGAAGCCGATGCCGAGCAGCAGCTTCGACGCGGGGATGCCGAGGCCCTTGAGCTTGGCGATGGTCGCCGAGCTGTGGTTGTCCGCCTTCGGGATGCCGGAGTACGAGGTCAGCGGCGAGTGCGGGGCCGTCGGACCGGCCGCGTCCCAGGCGCCGAAGAAGTCGTACGTCATCGGGTTGTACCAGTCGACGTACCGGGCGGCGCCCGCGTAGTCCGCCGCGTCGATCTTGCCGCCCGGGGTGGCGTCGGCGGTGATCGCCGCGGTCACGAGGTTCCGCGGACCGAATTTGGCCCGCAGCGCCTGCATCAGGTTCCTGAAGGCGGCCTTGCCGCTGGTGTCGCAGGTGGCGCCGCAGGTGTTCGGGTACTCCCAGTCGATGTCGATGCCGTCGAACACATCCGCCCACTTGGAGTTCTCCACGAGGTCCCAGCAGGACTGGGCGAAGGCGGCCGGGTTCTTCGCGGCCTCACCGAACCCGCCCGACCAGGTCCAGCCGCCGAAGGACCACAGGACCTTGAGATCCGGGTGCTTCTGCTTCAGCTTGCGCAGCTGGTTGAAGTTGCCGCGCAGCGGCTGGTCCCAGGTGTCGGCCTTGCCGTCGACGGACTCGGCGGCGGTGTAGGCCCGGTCGGTGGCGGCGTAGCCGTCGCCCATGGCGCACTTGCCGCCGGTGACGTTGCCGAAGGCGTAGTTGATGTGGGTGAGCCTGCTGCCCGATCCGGACGTCTCGATGTTCTTGACGTAGTACTTGCGGTCGTAGGTGCCCCATTCGGTGAAGTACCCGATGACCTTGGATCCGGCCCTGGCGCCGGGAGCGGCCTTCGAATCGGCGGCGGCCTCCTGAGCCGAGGTCGCCGCGGTGGCGGAGGTGCCCGCGCCGGCCAGCAGGCCGGCGCCGAGGACGGCGCAGCAGGCCGCGGACACGATGGCCCGGAAGCGGGAACGGTGGGGGGTGTGCATCCGGTGTCTCCTCGTGGGGAGAGGGAAACGCGCGCCGATTGGCATGAACGCGGTGAATCGGTGGAGCGAAACAGTAGGAGGACTAGACCACTTGGGTCAATGGTTCGGACCAATTTCGCCGCACCGGTCGCGCGCGGCTTATTCTTGAAGTGAGCGGTCGTTAACTGGTGACGGGATGCCTCCGATCGGGCATACTCACAGCGCACAGCCGCTGGTCAGCAGCTCCCGAGACCCGGGACTGCAAGCATCGGCCAGGCACCAGAACGACCCGGCGGCGCCGCCCCCACCCATGGGCCCGTCCGCCAGTGCCCGACAGGGAGGAGAGCGTCGCCATGCCCGACCGTGCCCCGCAGCCGGTGGACCGACAACTGCCCACGGAGGAGGCCCGGGACCTGATCTCACTCGTGCGCGACATCGCGCAGCAGGAGATCACCCCGAATGCGGCCGAGGAGGAGGACGCCGGCCGCTTCCCCCGTGAGCTGTTCACACTGCTCTCCCGCTCCGGGCTGCTCGGCCTGCCGTACGACTCCGAGTACGGCGGAGGCGACCAGCCCTACGAGGTCTACCTCCAGGTCCTGGAGGAGCTCGCCGCGGCCCGCCTCACCGTCGGCCTCGGCGTCAGCGTCCACTCCCTGGCCTCCTACGCGCTCGCCGCCTACGGCACCAAGGAGCAGCAGGTCGAGCACCTGCCCGCGATGCTCGGCGGCGGCCTGCTCGGCGCCTACTGCCTCTCCGAGCCGCACTCCGGCTCGGACGCGGCGGCCCTGCGCACCAAGGCCGTACGGGACGGCGACGACTGGGTGATCACCGGCACCAAGGCCTGGATCACGCACGGCGGCGTCGCGGACTTCTACACGGTGATGGCGCGCACCGGCGAGGAGGGCCCCCGCGGGATCAGTGCGTTCCTGGTGCCCGGCGACGCCGAGGGGCTGAGCGCGGCGGTGCCCGAGAAGAAGATGGGCATGAAGGGCTCGCCCACCGCGCAGGTCCACTTCGACGGCGTCCGCGTCTCGGACGACCGCCGCATCGGCGAGGAGGGGCAGGGCTTCGCGATCGCCCTGTCGTCGCTCGACTCGGGGCGGCTCGGCATCTCGGCGTGCGCGATCGGCGTGGCGCAGGCCGCGCTCGACGAGGCGCTCGCCTACGCGGCCGAAAGGCGCCAGTTCGGCAAGCCCATCGCCGACTTCCAGGGGCTGCGGTTCATGCTCGCCGACATGGCGACGCAGATCGAGGCGGGCCGCGCGCTCTACCTCGCGGCGGCGCGGCTGAAGGACGCCGGCCGGCCGTTCGCCAGGCAGGCCGCCATGGCCAAGCTGCACTGCACCGATACGGCGATGCGGGTCACCACCGACGCCGTGCAGATCCTCGGCGGCTACGGCTACACCGCCGACTTCCCGGCCGAGCGCTATATGCGCGAGGCCAAGGTGCTGCAGATCGTGGAGGGCACCAACCAGATCCAGCGGATGGTCATCGCCCGCCATCTCGTGGGTCCAGAGGGACGCTGAACTGGTCGAGGCCCCGCCAGGGGGCCGCGAGCCGCATCCACTCCGGATCGTGCCGGCCCGGAAGGGTGCGGCCGCCCTCGGCCCAGGTCTGCATCAAGTCGCGGTAGATCGGCGGGTCCTGATAGCGCGGCGGAGCCGGCCGAACCGATTCTGCGGGCGGCGGGACGTACAGGAGGCGCTGACGCCCGGTCGCTGAGGAGATGGGGGTCATACCAGGGCAACGCGGCAAGCCCGGACAGGTCACCGGACGACGGAATCGGGCGTTCGTTCAGTGCCGCACACGACTCCGGACACACCGAACCGCACCACGGCGATCCACGAGCCGTGGTGCGGTTTCAGCTACGGGAGTGGAGCGAACGGGCCGGGAGGGCCCGCGCTCAGGCCGCGCGGCGCATGACCGGAACCCTGATGGGCCGTGAGCCCGGGCCGCCGACGTGCGAGAAGGGCTGGGTCCGCCAGTCGAGCCCCTGAGGGAGCGTCAACAGCAGTGCGGTGTCCTGCTCCTGAGGTTCCGCGGACTCGTCCGCGGAACGGGCGTCCGTTGCCCTGCGGCCGGTCCCGGCGCAGACCGTGAGCCCGAAGGGGTTCCACGGTGAGGCGCACAGCGCGTGCTCCGGCAGAACCTCCTCGTCCGCCAGCAGGGCGATGGGCTGCGCGCAGTCCGGGCAGACGACCCGGAACATCTCGAACGTGTCGTAGGCGTCGAGTTCGTCGTCGAAGGCGTCGGGTTCGACACCCTCCGGCTCGGGCTCGACGACGAGCTGCTGCCGCTTGGGTGCGGTGCGACCAGGGCGCTTAAGACTCTGCATTGGGTTCTCCCCCTCGGGCTGGGCCGTATCAGGCACTGCGGCCTCGACCACAGCAAGCACTTCCCGTCACCCCTGGGCGGTAATCACGAGAACATTACGGAGACTGTTCGAGGCCTGTGGCGTTCGTCACATGCCCCGTGCAGGTGTCCGCTGCGGCGCATTTGTCCCCCGGACGGCTGACAGTCGGCTTCCGGCCACATCACGAACCGGGCATGACCTGGGCTGCTCAGGTATCCGAGGAGATCAACCGCCCTGTAGGTTCTTGCGCCATGGAGGAGCTGGACCGACAGATCGTGCAGCTGCTCGTCAAGGACGGGCGGATGAGCTACACCGACCTGGGCAAGGCCACGGGGCTGTCCACGTCGGCCGTGCATCAGCGGGTGCGGCGGCTGGAGCAGCGGGGTGTCATCCGGGGCTATGCCGCGGTCGTCGACCCGGAGGCGGTCGGACTGCCGATGACGGCGTTCATCTCGGTGAAACCGTTCGATCCCAGTGCGCCGGACGACATCGCGGACCGGCTGGCCGGCGTGCCCGAGATCGAGGCGTGCCACAGTGTCGCGGGCGACGAGAACTACATCCTGAAGGTGCGGGTGGCGACGCCGCACGAGCTGGAGGAGCTGCTGGCCCGGTTGCGGTCGCTGGCGGGGGTGTCCACGCGGACGACGGTGGTGCTGTCCACTCCGTACGAGGCGCGGCCGCCGCGAATCTGACGCCGGTTGCCGGTTGCCGGGCGCGGGGTCGTGCGGGGTTGTTCGCGCAGTTCCCCGCGCCCCTGATTCAGGAGTCGCCCCCGCCCCTGTGAGACTGTGCTCCATGAGTGAGTCCACCGCCCCGCCCAAGACCGTTCTTCTCCGTCGTGGAGAGGTCCACAGCCCCGCCGACCCCTTCGCCACCGCGATGGTCGTGGAGCGGGGGCAGATCGCCTGGGTGGGGTCCGAAGGGGCCGCGGACGCCTTCGCGGACGGGGTCGACGAGGTCGTCGATCTCGATGGAGCGTTGGTCACTCCGGCGTTCACGGACGCGCATGTGCACACCACTTCCACGGGGCTCGCCCTCACCGGGCTCGATCTGTCCGGTGCCCCCTCTCTCGAAGCCGCCCTCGCCCTCGTACGGGACTTCGCCGCCGCGCGTCCGGGCGACCGCGTCCTGCTCGGGCACGGGTGGGACGCCGCCCGCTGGCCCGGAGGCCGGCCTCCGACGCGGGCCGAACTCGACGAGGCCACCGGGCACCGACCCCTCTACCTCAGCCGGATCGACGTCCACTCGGCGGTCGTGAGCTCCGCCCTGCTCGACCTGGTTCCCGATGTCACCCGTGCGGACGGTCCGCTCACCGCGGACGCCCATCACGCCGTGCGGGGCGCCGCGTTCGCCGCCGTGACGCCGCAGCAGCGCACGGAGGCGCAACGCGCCGCCCTCGCGCACGCCGTCTCGCTCGGGATCGGCACGGTCCACGAGTGCGCCGGGCCCGAGATCTCCTCCGAGGACGACTTCACCGGCTTGCTGCGCCTCGCGGGAGAGGGGCCCGGGCCGCGGGTCGTCGGCTACTGGGCCGAGCAGGACGTCGCCAAGGCGCGGGAGTTGGGTGCGGCCGGTGCCGCGGGGGATCTGTTCGTCGACGGCGCACTCGGCTCGCACACGGCCTGTCTGCACCAGCCGTACGCCGATGCCGGGCACACGGGCATCGCCTACCTGGACGCCGCCGCGGTCGCCGCGCACGTCGTGGCCTGCACGGAGGCGGGACTGCAGGCCGGTTTCCACGCCATCGGCGACGCCGCCGTGGACGCCGTGGTGGAGGGCATGCGCGCCGCCGCCGAGAAGCTCGGGCTCGGCCGGATCCGCGCCGCCCGGCACCGCGTCGAGCACGCCGAGATGCTCACCCCGGAGAGTGTCGCCGCCTTTGCCGAACTCGGCCTCACCGCCTCCGTGCAGCCGGCCTTCGACGCCCTGTGGGGCGGCGAGGAGGGCATGTACGCGCAGCGGCTCGGGAAGGAGCGGGCCCGGGCCCTGAACCCCTTCGCGGCCCTGCTGCGCGCCGGTGTCCCGCTCGCGTTCGGCTCCGACAGCCCGGTCACCCCGCTCGACCCGTGGGGCACGGTCCGGGCCGCCGCCTTTCACCGCACGGCGGAGCACCGCGTCTCCGTTCGCGCCGCGTTCACGGCGCACACGCGCGGCGGCTGGCGGGCCGTCGGACGGGACGACGCGGGCGTGCTGGTCCCCGGCGCCCCCGCCGACTACGCCGTCTGGCGCACCGGCGAACTCGTCGTCCAGGCCCCGGACGACCGCGTCGCCCGCTGGTCGACGGACCCCCGCTCCGGCACCCCGGGACTGCCCGACCTCACCCCGGGCCGCGACCTGCCCGTCTGTCTGCGCACCGTCGTGGGCGGACGCACGGTCTTCGTAGGGCCGGGCGAGTGATCTACGGGGGTGGCGCGCATGAAGTCGTGCGCCGCGCCCCCGGCGCGCGACCTGCGCATCCTCGGCCCTGACCAGGGCTTTACCGCAAGATGCGCAGGTCGGAGGGCTGTTGACAGGCGGCCGCAGGAGGCCGGTAGGTTCGTCCGAGTCCACCACCGGACGCCCGACCGGGGAACGTCCGAGCACTCGCCGCGGCGCCGCCGGGTCAGGGACGGTGCCGCACCGGGCACCGCCACTGGGAGCCAGGCTCAGGCCGGCGCAGCGCCGAGGGAACGTTCCGGCCGGTCGGGGAGGTGTGACCCGGGTGGGGCCCGGGCGCTCAGTAGACAACGGCTCTCGGTCGATCCGCAGCCGGCGGATCCCAGGCCGGCCCGAAGGGCGCCGGGCCCCCATCCGCCGTACGCGCACGCCGGGAGGCGCCCTCTTACCCGCGTCTTGCGGATTCGACACCGCGATTCGAACGTCCTGTCACGTCATCGCAGGCCGGGCCCACTATGGTGGACCCCTGCGTATGAACATGAAGGGGCAGCAGTGAACGACGGCGACGGAACCCTCGCGGCAGAAGCCCAGGTGAGGAAGTTCGGCCCGCTCGGTACGGCCTTGGTGATCATCCCGACCTACAACGAGGCGGAGAACATCAAGAGCATCGTCGGCCGGGTACGCAAGGCCGTCCCCGAGGCGCACGTGCTCGTGGCCGACGACAACAGCCCGGACGGCACGGGCAAGCTGGCCGACGAAGTGGCCGTCGAGGACGATCACGTCCACGTGCTGCACCGCAAGGGCAAGGAAGGCCTGGGCGCCGCCTACCTCGCGGGCTTCCACTGGGGCCTGGAGCGCGACTACGGCGTGCTGATCGAGATGGACGCCGACGGCTCCCACCAGCCCGAGGAACTGCCCCGTCTGCTCACCGCCCTCAAGGGCGCCGACCTGGTCCTGGGCTCGCGCTGGGTGCCGGGCGGCCGGGTGGTGAACTGGCCGAAGTCCCGCGAGGTGATCTCCCGGGGCGGCAGCCTCTACTCCAGGCTGGCGCTCGACCTGCCGCTGCGGGACATCACCGGCGGCTACCGTGCCTTCCGCCGCGAGACCCTTCAGGGCCTCGGCCTCGACGAGGTCTCCTCGCAGGGGTACTGCTTCCAGGTCGATCTCGCCCGCCGCGCGGTCCGGGCCGGCTACCACGTGGTCGAGGTGCCCATCACCTTCGTCGAGCGCGAACTCGGCGACTCCAAGATGAGTCGGGACATCCTCGTCGAGGCGCTGTGGCGCGTCACGGCCTGGGGCGTGGGGGAGCGGGTCGGCAAGGTCACGGGGCGCGGCGGCAAACCCCCGAAGCCCTAACCGCGCGCACGGCCGGGGCAGCCGTTCACAGAGACAACCGGGGCAGCCGTTCACAGAAACAGCTGATGGCGGCCTTATCCCGTGCTGAGCCGGGGCCAGGCACACTGGAGGCATGACGACTGGCGCTCAGACCCCGCTGCCCCCTGCCCGGCCCAAGCGCTCCCGGCTGCGTACGTTCCTGCCGCTGGGTGTCGCCGCGTGGTTCGTGCTGGAGATCTGGCTGCTCACGCTGGTCGCGGGGGCGACGAGCGGGCTGGTGGTCTTCCTCGTCCTGCTGGCGGGTCTCGTGCTCGGCTCGGTCGTCATCAAGCGGGCCGGCCGGCGGGCCTTCCGCAAGCTCTCCGAGGCGCTGCAACAGCAGCAGAGCGGTGTGATGCCCGACGCGGCCCACCCGGGCAGCGAGGGCAACGGCCTGATGATGCTGGGCGGCCTGCTCCTGATCATCCCCGGCCTGGCGTCGGACGCGGTCGGCCTGCTCCTGTTGCTGCCGCCGGTTCAGAAGGCCGTGAGCCGCTCGGCGGAGCGCACCTTCGAGCGCAAGCTCAGTCAGGCCCGCCCCGGCACCCTGGGCGATGCCTTCCAGCAGGCCCGGATGCACCAGCCCGACGGCAAGGTCGTGCAGGGCGAGGTGATCAGGGACGAGCCCGGGGACGCCGCGCAGCCGCCCCGCCCGCCGCTGACGTACTGAGCCGTGCCCGGGCGCACACACCCGGGCACCGGACACGCGGAAGACCGCGGGCGCCGTACTCCTCGTACGGCGCCCGCGGTCTTCTGATGCGCTGTTACTTCGGCCGGGCCCGTGAAGGGCTATGCCGACTTGCGGCTGTCCCGGGGATGAACAGCGATGTTCATCGCACCGGATCGCAGAACCGCCAGGCGCTCCTCGAGGACCTCTTCGAGTTCCTCACGGGTGCGCCGCTCCATCAGCATGTCCCAATGCGTACGCGCGGGCTTGCCCTTCTTTTCTTCAGGGACATCGCCGTCCACGAGGAGTGCCTGGGCCCCACAGACCTTGCACTCCCACTCCGGCGGGATCTCCGCCTCGACCGAGAAGGGCATCTCGAAGCGGTGCCCCTTCTCGCATGCGTACTCCACGGCCTGGCGCGGGGCCAAGTCGATGCCGCGGTCCGTCTCGTAGCTGGTCACCACGAGGCGCGTGCCGCGAAGAGCTCGCTCACTCATGAATCGTGCCTCCCGGGCTTGTCGCCCACAGGACAGGTGTCGCTGTCGTCGTCATCCGGTCAACGTCCGGTCGGCGGTAAAGATTCCCGTTCCGAGTCCCGTTCCGGGTCGTGCGTCGCCGTCGTAGCCGCCCTTGTTGTACCCACCAGCGCCCGGTTTGTCACATCTGATAGCAGATATAACCCAGCGTTTCGGCATCTTTGACGCGCAGTAACGGTCCGCCTGGCAGGCCAAACGCGTACACTACAGCCCTTTCGCTCCGAGTGCTAAATCCTGTCTGGAACCGGATTCCCCGCTTCGCCGATCGCACGCCGCACCGGCACCCGAGCGAGCAGGACGAAGCCGAGAACGAAGAAGGCCACCAGCGAGATGATCGCGTCCCGGTAGCTCCCGGTCAGCTGGTAGGTGATCCCGAACAGCAGCGGCCCGAGCCAGCTCATGCCGCGGTCGCTCATCTCGTACGCCGAGAAGTATTCGGCCTCCTTGCCCGGCGGGATCAGATGGGAGAACAGCGAGCGGGACAGCGCCTGGCTGCCGCCCAGGACCAGGCCGATCCCGGCGGCCAGGACGAAGAACCACACCGGCGCCCCGGCCGGCAGGAAGTACCCGGCCGCCAGCGTCACCGTCCACGCGACCAGCGAACCGAGGATCGTGCGCTTGGCCCCGTACACCCGGGCCAGCCGGCCCATGGTCAGTGCGCCCGCCACCGCCAGCACCTGCACCAGCAGCACGGCACCGATGAGGGTGGACTGCCCGAGGCCGAGTTCCTCGGAGCCGTAGACCGAGGCCTGGGAGATCACCGTCTGGATGCCATCGTTGTAGACGAGGTACGCGAGCAGGAAGGCCAGCGTCAGCGGGTGGCGGCGCATGTCGCGGACCGTCGCCGCGAGCTGCTTGAAGCCCGGCAGGGCCGCCTCCCGCCCGGCCGTCCGGCGATCGCGCAGCCGCCGCAGCGGGATGAGGGCGAACGCACCCCACCACAGGCCGGCCGAGGCCAGGCAGATGCGCACCGCCGTGCTCTCGGAGAGGCCGAAGCCGTCGTGCCCCGTGTAGAGGACCAGGTTCGCGACGAGGACCAGTGAACCGGCCGCGTAACCGAAGGCCCAGCCGCGGGAGGAGACGGCGTCCCGCTGCTCGGGCGGGGCGATCTGCGGCAGGTAGGAGTTGTAGAGCATCATCGCCACGGACTGCGCGGCGTTCGCGACGATCAGGAGGGCCCCGCCCAGCAGGTAGCGGTCGCCGTCCAGGAAGAACATGGCCGCCGTGGCCGTGGCGCCGGTGTAGGCGGCGGCCGCGAGCAGGGGCTTCTTGCGGCCGGTGCGGTCGGCGGCGGCGCCCACCAGCGGCATCACCAGCACGGCCACGATCACCGACAGGGACACCGAGTAGGCGAAGAAGGAGCCGGCCCGCACCGGGATACCGAGGGGGTGGACGTACCCGTCGGCGTCCGCGGCCGACTTGGCGACCGAGGTCAGATAGGGGCCGAGGAACACGGTCAGGACGCTCGTCGAGTAGACGGAGCAGGCCCAGTCGTAGAAGTACCAGCCGCGCTGCTCGCGTCTCAGCTCCGCCGATCCGTCGGCCGGCGGTGTCCGCACGGTGTCGTTGCCCACCCCTGCCCTCGCTTCCCCGTGACCGCGCGGAGGGGACGGGCCCGGGGTCTCAGACCCAGACGCCGCGGTCCTCCATGACCTTGCGCAACGTGTCGATGTGATCGGTCATGATGCCATCCACGCCCAGGTCGAGGAGCCGGTGCATGCCCTCGGGATCGTTGACGGTCCACACGTGCACCTGGAGCCCGCGCGCGTGGGCCGCGAGCAGGAAGCGCCGGTCCACGACCTGGATGCCGGACTGGATCTCGGGGACCTGGGCGGCCACCGCCGAGCGGCGCACCGCGGCCGGCAGCCCCCAGGAGCGCAGTCGCAGGTTGAGTACGCCGCGCGTGCCGTACGACGTGGCCAGACGGGGGCCGGCCAGCCGCTGGGCGCGGACCACCCGCGCCTCGGAGAACGAGCCGACGCAGATCCGGTCCCAGGAGTCCGTCCGGCCGACCAGGTCGAGGAAGGGCAGCAGGGCTGCCTCCGCCTTGACGTCCACGTTCCAGCGCACACCCGGGAAGGTCTCCAGGAGCTCCTCGAAGAGGGGGAGCGGTTCCTCGCCCGCCACGCGCGCCTGCCGTACCTCCTGCCACGGCAGGTCGGCGATCCGGCCCGCGCCGTCCGTCACCCGGTCCAGGGTCGCGTCGTGGAAGGCGACGACCCTGCCGTCCCGGGTGGTGTGGACGTCCGTCTCGATGTACCGGTATCCGGCCTCGACCGCGCACCGGAACTGCCGCACGGTGTTCTCCAGGCCGTCCGCGGCTCCGCCCCGGTGGGCGAAGGCGATCGGGCCGGGATGGTCGAGGTAGGGGTGGCGTATCCGCGGGGTCACGGACGCAGTATCGCTCCTCGGGGTTGACCGCTGGCAACGGTCGTACTGACGCCGGATGCCGCAGGGACGGCGAACACGCGCAGGAACGCCTGGGCGAGGGGGCCGATCGCCAGGGCGTACAGCAGGGTGCCGATCCCGACGGTGCCGCCGAGGGCGAAGCCGGTCGCCACCACCGTGAGCTCGATGCCCGTGCGCACCAGCCTGATCGAGACGCCGGTGAGCTGGTGCAGTCCGGTCATGAGGCCGTCGCGCGGGCCCGGCCCGAAGCGGGCCGCGATGTACAGGCCGGTCGCCGCGCCGTTCAGGACGATCCCCGCCAGCATCAGCGTGATGCGTGGCGCCAGGCCGTGCGCGTCGGGCACCAGGGCCAGCGCCGCGTCCATCGCCATGCCGATGACCAGCACGTTGGAGACCGTGCCCAGGCCCGGCCGCTGGCGCAGCGGGATCCACGCGAGCAGCACCGCTGCGCCCACGAGGGTCAGGACGACGCCGATCGACAGGCCGGTCCGCTCGGCCAGCCCCTGGTGCAGCACGTTCCACGGCTCCAGGCCGAGCCCCGACCGGACGAGCAGTGCCGAGCTCGCGCCGTACAGCGCGAGACCGGTGTAGAGCTGGACGAGTCGCCGGGTGAGCCGATCCCGCGTAAACATGATGCGCCCCCTGTGTGGCGGTAGTGGACTGCTGCATGACACCCTGTGGCTTGGATGGAGAGGCCATCCATGGCCAATTCGGGGAAGGTGGACTGATTTCGATGGCGGAGTGGACCTCGGCAGTGGGTGCGGCACAGCTCGCCCGGCTCCTCAGCTCCCAGCAGGACCGCCCGGCGGGCCCCGGCACGCGCCGGCCGCCGGCCTACCGTGCCCTCGCCGACGGCATCCGGCTGCTGGTGCTCGAAGGGCGGGTCCCGGTGGCGGCCCGGCTGCCCGCCGAACGGGAACTCGCCCTCTCCCTGTCCGTCAGCCGCACGACGGTCGCCGCCGCGTACGAGGCGCTGCGCAGCGAGGGCTTCCTGGAGTCCCGGCGTGGCGCAGGCAGCTGGACCGCCGTCCCGGCCGGGAATCCGCTGCCCGCGCGCGGGCTTGAGCCCCTGCCTCCGGAGGCACTCGGCTCGCTGATCGACCTCGGCTGCGCCGCCCTCCCCGCTCCCGAACCCTGGCTCACCCGGGCCGTCCAGGGCGCGCTGGAGGAACTGCCGCCCTACGCGCACACCCACGGCGACTACCCCGCTGGGCTGCCCGCGCTGCGGGCGATGATCGCCGAGCGGTACACCGCCCGCGGGATTCCGACCATGCCCGAGCAGATCATGGTGACGACCGGGGCGATGGGCGCGATCGACGCCATCTGCCATCTGTTCGCGGGGCGGGGTGAGCGCATCGCCGTCGAGTCGCCCTCCTACGCCAACATCCTCCAGCTGATGCGGGAGGCCGGGGCCCGGCTGGTGCCCGTGGCCATGGCCGAGGGGCTCACCGGGTGGGACATGGACCGCTGGCGGCAGGTCCTGAGGGACGCCGCGCCCCGCATCGCGTACGTCGTGGCCGACTTCCACAACCCCACCGGGGCGCTCGCCGACGAGGACCAGCGGCGGCGGCTGGTGGACGCGGCACGGTCCGCGGGGACGGTGCTGATCGCGGACGAGACGATGAGCGAGCTGTGGCTCGACGCCGAGGTGCGGATGCCTCGGCCGGTGTGCGCGTTCGATCCCGCCGGGTCGACGGTGATCACGGTGGGGTCGGCGAGCAAGGCCTTCTGGGCGGGGATGCGGATCGGCTGGGTGCGGGCCGCGCCGGACGTGATCCGCAGCCTGGTCGCCGCCCGGGCGTACGCCGATCTCGGTACGCCGGTGCTGGAGCAGCTGGCAGTGAACTGGCTGTTCGGGACCGGGGGCTGGGAGCAGGCCGTGGAGGTGCGGCGGGAGCAGGCGCGGTCGAATCGGGACGAGCTGGTGGCCGCGGTGCGACGGGAGCTGCCCGGGTGGGAGTTCGAGGTGCCGCGGGGCGGATTGACGCTGTGGGTGCGTACGGGCGGTCTGTCCGGGTCACGGCTCGCCGAGGCGGGGGAGCGTGTGGGCGTGCGGGTGCCGTCCGGGCCGCGGTTCGGGGTGGACGGGGCGTTCGAGGGGTATGTGCGGTTGCCGTTCACCGTGGGCGGCGCGGTGGCCGAGGAGGCCGCCGTGCGGCTCGCCGCCGCAGCGGCGCTGGTGGAGAGCGGTGCGGTGGGGAACGCGGAGGCGCCGCGTACGTTCGTGGCCTGAGGCCGGACGGGTGTGACCGCTGGGGCTCGAAGCCTCGGCTATGTCTCCTTGGTCAGGACGGGCACCGCGGCCGGAGCTGCTTCCGGCGTCTCCGGGGCTCCCGGCTCCGGTTCCGGCTCCGGTTCCTCCGCCGTCGGAACCGGCTCCGGTACGTCTTCCGACTGGTCCTGCTCCGGGATCGTCTCCCCGTCCGCCGGGGTCGTGCGCGGCGGCAGCAGGCTGAGGACCGCCTCGCACAGGGCGTCGGGCGTCGCGTCGTCATAGGGGTTCGGGGTGGCCGGCACCTGGAGGCGGTGGACCGGCCCCGTGCCGAGGCGGGCGTAGCCGCGGCCGGGCGGGAGCTCGTCGATCGGGGTGGTGTGCGGGGGTGCGCCCAGGACCGACTCGAGTTGTTCCGCCGTCGCCGGGCCCAGGACCACACGGGCGCGGGTGTGCTGGCGCACCGGCTCGATCAGGGCGTCCATGCTGTCCAGCTGGTCGGCGACGACCACCGTAACGTTCGCCGGGCGGCCGTGCCGGAGGGGGACCTGGAGGAGGGACTGCGGATCCTTGCGGCCGTCCGCCGCGGCCAGGTGGGTGAAGGCCGTCGGACGGTCGAGGAGGATCCACAGCGGGCGCTTGGTGTCGTCGGGCGGCGGGTCGCCGGCCTGGTGGGCCCGGTTGGCGGCGATGAGGCGGCGCTCCGTCTCCGTCGCGGCCCACTCCAGGCTGGCCGTGACCCCGGCGAGCCCCGCCTCGACCGCCAGGACGCCGTCCCGGCCGGTCAGACAGGCGTACTCGCCGGTGCCGCCGCCGTCGACGATCACCACGTCGCCGTGGAGCAGGGCCTGCAGGGCGATGGACCGCAGCAGGGTGGAGGTGCCGCTGCCCGGCTGGCCGAGAGCCAGCAGGTGCGGCTCGGTGGAGCGCAGGCCCGTGCGCCAGACGACCGGCGGTACGTCCCGCTGCCGTTCCCCGTGGGTGACGGGGAGCGTGCGCTGGACCCGGGTGGGGTCGGTGAAGCCGAGAACCGTTTCGCCGGAGGTGGTGACGAAATGCTGGGCGGCGATGTCGACGGGCAGCGGCAGGAGTACGCCCACCGTCAACTGGTTGCCCTCCTCGTCCCACGTGAAGTGGTATTCGCGGCCTCGGCCCGACTTGGCCGCGAGGAGGTGCTCGATCCGGGCGCGGGCCTCGGCCTCGCCGTCGGTGAAGTACGCCGGGTAGCGGACCACCAGCTGCGAGATCCGGCCGCTGCCGTCGAAGGCGTAGGTGGGGAAGGCCTTGTCCCAGGCGCCGCCGTGGGAGTAGAGCGGCTCGGGGTCCTCGGCGGCGGAGAAGTACGGCACCAGCGCCTCGTACAGCGACTTCAGCCGCTGGGTCTGCGACTCGTCGGGCCCGTCGGACGCCGAGGGGGAGCGGTCCCGGCCCTGCCAGGCCGCCGCCGACATCAGGGTGATGGCGGCGAGCAGGGGTCCGTACGGCACCAGCGCCACGACCAGGACCACGGAGGCCGCCAGGAACAGCAGCGCCCCCCTTCGCTCCTTGGGCGTCTCGGTCCATCTGCGCCGTCCGGCCGCTGCCAGCCGGCGCAGACCCCGCGCGATCGTGATCAGCGGGTGGAGGACGTCGGTGGCGCTGTCGGCGGCCGTCCGGGCCAGCTCCCGGCTCCGGGCGAGCTGCGCGCTGCCGTTGCTCAGAATGCGGGGGAGGGGGCGCCGGGCCACTACTGCCTCCAGTGAGTGCGTACGGGCGGGATGCGTACGGGGAGCGGGGACGTCAGAACTTGATACCGCCGAGGAGGCTCGCCAGGCTCTCGCCGCCCGCCTTGATGCTCGGGGCGATGGCCGTACTCGCCAGGTAGAAGCCGAACAGCATGGCGACCACGGCATGCGACGCCTTCAGCCCGTCCTTGCGGAAGAAGATGAAGACGACGATGCCGAGCAGGACCACGCCTGAGATGGAGAGGATCATGTGAGTTCTCCTGGTTCGCGGGGACAGTCACCATGAGTACTTCCAGGCTCACAGGATGTATCCATACGATAAAAGGTGCAACTGGGTGAAATTCGGACGTTTTCCCCCGAGTGGCGGAGTGCTCCCGGGCCCGGTGGAGCCGGGCGGTTGTGCATGTCCGGGTCTGTACTGATCTTTACCTCGGGCACATCGGGTCATGTGCCGCACGAGCCAGTACCCTGGCGATTCACTCGTACGGCTGCGCCCCTCGCAGGCGTACGCACCGAGACGATGAGCAGTGGAGAGGCGGTCCGGCCGATGACCGAAGTCCCCGACCCCGAGGTCGTGGAGCTGGCGACCAAGATCTTCGATCTGGCCCGGCGGGGACAGACCGAGGCGCTCGTGGCATACGTCGACGCGGGTGTTCCGGCCAACCTCACCAACGACCGCGGCGACTCGCTCGTGATGCTCGCCGCCTACCACGGCCACTCCGACGCGGTGCGTGCGCTGCTGGAGCGCGGCGCCGAGGCCGACAGGGTGAACGACCGAGGCCAGACCCCGCTCGCCGGAGCGGTCTTCAAGGGCGAGACGGACGTGATCAAGGCCCTTCTGGAGGGCGGCGCCGATCCGTCGGCCGGGACGCCCTCGGCCGTCGACACCGCCCGGATGTTCGGCCGGACGGAATTGCTCGAACTGTTCGGCGAGCACTGAACCGACAGGTCTGACCAGCAAGGACACGGAAAACGGGGGAGGCGGTACAGGGCCGCCGAAATTTCGGTCGCGGCAGACGAGAGTGCCGAGTCATCATGACGACGTGGTTCACGGACGTGATGGTTGGGCAGGTGTTGCCGCACCGCGCGGGCCGTGACGCGGTCCGCAAGGGCCACCGACGAGAGGCAGAGGAAGATGGTCTACAGCAAGCAGGAAACGGCGGGCACTCCGACGTGTTGTCGCGCGGCCAGGTAGTACACGTCCCCGGTTGCGTCGACGCTTGATGTGAGGCTGTTTCCCATGTTCGATCCGGTCATAGCGCCCAGCGGTACGCTGCTCGGCCTGCTTCAGCGGGGCCGCGGCGACGGCACGCTGCACGCGCTCACCGCCCCGCGCCCCGAGGCGCTGGCGGCGTTGAACCACTGCGTGCTGCGCGATCCCCGCCACGACTGGCAGGTGGAGAACCGCTCCCTCTACTACGCCCGCCTCTACCTCGACCTCAACGGCGAGCTGGACGAGGTCGAGGCCCATCTCTTCTGCGCCGAGGACGTCCTCGACACCGACGAGTCCCGTACCGGGCTCGCCCTCGCCGTCCTCGGGCACCTCGCCTCCTACGGCAGGCGGGACGCGCTGGAACTGCTGCGCAGGTACGCCTCCCACGGATCCAACTGGGCCTGGGCCCTGGACGAGCTGGCCCTCAGGGACGACGACGCGGGCCTGCGTGCCCTCGCCGCACCCGTCCTCGCCCGGTTCCCCGCCGATTCGGAGGGCGATGCCGAACTGGCCGCCACCGTCCGGGACGCCTTCGAGCCCCGCCCGTGGCGTCTGTGGGCCGAGGATCCCCGCGAATCCGTCGCCGCACGCGTGCGTGCCGCCCACGAGACGGGCTCCTTCGACCGCTGGCAGCGGCAGATGCGGCCCTCCGGCCCCCGCCCGGGGTGGAGCGTGCAGGCCGTCTTCGAGTGGGCCCAGCAGGGCATCGAGCGGGGTGCCGCCCTCCATGTGCCGGCCGCCCGCTGTCTCACCGCCGTGGCGGGCCCCGAGGACCGGGCCGAGATCGTCCGGGCGGCGAAGGACGGCTCCGACGGGGCCCGGTGCACGGCCCTCAGGTACCTCGCCGACGGCAACGATCCCGAGGCCCTCGATCTCATCGAGGGCGCCGTCGCCACCGGCTCGACGCTCGTCGTGGACGCTGCCGTCGACGCCTTCGAGCGGATGCGCTCACTGGCCGCCGTGGACCGGGCGCGCGGCTGGTCCACGCGCCCCGACGCGCTGGGCGCCGCCGCCGGACGCGTCCTCGCCTGCCGGGGCGGGGTGCAGGATCGCGACCTGGTACTCGCCGCCCTACGTGAGGCCGTGAGGGGCGAAGGCCCCGACGCGCAGACCCTGTGGACCCTCGTGGACGGCGCCGGACGGCTCGGCATCGCCTGCGCCGCCCCGGTACTGCGCCACGTCTACCGCGAGACCGCCTCCTCCCATCTGCGCGGCCGCACCGCCCGGGCCCTGGCCGCCACCGACCCCTCCTTCGCCACCGGCTTCGCCGTCGAATGCCTGTGGGACTGCGAGGAGACCACCCGGGAGATCGCCGCCCGGCACGCCGAGACCGGAGACACCCGCGTCGTCGAGCGACTGCGACGGCTCGCCGCCGACCCGGCCGAGGAGGCCGAGGTGCAGACGGCCGTACGCAGCCGGATCGGGCCCGAGGAGACCGCTGTGTGACCCCCTTGCCGGCAGGATGCCGGGGCGGAATCGCGCCTTTGAGGTGAACACGGGATGACTCGCGGGTCAGGAGGGCGTGGACGCCGCCTGACCTGCGCGGGTGCACCTCAGAACGCTCATAGGACGTTCCTCGGCCGGAAAGATCCACGTTGACGCGGCCACGTCCGGCACGGCGACAACAGCGGTATGCGTGTCGTCATCGTGACCGAATCCTTTCCCCCCGATGTGAACGGCGTGGCCCACTGCGCGCTCCAGACCGCCCGGCACCTCGTCGATCGCGGTCACGCCCCCGTCGTCGTCGCCCCGGCCCCCGCGCCCGGCAGCAAGCCCGACGCCTCCGCGCCGTGCCCCGTCGTCCACGTCCCCTCCCTCCCGCTCCCCGGCTACCCCCAGGTGCGCGTCGCCCTCCCCAGCCGCCGCCTGGCCGCCACCCTCATCGAGCACCGTCCCGACGTCGTCCACCTCGCCAGCCCCTTCGTCCTCGGTGTGCGCGGCATGGCCGCCGCCGCGCGCCTCGGCATCCCCGCCGTCGGCGTCTACCAGACCGACCTGGCCGGGTACGCCCGTACCTACATGGGCGCAGGGGAGGCCGCCGCCTGGCGGCGTATCCGCTCCGTGCACGGCGCCTGCGACCTCACCCTCGCCCCGTCCAGCGCCGCCCTGCACGACTTGCAGACCCACGGTGTCCCGCGCGTCGAGCTGTGGCCGCGTGGCGTGGACACCGAGCGCTTCCGGCCCGACCGGCGCGACGAGGCCCTGCGGCGGGAACTCGCCCCGAACGGCGAGCTGATCGTCGGCTACGTCGGCCGGCTCGCCCCCGAGAAGCAGGTCGAACTCCTCTCCGGTGCCTGTGGCCTGGAGGGCGTCCGGGTCGTGATCGTCGGCGACGGCCCCAGCCGGCCCGGTCTGGAGCAGGCGCTGCCGGGTGCCCTCTTCCTCGGCCGGCGCACCGGTGACGACCTCGCCCGGGTCTTCGCCTCGTTCGACGTCTTCGCCCACACGGGCCCCTTCGAGACGTTCTGCCAGACGGTCCAGGAGGCCATGGCCAGCGGCCTGCCGGTGGTGGCGCCCGCCGCGGGCGGACCGCTGGACCTGGTCGCCCACGGACGCACGGGGCTGCTGGTGCCCCCGCGCGACGCGAGCGCCGTCCGCGACGCGGTGCGGTCCCTGGCCGCCGACGCCGGGCTGCGGGCAGCCTTCGGCGCCGCCGGGCGCGCCACGGTCGAGGGCCGCACCTGGGCGGCCGTCGGGGACCAGCTGATCGGGCACTACGCGAAGGTCCTCGCCGGGCGCCGGACGGCGGTGGCGGCATGAGCGCCTCCCGCTCCGGCGGCAGCACCCGGTCGCTGCGGATCGTCCGGCTCGCCAACTTCGTCGCCCCGTCGTCCGGCGGCCTGCGCACCGCCCTGCGCGAACTCGGCAAGGGCTACAAGGACGCGGGACACGACCCCGTCCTCGTGATCCCCGGCGAGTGCCTGAGCGACCGAGAGACCGAGCAGGGGCGGGTGATCACCCTGCCCGGGCCGCTGCTGCCCGGCACCGGCGGATACCGCGTCCTCGCCGACAAGCGGCGCGTGGCCCGGCTCCTGGAGGAGCTCGCGCCGGACCGGCTAGAGGTGTCCGACCGGACGACCTTGCGGTGGACCGGCAAGTGGGCGCGCCGCGCCCGGATCCCGGCCGTGATGGTCTCCCACGAGACGGCCGACGGGGTGCTGCGCACCTGGGGTGTGCCCGAGGGGGCCGCCCGGCGTGCCGCCGACGCCCTCAACACCCGTACGGCGCACACCTACGCGCGCGTGGTGTGCACCACCGAGTTCGCCGAGCGGGAGTTCGTGCGGATCGGGGCCCGCAACGTCGTCCGAGCCCCGCTCGGCGTCGATCTGGTGCGGCGTCACCCGGCGCTGCGCGAGCCGGAGGTACGGGCGCGCCACGCGCGCGTGGACGAGACGTTGCTCGTGATGTGCTCGCGGCTCTCCGTGGAGAAGCGGCCCGGCACGGCTCTGGACGCCCTTCAGACGCTGCGGCGGCGCGGTCGCAGGGCCGTGCTGGTGGTGGCCGGGGACGGTCCGCTGCGGGCCGGGCTCGAACGGCGGGCGCGCGAGGGCGGCCTGCCGGTCACCTTCCTCGGGCACGTCTCCGACCCGGGGCAGCTCGGTGCACTCCAGGCGTCCGCCGACGTGGCACTAGCCCCGGGGCCCGCCGAGACCTTCGGGCTCGCCGCTCTGGAGGCCATGGCCTGCGGCACGCCCGTGGCCGCGAGCGCGTCGTCGGCACTGTCGGAGGTGATCGGCGCCGCCGGCGCCGTCGCGGCGGACCACGGGGAGGCGTTCGCGGACGCCGTGGACCTGCTGCTGGAACGCCAGGAGGCGGACCGGCGCGAAGCGGCACGCGCGCGTGCGGAGTGCTTCGGGTGGAACGCGGCGGTCGACGCGTTTCTCGCCGCGCACGACGCGGCTGTCCCCGTGCGCCCGGCTCGGCCGTTCGTGCCCGGGGGCGTGGCATGAGACCCCCGCGGTCCGAGGGGACCGGGTGGTTCGCAGGGTCCTCGTGGTGCGGGGAGCCTGGGGCGTTCGGCGGGTTCTCGCGGTGCGCGGAGCCTGAGTCGTTCGGAGGGTCCTCGCGGTCCGAGGAGCCCGGGTGCTTCTGCGGGTCCCCGTGGGCCGAGGAGCCTGAGTCGTTCGGAGGGTCCTCGCGCTCCGAGGAGCCCGGGCGGTTCGGCGGGTCCCGGCGGTGCCAGGAGCCCAAGTCGTTCGGCGGGCAACCGCGGTTCGTGGCGCTCGGGGACTCGCTCACCGAGGGCGTGGGGGATCCCGCGGGGAACGGGGCGTGGCGTGGCTGGGCTGCGCTGCTCGCCGACGGGCTCTCCGCGGAGGCGGCCGCGTTCACCAACCTCGCGGTGAGCGGTGCGCAGACCCGGGACGTTCTGGAGCGGCAGCTGCCCACCGCGCTGGAGCTGCGGCCCGACCTCGTGTCCGTGGTCGTCGGCGTCAACGACACCCTGCGCTGCACGTTCGACATCCGGGCCGTGGCAGCCCGGCTCGACCAGGTGTACGCGGCCTGCACCGAGCAGGGGACGTTCCTGCTCACCGCGTGCCTGCCCGACCCGGGCAGGATGCTCGGCCTGCCGGGGGCCCTCGCCAACCCGCTGGCCCGGCGGCAACGGGCCGTGAACACCGTGGTGCACGCCCTGTCCGAGCGGTACGGGGCGCTGCACCTGCACGCGGGCGAGGGCGACTGGACCACCGACCGAGCCCTGTGGAGCGCGGACCGGCTGCACCCCGGGGAGCGCGGGCACCGGCAACTCGCCCTGCGCTTCCATGCGCTGCTCGCGGAGCACGGCCTCGCGACGGGGCCCGCGCCCTCGCCAGAGCCCGAGTTCCCCGCCCCGGCGAAGGCGGCGAGCCTGTGGTGGCTGGCCACGGCCGGCACCGGCTGGGTGGCACGCCGGTGCACCGACCTGCTGCCCCAGCTCCTGGCCCTGGCCGCCGACGAACTCCGGCACCGCGCCCGCGGCACGAGCGCCGGGCTCGACCTGCGGGCCTCGGCCGCGGTGTCCGCCGCGCTCGGCGCCCTGTCGGTGGCTGAGCGGGCGGACGCGGTTTAGGTGTGCTGTCCGGGCAGGTTGACGCTGGGCCTAGCGGCGGCGCACGGTCACGAAGCGGACCGGTGTGTCCGGGACCGCCTGGGCCGCGGCCGGGAGGTCGGCGGCGTGGACCACGGCGATCACCGGATAGCCCCCGGTGGTCGGGTGGTCGGCCAGGAACACCACCGGCCTGCCGTCCGGCGGGACCTGCACGGCGCCCAGCACCATGCCCTCGCTGGGAAGTTCACCCGGCCGGGCCCGCTCCAGGGCGGGCCCCTCCGTGCGCAGTCCGATGCGGTTGCTCGCGGAGGACACCCGGTAGGGCCGGGAAACGAAGGCCCGTACCGCCTCGGGCGTGAACCAGCCGTCGCGCGGACCGAGCGTCACCCGCAGCACCAGCTCGGCCGGTGGCGCCGGCTGCGGAGCGACGTCCACGCGCGCCTGCACGCCGGCCGGCCGGCCCAGGGGCAGCACCGTCCCGTCCGCGAGCGGGGGCGGGCCGAGCCCCGACAGCAGGTCCGTCGACCGGCTGCCGAGCACCGGCTCGACCGCGATGCCCCCGGAGACTCCCACGTAGGCGCGTACGCCCGACACGGCGGGACCGACGTCCAGCAGCGCCCCGGCGGGGACGCGTACCGGCGCGCCCCAGGCGACGGGCCGTCCGTCCACCGTGACCCGGCAGGGCGCGCCCGTGACCGCCACGGTGACGGTCGAACGGGGTCGTACGGCACAGCCGTCGAGGGTCGTCTCCAGTACGGCCGTCTCCGGCGGATCGCCGACGAGCCGGTTGGCGAGGCCGGCCGCAGGCCGGTCCAGCGCCCCGGAGCGGGGGACGCCGAGGTGGGCGTGCCCGGGACGGCCCGCGTCCTGCACGGTGGTGAGGGCCCCGGCCCGGACGACGGCGAGGGCGCGGTCCGTCATGACCCCGCCTCGGGGACGAACCGCACCGGCGTGCCCGGTGACAGCAGCGCGGCCGGCACGCGCGCGTGGTCCCACAGCACCGCGTCCGTGGTGCCGATGAGCTGCCAGCCGCCCGGCGAGGAGCGCGGGTACACGCCCGTGTACGGGCCCGCCAGGGCGACCGACCCGGCCGGGACGGCCGTACGCGGAGTGGCCCGGCGCGGGACGTCGTAGCGCGGCGGCAGCCCCGTGAGGTAGCCGAAGCCGGGTGCGAAGCCGCAGAAGGCCACCCGGAACTCGGTGTCGCCGTGGATACGGGCGACCTCCCGCACCGGCACGCCCCAGTGCGCGGCGACCTCGGCCAGGTCCGGGCCGTCGTAGCGGACCGGGATCTCCACCACGTCACGCGCGCGTGGGGGAGCGGCCGGCAGTTCGGCGGCGGTCAGTTCGGCGGCCAGTCGGGCGGGGGCGTCGAGGCCGTCGAGGAGGACCGTGCGGGCCGCGGGCACGATCTCGCGGACCGAGAGCGTTCCCTCCGCGCGGCGCCGCAGCAGCTCCGCGTGCAGGGCCTGGGCCTCGTCGCCCGAGGAGACCTCGACGAGCAGGGCGTCCTCGCCGACGGGCAGGACCTTCATGCGAAGGCCTCCACCCGGACCCCCGACGCCTCCAGCCGCTCCCGCACCCGGCGCGCCAGCTCCACAGCGCCCGGGGTGTCGCCGTGCAGGCACAGGGAACGCGCGCGTACCTCGATGCGCGTGCCCGAGCGGGAGACGACCTCCCCGGAACGGGCCAGGCCCAGGGACCGCTCCACGACGGCATCCGGGTCGGTGACCACGGCGCCCTCCAGCGTGCGCGGCACCAGGGTGCCCGCGTCGGTGTACGCCCGGTCCGCGAACGCCTCGGTGACGACCGGCAGTCCGGCCTTCCCGGCCAGCTCCAGCAGGCGTGAGCCGGGCAGCCCGAGTACGGGCAGGGCGGCGTCCGCGAGGAGCACGCCGTCGACGACCGCGGCGGCCTGCTCCTCGTCGTGCACGACCCGGTTGTAGAGCGCACCGTGCGGCTTCACGTAGGCCACGCGGGCACCGGCCGCGCGCGCGAAGACCTCCAACGCGCCGATCTGGTAGGCGACTTCCGCTGCCAGCTCGGCGGGCGGCACGTCCATCGCGCGCCGCCCGAACCCGGCCAGGTCCCGGTAGGACACCTGGGCGCCGATGCGGACTGCGCGCTCGGCTGCCAGCTCGCACACCCGACGCATGGTGACCGCGTCCCCGGCGTGGAAGCCGCAGGCCACGTTGGCGCTGGTGACGACGGACAGCAGCCGTTCGTCGTCGGTGAGCCGCCAGCGGCCGAAGCCCTCGCCGAGGTCGGCGTTCAGGTCGATCGAGGTCATGTGCCGTGTCTCCTGTCAGGCCACGCGGTACTGCTCGTCGCGGGCGTCGGTGAGGAACATCTGCCCCGGGGCGTGCGTGAGGGCGAACGGCGGACGCGAGGCCATCACGGCCGCCTGCGGGGTCACCCCGCAGGCCCAGAAGACCGGGATGTCGTCCGGCTCGGCGTCCACCGGGTCCCCGAAGTCGGGGCGGCCGAGGTCGTCGATGCCGAGCCCCGACGGATCGCCGCAGTGCACGGGGCTGCCGTGCACCGCCGGCATGAGACTGCTCTCCCGGATCGCCGCCGCCAGCTGCCGGGGCGGCACCGGCCGCATCGACACCACCAGCGGCCCGTGCAGCCGCCCCGCCGGACGGCACTGCCGGCTCGTCACGTACATCGGGACGTTGCGGCCCTGCTCGACGTGGCGCATCGGAACGCCCGCCTCGCCCAGCGCCCACTCGAAGGTGAAGCTGCACCCGATGAGGAACGACACCAGGTCGTCCCGCCAGTACGCGCGCACGTCCGTCGGTTCGTCCACCAGCTCGCCGTCCCGCCACACCCGGTAGCGCGGCAGGTCGGTGCGCAGGTCCGCGCCATCGGCGAGCACGGTCGTCCAGGAGCCGGCGTCCGTGACGTCGAGGACCGGGCAGGGCTTGGGGTTGCGCTGGCAGAACAGCAGCATGTCGTAGGCCCAGTCGGCGGGCACCGAGATGAGGTTGACCTGGGTGTGGCCCGCCGCGACTCCGGCCGTGGGGCCGGTCAGGCCCGCCCGGAAGCGGGACCGGGCCGTTTGGGGGCTCCACGCGTGCGCGTGCTCGTCGACGAGGAGCAGAGGGCGGTCCTCGGTGCTCGTGTGGTTCACGCGAGCTCCTTTCCGCGCGTCTCCGGCAGCCCCAGCAGCGCGAGCGCCGCGATGCCGTAGCCGATCGCACCGAAGACCAGCGCGCCCCCGACGCCCCAGCTGTCGGCCAGGAACCCGACCGTCGTCGGGAACACGGCGCCCACCGCACGGCCGGTGTTGTACGTGAAGCCCTGCCCCGTCCCGCGCACGGCCGTCGGGTACAGCTCGCTCAGGTAGGAGCCGAAGCCGCTGAAGATCGCCGACATGCAGAACCCGAGCGGGAAACCGAGCACCAGGAGCAGGGTGTTGGCACCGCTCGGGATATTCGCGTACGCCAGGATGCAGAGTGCGGAGAGCAGGGCGAAGAGCCAGATGTTGCGCCGCCGGCCCAGCTTGTCGGTGAGGTAGCCGCCGGTCAGGTAGCCGATGAAGGCGCCCGATATGAGGAACGTCAGATAGCCGCCGGTGCCGACGACCGACAGGTCGCGCTCGGACTTCAGATACGTCGGCACCCAGGTGGCCAGCGTGTAGTAGCCGCCCTGGACACCGGTCGACAGCAGTCCGGCGAAGATCGTGACCCGCAGCAGGCCGGGCTTGAAGATCGCCGTGAACGAGCCCTTCTCTGCGCTCTGTTCACGCGCGGCGGCGGCCTCGGGGGCGTCGTGGACACTGCGCCTCAGCCAGATGACGAGCAGCGCGGGCAGTGCCCCGGTCCAGAACATGATGCGCCAGGCCAGGTCGTCGCCGGCCACCGAGAAGATGACGGTGTAGGCGATCACGGCCATGCCCCAGCCCACCGCCCAGGAGCTCTGGATCGCGCCGAGCGTCTGGCCTCGGTGCTTGGCGCTCGCGTACTCGGCGACCAGGATCGCGCCGACCGCCCACTCGCCGCCGAAACCGAGGCCCTGGAGGGCACGGAAGACCAGCAGCGTCTCGTAGTTGGGCGCGAAACCGCAGGCGACGGTGAACACCGCGTAGGTGATCACCGTGACCATCAGCGCCTTCACCCGGCCGACACGGTCCGCCAGGACGCCCGCGAGGGCGCCGCCGACCGCGGAGACCACCAGGGTGACCGTCGTGAAGAGGCCCGTCTGTCCGCTGTTCAGGCCGAAGTAGGCGGACAGCGCGACCATGCTCAGCGGAAGCGTGAAGTAGTCGTACGAGTCCAGGGCATAGCCGCCGAAGGCACCGGCGAAGGCGCGGCGGCCGCGCGGGCCCAGGGCACGCAGCCAGCCGAACGCCCCGTCGTCCGAGGTGCGTTCGGTGGTCGCGGGGCGTGTGTCGTCGGTCAGGGCCTGCGGTGGAGGGGTCGTGCTCATGGGCACCTCGCAGAGGGAGGACGGAGGGTGCTGAGGGGTGAGCCGTGCCGTACGGAAGCGGTCGGCGCCGCGGTGGGGAAAGCGGTGGGGAAGCGGCCCCGCCGCCGTGACGCCGTGCGTAGCACCGTAGAGGATTGTTCAACGATCCCTCAATACCCATGTTGGTTCGTTCTTGAGATCTGCGATTGAATTCCGGCATGGCAGAGCAGCTGAAGGACCTCGCCGACGACCGGGCTCTCCTGGGGCGCACCAGCACCGCGGAGCGGGTCTCGGACATCCTCAGGAGCCGGATCGCCGAGGGCTACTTCCCTCCCGGCACCCGCCTGTCGGAGGACAGCATCGGCGGCGCCCTCGGCGTCTCCCGCAACACGCTGCGCGAGGCGTTCCGGCTGCTCACGCACGAGCGTCTGCTCGTCCACGAGCTGAACCGGGGGGTCTTCGTCCGGGTTCTGACCGTGGAGGACGTCGAGGACATCTACCGCACCCGGCGGCTCGTCGAGTGCGCCGTCGTGCGCGGTCTGGGCGAGCCCCCGTACGGCCTCGACGGGCTCGCCGGCGCCGTGGAGGAGGGGCGGCGGGCGGCTCGGGAAGGTGACTGGAAGGGTGTGGGTACGGCCAACATCCACTTCCACCGGGAACTGGTCGCTCTCGCCGCGAGCGAGCGCACCGCCGAGCTGATGCGGAGCGTCTTCGCCGAACTGCGGCTGGCCTTCCACGTGGTGGATGAGCCGCAGCGCCTGCACGAGCCGTACATCGCGCGAAATGTCGCGATTCTGGAGGCTCTTCAGGCGGGGGACCGAGGGAAGGCCGAGAGCCTGCTCGCCGGGTACCTCGACGACTCGCTGGAGCGTGTGGTGGAGGTGTACCGGCGGCGGGTCGGCGAGGACGGGTGAGGGCGGCGGTCGGGGACGGGTGAAGACGTCGGTCGAGGGCCGGTGAGGGCGGTGGCCGAGGACGGATGAGGGCGGCGGCGCAGGGGGCGTACCGCGTCGTTTGGGTTGTTGTCAGACCCAGGACCTAGTCTGTGCACCGTGACTTCGCCTGCATCGACGGACAGCGTTCCGCCCCAGCTCAGCGCGGGGCCGCGCCCCGCCCCGGGGCCGGCCGCCGACGAGGGCCTGGCGCGGCGGCTGCGCGCGCTCGCCTGCACCGCGCCGCTGCACGACCTGGACGCCCGCAAGGCCAACCTGGCCGGCGAGTACTCGGTGTACGGCATGGCGGAGGTCGCCCTCGCGGCCATCGACCTGGTCACCCTGAACATGGACTTCGACACGGGTGCCGACCACGACCAGATCGTCGCCCGCCTCATCCCGCGCATCGCCGCCCAGGCCGCCCAGCGGCCCGCAGCCGAGCACGAGCGGGTGGCCCGCTGGGTCCTGGAGAACCTGATCAACGTCGGCAGCGTCGACCGCGGCTTCCGCGCCGTGTACGGCACGTTCGGCGCGGACGGCACCTATGTGCGCCGCGACTACGACTTCAAGCTGATCGAGGAGGTCCCCGGCCCCGGCGGCACGGTCTACCTCCGTACGACGGACGAGGCGGTCAACGTCCTCGTCGGCGCCCTCGACACGGACGTCACCAGCGCCCAGATCGCCGCCGAGGTCAAGCTGGAGGTGCTGATCAGCCGCGGCCGGCTCGCCGACGCCCAGCTCGCGGCCGAACAGGCCCGCTACCGCACCGTGCAGTACTCGGAGACCCTGCGCCGTGCCCTGGACGCGACCCGGCGCAACGTGCGCGCGGTGGACTGGCTGGCCACCGTGCCCGACATGATCGCCGAGGCGCTGGAGCACGTCGCCGACCGCTACCGCCACGAGAACGCGATCCTCACCAACATCCGCAAGGCGCGTGACGAGTCCGAGGATCCCGAGCAGAAGCGCCGCGCCGCCGAGCTCGTCGACATCGTCAAGGACTGCATCCGGCGGCACACACAGCTGCAGTCCCGGCTGCTGGAAGCCGGGCCGCTGTTCCGCGCCGAGCAGGACCGGCAGGCCTTCGCCACCCCGATGACCACCTCGGGGACAGACCTGTACGGGCATCTCCTCTCGCCCGTGCTGCCGCTGCCGCTGGAGCAGGCCGTCCGCGTCACCGACGCCTTCTTCGGCCGCGGCACCGGGCTGCGTACGCCGGTGTCCGTGCGGGTCGGCGACCTGGTCGACATACTGCTCACGCCGCCGGCGGAGCGGGAGCACCTGGGCGCGGAGATGCCGGAGCCGGACCTGATCGCCACGCCGGACGACAGCCGGTTCAGCGAGGAACAGCTGGCGGCGGCGCAGGAGCTGCTCGACCTGCCGGCGGACGCGCCGCGCCGGTTGTCGGGGCTCCTCGCCGAGGCCCGGCGGCAGGATCCCGAGCTGCCCTACCTGGTGGCCCTGCTGGCGGTGCACGCCGCCAGTCCGCCGGTCGGCACGGCCTACCGCCAGGGCGAGCAGAAGCTGCTGTTCGCCGTGGACGACGGGACCGAGCTCGACGACCCGGAGTTCGGCGGGGCGGACCTGATCGTCGGCACCGCACTGCTGGACGCGGCGGGGATGGCGGCGGACCGGACGGAAGCAGCATGAGTCAGTACGAGTGGCACAAGGAGTCCCGACCGTGAGCGAGCATGTCGAGTGGAGCGAGCCGGACGGACCGGCCCCCGCGGCCGGCGCCGCCGTCACTCCCGCCGACGCCGCCGACGCGGCGCGGCTCGTGTCCTTCGGGCTGCAGCCCAAGCTGCAGCCCGCCCGCGACCAGGAGTACGCCGACCTGCTGCGGCGCTACCGCGAGGACCCGCCGTTCGCGCGGCTCGCGGACGCCGTGGCGACCGGTCTGGGGCTGATCGTCCTGGAGGTGTCCCCGCGCGCGGGCATGGCCGTGACCGCCGCGGAGGACTCGGTGTTCGCGGTCCGCATGGGCGACTACGCGCGTCGTACGTCCGCCGACGGCGGCGACCGGTTCCTGCACGGTCTCGCGCACCTCGCCGTCGCCGCCATGGCGTTCCCGCGTCCCGAGGACCTCGCCGACGACGGCTACATCGGCCGCGTCACGGTCAACGGCGTCGACGCCTTCGTGCGCCAGGCCTGCCGCCGGCTGGAGGAGCGCGCCGAGGAACAGGGCGAGAACACCGACCCGGCGACCGACGCACCCGGCCTGGAGGCCGCCTGGCGGATCTGGGTGCGGCGCAGCGCCACCGGCGCCACCAAGGACGCCCGCAGGCTCGCCGGTTCGACCACCGGCATCGTCGCCAAGGCCGTCGCGTTCCTCACCGACTCCGGATTCCTCCAGCGCACCGGCGACGACCACGGTGGCACGTACCGCACGACCGCCCGCTACCAGCTCCAGGTCCGCGACCTGGCCGGCAGCGCAGCCCTGGCCGAGCTGCTGGAGCTCGGCGTCGTCCCCGTCACCGACGGCACACCGACACTGCTGCCCCCCGAGGAGGGCGACGACCTGGAGCTGGTCGCCGACGCCGGGCTGCCGTTCCACTCCTCCTGAACCCTCCCCACCTGACGAAGACTTACGAGAGTCCGCCATGTACGAGCTGTCCCGGGTCCGCCTCTACTCGATCGGGCCCGCCGGTGCGCGCTACGCCGACACCGTGCTTGACCTGCGCGGTGTGGGCGAGATCGTGCCCGACCCCGCGCCCGCCCAGGCGGAGTTCTTCGAGGAGGAGCCGGTCGGCCCGCCGCGCCGGCCCGCCCCCGCGGGCGTGCTCTTCCTGGAGAACGGCGGCGGCAAGTCGGTGCTGCTCAAGCTGATCTTCTCCGTGATGCTGCCGGGTCACCGCAACACGCTCGGCGGCGCCAGCTCCGGCGTGCTGCGCAAGTTCCTGCTCGCCGACGACTGCGGACACGTCGCGCTGGAGTGGCAGCACGTGCTGACCGGCGAGTGCGTCGTCGTCGGAAAGGTCAGCGAGTGGCGCGGGCGGCAGGTCTCCAACGACCCGCGGAAGTTCGCCGAGGCCTGGTACTCCTTCCGCCCTGGGCCGGGACTGAGCCTCGACAGCCTCCCCGTGGCGGAGGCCACCGCCGTACGGGCCCCGGTCGAGGGCCAGTCCAGTGCGCGCGGGCGGCGCCGCACCATGAAGGGCTTCCGGGACGCCCTCACGGAGGCGGGCAAGACGTACCCGCACCTGGAGGTGCACTGGGAGGAGATCCACGACCGCTGGATCGAGCACCTCGGCGACCTCGGCCTCGACCCCGAACTCTTCCGCTACCAGCGCGAGATGAACGCCGACGAAGGTGAGGCCGCCGGTCTCTTCGCGGTCAAGAAGGACGCCGACTTCACCGACCTGCTGCTGCGCGCCGTCACCGACACCCGCGACACCGACGGGCTCGCCGACCTGGTCAGCGGCTTCGGCAACAAGCTGGGCCGGCGCGCCGAGCTGATCGCCGAACGCGACTTCACCGCCGGCTCCGTCGACCTCCTCGGCCGGATCGTGGAGGCCGCGGAGGCCCGCTCCCGCGCGCGTGACATCCACGCCGGAGCCGAGCGCCGCACCCGGACCCTGGCCCGCCGGCTCTCCGCGCGCGGTGTGCGGGAGCGGGTCCGGGCCGCCGACCTGGCCCAGCGCGTCACCGCCGCCGCGTACGCCGTCACACACGCCGAGGCGGCCCGCGAGCGCAGTGCGCTGATCTCCGCCGAACTCGCCTACCGGCACGCCTCGCTCGCGCTCGCCGGGGCCGAGAAGTCCGCCGCCGCGCAGAAGCGCGAGCTCGCCGACGCCCGCACGCTGTACGCGGCGTGGCAGGCCGCCGAGGCCGTGCTGCGCCACCGCGCCGCCTCCGACCGCGTCACCCGCGTGTCCGCCGCGATCCAGGAGGCCGAGCGGGACGCCGCCCCGGCACTGGCCGCGCGCTCCAAGGCCGCCGTCGACCTCGTACGGGCCCTGCACGCGGCCGCGGAGAAGGCGGAGAGCCACGCCAACGAGGAGGAGGAGCGCTCCGCCGCCCTCCAGGAGGTCAGCGACGCGGCCTACCGCGACTCCACCGCCGCCGCCACGCAGGCGCAGCGCGCCCGCAGCGAGATCGGTCACCTCAAGCAGCGCCTCGCCGAGGTCGAGCAGGAGACCGCCGAGGCGGTGCGGGCCGGCTGGCTCGACGACTCCGCGCCCGACGCCGACCCGGCCCGGGCGGCCCTGGCCGCCAGCGACGCCGAGAAGTCCGCCGTCGCAGCCTGGGACTCGGCCCGCGAGGCGTCCCGCCGGGCCACGGAGCACGCCCGCGAAGCCGCTGCCGGCGAGAGCCGCGCCGAACTGACCGCCGCCCGCGCGGCCGATGCGGCGACAGCGGCGGAGCGGTCGTACGAGGCCGAGCGTCGCACCGCCGGGGCCCTGGCGGGGGAGGAGCGGCTGGCGGAACTGCTCAGCCTGACCCCGGAGCCCCGCCCGGGCATCCCGCAACCCCGCCACGGCACGGACAGCGAGCCGGTCATGCCGTCGGCCCACGGGGAGCAGGGGCTCACCGCCGACGAACTCGACCGCTTCGCCGACGACCTGCGCGACCTGCTCGACGACGCCGTCTCCTCCGCCGAGCGGCAGCTGTTCGAGCTGCGTACGGCCGCCGCCGACGACTCCCGGATCCTCGGCGCGCTCGGCGATGGCGGGCTCCTGCCGCCCGGCCCGGACGTCCTGGCCACGGTCGAATTCCTCGGCGAGCACGGCATCCCCGCGCTGCCCGGCTGGCGTTACCTCGCCCAGGCCGTCGACCCGGCCGACCACGCACGCGTGCTGGCCGCCCGGCCCGAACTCGTCGACGGCGTGATCATCACCGACCCGGACTCCCACGCCCGGGCCCGGGAGGCGCTGGGCGACGCCGCACTGCTGCCCCGCTCCGCCGTGGCGGTCGGCACCGCCGCCGCCCTGCTCGCCCCGACCCCGGCCCCGGACAGCGACAGCGGCGATGTGTTCCTCGTGCCGCCGAACCCCGCCATGCACGACGAGCACGCCGCCGACGAGGAGCGGCAGGCACTGCGCGCCCGGGCGACCGAGCGGGACGAGGAGATCCGCACACTCGCCGCCCGGCTCGGCAAGGACCGCGAACTGGCCGCCCGGCTCGCCTCCTGGCGCACCGGCTGCCCCGCCGGCCGGCTCGCCGAACTGGCCCAGGCGGCCCACGCCGCCCGGACGTTCGCCGAGGAGTCGGAGGCCGAACTCGCCGAGGCCCGCACCGTGCGGGCCGAGGCCGACGAGGTCGCCGCCGAAGCCGCGCGCGTCCGGGACGAGCGCCAGGAAGCCGCCCAGAAGGCCCGCCGCTCCGCCGACGCCCTCGCCGGACTCGCCTTCCGGCTGCGCGAGCGGGCCGGCTGGCAGGTCAAGCTGCGCGAACTGGCCGACGAGGCGGCCGAGTCAGAGGCGAGCGCCCAGGCCTGCCTGGAGCGGGCCCGGGCCGCCGACGAGGACCGGCGTGCCGCCCAGCGCGCCGCCGACGACACCCGCCGTACCGCCCGCGCGCTGCGCGCCGAGCGCTCCGAGATCGCCGGCGCCCCCGACGACGTACCCGAGGACGACGACCAGACCCCCAAGGCATCCCTGCCCGCCCTGCGCGAGGCCTACCGGGCCGCGTCCCAGGTGTACGAGAAGGTCGGCGTCGGCGCCGACCTGCGCGCCGAGCAGGCCCGCGCCGAGAGCGACGAGAGCGCAGCCCGCGCCGAGCTGGACCGGCTCAGCAACAAGGTCCGCACGCGCGCGGAGCAGCTCCTCGAATCACCCGACGGCTCCGACGGGCCCAGCCGCCAGGCCGCCGCCGCCCGCGCCGAGGAGCTGGTGCAGCTCCTGGAAACCCGGATGTCGACCGCGAGCGAGCAGCTCGGACGGCTGCGCGGCGAGGCTGAACGCCTCGCTCCCGCAGACGACGGCGAGACACACACCGACCTGCCCGAGGACCTCCAGCCGCGCGACGCCGAGCACGCGCAGACCCTGCTGCGCACCGCCACAGCCGAACTCGCCTCCCACACCGAGGCACTCGACCGGGCCCGTGACGCACACGCCGAACTCCTCGACGCCCACCGCGCCGCCGAGGACGCGGCGAGCGGCTTCGACGAGATCGCCGCCATGCTCCGCGACCTGCTGCGCGAGCACACCACGGACGAGGAGCACGAAGAGCCCGAGCCCTACCCCGGGACCACGGAGGAGGCCCGGCAGGCGGCCGCCGAGGCCCGCCGTTCCCTGCGCGGCTGCGCCGCCGACCTGTCCGCTGCCGAGGCCGCCGTCCGCGAGGCGAGCGACATCCTCGTCCGGCACGCCAACTCCACGCGCTACGAACAGGTCCGTACCCCGGCCCGCCAGCAGATCCGCGAACTGCCCGCCTCCACGCTGCCCGAGCATGCCCAGAAGTGGGCGGACGCCTTCGCGCCCCGGCTCCGCGTCCTGACCGACGAATTGGAGCAGCTGGAGCGCAACCGCGACTCGATCGTGGACCGCCTGCGCGGCCTCGTCGAGTCGGCCCTGGCCACCCTGCGCTCCGCCCAGCGGCTCTCCCGGCTGCCCGAGGGCCTCGGCGAATGGTCCGGGCAGGAGTTCCTCCGCATCCGCTTCGAGGAGCCCGACCAGGCCACGCTCACCGAGCGGCTCGGCGAGGTCATCGACGAAGCCACCCGCGCCGCCGTCAAGAAGAACTCCGACCTGCGCCGCGACGGCATGTCCCTGCTGCTGCGGGGTGTCGCCGCCGCCCTGCAGCCCAAGGGCGTCGCCGTCGAGATCCTCAAGCCGGACGCGGTGCTGCGCGCCGAGCGCGTCCCCGTCGGGCAGATGGGCGACGTCTTCTCCGGCGGGCAGCTCCTCACCGCCGCCATCGCCCTCTACTGCACGATGGCCGCGCTGCGTTCGAACGACCGGGGCCGCGACAAGCACCGGCACGCCGGCACGCTGTTCCTCGACAACCCCATCGGCCGCGCCAACGCCACGTACCTGCTGGAACTCCAGCGGGCGGTGTCGGACGCCTTGGGCGTCCAGCTCCTTTACACCACGGGCCTGTTCGACACCACCGCGCTGGCCGAGTTCCCCCTGGTCATCCGCATGCGCAACGACGCCGACCTGAGGGCGGGCCTCAAGTACATCAGCGTCGAGGAGCACCTCCGCCCGGGCCTGCCGCGTGAGGCTCCCGCCGGGGAAGCCGTCCACAGCGAGATCACGGCGACCAGGATGTACAAACGCCCGGTTTCCTAGGCCGGGGCGGCCTATTCTGCTGGGTCCTTCTTCGCGTAGGGGTTGTCCGGCGATCAATAGCCGGCCGTCAGCCGCTGGCGGCCAGCGCTAAGCCGCCATCGGTGGGTCAGCCGTCGGCCGACGGTCAGCCAGCCGCCAGCCGTTGGCCGACGGTCAGTCAGCCGCCAGCCGCCAGCCGTTGGCCGACGGTCGGTCAGCGTCGGCCGTCGGTCAGTCGGCCGTCGGCGCGGCGGCGGGAGCGGTGGTCGGGGCCTCGGAACGGTGCTCGGCGAGCACGCCGGTCCGGTGCCGCTGGACGAACCAGTAGTAGGCGAAGCCGCCGCCCGCGATGACGGCGACGAACAACACCGCGCCCCAGCGCAGGTACCAGTGGTAGGGAGCCGCGGCGTTGTAGACCGCGGCGCGCGGCCAGATCAGGTTGAGCGTCATGGCGGCGCCCCACAGCACGGCCAGGATGTTGACCGGCAGACCCCAGCGGCCCAGTGAGAACCGGCCCTCACCCGCGGGCTGCCACTTCCCACGCAGCCGGGCGACCAGCAGCGGGACCGTGACGCCCAGGTAGGCCAGGTAGATCATGATGATGCCGATGCTGGTGACGACCGTGAAGATCTGCGGCTGACGGATGTTGACCACGAGGATCGCCAGAGCCAGGATGCCGATGATCACGGTCGGCAGGACCGGTGTCTGGAACCGCGGGTGGCACTTGGCCAGCTTCGAGGACGCGGGCAGGTTGTTGTCGCGGGCCATGGCGAACGCCAGCCGGACGGCCGCCGTGTGCACGGCAAGGGCGCACACCGTGACCGCGATCAGCACACACCACAGCATCGCCTTGCCGGCCGTCGGCCCGAGCACGTCCAGCACGATGTACTGCAGGCCGTCCGTGGACAGCTTCTCGCCCTTGAGGCTGGACACGCTCATCAGCGCGAGCAGCAGGATCAGGCCGCCGAGCACGAAGGACGCCACGATCGCCCGGATGATCGCACGCGGCGCGTTCCTGGTCGGGTCCAGGGACTCCTCGCCGAGCGAGGCGGCGGTGTCGAAGCCGTACATGACGTACGCCGAGGCCAGCGAGGCCACCAGGAAGGCGCCCAGGTAACCGTTTCCGTACCCCGCGCCGGTGCCGTGCGTTTCCATGACGACCTGCGGACCGCGCGTGATGTGGACCGCGAAGAGGACGATCAGAACGACGGTGGCGATCAACTCGATGAACACGCCCGCCGTGTTGATCCTTGCCATCAACTTGACGCCGAAGGCGTTCACGAGGGTCGTGAACAGGATCAACACCGCGGCCAGGATGACCGCGTTGGTCGCCACGTCGTACGTACCGGTGCCGTCCCCCACGAACTGGAAGAACGACGAGATCTGCGGCAGCGTCAACTGGTAGGCCAGCGCGACCGCCGATATGGACACGATCGAGGCGATCAGCATCATCCAGCCGGCGAGCCAGCCCAGATGCGGATTGCCTATCTTCTTCGACCAGTTGTAGACCGAGCCCGCCACGGGGTAGCGGGCGGCGAGCTCCGCGAAGCACAGGGCGACCATGAACTGGCCGACGAAGACCATCGGCCACGACCACCAGTAGGCAGGACCTCCGCTTCCGTAGCCGAAGTAGAAGAGCTGAAAGGTGCCGGTCAGGATCGAGATGTAGCTGATCCCGGCGGCGAAGGTGTGGAAGTTGCCGAGGGTGCGTTTGAGCTCGGGGCGGTAGCCGAATTCGGTGAGTTCGGCGTCGTCCCGGCCGTGGGGATCGGTTGGCTCTGCGGTTGTTCTCATGGCGGATTCCTCAACGGGTGTGTCTCAGGGCGATGTGGATCAGTCGGACCAACCCTGGTGGGTGAGGCAGGTGTTGCGCCAGAGGTGCTTCGTCTCAGGGGGCTCCGCCGGCCCCGCGAGCCTGATTCCGGGACCGAGGCCGGGGTGCTCGTGACTGCCCCACTCCGCACTCGTCCCGCCGTTTCGATGAGTCCACAGGCAGCGTCGTGCCGGTCCGGGCCCCACAGCCTGCCGCAGGGCGCCACAACGCCCCTCAGCCGAACGCCGCGCCACGGACCGCCGGTCGGAGTGGAATCAGCCGGTCCCAGAGTGAGGAGCAGGCGCGGCCTGCCCCGGGGCGAGGAGGTGGTGGTCCGGTTCCCTGATCCCGGCGGCCGCTCTCAAGCATCCGGTCGCCCCGCCCCGCCCCCGTGCCAGGGGTCTTACGAGTGGGACAACTGCCCGGCTCCACCCCGGCGGCGTATCCGCCCCTGGGCCCGCGCGGCGGCCCGCTCCTGCCGCCGGGTGCGGCGCCGCTCGCGCCGCAGGGTCCGCGCCGTGCTGCTCGGCACGGACACCACCCCGTTGCGCTGGTTCCAGACCTGACGCGTCACCCACACGTCGAGCGCACCCCAGGTGGCCGCGATCGTGCTGACCACACTGCTGATCACCATCGGGAATGCCAGCCAGGACCCGGCCATGGTGCACAGGAAGGCCACCATCGCCTGGATCAGCGTCACGGCTATGAGGAGGACCGCTCGCACGGCCGCCGTCCGCACCGGATCCGGCAAGCGGCGCCGGCGCGCGGGCTCCTCGACCCAGAGGGGCCGGTACTGCTGCCGCTCTCTGCTGCGGCGGCCCACCTCGTGTCCCTGGCCCTCCGACTCCCGTCCCGAGGGGGCCGCCACGCCCCCGGGGATGTCGCGATCGGTCGCCTCGGGATCCCGATGCCCCGTCAGCTGCGCCCCACCCGCCCTGGGCGCACCGCGCCGTTCCGCCGTGCCCATCACCGTGTCACTCCCCACCGCCAGCAGACCGCTCGCTCGCATCCGAAGACCCGTGCTCCCCAGTGGCTGCCCGGCTTGCGCTGTTTTACGCCGCCCAGGTGCGGCACGCGGCTCCTGTGGCCGATTCCGCCCCCGTTACCCGTAAGGAATGACGAACAACTCCTCACGAAGATTCCCGGGAACCGAAAAATTTCAGCCAACCGCCCTGGCGGAGTCCGGGGATTGGTCGGCGCCATGACCACTGCTTTCGGGGAGACAACTCCCGCAATGCCCGGACAACTCGCCACGCCGCGTGGCTGGCGCGGAAGTTCAGGTTCCGGACCGGCTTTCGAGTTCCCTGTGGGTCGGTAGTAGGCTCGCGCCGTTTGTTGACGCACATGTGTACCCCCGGTAGCCGGGGGCCCGAGCTGGGGGAGGCCATGCGCTTTCGCGGGAAGTCCATCCGCCGGAAGATCGTGGCGCTGCTTCTCGTGCCGCTGGTGTCCCTCACCGCGATCTGGGCCTTCGCCACCGTGCTCACGGGACGTGAGGCGGGCGACCTGTTCAACGTGTCGTCCGTGGTGGAGAAGATCGGCTACCCCATCGAGGACACCGTGCGCGTCCTCCAGGAGGAACGCCGCCAGACCCTCGTCCACCTCGCCGACCCCCGCGCCTCCGACGGGCTCGCCGCGCTCCGGCGCAGCCGGACCGCCACCGACAAGGCCGTCAGCAGCATCCGCGAGAACGCCCGCAACCCTGATGTGCGCGACGCCATGGGCGCGGACACCGACGAGCGGCTGACCGCCGTTCTGGACGCCTTCGACGGCATCGAGTCGCTGCGCCGCAGTGTCGAGGACGGCACGGTCAACCGCACCCAGGCCCTCGACCTCTACAACCGGCTCGTCGACCCCTGCTACGTCCTCCTCGCCAACCTGCACGTGGTCGACAACGTCGAACTGGACAAGCAGTACCGCGCGCTGGTCAACCTCGCCCGCGCCCGCGAACTGCTCTCCCGCGAGGACGCCCTCCTCGGCTCCGCCCTGATCGTCGGCAGGATCTCCCACTCCGAAGAGCGGGACATCTCCGACCTCGTGGCCCAGCGCACCCTGATGTACGACGTCAACCTCCCGCTGCTGCCCGTGGCGGAGCGGGACCGCTACCAGAGCTTCTGGAAGAACGCCTCCTCCGCCCCCCTGCGTGTGGCCGAGGAAGCCGCCGTCTCCTCCGGGGCCGGGACCCCCCGCGGCGTCTCCGCCAAGGGCTGGGACAGCGCCGCCGGCAACGTGCTCGACGAGCTCGGCACCCTCAACGACCAGGCCAACGACCGCTACCAGGACCGTGTCCACCCCGTCGCCGTAGGCGTCATCGCCAAGGCGGTCATCGCCGGCGCGCTCGGCCTGATCGCGCTCCTGCTCTCCCTCTTCCTGTCCGTACGCGTCGGCCGCACCCTCATCCGCGATCTGCGGCAGCTGCGCCTGGAGGCCCACGAGGCGTCCGGAGTGCGCCTGCCCAGCGTCATGCGCCGCCTCTCCGCGGGCGAGCAGGTCGACGTCGAGACCGAGGTCCCCCGCCTCGAATACGACAAGAACGAGATGGGCGAGGTCGGCCAGGCCCTCAACACCCTGCAGCGCGCCGCCGTCGAGGCCGCCGTCAAGCAGGCCGAGCTGCGCGCGGGCGTCTCCGAGGTCTTCGTCAACCTCGCGCGCCGCAGCCAGGTCCTGCTCCACAAGCAGCTCACCCTGCTCGACGCCATGGAACGCCGGACCGAGGACACCGAGGAACTCGCCGACCTGTTCCGCCTCGACCACCTCACCACGCGCATGCGCCGGCACGCCGAGGGTCTCGTCATCCTCTCCGGCGCCGCGCCATCCCGGCAGTGGCGCAAGCCCGTCCAGCTCATGGACGTCGTGCGCGCCGCCGTCGCCGAGGTCGAGGACTACGAACGCATCGAGGTCCGCCGCCTTCCGCGCATCGCCATCAGCGGCCCGGCCGTCGCGGACCTCACGCATCTCGTGGCCGAACTCCTGGAGAACGCCACGGTGTTCTCGCCGCCGCACACCGCCGTACAGGTTCTCGGCGAGCGCGTCGCCAACGGCTTCACCCTGGAGATCCACGACCGAGGTCTCGGCATGGCCGCCGAAGCGCTGCTGGACGCCAACCTCCGGCTCGCCGAGACGCCGGAGTTCGAGCTGTCCGACACCGACCGGCTCGGCCTGTTCGTGGTCAGCCGACTCGCCCAACGCCAGAACGTCCGGGTCTCCCTGCAGCCCTCCCCGTACGGCGGCACGACCGCAGTGGTCTTCATCCCCGACGCCCTGCTGACCGACGACGTCCCGGACACCAACGGCATCGGATTCCGGCTCGACCGCCCCCAGCTGGCCCCGGAGAGCGAGCCGCAGGACAGCCGCCGTGCCGCGCTGTCCCAGGCACCCGCACAGCGCGCCGGTCTGCCCGCCTCCCTGCTGGACGGCCCGGTCGAGCTGGAGGCCCCCGTCGGCCTGGAGACCATCGGGGATTTCCCCGGCGCCATCCAGGACGAGGACAGTGAACACGGCGGCCTGTTCCGCCCCCGCCACTCCCTCACCCGTGCCCCGGACGAGACGGCGGGCCGCCGCACCGACCCGCGCCGGCAGAGCGCCGATGCCCGCGGCGCGGCGGACCCGAGCGACAGCGACGAGGAGCTGAGCGCTCCTGTCACACTGCCCCGCCGCCACACCCCCAAGCTGGTCAGTTCGCACGGGCGCCCGGTCACCGAGCAGCGCCCCCGGCGGGGGAAGACCGACGAGGAGACCACCACGGCCATCGGCCGAACGGAGTCCAGCCCCACCTCAGCCCTACCGCAGCGCCGCCGGGGCGAGGAGCCCACGAGCGGCCGGGCCACCGGCCGGCCGGGCCCCGAGCCCGCGTCCACCCTTCCGGCCCGCCGGCCCGGCGAGAGCTCCACGGCAGGCAGCCGACGCGGGGACGCCCTGCCGGACGCACCGCCGCCGCTGCCCGCGCGCCGTCGCGGGACGGACTCCGCCCGCCGTGGCATCGGCTCGTCCGGCCGCGATGAGAACCACACGGAATCCCCGGCCCCGCCCGGCAGCGCCGCCGGCAACCGGTCCGAGCCGCCCGCTCTGCCCTTGCGGACCCGCCGCGCGGAGATCGCCTCCAGCGGCCCGGACGGACCGGACCACGGCTCCGGCTCCACGTCGCAGGTCACCGGCGGGCCCTCGCGCCACGAAACAGGCTCCCGCGCCGCGGCCCAGCAGACCGGTTCCGCACCACCGCCCGGCTCCGGCTCCGCGCCGCTGCCCCGGCGTGTCCGCCAGGCCAACCTGGCCCCGCAGCTGAAGCGGAGCTCGGAGCCGCGTACGGACGACAGGGCCGAGCCCGTCGAACGCGACGCCGAGGAAGTACGCAGCCGCATGGCATCGCTCCAGCGCGGCTGGCAGCGTGGCCGTGAGGAGAACGCCGAGGGCGATTCAGCCCACAGCGGCGCAGCACCACAAGGAACGACAGAGGGGGACGGTCGATGACCGCACCGAAGGCGACCGGCCACACCGCGACCAAGGGGGAGCTGAACTGGCTCCTCGACGACCTGGTGGACCGTGTCGCGAGCATCCGCAAGGCCCTCGTGCTCTCCGGCGACGGTTTGCCGACGGGCGTGTCCAAGGACCTGACCAGGGAGGACAGCGAGCACCTTGCCGCCGTCGCCTCCGGCTTCCACAGCCTCGCCAAGGGCGTGGGGCGCCATTTCGAGGCCGGCAACGTCCGCCAGACGGTTGTCGAGCTCGACGACGCCTTCCTGTTCGTGACGGCCGCCGGTGACGGCAGCTGCCTGGCCGTCCTCTCGGACGCCGACTCCGACGTCGGCCAGGTCGCCTACGAGATGACGCTCCTCGTGAAGCGAGTGGGCGTGCATTTGGCCAGCGCCCCGCGCACCGATCTGCCCGCAGGCGGGTAGTGGGATGACATGAGCGCTGACGGTCAGGGAAGAAGCCACTGGTTCGACGACGATGCCGGACCGGTCGTCCGCCCGTACGCCATGACCCGCGGCCGCACCAGCAGTCAGGGCCAGCACCGCCTGGACCTGATCGCGGTCGTGGTCACGGAGCCGCACGCGGACGATCCGGAAGCCGACCACATGCTCTCCCCGGAGCATGTGGACATCGTCGAACTGTGCCGCGACCTCCCGCAGTCGGTCGCCGAACTCGCAGCGGAACTCGACCTGCCGATAGGGGTGGTACGGGTCCTCGTCGGAGATCTCGTGGACGCGGAATTCGTCCATGTGAACCGGCCCGTACCCCCTGCCGAACTGCCGGACGAGAGTATTCTGCGCGACGTGATCAACGGCCTCCGGGCGCTGTGAGCAGCGCGGAAGCGGGGTACTGACGTGACTGGCTGGCAGTTCTGGGTGGACCGAGGCGGCACCTTCACCGACATCGTCGCCCGGCGCCCGGACGGCCGGCTGCTCACGCACAAGCTGCTCTCAGACAGCCCCGCACGCTACGCCGACGCCGCGGTCGAGGGCGTCCGCACCCTGCTGGCCGGCTCCGATGACCCCGTCGACAGCGTGCGCATGGGGACCACCGTCGCCACCAACGCCCTCCTGGAGCGCAAGGGCGAGCGCACCCTGCTGCTCATCACCCGCGGCTTCCACGACGCCCTGCGCATCGCCTACCAGAACCGCCCCCGCATCTTCGCCCGCCGCATCGACCTGCCCGAGCTGCTGTACGAGCGGGTCGTCGAGGTCGACGAGCGCATCGCCGCCGACGGCACCGTCCTGCGCGCCCCCGACCCGGACGCCCTCACCGGGCCATTGCAGGAGGCGTACGACGACGGGATCCGCGCCGTCGCGGTGGTCTGCATGCACAGCCACCTCCACCCGGCCCACGAGCAGGCCGTCGGGGAACTCGCCGCCCGCATCGGCTTCCCGCAGATCTCGCTCTCCAGCGAGGCCAGCCCTCTGATGAAACTCGTGCCCCGCGGGGACACCGCCGTCGTCGACGCCTACCTCTCGCCCGTGCTGCGGCGCTACGTCCGGCAGGTCGCCGACGAGCTCGAAGGCGTGCGGCTGATGTTCATGCAGTCCAATGGCGGCCTCACTGAAGCAGGGCAGTTCCGCGGGAAGGACGCCATCCTGTCCGGGCCGGCCGGAGGCATCGTCGGCATGGCCCGCATGTCGCAGCTCGCCGGCTTCGACAGGGTCATCGGCTTCGACATGGGCGGGACCTCCACCGACGTCTCCCACTTCGCGGGCGCGTACGAGCGCGTCTTCACCAGCCAGATCGCCGGCGTCCGGCTGCGCGCCCCCATGCTGGACATCCACACCGTCGCCGCCGGCGGCGGGTCGGTCCTGCACTTCGACGGCTCCCGCTACCGCGTAGGGCCGGACTCGGCGGGCGCGGACCCGGGGCCCGCCTGCTACCGCGGCGGCGGACCGCTCGCCGTCACCGACGCCAACGTCATGCTCGGCCGGATCCAGCCCGCTCACTTCCCGAAGGTGTTCGGACCCGACGGCGACCAGCCCCTCGACGAGACACTCGTCCGGGACCGTTTCACCGCCCTCGCCCGCGAGATCGCCGAGCGGACCGGCGACGACCGCACGCCCGAACAGGTCGCCGAGGGCTACCTGCAGATCGCCGTGGCCAACATCGCCTCCGCCGTGAAGCGGATCTCCGTCCAGCAGGGCCACGACGTCACCCGCTACGCCCTCACCACCTTCGGAGGGGCCGGCGGCCAGCACGCCTGCATGGTCGCCGACTCCCTCGGCATCCGCACCGTCCTGGTGCCCCCCATGGCCGGAGTCCTGTCCGCACTCGGCATCGGCCTCGCCGACACCACCGCCATGCGTGAGCAGTCCGTCGAGGCGCCCTTGGCACCGGCCTCGATGCCCGGCGTCCTCAAGACCGCCGAAGACCTGGAAGCGGCGGCGCGCGCCGAACTTCTCGCCGAGGACGTCCCCGAGGAGCACATCGCGGTCACCCGTCGCGCGGAGCTCCGCTACGACGGCACCGACACCACCCTCACCGTGGAGCTGACCGAGCCCGGCGCGATGCGGCACGCCTTCGAAGACCGTCATCGCGCCACGTACTCCTTCACGCTCGACCGCCCGATCGTCGTCGAAGCCCTCTCCGTCGAAGCCACCGGCATCACAGAACCCCCCGATCTCTCCGCTCTCGCCCCCTACGAAGCCACCACGGACGGCAGCCCCCCGGCGCCGCGCACCGTCCGCCTTCACACCGGCGGCGCCTGGCGCGACGTACCCCTCCACCGCCGCGAGGACCTTCCCCCCGGCGACTCCGTCACCGGCCCGGCGATCATCACCGAAGCCGGCTCGACGACCGTCGTCGACGACGGCTGGCGGGCCGCGGCGACCGACGACGGGCATCTGGTCATGGAACGCGCCGCGATCACGCAGAGTTCCGATCTCGACACGAAAGTCGACCCGGTTCTACTGGAGGTCTTCAACAACCTGTTCATGTCGATCGCCGAGCAGATGGGCGCCCGCCTCGAATCCACCGCCCAGTCCGTCAACATCAAGGAGCGCCTGGACTTCTCCTGCGCCCTCTTCGACCCGGACGGAAACCTGGTGGCCAACGCCCCGCACATCCCCGTCCACCTGGGCTCGATGGGCACGAGCGTCAAGGAGGTCATCCGCCGGCGCGGCCCCCGCATGCGCCCCGGCGACACCTACGCCGTCAACGACCCGTACCACGGCGGCACCCACCTGCCCGACGTCACCGTGATCACACCGGTCTTCGACACCCCACCACCGGCCGACACGGAGAGTGACGCGACCGGAAGGGCGGGGAGCGACCCGGAGGTCCTCTTCTACGTCGCCTCGCGCGGCCATCACGCCGAGATCGGCGGCATCGCCCCCGGCTCCATGCCCGCGGGCAGCCGCACCATCGAGGAGGAGGGCGTCCTCTTCGACAACTGGCTTCTCGCCGAGAACGGCCGCTTCCGCGAGGACGAGACTCTCCGCCTCCTCACCGAGGCGCCCTACCCCTCTCGCAACCCGAAGACCAACCTCGCCGACCTGCGCGCCCAGATCGCCGCCAACCACAAGGGCGTCGACGAGGTCCGGCGCATGATCGAGGACTACGGCCTCGACGTCGTCCAGGCCTACATGAGGCACGTCCAGGACAACGCCGAAGAGGCCGTGCGCCGCGTCATCGGCGCCCTCGACGACGGCGACTACGCCTACGAGACCGACTCCGGCGCCGTCATCCGCGTGGCCGTGCGCGTGGACCGCCAAAACCGTTCCGCGACCATCGACTTCACCGGCACGTCCGCGCAACTGCCCACCAACTTCAACGCCCCCTTCTCGGTCGTCAACGCAGCCGTCCTCTACGTCTTCCGCACCCTCGTCGCCGACGACATCCCCCTCAACGACGGCTGCCTGCGCCCCCTGAGCATCGTCGTCCCGCCCGGCTGCCTGCTCGCCCCCGAGCCGCCCGCCGCCGTGGTCGCCGGGAACGTCGAGACCTCCCAGGCCGTCACCGGCGCCCTCTACGCGGCGCTCGGCGTCCAGGCCGAGGGCTCCGGGACCATGAACAACGTCACCTTCGGCAACGAACAGCACCAGTACTACGAAACCGTTGCCTCAGGCTCCGGCGCGGGCGACGGCTTCCCCGGCGCACCCGTCGTCCAGACCCACATGACCAACTCCCGCCTCACCGACCCCGAGGTCCTGGAGTGGCGACTGCCCGTACGCCTCGAGGAGTTCGCCGTCCGGCGCGGCAGCGGCGGCGCCGGTCGGTGGCACGGCGGGGACGGCGCCGTACGCCGCATCCGCTTCCTCGAACCCATGACCGTCTCCACCCTGTCCCAGCACCGCCGGGTCCCGCCCTACGGCATGGCGGGCGGCGAGCCGGGCGCTCTCGGCGCCAACCGGGTGGAGCACGCCGACGGCACGGTGACCGCACTCGGCGGCAGCGACTCCGCCGACCTCGTCACCGGCGACGTACTCGTCATCGAAACCCCCGGCGGCGGAGGCTACGGCCCGCCGTCGCCCGACCCCCATCAAGCAGGAGAAGAGATCGATGATCTTCGGGCGTTCTGAGCGCGGCAAGCCTCCGGTCGAGCCCGTCACGCTCAAGATCCTGGTGGCCGGCGGCTTCGGCGTGGGCAAGACCACGCTCGTCGGCGCGGTCAGCGAGATCAGGCCGCTGCGCACCGAGGAGCTGCTCACCGAGGCCGGGCGCCCGGTCGACGACACCAGCGGCGTGGAAGGCAAGAACACCACGACCGTGGCCATGGACTTCGGCCGCATCACCCTCCGCGAGGACCTCGTCCTCTACCTCTTCGGCACGCCCGGCCAGGAGCGGTTCTGGTTCATGTGGGACGAGCTCTCCGAGGGCGCCCTCGGAGCCGTCGTCCTCGCCGACACCCGCCGTCTGGAGGACTGCTTCGCCGCCGTCGACTACTTCGAGCGGCGCTCGATCCCCTTCCTCGTCGGCGTCAACTGCTTCGAGGGCGCTCCCCGTTACCCGATCGAGGACGTCCGCCAGGCCCTCGATTTGGACGAGGGCGTGCCGCTGATGATGTGCGACGCCCGTGACCGCGAGTCGGTGAAGGAGGCACTCATCGGCGTCGTCCAGCACGCCATGGCTTACGCGGCCGACCGCCGCGAGGCCGTCACCGGCTGACGCGCCCGGTTGGCGTACGCGGCCCGCGCCCCGCCGACCGGGGTACGGGCCGCTGCCCTGAAGGACGCTCCACGCGCGCGTGGTCAGCTGTCGCCCTCCTCCCAGCCGAAGCTCTTCTCCACGGCCTTGCGCCAGTTGTGGTACTCGCGGTCCCGCACCGACGCCTCCATGTTCGGTGTCCACTCGACGTCCTTCTGCCAGTGGGCCTTGAGCTCGTCCGTGTCGTTCCACACACCGGTGGCCAGACCGGCCGCGTACGCGGCACCCAGGCAGGTCGTCTCGGAGACCTTGGGCCGCACCACCGGCACGTCGAGCACGTCCGACTGGTGCTGCATCAGCAGGTTGTTCTTCGTCATGCCGCCGTCGACCTTGAGGGTCGTGATGTGCACCCCGGAGTCCTGGTACATGGCGTCCACGACCTCGCGGGTCTGCCAGCTCGTCGCCTCCAGCACCGCGCGCGCGAGGTGCGCCTTAGTGACGTACCTGGTGAGTCCGGTGATCACGCCACGCGCGTCGGAGCGCCAGTACGGCGCGAACAGGCCGGAGAACGCCGGCACGATGTACGAGCCGCCGTTGTCCTCGACGCTCGCCGCCAAGGGCTCGATCTCGTCGGCCGTCCGGATGATGCCGAGCTGGTCCCGGAACCACTGCACCAGCGCGCCCGTGATGGCGATCGCGCCCTCCAGGCAGTAGACCGGCGCCTCGGTGCCGATCTTGTACCCCATCGTCGTCAGCAGTCCGCTCTTCGACGGCACCGGGCGGTCGCCCGTGTTGAGCAGCAGGAAACTTCCCGTGCCGTACGTGTTCTTGGCGGTGCCCACGTCATAGCAGGCCTGCCCGAACACGGCCGCCTGCTGGTCGCCCAACGCGGAGGCCACGGGCACACCGGCGAGCTGCCCGACGGCGGTGCCGTACACCTCGGAGGAGGACCGGATCTCGGGCAGCATGGCCTCGGGGATGTTCATGGCCGAGAGGATCGAGGGGTCCCACTGGAGGGTCTCCAGGTTCATCAGCATGGTGCGCCCGGCGTTGGTCACGTCGGTGACGTGCTGCCCGCCGTCCGTGCCGCCGGTGAGGTTCCAGATCAGCCAGGAGTCCATCGTGCCGAAGGCGATCTCGCCGCGTTCGGCGCGCGCCCGGAGGTCGGGCACGTTGTCGAGCAGCCAGGCCGCCTTCGGGCCCGAGAAGTAGGTGGCCAGCGGCAGACCCGTCTGCTCGCGGAAGCGGTCCTGCCCGTCCTGGCCGCCCAGCTGGTTGCACAGCGCCGCCGTGCGCGTGTCCTGCCAGACGATGGCATTGTGCACCGGCTTGCCCGTGGAGCGGTCCCACAGGAGGGTCGTCTCGCGCTGGTTGGTGATCCCCATCGCGCTCAGCTGGTCGGCCCTCAGACCGGCCTTGGCGATCGCCCCTGCCACCACCGCCTGCGTCTTGGACCAGATCTCGGTGGCGTCGTGCTCCACCCAGCCGGGCTTCGGGAAGATCTGGCGGTGCTCACGCTGGTCCACGGCGACGATCGCGCCGTCCTGGTTGAAGACGATGCAGCGGCTCGACGTGGTGCCCTGGTCGATGGCTGCGACGTACTTCGCGGAGTTGTCCGTCATGGCTATCCCTTCGGCTGGTCAGAAGGCTGCGTTGTAGATGACGCCACCCAGGAGGCCGCCGATCAGTGGTCCGACGACGGGGATCCACGAGTAGCCCCAGTCGGAGGTGCCCTTGTTCGGGATCGGCAGGATGGCGTGGATGATGCGCGGGCCGAGGTCACGCGCCGGGTTGATGGCATAGCCGGTGGGGCCACCCAGGGACAGGCCGATGCCGACGACCAGGAAGGAGACCAGAAGGATCGCGATGCCGGACCCGTAGATGCCCTCCCCGCCCTCGATCAAACCGATGCCGATGCCCTCGACGTGCCTGTTGCTGCCCACCAGGGCGAGGAGGGGAAGCACCAGGGCGATGGTGGCGAGGATCTCGGTGATCAGGTTGGCCACCGGATTACGGATCTCGGGGATCGTGGAGAAGATGCCCAGCGTCGGAACCGGCTCGTCCACCGTGCCTTCCGTGGTGCCCGTCTTCCGCACGTTCGCCTGGAACTGGGCCAAGTACACGAGGTAGGCGAGGACGGCCCCGATCATGGCGCCGGTGATCTGTCCCAGTAGGTAGACCCACACCTTGTCCCACACGCCGGTGTCGACGGCCAGGCCGAAGGTGACAGCCGGGTTGAGGTGCCCTCCGGAGAGGGGAGCGGCGGTGTACGCGCCTGCCAGCACGCCGAAGCCCCAGCCGAACGCGATCACCACCCACCCCGCGGCTCGGGCTTTCGAGAACCTGAGGGTGACGGCGGCACACACGCCGGCACCGAACAGGATCAGAATCGCCGTGCCGATCATCTCGCCGACGAAAATGTCTCCGTTAGTCATGGCGGCTCCTCAGCCCTGGCCCGGGACGATCGGCCCCGGTTCTCACCTGCAGGGTGCGTTTCCCGTGGCTACTTCAGCCGGAGGCAGGGGTTCCGCGCCCCGCCCGGCATCCGTGACGAGCGTGCCGTCGCAGCCGAATCGCCCGTGGAGGAATGGGCCTTGGCGCAGGCGCATTCACGCGCCGCAGTGCCGGAATACGCCGCGTATGTACGGCGATGTCGACTGACACCGGAAGTGTTCACCGGCACCCAAAGGGCGTCAAGGTCGCCGACCGCAACGGTTGACGGCCATCCGACGGCCGCCGGGCTCGCGCCGGGCCGACGGGCCGGTTGCTCGGCCATGGCGGCGCCCGGTCGGGTCGATGTTCAGATCTGTTCCGGACCCGCGCGGGCCTGGGTGAGCCGCGCGAGGCTTGGCTGATGGTGTCCGGCCTCCGCCGGGCTCCGCTGGGGCGAAAGCCCGGCCGCACCTGACTCCTCGCTTGCTAGTGTCCAGGATTCACCTGACCTGGCGGTTTCTCAACCGCAGGAGTTCCGCGGGGCTATGACTGCCGCGGAAGGCCCCCGGCGGACCGGGTGCCGTCCGCTCCAAGCACGACCTCGACAGCGCCGCAACCCCGTGCGCAGATCCCCTTGGCACAGCTGCTGAAGGGCCGTGTACGCCGCGGCCCCGGACCACAGGATCAGGACCGGCACTGTCAGCACCCCACCGATCACCCTCCGCCCGTCAGGATCCCGCCCGACAAGATCTCGCCGGCCAGGAACCGACGCCCGGACCGCAGACGAGCCCGGCCGGGTCGCAGCCGCATCAGCGTCTCCCACACCCAAAAAGGCCGTGCTCGGTGTGGCCGGGCACATCGTCACCGGCCACACCGGGCACGCCCCGCCCTCAGACGCCCTGTACGCCCCTCTCGACCGCCACTCCGCGCCCCGCCGACGCCGGCGTCGGTCGCGAGCCCCTGCGGGCTTCATGGCCCGGCACGCCCGCCCGGCCCAGCACCCAACTCGCCCCGTGCAGCGCCTTCGCCGCCTTCTTCAACGGAGCCAGGCAGGCCGCCGCCTGCCGGTGGTCGGTCACACTGCCCGGCGCGCACACCACCGTCGCGAGGGACAGCGTGACCGGCCTGCCCCCGGCCGACCAGTCGGCGCCCAGCACCGAAGCGGCCAGCGGATCGAGACCGTCCGGATCGGCGAGCACCAGGAAGTCGTCCCCGCCGATGTGCCCCACGCGCGAGCCCTCCGACGAGGCACGCTGCAGCGCACGGCCCACCGCCCGGATCAGCTCGTCGCCCGCCGCGAACCCGGCCCCGTCGTTGACCTGCTTGAAGTGGTCGACGTCCAGCCAGCTCAACGCGAACGCCCGCCCCGCAGCGATCCGCCGGTCCACCTCGTCGGTGATCGCGTCCGAGCCGGGCAGACGCGTCAGCGGATTGAGCCCCGCAGCCTCCTCCACCCGCGTCTCGGCCAGCGCCCGCACGAGATCCGCGAGCCGCACGGCCCCCATGCACCGCCCGTGCTCGTCCACCACGGCAACGTCGTCCGACGTGCGGTCCCGCCCTCCGACCGCCACCACGTCCAGGACTTCCCAGGCCGTCGCGTCGACGCCCACCGTCCGCGGCGGGTCACCGAGTTTGGCCGCGGGCCGGTCGGCGTACAGGGCGTGTCCGTAGCGCCCCGACATCGACAGCAGGAAGCGGGAGCGGTGCACCGACCGGACCGGCACCCCGGCGGTGTCCACGAGCAGCACCCCGGACACGTCCGGCGACCCTGTCAGCAGGGCACGCACCTGCCCTGCGGACGCGGTGGCCGGCAGCAGAGCGGCCGGCCGGACGAACTCCCGCACCGACGGCCCGGTCCGTGGTGCGCCCGGCTCGGCGGGGGAGCGTGGCGGGACGTAGACGTCCGCGGCGGGCAGGCGCGCCGGCGGTGCGAACAGCTCGCCCTGTGCCAGTTGCGCCCCGCTCGCCAGCGCCGCCGCACACTGCCCCTCGGTCTCGACGCCCTCCACGGCCAGGAGCGCCCCCAGCTCGTCGCACAGCGTCCGCATCGACCGCACCACCGCCGGTCGCGCCAGCAGCGAGGCGTCCAGCTTCAACAGGCCGGGGGAGAGGTCCGAGAGCAGCCGCAAGGGCACGTCCCCGTCGCCGATCCCGTCCGCGCAGATCCGGAAACCCTGCCCGCGCAGCGTGGCCACCGCCTCCAGCAGAGCCTTCTGCGGCACATGCGTGTAGGGCGGGCAGAGGTCGATCGTGACCTCCCAGGGCAGTCGCCCCGCCTCCCGCACGGCCTCGTGCAGCGACGAGAGCCCGCCGAGGTCCGCGAGTGTCCCGGCGAACACGTTGACGAACAGCGGAAGCAAGGTCTCCCTGCGCGCCGCCGCGCGAACGGCCGACACGGCCAGTCGGGCGTCGAGCCCGGGGTCCCGGCGGGCCTCCGCAAGGACGTCGCCGGTCTCCGGCCGGGCGAGTATCTCCAGCCCCGCGACCGCGCCGGTCGTCAGATTGACCACCGGTTGGAAGGCGAAGCGGAGAGTGTCCGTCCAGGAGTGCACGGGAGCATGATTGACGCCATCGGCGCACGCCCAAGCGCAGTTCATGAGACGTTCACGCAGGATTCCGGAGCGATCACGCAGCGTATGGATCAGGGTCCGACCTGGCGGTGCGACCCGCACGAACGCCGACCGGGGCCCTCGTCTCCGACACCACAGGTGTGGTGCTCGCGCCACAGCACCCTCTCCAGGCGGAATATGACGATGCATCGGAAGTGTGCGCCACGGTCGGCCGAAAATCGGCAGCCCACGATCCCCGGTCCGTCGGGCAGTCGCCATGCCGCCCGCCATCCCCTTCCACGGCGCCCCCACTCCTGATAGACGCAGGGGCATGACACGACTCACCACCGTGGCACGTGCCCTGATCACCGCGTTCGCCGCCGTCCTGGCATCGACCGCCCCCACCGCGACCGCCCGGGCCAGCAGCGATCCCAAGGCGCCGGGGGACTTCGTGGCGCTGAGAAGCGTTGACCCGACGATCATCCAGGAGATGCGCTACGTCACCCCGCACACCTTCGTCGGCGAGCGCATCGACGGCTACCGGCAGCCCATCTGCATCCTCACCCGCCCCGCCGCAGAAGCCCTCCACAAGGCCCAGCGGAAGCTCCTGCACCAGGGCTACACGCTCAAGGTGTACGACTGCTACCGGCCACAACGGGCGGTGGACCACTTCGTCCGCTGGGCCGAGGATCTCGACGACGAGGCCATGAAGGGCGAGTTCTACCCGAACGTCGACAAGGCCCGGCTGTTCGCCGACGGGTACATCGCGGCGAAATCCGGCCACAGTCGCGGTTCCACCCTGGACGTCACGCTCGTCCGGCTCCCGGCGAAGCCGACCAGGCCCTACCGTCCAGGAGAGCCCCTCGTGCCGTGCTTCGCTCCCCAGAACGAGCGGTTCCCCGACAACTCGGTCGACATGGGGACCGGATTCGACTGCTTCGACACCCTCTCGCACACCCTCGACCCCCGCATCCAGGGCCGACAGCGCCACAACCGGCTGCTCCTCAAGAGCACCCTGGAAGGGCTCGGCTTCGTGAACCTGGCAGAGGAGTGGTGGCACTACACCTTCAAGCCAGAGGTCTATCCGGACACCTACTTCGACTTCCCCGTGTCCAGGAAGTCGCTGACCAGCGCCCACTGAGCAGCCTGCTCGATGTGCCCTCTCCGTGATCGGCTACAGTCCGCCGCGTGTCCGAGAATCAGCACTCCGCTTCCAACTCCGCGCCGAACTCCCACTGTTCGAGCTGCGGAGCGCCCTACGGAGAGGGCATCACCGGCTGGCCCCGCACCTGCCCGGTGTGCGGGGCCGTGGCCTACCGCAATCCACTCCCGGTCGCGGTGGCCCTCCAGCCCGTGTACGACACCCAGGGCACCGCCCTGGTCGTCATCACCCGAACCATCGCCCCCGCGCGCGGGGGGATCGCCCTGCCCGGTGGCTACATCGACGACCGCGAGGACTGGCGGCAGGCCGTCATACGCGAACTCCGGGAGGAAACCGGTATCGACGCGGCCGGCCGTGACGTACGGCTCGCCGACGCGATGAGCTCACCCGACGGTCACCTGTTGCTGTTCGGTCTCCTGCCGGAGCGGCCCGCCGAGGGCCTGCCCTCCTCCGCCGCCACGGACGAGACATCCGGCTGGCACCTCCTGCGCAGGCCCGAGGAACTCGCCTTCCCCCTGCACACCCTGGCCGTACGCGCCTGGTTCGAGGGCCGGTACATCTGAGCTCACCGCTCACCGCTCACCGGTCCCGCGGACGCGCACCGGGTAGGGCGGCGCGCCCCCGCCGTCCTCACCCGCCCGCTCCACGACCACCCGCGAGCCCACCCACCGAGCGGTGTAGCGCTCGATCTCAGGCTCGTCCCACCCGTCGCCCCCGTCCGGCACGACCAGCCCGCCCCCGGTCCGCCCCCGGGCGGGCGCCCACACCTCCAGTTCCAGCCCGCCGTCCTCCCCGCGCACCGGAAGCACGGCACCCGCGCGTGCCAGCACGGGGATGCGCGACAGGGGCGCGTCGACGAGCACCTTCCCCGGCCCCTCGTACGCCCGCCCTGTCGCGGTGTCGTACCAGCGCCCCCGCGGCAACTGCACCGCACGCCGGTCGGCGCCCGGGTCCAGCACCGGCGCCACCAGCAGGCTGTCACCCAGCAGAAAGGCGTCCTGACACTCCCGCAGCGCCCGCTCCTCCGGCGCCGTCCACCACAGAGGCCGCACGTAGGGCGCTCCCGTACGCCGCGCCAGATGCGCCAGCGTCATGAAGTACGGCAGCAGCCTCCGGCGTTCGACGAGCGCCACGCGCGCGTGCTCCAGCACCTCGCCACCGAACTCCCACGGCTCCCTGCGCCCCGCCCGCAGACTCGCGTGCGTACGGAACAGCGGCAGATAAGCGCCCAGCTGGAACCACCGCAGATACAGCTCGGGGGACGGATCCCCGTCGAAGCCCCCGACGTCGGGCCCCGAGTACGGGACACCGCACAGCCCGAGCCCCATCACCAGGGCCAGCGAGGCCCGCAGCCCCGGCCAGCCGGTGGCCACGTCCCCCGACCACGTCCCTCCGTAGCGCTGCATACCGGCCCACCCGGAGCGGGAGAACAGGAACGGCCGCTCCTCGGGAGCGAGCTTCCGCAGGCCTTCGTAGGCCGCCCTGGCCATGCACAGCGCGTAGACGTTGTGCGCCTCGCGATGGTCACCGCCCCGCCCCTCCAGGGAGTGCCGGGCCGACCGCGGCAGCGTCGACTCACCGAAGGCGGTGAACGACGTGGGTTCGTTCAGGTCGTGCCAGAAACCCGAGAAGCCCTGGGCGAGCCGCTCCTCGTAGAGCCCGCCCCACCACTCACGCACGCGCGCGTGCGTGAAATCGGGAAACACCGCCTCCCCGGACCACGCGACCCCCTCCACCACGTCCCCAGAGGCGCCCCTCACGAACGCGTCCTCGGCGGCCCCGCCGTCGTACACCGCATGGCCGGGCAGGGCCCTCACCGCCGGGTCGACGATCGACACCAGCCTGACGCCGTCCCGCCGGAGCTCCTCTGCCAGGACGGGCAACTTCGGGAAGCGGTCCTGGTCGACGGTGAAGACCTGATGTCCCTCCAGGTGGTCGATGTCCAGGTGCACGGCATCCAGCGGCAGACCGCGTTCCAGGTATCCCGTGACGATCCGCCGCACCTCCTGCTCGCTGCCGAACCCCCACCGCGCGTGATGGTGCCCGAGCGCCCACGCGGGCGGCAGCGCGGGCGCCCCGGTGAGCGACGCCCAGGCGAGCAGCACGCGCGCGGGAGTGCCCACCATCACCCAGCAGCGCAGCGGACCACCGTCCATGCGCAACTCGCTCGTCCCGGCACGGTCGTGCCCCGAACCCGCGCCCTCCTCGCCCTCCCGCAACGTCACCGTGCCGTCCCACGAGCTGTCGTGGAACGCCAGATGCGTACCTCCGTCGGACACCACCAGCTGCACCGGCATCGTGATGTACAGCGGGTCGTCCCCCGGAGCGAAGGAACGGCCCGGATCGGTGTTCCACAGCCGGTACGTCCCGTCCGGCAGCCGGGGGCCCGAGGCACGCCCCCCGAGTCCGAAGAACCGCGCGTCGGCGCCCACCTCGGACCGCTGCATCCACCGCGCCGGACCGCCACCGACCGGCTCCCACCACCGCGGCGGCAGATCACGCCGCAGGGTCACACCACCCGGAGTGAGCACCTCCACCGCGCCGTGCCGCGAGACCACCACCGTCACCCGCTCGGCCACCACACGCCAGCCACCGTCCTTGTCCGGCTCCAGGACCGCCCGCGGATCGGGCTCCGGGCAGCGGCCGGCCAGCGCGTACGACGGCTCGGGCTCCGCCCCGTCCCAACCCCAGAACACGGCCCCGTTCACGGCGACCAGAATCCGCAGCTCCGACCGGCTGAACCGGACGACGCCGCCACCCGGCCCCGGCTCCGCGTCCTCCACGAGCCCGGGCACCCGCGCACGCTCCGTCCCCCGCGCCGGCAGCCAGGTGGCGTCGGCCCGGTGCCTGCGCCACGCTGCTCGTACGGTACGCAGACCCTGCGCCGCCCCCACCGAAGCCACCGCTTTCACCGAACGCACCAGGTCACGACCGTTCATGCTGCTCACCCTGCCACTGACCGCCTCGCGAACGGGTGTCGTTCAACTGCCGTTCACCCATGCCGGGACCACATCTTCACGACACGGACTATGTGGGGCGCGCCCTGGTGCCGAAGTCGATCACATGGCATTGTCCGTGCCAGCCGCTCACGCGCACACCCCAGCCCGTGCGCGGAGGACGCACACGACGCGCACAGTCCGGGAGCCGACCATGCCGACCGACAGTTTCCAGCCGCTCTGGCAGCCCGACCCCGGGCGCATCGCCCGGGCACGGATCACCAGGTTCCAGGCCTGGGCCGCCGAACACCACGGCGCCCCCGCCGAAGGCGGCTACGCGGCCCTGCAGCGCTGGTCCGTCGACGACCTGGACACCTTCTGGAAAGCCGTCACCGAGTGGTTCGACGTCCGCTTCTCCCACCCCTACGCGCGCGTGCTGGGCGACCGCTCGATGCCGGGCGCCCAGTGGTTCCCCGAAGCGACCCTCAACTACGCCGAACACGCTCTGCGCGCGGCCGACACCCGCGCGGACGAACCGGCCCTCCTGTACGTCGACGAGACCCACGAACCACGCCCCGTCACCTGGGCCGAGCTGCGCCGTCAGGTGGGCTCCCTCGCCGCTGAACTGCGCGCCCTCGGAGTACGCCCCGGCGACCGCGTCAGCGGCTACCTCCCGAACGTCCCGCAGGCGGTGGTCGCCCTCCTCGCCACAGCCGCCGTCGGCGCGGTCTGGACGTCCTGCGCACCCGACTTCGGCGCCCGCAGCGTCCTCGACCGCTTCCAGCAGGTCGAACCCGTGGTGCTCTTCACGGTCGACGGCTACCGCTACGGCGGCAAGGAGCACGACCGGCGCGACGTCGTCACCGAACTGCGCCGCGAACTGCCCACCCTGCGCGCAGTGATCCACATCCCGCTCCTCGGCACCGAGGCACCCGAGGGCGCCCTGGACTGGTCGGCCCTCACCACGGCCGACACCGAGCCCGTCTTCGAGCAGGTGCCCTTCGACCACCCCCTGTGGGTGCTCTACTCCTCCGGCACGACCGGACTGCCCAAGGCCATCGTCCAGTCCCAGGGCGGCATCCTGGTCGAGCACCTCAAGCAACTCGGCCTGCACTGCGACCTCGGCCCCGAGGACCGCTTCTTCTGGTACACCTCGACCGGCTGGATGATGTGGAACTTCCTCGTCTCCGGCCTGCTCACCGGCACCACGATCGTCCTCTACGACGGCAGCCCCGGCTACCCCGACACCGGCGCCCAGTGGCGGATCGCCGAACGCACGAAAGCCACCCTCTACGGCACCTCGGCCGCCTACGTCATGGCGTGCCGCAAGGCCGACGTGCACCCCTCCCGCGACTTCGACCTGTCCTCCGTCCAGTGCGTCGCCACCACCGGCTCGCCCCTGCCGCCCGACGGCTTCCGCTGGCTCCACGACGAGGTCCGCGACGACCTGTGGATCGCCTCCGTCAGCGGCGGCACCGACGTGTGCTCCTGCTTCGCCGGAGCCGTACCGACCCTCCCGGTCCACGTCGGCGAACTCCAGGCCCCCTGCCTGGGCACCGACCTCCAGTCCTGGGACCCCAACGGCGGCCCCCTCGTCGACGAGGTCGGCGAACTCGTCGTCACCAACCCCATGCCGTCGATGCCCATCCACTTCTGGAACGACCCCGACGGCAGCCGCTACCACGACAGCTACTTCGACACCTACCCCGGCGTGTGGCGGCACGGCGACTGGATCACCGTCACCTCCCGCGGATCGGTCGTCATCCACGGCCGCTCCGACTCCACGCTCAACCGCCAGGGCGTCCGCATGGGATCCGCCGACATCTACGAAGCCGTCGAGCGGCTCCCCGAGATCAGGGAGTCCCTCGTCATCGGTATCGAGCAGCCCGACGGCGGCTACTGGATGCCCCTCTTCGTGCACCTGGCCCCTGGAGCCGTCCTCGACGAGGCCCTGCTCAGCCGCATCAAGCAGACGATCCGCGAGCAGTTGTCTCCGCGCCACGTCCCCGACGAGATCATCGAAGTACCCGGCGTCCCGCACACCCTCACCGGCAAGCGCATCGAGGTCCCCGTCAAGCGTCTCCTCCAGGGCACCCCGCTGGAGAAGGCGGTCAACCCGGGCTCCATCGACAACCTCGACCTGCTGAACTTCTACGAGGACCTGGCCCGCAAGCGCGCCTGACCCCGACGACCTCCGTCACACACTCCCCGTCACCGCCGCTCGGGGCGCAGGTCACACGACTACACCCGCTGTGACCTGCCCCTTCCGGCCGTGCCTGCGCACGCGATCGCCCGGAGCCAGGCCGATGTCAGTGCCGTCGATTACTGTGAGTGAGCATTGATCGACCGTGCACAGGGGGAAACAATGGCGCACACCGACAACCGGACCATGCGACGCGTTCTGCACCGCGAGATCGCCGGCACATCGGCCTGCTGACCGACGAACACGACTTCCGGGCCATGCGGCGCTACCGCAGCTTCACCTTCGCCGACCACGCGACCTACCTGAAACAGGTGGAGGGCCTCCTCAGGACCCGCGCCCTGCAGGGCAGCCACACCACGGTGGCCCTCTTCGATCCCGAGGAGTACGCCGAGTTCTGCACACAGAAGGGCCTGGACCCCGACCACCCGTCGAGCCGCACACGCTTCACCGCACAGATCGCAGCCACAGGCCCGACCCTTCCCTACGACGGCCGCCCACTGGCCGACCTGCTCCCGGCCCTCGTCGACGAAGCCGTACGGCAGGCCACCTGGGAGTACGCGACCACCCTCCTCGCCAGCCTCGGCTCCTGCACCTCCTGCGGCGAGGACATCGCACGCGCCGCCTTCACCCGAGCCGCGGGCCTGCTCGTCCACATCCTCGACACAGCCCCACCCGGCGACCGCCACCTCGTCTGCAGCGTCACCGGACCGCCCGAAACCCTCACCGCGGCCCTCCACATCACCGACGACGGGGCCTCCCTGCAACTGAACGAAACCGAAGCCCTCGAATTCACCACCCTCCTGGCCCTCGGCCTGGCCACCGAGAGCCCCGGAGGACTCGTCATCCGCGTCAGCGCCCCGGACACACCCGACCGCGTCTACGGCTGGCGCATGCGCGCATACGGACTCGAACCCCTCACCGCAGGAGAGGTCTTCGACGCCTACTGCACCGACGTGGAATCCGGAGACCTGATCTCCCCTGAATCCAACGTCGACTACTGCGCGCCGCCCGACCTCAGGGAGGAGAAGCCCACCCCTGGGCACCAGCACTGAAACGCCGGCAGGGGCACCCCACCTCAGTGGAGTGCCCCTGCCGGGAAACGGTCGCCGCGGGCCGGACCGGGCCTATTCGCCCGACAGCACCGCTTGCGCGGCGATGCGCGCCTCCTCAGCGCTGTCCGTCGCCCGCGCCGCCGCAGCAGCCCGCTCGCACTGCGCCAGCGTGTACTTTGCCAGCGTCGCCCGGACATAGGGAATCGACGCGGCACCCATCGAAAGAGAGGTGACGCCCAGACCGGTCAGCACGCACGCGAGCAGCGGGTCGGACGCGGCCTCACCGCAGACACCACAGCTCTTGCCCTCGGCCTTGGCCGCCTCGGCTGACAGCTCCACCAGGTCGAGCAGAGCGGGCTGCCAGGGATCCTGCAGACGGGACACAGCGCCCACCTGACGGTCGGCGGCGAAGGTGTACTGAGCGAGGTCGTTCGTTCCCAGCGACAGGAACTCGACCTCCTGAAGGATCGAGCGGGCCCGCAGCGCGGCCGACGGGATCTCGACCATCGCACCGAACTTCGCCCGCAGCCCAGCGGCACGGCAGGCGTCCGCGAAGGCCCGGGCATCCGTACGGTCCGCCACCATCGGGGCCATGACCTCAAGGTAGACGGGCAGTCCCTCCGCGGCCTTGGCCAGCGCGGCCAGCTGGGTACGCAGGACCTCCGGGTGGTCGAGGAGCGTCCGCAGACCCCGCACGCCGAGCGCCGGGTTCGGCTCGTCCGCGGGAGTGAGGAAGTCGAGCGGCTTGTCCGCGCCCGCGTCCAGCACCCGCACCACGACACGCCCCTCGGGGAACGCCTCGAGCACCTGCCGGTACGCAGCGACCTGCTTCTCCTCGGACGGCGCCTGCTTGCTGTCGTCCAGGAAGAGGAACTCGGTACGGAAGAGACCCACTCCCTCGGCACCGGCCTCGACGGCGGCCGCCACATCAGCGGGGCCACCGATGTTCGCGAGCAGCGGCACCTTGTGACCGTCCGCGGTGGCTCCGGGCCCGGTCGACGCAGCCAACGCGGCCTTCCGCTGGGCGGCCGCGGCCTCGAGCTGAGCCTTCTTCTCGTCGCTCGGGTCCACGAAGATCTCTCCCGTGCTGCCGTCGACCGCGATCATCGTGCCCTCGGCGAGCTCACCGGCACCCGGCAGCGCCACCACGGCCGGCACACCGAGCGCCCGGGCCAGAATCGCGCTGTGGCTGGTCGGACCGCCCTCCTCCGTGACGAAGCCGAGCACCAGAGTCGGGTCCAGCAGCGCGGTGTCGGCCGGAGCAAGGTCGCGGGCAACCAGGACGTAGGGCTCGTCGCTGTCGGGGACGCCCGGCATCGGCACCCCCAGCAGACGGGCGACGATACGGTTCCGCACGTCGTCGAGGTCGGCCACACGACCGGCCAGGTACTCACCGGCCCCCGCCAGCAGCTCGCGGTAGGAGGCGAACGCGTCGTACACCCCGCGCTCCGCCGTGCTGCCGACGGCGATCCGCCGCTCCACATCGGCCATCAACTCGGGGTCCTGGGCCATCATGGCCTGTGCCTCGAGCACGGCCTGGGCTTCACCGCCGGCCAGGTTGCCGCGCGCCATCAGGTCAGCCGCCACCGCCTCCACGGCCTTGCGGGCGCGCCCCTGCTCACGCTCCGCCTCTTCCGCCGGGATCTGCTTCGCGGGCGGCTCGAGTACCGCCGTTCCCATGTGCCGAACCTCGCCGATGGCCACACCGTGGCTCACCCCGACGCCTCGCAGCGTTGTCTCCATCTCACCCGTCTCCGATAGAGCGGCGGGCCCCGCCGCCGCGTTGGTTGTCGTACTCGCCGTCATACGACGGCACTGACGTCACTTCCAGAGGAAGAGACTGTCGCCGGCCTTCACTTCGCCGTCGATGCGAAGATCGGAGAGAGCCTCGGCCGTGGCCTCCAGGGCCACGACCGGGCAGATCGCGGACTTGCCGGCGGCCTCGACGGCAGCCGGGTTCCAGCGCACGACACCCTGTCCGCGCGTGACGGTGTCGCCCTTGTTCACGAGCAGCTCGAAACCCTCGCCGTTGAGCTGCACGGTGTCGATACCGAGGTGGGTGAGCACGCCGTGCCCGCTCTCGTCGACGACGACGAACGCGTGCGGGTGCAGGGAGACGATGACGCCGTCCACGGGCGAGACGGCCTCGGAAGGTTCACGTACGGGGTCGATCGCTGTGCCCGGGCCGACCATGGCCCCGGAGAAGACGGGATCCGGCACGGCTGCCAGTCCGATGGCGCGTCCTGCGAGCGGGGACGTCACGGTGGTCATGGGAAGCCTCCCAGGGGTGGAGATCGATATGGCCGTCCCTGTAGGTACCGGGCGGCACACTGTTCAGCAGCGTATGTCACCTGAAGTGCCGGTTCCGCGGGAGCACCTCGAAGTGGTCTAGACCATACCCCAAATTGATTTGCACCTGCTCCGCGGCCGCGTGTACAGTCGTACTCCTGCCTGGGGCTGAGCGATGCGACCGCGCGTCCCGGCCGGGCAGCAACCAACTTGTCAGATCCTAACTTTGGGTCACCTTCTGCATGCCTGCGGGAGAGTGGTCAGGGGGCCGGAAAAACACTGATAGAGTTTGGAACACCGAAGGGAAGCGCCCAGAGGAAAGCCCGAGAGGGTGAGTACAAAGGAAGCGACCGTTCCTTGAGAACTCAACAGCGTGCCAAAAGTCAACGCCAGATATGTTGATACCCCGTCCATCGGACAACCGATGGTCGAGGTTCCTTTGAAAAAACACAGCGAGGACGCTGTGAACGGTCGGGCCTATTCCGCCTGACTGTTCCGCTCTCGTGCGTGTCATCCCGATTACGGGAAAACATTCACGGAGAGTTTGATCCTGGCTCAGGACGAACGCTGGCGGCGTGCTTAACACATGCAAGTCGAACGATGAACCACTTCGGTGGGGATTAGTGGCGAACGGGTGAGTAACACGTGGGCAATCTGCCCTGCACTCTGGGACAAGCCCTGGAAACGGGGTCTAATACCGGATACTGATCCGTCTGGGCATCCAGATGGTTCGAAAGCTCCGGCGGTGCAGGATGAGCCCGCGGCCTATCAGCTTGTTGGTGAGGTAGTGGCTCACCAAGGCGACGACGGGTAGCCGGCCTGAGAGGGCGACCGGCCACACTGGGACTGAGACACGGCCCAGACTCCTACGGGAGGCAGCAGTGGGGAATATTGCACAATGGGCGAAAGCCTGATGCAGCGACGCCGCGTGAGGGATGACGGCCTTCGGGTTGTAAACCTCTTTCAGCAGGGAAGAAGCGAAAGTGACGGTACCTGCAGAAGAAGCGCCGGCTAACTACGTGCCAGCAGCCGCGGTAATACGTAGGGCGCGAGCGTTGTCCGGAATTATTGGGCGTAAAGAGCTCGTAGGCGGCTTGTCACGTCGGTTGTGAAAGCCCGGGGCTTAACCCCGGGTCTGCAGTCGATACGGGCAGGCTAGAGTTCGGTAGGGGAGATCGGAATTCCTGGTGTAGCGGTGAAATGCGCAGATATCAGGAGGAACACCGGTGGCGAAGGCGGATCTCTGGGCCGATACTGACGCTGAGGAGCGAAAGCGTGGGGAGCGAACAGGATTAGATACCCTGGTAGTCCACGCCGTAAACGGTGGGCACTAGGTGTGGGCAACATTCCACGTTGTCCGTGCCGCAGCTAACGCATTAAGTGCCCCGCCTGGGGAGTACGGCCGCAAGGCTAAAACTCAAAGGAATTGACGGGGGCCCGCACAAGCGGCGGAGCATGTGGCTTAATTCGACGCAACGCGAAGAACCTTACCAAGGCTTGACATACACCGGAAAGCATTAGAGATAGTGCCCCCCTTGTGGTCGGTGTACAGGTGGTGCATGGCTGTCGTCAGCTCGTGTCGTGAGATGTTGGGTTAAGTCCCGCAACGAGCGCAACCCTTGTCCCGTGTTGCCAGCAGGCCCTTGTGGTGCTGGGGACTCACGGGAGACCGCCGGGGTCAACTCGGAGGAAGGTGGGGACGACGTCAAGTCATCATGCCCCTTATGTCTTGGGCTGCACACGTGCTACAATGGCCGGTACAATGAGCTGCGATACCGCGAGGTGGAGCGAATCTCAAAAAGCCGGTCTCAGTTCGGATTGGGGTCTGCAACTCGACCCCATGAAGTCGGAGTCGCTAGTAATCGCAGATCAGCATTGCTGCGGTGAATACGTTCCCGGGCCTTGTACACACCGCCCGTCACGTCACGAAAGTCGGTAACACCCGAAGCCGGTGGCCCAACCCCTTGTGGGAGGGAGCTGTCGAAGGTGGGACTGGCGATTGGGACGAAGTCGTAACAAGGTAGCCGTACCGGAAGGTGCGGCTGGATCACCTCCTTTCTAAGGAGCACTTCTTACCGATCCCTTCGGGGTGAGGTCAGAGGCCAGTACATCAGCGAATGTCTGATGCTGGTTGCTCATGGGTGGAACGTTGACTATTCGGCCAGGACCTCGGGTCGGAGGCTGCTAGTACTGCTCGTAAGAGCGTGGAACGCATGATCTCCGGACGGGACTTGGCCGGGCACGCTGTTGGGTGTCTGAGGGAATGAACTTCCTCAGTCGCCGGCCCCAGTGAACTCGCCTGTAGAGGGCGGGGTGATGGGTGGCTGGTCGTTGTTTGAGAACTGCACAGTGGACGCGAGCATCTGTGGCCAAGTTTTTAAGGGCGCACGGTGGATGCCTTGGCACCAGGAACCGATGAAGGACGTGGGAGGCCACGATAGTCCCCGGGGAGTCGTCAACCAGGCTTTGATCCGGGGGTTTCCGAATGGGGAAACCCGGCAGTCGTCATGGGCTGTCACCCTTGTCTGAACACATAGGGCAAGTGGAGGGAACGCGGGGAAGTGAAACATCTCAGTACCCGCAGGAAGAGAAAACAACCGTGATTCCGGGAGTAGTGGCGAGCGAAACCGGATGAGGCTAAACCGTATACGTGTGAGACCCGGCAGGGGTTGCGTATGCGGGGTTGTGGGATCTCTCTTCCACGGTCTGCCGGCCGTGGGACGAGTCAGAAACCGTTGATGTAGGCGAAGGACATGCGAAAGGTCCGGCGTAGAGGGTAAGACCCCCGTAGTCGAAACATCAGCGGCTCGTTTGAGAGACACCCAAGTAGCACGGGGCCCGAGAAATCCCGTGTGAATCTGGCGGGACCACCCGCTAAGCCTAAATATTCCCTGGTGACCGATAGCGGATAGTACCGTGAGGGAATGGTGAAAAGTACCCCGGGAGGGGAGTGAAATAGTACCTGAAACCGTGTGCCTACAAGCCGTGGGAGCGTCGGAACAAGGCTTGCCTTGTTCTCGTGACTGCGTGCCTTTTGAAGAATGAGCCTGCGAGTTTGCGGTGTGTTGCGAGGTTAACCCGTGTGGGGAAGCCGTAGCGAAAGCGAGTCCGAATAGGGCGTTTCAGTAGCACGCTCAAGACCCGAAGCGGAGTGATCTAGCCATGGGCAGGTTGAAGCGGAGGTAAGACTTCGTGGAGGACCGAACCCACCAGGGTTGAAAACCTGGGGGATGACCTGTGGTTAGGGGTGAAAGGCCAATCAAACTCCGTGATAGCTGGTTCTCCCCGAAATGCATTTAGGTGCAGCGTCGTGTGTTTCTTGCCGGAGGTAGAGCACTGGATAGGCGATGGGCCCTACCGGGTTACTGACCTTAGCCAAACTCCGAATGCCGGTAAGTGAGAGCGCGGCAGTGAGACTGTGGGGGATAAGCTCCATGGTCGAGAGGGAAACAGCCCAGAGCATCGACTAAGGCCCCTAAGCGTACGCTAAGTGGGAAAGGATGTGGAGTCGCAGAGACAACCAGGAGGTTGGCTTAGAAGCAGCCACCCTTGAAAGAGTGCGTAATAGCTCACTGGTCTAGTGATTCCGCGCCGACAATGTAGCGGGGCTCAAGCGTACCGCCGAAGTCGTGTCATTCACACAATAGGGCCAACGCCTGTGTGGATGGGTAGGGGAGCGTCGTGTGCCGGGTGAAGCAGCACCGGAAGGTAGTTGTGGACGGTTCACGAGTGAGAATGCAGGCATGAGTAGCGATTCACACGTGAGAAACGTGTGCGCCGATTGACTAAGGGTTCCTGGGTCAAGCTGATCTGCCCAGGGTAAGTCGGGACCTAAGGCGAGGCCGACAGGCGTAGTCGATGGATAACCGGTTGATATTCCGGTACCCGCTGTGAAGCGTCAAACATCGAGCATCGTGATGCTAAGGCCGTGAAGCCGCCCTGGAGCCTTCGGGCAAAGGGGAGTGGTGGAGCCGCTGAACCAAGCGGTTAGTAGGTGAGTGATGGGGTGACGCAGGAAGGTAGTCCATCCCGGGCGGTGGTTGTCCCGGGGTAAGGGTGTAGGCCGTGCGATAGGCAAATCCGTCGCACATTAAGGCTGAGACCTGATGCCGAGCCGATTGTGGTGAAGTGGATGATCCTATGCTGTCGAGAAAAGCCTCTAGCGAGTTTCATGGCGGCCCGTACCCTAAACCGACTCAGGTGGTCAGGTAGAGAATACCGAGGCGTTCGGGTGAACTATGGTTAAGGAACTCGGCAAAATGCCCCCGTAACTTCGGGAGAAGGGGGGCCACACTCGGTGATCCGATTTACTCGGTGAGCTGGGGGTGGCCGCAGAGACCAGCGAGAAGCGACTGTTTACTAAAAACACAGGTCCGTGCGAAGCCGTAAGGCGATGTATACGGACTGACGCCTGCCCGGTGCTGGAACGTTAAGGGGACCGGTTAGCTCAGATTCGTCTGGGCGAAGCTGAGAACTTAAGCGCCAGTAAACGGCGGTGGTAACTATAACCATCCTAAGGTAGCGAAATTCCTTGTCGGGTAAGTTCCGACCTGCACGAATGGCGTAACGACTTCTCGACTGTCTCAACCATAGGCCCGGTGAAATTGCACTACGAGTAAAGATGCTCGTTTCGCGCAGCAGGACGGAAAGACCCCGGGACCTTTACTACAGTTTGATATTGGTGTTCGGTTCGGCTTGTGTAGGATAGCTGGGAGACTGTGAACTCTGGACGCCAGTTCAGGGGGAGTCGTCGTTGAAATACCAGTCTGGTCGTGCTGGATGTCTAACCTGGGTCCGTGATCCGGATCAGGGACAGTGTCTGATGGGTAGTTTAACTGGGGCGGTTGCCTCCTAAAGAGTAACGGAGGCGCCCAAAGGTTCCCTCAGCCTGGTTGGCAATCAGGTGTTGAGTGTAAGTGCACAAGGGAGCTTGACTGTGAGACCGACGGGTCGAGCAGGGACGAAAGTCGGGACTAGTGATCCGGCGGTGGCTTGTGGAAGCGCCGTCGCTCAACGGATAAAAGGTACCCCGGGGATAACAGGCTGATCTTCCCCAAGAGTCCATATCGACGGGATGGTTTGGCACCTCGATGTCGGCTCGTCGCATCCTGGGGCTGGAGTCGGTCCCAAGGGTTGGGCTGTTCGCCCATTAAAGCGGTACGCGAGCTGGGTTTAGAACGTCGTGAGACAGTTCGGTCCCTATCCGCTGTGCGCGTAGGAATATTGAGAAGGGCTGTCCCTAGTACGAGAGGACCGGGACGGACGAACCTCTGGTGTGCCAGTTGTTCTGCCAAGGGCATGGCTGGTTGGCTACGTTCGGGAGGGATAACCGCTGAAAGCATCTAAGCGGGAAGCCTGCTTCGAGATGAGTATTCCCACCTCCTTGAGAGGGTAAGGCTCCCAGTAGACGACTGGGTTGATAGGCCGGATATGGAAGCACGGTAACGTGTGGAGTTGACCGGTACTAATAGGCCGAGGGCTTGTCCTCAGTTGCTCGCGTCCACTGTGTTGGTTCTGAAACCACGAACGGCCCCATGCCATGGTCACGGTGTGGTGCGGCATTGTTCGACAGTTTCATAGTGTTTCGGTGGTTATAGCGTAGGGGAAACGCCCGGTTACATTCCGAACCCGGAAGCTAAGCCTTACAGCGCCGATGGTACTGCAGGGGGGACCCTGTGGGAGAGTAGGACGCCGCCGAACTCCTTTTAGAGCTCTGGCTCTTGGGCACTCAGCCCAAGAGCCAGAGCCTTTTTGCGTTGAGGTAAGGTCAGGGGGCATCGTCGGTACATTTCCCACAGGAGGCCCCCGGGTGGAGGTTCAGGAGACTCGCGTCCAGACGGACCGTGTGCTCACCATCCCGAACATCCTCAGCATGGCGCGCCTCGTCGGCGTGCCCGTGTTCCTGTGGCTGATCCTGCGGCCTGAGTTCGGTGGGCCCCAAAGTGACGGCTGGGCCCTTCTGGTGCTGGCCCTGAGCGGTGTCAGTGACTATCTGGACGGCAAGCTCGCGCGTCGCTGGAACCAGATCAGCAGCCTCGGCCGGCTCCTCGATCCTGCGGCCGATCGGCTGTACATTCTCTCGACCCTGGTCGGCCTCACCTGGCGCGAGATTCTGCCCCTCTGGTTGACCGCTCTACTCCTGGCGCGAGAGCTGGTTCTGCTGGTCATGGTCGGCATCCTCCGCCGGCACGGCTATCCGCCGCCCCAGGTGAACTTCCTGGGCAAGGCCGCGACCTTCAACCTGATGTACGCCTTCCCCTTGCTGCTGCTCAGTGACGGAAGCGGCTGGATCTCGTCACTGGCTGCTATTTTCGGATGGGCGTTCGCAGGGTGGGGTACAACGCTGTACTGGTGGGCAGGAGTCCTCTACGTGGTACAAGTCCGCCGCCTGGTCCGTGCGGACGCCACGACCGATTGAACTCCCGGATGGTCCTGCTGCCGTAGCGGAGCGATGGCCCGTGCTGGATATGTGCGGGACAATCCTGGCGGGGGAAGTCGGCCAGACCGTCTCTTCGAGGAGGACGCTTCCGACATGAAGGCCGTCGTGATGGCCGGAGGCGAAGGCACGCGCCTTCGTCCTATGACCTCAAGCATGCCCAAGCCGCTCCTGCCGGTGGCCAACCGGCCGATCATGGAGCATGTTCTGCGGCTGCTCAAGAGGCATGGGCTCAACGAAACAGTCGTGACTGTCCAGTTCCTGGCGTCGCTCGTCAAGAACTACTTCGGTGACGGCGAAGAGCTCGGTATGGAGCTCACCTATGCCAATGAGGAGAAGCCACTCGGTACCGCCGGAAGCGTCAAGAACGCAGAGGAAGCGCTGAAGGACGATGCCTTCCTCGTCATCTCCGGCGATGCTCTGACGGATTTCGACCTCACCGAGCTCATCAATTTCCACAAGGAGAAGGGCGCGCTCGTCACGGTCTGTCTGACGCGTGTGCCCAATCCGCTGGAATTCGGTATCACCATTGTCGACGAAGAAGGCAAGGTGGAGCGCTTCCTGGAGAAGCCCACCTGGGGCCAGGTCTTCTCCGACACCGTGAACACCGGCATCTACGTGATGGAGCCCGAGGTCTTCGACTATGTCGAGCCCGACGTGCCCGTCGACTGGTCCGGCGATGTCTTCCCGCAGCTGATGAAGGAAGGCAAGCCCATCTACGGCTACATCGCCGAGGGCTACTGGGAGGACGTCGGCACGCACGAGAGCTATGTGAAGGCTCAGGCCGATGTCCTGGAGGGCAAGGTCGACGTTGACGTCGACGGATTCGAGATCTCCCCGGGCGTATGGGTCGCCGAGGGAGCGGAGGTCCATCCCGACGCCGTCCTCCGCGGGCCCGTCTACATCGGTGACTACGCCAAGGTCGAGGCGGGCTCCGAGATCCGTGAGCACACCGTCGTGGGCTCCAACGTCGTCGTCAAGAGCGGTGCTTTCCTGCACAAGGCCGTCGTCCACGACAACGTCTACGTGGGGCCGCACAGCAATCTCCGCGGCTGCGTGGTCGGCAAGAACACCGACATCATGCGCGCGGCGCGGATCGAGGACGGGGCGGTCATCGGTGATGAGTGCCTGATCGGTGAAGAATCGATTGTCCAGGGCAATGTGCGGGTCTATCCCTTCAAGACCATCGAGGCCGGCGCCTTCGTCAACACCTCGGTGATCTGGGAGTCCAGGGGACAGGCCCATCTCTTCGGCGCCCGTGGTGTGTCCGGGATCCTGAACGTGGAGATCACTCCGGAGCTCGCGGTCCGCCTCGCAGGCGCGTACGCGACGACGCTGAAGAAGGGCTCGACCGTCACCACGGCCCGGGACCACTCCCGTGGTGCCCGCGCGCTCAAGCGGGCGGTGATCTCCGCGCTTCAGGCCAGCGCGATCGACGTGCGGGACCTGGAGAACGTCCCGTTGCCGGTTGCCCGGCAGCAGACCGCGCGGGGCAGCGCGGGCGGCATCATGATCCGCACCACGCCCGGGGTGCCGGATTCCGTGGACATCATGTTCTTCGACGGGAACGGCGCGGACCTGTCGCAGGGCAGCCAGCGGAAGCTGGACCGGGTGTTCGCGCGGCAGGAGTACCGTCGGGCGTTCCCCGGTGAGATCGGGGATCTGCACTTCCCGGCCAGCGTCTTCGATTCGTACACCGGGTCGTTGCTGCGGAACGTCGACACGACGGGCATCTCCGAGTCCGGGCTGAAGGTCGTCGTGGACGCGTCCAACGGAAGCGCGGGACTCGTCCTGCCGAGCCTCCTCGGCAAGCTCGGGGTGGACTCGCTGACGATCAACCCCGGCCTCGACGAGTCCAGGCCCACGGAGACGGCCGACATGCGGCGGTCGGGGATGGTGCGTCTCGGGGAGATCGTGGCGTCCTCGGGGGCCGCGTTCGGCGTCCGGTTCGACCCTGTCGGTGAGCGGCTGTCGCTCGTCGACGAGAAGGGGCGGATCATCGAGGACGACCGGGCGCTGCTCGTGATGCTGGACCTCGTCGCCGCCGAGCGGCGCAGCGGCCGGGTCGCGCTGCCGGTGACCACGACCCGGATCGCCGAGCAGGTGGCGGCGTACCACGGGACGCAGGTCGAGTGGACGACCACCTCTCCCGACGACCTCACCCGGGTCGGCGGTGAGGAGGGGACGATCTTCGGCGGTGACGGCAAGGGCGGCTTCATCGTCCCCGAGTTCAGCAGCGTGTACGACGCGACCGCGGCCTTCGTGCGGCTCATCGGACTCGTGGCGCGGACGCAGCTCACGCTCAGCCAGATCGACGCGCGGATTCCGCGGGCGCACGTCCTGAAGCGCGATCTGGCGACCCCGTGGGCCGTCAAGGGGCTCGTGATGCGGCGGGTCGTCGAAGCGGCCGGAGATCGCTTCGTGGACACCACGGACGGGGTGCGGGTGGTGGAGACCGACGGCCGCTGGGTGATGGTGCTGCCCGATCCGGCCGAGGCCGTCACCCACCTGTGGGCCGAGGGGCCGGACGACGCCTCCGCGCAGGCCCTGCTTGACGAATGGTCGGCGGTCGTGGACAGCGCCGGCCGGTAGAACGGGCTGCACGCGTGCGTGCCGGACAAGTGTCCCCAACGGGGCCTGTCCGGCACGCCGGTGGGGCCGTTCGGAGGTAGCGCTCGCGACGTGCGACGATGTGCGGCATGCCGCAGCAACCCCCCATTCGGAGCACACCCGCGCGGCCCCGGCGCCCGGATGCGTCCATGTCGTTGCTGACCAACGTCATGGACCACAGCCTCGACGACGGATATGCCGAGGCCGCGGCGCGCAAGAAGGCCGCGGGAGACAGCGGCATGCCGAAGACGCTCCGGGCGAAGCTCGGGCTTGCCGCCGGACTGGTGCTCGCGGCCCTCGTCGTGACCCTCGGAGCGGCGCAGGCGCGGGTCGCGGCTCCGGTCGTCGCCAAGGAGCGGGAAGAGCTCGTCGACCGCATCGACCGGGAGACCGAGACGGCGGACAAGCTGGAGGACTCCGTCGACGAGCTGCGCGCGGACGTGAGCGCACGGCAGCGCGAGGCGCTGAGGAACAGCGGCGGCAGCGCGGACTCCGACCTGGCGGGCATCCTGTCGGGCGCGGTAGCGGTGCACGGGCCCGGCGTGAAGCTCGTGGTGAACGACGCCAAGGAAGCCGCCACGGGTGGCGACGGCGACCCGCGGGAGACCTCCGGGTTCTCCGACACCGGCCGGGTGCGGGACCGGGACATGCAGCGCGTGGTGAACGGGCTGTGGGAGTCGGGTGCCGAGGCCGTCTCGATCAACGGGCAGAGGCTGACGGCACTGTCCGCGATCAGGGCCGCCGGTGACGCCATACTGGTCGACAACAAGCCGCTGGTGCCGCCGTACACGGTGCTGGCGGTGGGGGACGGGCAGCGGCTGAGCACGCGGTTCCAGAACAGCGCGGACGGGTTGTATCTGAACGCGCTGCAGGAGAGCTACGGCATCAGGACAGGCATCTCCGTGGAGGACGACCTCCGGCTGCCTGCCGCACCGAGTGTGACCGTACGTACAGCACAGCCGAGCGTTGAGAAGAGTGAGAAGGGCACATCGTGATCGCCGTACTGGGCCTCGTCGTGGGAGTCGTGGCCGGCCTGTTGGTCCGGCCTGAGGTTCCGGCGGTGGTCGAGCCTTATCTGCCGATCGCCGTCGTGGCAGCGCTCGACGCCGTCTTCGGCGGCCTGCGGGCCATGCTCGACGGCATCTTCGACGACAAGGTCTTCGTGGTGTCGTTCCTGTCGAACGTCGTCGTGGCCGCGTTGATCGTGTTCCTGGGCGACAAGCTCGGCGTGGGCGCCCAGCTGTCCACCGGTGTGGTGGTCGTCCTCGGTATCCGGATCTTCTCCAACGCCGCGGCGATCCGCCGGCACGTGTTCCGGGCGTGAGGCCGATGAGCGATCACGACGAGAAGACCGCCGAGGACCGGGGCGACACGCGCGACGGCGGGGGCGAATCCGGGAACGGGCTGCGCAAGGAGCTGCCTCAGGAGGTGCCCTCGGCGGCGCCTGCCGCCGAGGAGGCGCCGAAGGAGCCGGAGCCCGAGCAGGTACCGGAACCGCAGCCGGACCCCGGGCCGCGGCTGACCGGCAGGCAGCGGCTGGTGCAGGGGCTGTGGCCGCCGCGTGTCACCCGGGCGCAACTCATCGTCGCGGTGCTGTTGTTCGGTCTGGGGTTCGGGCTGGCCGTGCAGGTGGCCTCCAACAGCGACAGCGACAGCGCCCTGCGGGGCGCGCGGCAGGAAGATCTTGTCCGCATTCTCGATGAACTGGATGACCGTACTCAGCGTCTTGAGGACGAGAAGCAGGGTCTCGAACAGCAGCGCGACGAGCTGGAGAACAGCTCGGACCAGGCCGAGGAGGCCAGGAAGCAGACGATCGAGAAGGAGAGGCAACTCGGCATCCTGGCGGGCACGGTGGCCGCGCAGGGGCCCGGCATCACCATGACGATCGTGGACACGAAGGGGACGGTCGAGGCGGACATGCTGCTCGACGCGATCCAGGAGCTGCGCGCCGCGGGCGCGGAGGCGATTCAGGTCAACGGCGTCCGGGTCGTCGCCGGCACCTATCTCGCGGACTCCGGCAAGGGTGTGAGCGTCGACGGGAACAAGATCAACGCGCCCTATCGTTTCAAGGTCATCGGCAAGTCGCAGGACCTGGAGCCGGCGCTCAACATCCCCGGAGGCGTGGTGCAGACTCTCGAGAAGGAACAGGCCACCGTCGCGATCGAGCGGTCCACCGACATCGTGGTGGACGCCTTGCGAGCAGCGAAGCGGCCTGACTACGCTCGGTCGTCCTCGCAGTGAACCGGGGGTGCATGGGCGGCGTCGGGCGAGGGCATGACGTTGCGGGGGGTCGGCGCACCGAATGGGCGGTGCGTGGTGGAAACTGTCTGGTGCAGACGGACGTTGTCAGGATGTCCGGGTCGGCCAGAGTGTTCAGTCAGGGTTCGTCCTGCCCCACGGGCGGGTCTGTTTCGGTCAAGGGGAATCGCCCGTGAAGTTGTTTGCGAAGTTGTTCGGCAAGAGCGCGCGAGAGGGCAGCGACAATGCGACCGCCCGTCATCGCGCACAGCCTGACGCGGAGGGCCAGCGGCCGCTGTTCCGGGACCAGGTCGGCGGCCCGGGCGGCGATGTTTCCGGTGGTCAGGGCGCGCCGTCGGTTGACCCTGCGCAGCCCGGCGGCATAGGTTTCGGGCAACCGTCAACCTCAAGTGCGGGTGGAGGGTTTTCCGACCCGTATGCGTCCAACGCCCCCGGTGGGCAGCCGCGGCAGGAGGATCCGATGTCGGCACTGGTGTGTACGAGGTGCGGTAACCGCAACGCGGAGAACAGCCGTTTCTGCTCCAACTGCGGCGCGCCGCTGCGGGCGGGGGCGACGCCGGAGCGTCCGTCCGAGACGACCTCCACGATCTCCATCTCCGGTCTCGAGGCCTACGACAGCGAGACCACCGGCCAGACGCCGATGCCGACGCTGTCCCCGGAGGCTCAGGCCGCCGTCGAGGCGCTGCCGCTGGGTTCCGCGCTCCTGGTGGTGCGGCGCGGTCCGAATTCGGGCAGCCGCTTCCTGCTGGACGGCGATCTGACGACGGCCGGCCGGCATCCGCAGAGCGACATCTTCCTGGACGACGTGACGGTGTCCCGGCGCCACGTGGAGTTCCGCCGCGGCCAGGACGGTTCGTTCACGGTGGCCGACGTGGGCAGCCTGAACGGCACGTACGTGAACCGCGAGCGGATCGACCAGGTCGCTCTGAACAACGGCGACGAGGTGCAGATCGGCAAGTACCGGCTGGTCTTCTACGCCAGCCAGCGGGGCTACTGACCGGCTCCGTCCGGGCAGACCCCAGCGAGGGTCCATCCGTCAGGGAAGGTCCATGCTGCAAAAACCGAGCGGCGGTGCCGGGCGCGGCGCCGCCGCCACGGACAGTGGGCTGATGAGCATCGGCGCGGTGCTGAACGCGCTGCGCGACGAGTTTCCCGAAGTGACCATCTCCAAGATCCGTTTCCTGGAGTCGGAAGGGCTCATCGAGCCGCAGCGGACCCCGTCGGGGTACCGCAAGTTCAGCGCCCATGACGTCGAGCGCCTCGGTCACGTCCTGAGGATGCAGCGGGATCACTATCTGCCCCTGAAGGTGATCCGGGAGCACCTGGCGGCCATGGAGCGCGGTGAGGCCGTACCGCTGCCGGTGGTGGGCCGTCAGCGGGACGGAGAGTCCGCAGCCGAGCCGTCCGAGGGGCCCACGGCGGCCAGGATCGGGCGGGACGCGCTGCTCGCCGCCGCGGATGTCGACGAGCAGGAGCTCAAGGAGTGGGAGTCCTACGGTCTTCTCACCCCCCTGGAGGACGGTGCCTATGACGCCGAGGCGGTCACCGTCGCCCTGCTCGTCATCGAGCTCGGGCGGTTCGGGATCGAGCCGCGGCACCTGCGGGCGATGAAGGCCGCCGCGGACCGTGAGGCCGGGCTCGTGGACCAGGTGGTGGCCCCGTTGAGGCGGCACCGGAACCCGCAGACCAGGGCTCATGCCGAGGCCCGCACCAAGGAGCTGGCGGGGCTCACGGTGAAGCTGCACGCCGCGCTGGTGCGGACGGCGCTCGGCGTGCGGCTGCCCTGAGGTGGGCGCGCAGGGGGCCGGATCAGGCGCCCGATACCGGCCCGACTACCCAAACGTCCCGAGCACGGCCTAGGGTTGCTGTGTGAACGAGCTCGATGTCGTAGGTGTCCGGGTCGAAATGCCCTCCAACCAACCGATCGTGCTGCTGCGTGAAGTGGGAGGCGACCGTTACCTCCCCATCTGGATCGGGCCGGGGGAGGCGACGGCGATCGCCTTCGCCCAGCAGGGCATGGCTCCCGCGCGGCCGCTGACTCACGACCTGTTCAAGGACGTGCTGGAAGCCGTCGGCCAGGAGCTCACGGAAGTGCGCATCACGGACCTGCGTGAGGGCGTCTTCTACGCGGAGCTGGTCTTCGCCAGCGGCGTCGAGGTGAGCGCCCGCCCGTCCGACGCCATAGCGCTCGCGCTGCGCACCGGGACGCCGATCTACGGCAGTGACACGGTGCTCGACGACGCCGGCATCGCGATTCCGGACGAGCAGGAGGACGAGGTGGAGAAGTTCCGCGAGTTCCTCGACCAGATCTCCCCGGAGGACTTCGGCAGCAGTAGCCAGTGAGCGCCTCGGGAGGGGCAGCGGCCTGAGAAGGCGTGTGGGCGGCCCGGCGGACGATGTGGTCCGTGGCGGGGCCGCCCGCCGTATGTGGGACGGGTGAAATGCCCGCATGTGCCGGAGGCGATGGAGAGCGTCACACGGCTTGCGCCGAGCACATTCGGCTAGCCTTTCCCCGCGGTGGGGCACGGGAAACCACTCTCAGGGTGATTATCACTCGGCGTGGCGAGTGTGGCGATCGTTGACGCACCCCTGGTGACTGCCTACCGTCGAGAAGGCAGGTCAAGGACGGAGGTCGGCGTGAGAAGCAGCGGCGACGGTACGGCTGGGGGCGGCCCCGAGCGCAGTCTCAGGGCGAGCGGTCCGTACCCTCCCCCCGGCTCACGGCCCCTCCCGGGCGGGGGATGCCCTCAGCCCGGAGGCGCGGCCGAGCACGCTCCGCAGCGACCGAGTGCGGTGCCGAGCAGCGGAGGGACGACGTCCATGGCGTCCGAGCAGATCGGCTATCGCGGCCCCACGGCCTGTGCGGCCGCCGGTATCACCTACCGGCAGTTGGACTACTGGGCCCGCACGGGGCTCGTCGAGCCGAGCGTGCGCCCCGCCTACGGGTCCGGGACGCAGCGGCTGTACAGCTTCCGGGACGTGGTCGTCCTGAAGATCGTCAAGCGGTTCCTCGACACCGGGGTGTCCCTGCAGAACATCCGTACGGCCGTCCACCACCTCAGGGAACGCGGTTTCAGCGATCTGGAGCGCATGACGCTGATGAGCGACGGCGCGACGGTCTACGAGTGCACCTCGCCCGACGAGGTCCATGCCCTGCTCCAGGGAGGCCAGGGTGTGTTCGGGATCGCCGTGGGCGTGGTGTGGCGGGACGTCGAGAGCGCGCTGTCCCAGCTGCACGGCGAGCGGATCGACACCGGCGAGACCCTGGTCGGGCCCAATCCCGCGGACGAGCTGGCGCGTCGGCGGAATCGGGCCGTCTGAGCCGTCCGGCAGCGCAGGACCGCACGCGGCCGCAGGAGGCGGGACGTTTCCGCACCGGAGGCAAGCGGTTTCCCGTTGGGCGTTCGGAGCGGTCGCGTGGGGCGTTCAGGGCGGTCGCGCGGGGCGTTGTCAGTGGCGTAGGGCAGCATCGGAGTTGTGAGAACCGCGCCCACGATCCTGCATCTCGACATGGATGCCTTCTTCGCCTCGGTGGAGCAGGCGTCCAAGCCGAGTCTGCGCGGGAAGGCCGTGGTGGTGGGAGGGCTCGGGCCGCGGGGCGTGGTGGCGACCGCGTCGTACGAGGCGCGGGTCTTCGGGGTGCATTCGGCGATGCCCATGGGGCAGGCCCGGCGGCTCGCGCCGAACGCCGCGTATCTCGTGCCGCGCTTCAATTTCTACCGGTCGATCAGCGAGCGGGTGATGGAGCTGCTGCGGGCACTGTCGCCGCTGGTGGAGCCGCTGAGCCTGGACGAGGCGTTCGTGGATCTGGAGGCCGGAGGCGTGGCCTGGGACGAGCGGTCGGCGCGGCTGGCCGGGGTGAAGCTGCGCGCGGACATACGGGCCGTCACGGGGCTCACCGGGTCGGTGGGTCTCGCCGCCTCCAAGATGCTCGCGAAGATCGCCTCGGAGGAGGCCAAGCCCGACGGGCTGGTGGTGATCGAGCCCGGGACGGAGCGGGCCATGCTCGCGCCGATGTCGGTGCGGACGCTGCCGGGGGTGGGGCCGGCCACGGGGGACCATCTGAGGCGGGCAGGGATCACCACGGTCGAGGAGATCGTCGAGGCGGGCGAGGACGAACTGGTCCGGCTGCTGGGAAAGGCGCACGGGCACGGTCTCCACGCCATGGCGCTGGCGCGGGACGACCGGCCCGTGGTGGCGGAGCGCGAGACGAAGTCGGTGTCGGTCGAGGACACCTACGACGTCGACATCCACGACCGGACACGGGTCGGGCTGGAGGTGCAGCGGCTCGCCGAGCGGTGCGTACGGCGGCTGCGCGGGGCAGGGCTGTCCGGGCGGACGATCGTGCTGAAGGTGCGGCGGTACGACTTCTCGACGCTCACCCGGTCCGAGACGCTGCGCGGGCCCACGGACGATCCCGGGGTGATCCGCGAGGCGGCGGCCAGACTGCTGGACTCGGTCGATACGACCGGTGGGGTGCGGCTCCTCGGGGTGGGGGTCAGCGGCCTCGCCGATTACACGCAGGAGGACCTGTTCGCCCAGGCGGCGGGGGAGCGGGCGGTCGCGGAAGGCCCGGTCGAGGAGCACGCCGTGGCGGCGGCCGAGGAGCAGCCGTCGCTCGCCGAGCGGCGGTGGCCCGCCGGGCACGACGTGCGGCACGCCGAGTTCGGGCACGGATGGGTGCAGGGCAGCGGCCTCGGGCGGGTCACCGTACGGTTCGAGACGCCCGACTCGGAGCCCGGGCGCGTGCGGACCTTCCGGGTCGACGACCCGGATCTGGAGGCGGCCGATCCGCTGCCGTTGGTGTTACGAGGGACCGAAGGGGGAGACGAAGCGCCCGGGACGGCGGCTCAGGCCGTCTCGTCGGTGCCCGCCAGCTTGCCGAAGTCGTGGTCCGGGAGCGGGGGCGGGGCGGCGACGTCGAGACCGTAGTGGTGGTAGAGCTGCAGTTCCTGCTCCGGGGAGAGGTGACGGCCGACGCCGAAGTCGGGGGCGTCCTTGATCAGGGCGCGTTCGAAGGGCACGTGCAGGGCGCCCTCGATCAGTTCACTGGGCTCCAGGGGGACGAATGCGTCCCTGCTGAACAGACCGGTCCGTATGGCCGCCCACTCCGGCTCGCCGGTGGCGTCGTCGAGGTAGACCTCGTCGATGGTGCCGATCCTGGTCCCGTTGCGGTCGAACGCCTTGCGGCCGATCAGGTTGCGCGGATCGATATCGGTTCGCACGGGCCCTCCAGCTGGTCGCACCTCATCCGTAAACACTACAAAACGGTACAAGTGGGGATGCGGCCACTCGACGGTTCGTGCGTTGACCTCGCTGGTACGCTGGCAGCGGCTGTTGACCCCGTGCGGGAGAGTCCTCCAGACACCATCGGAGGCGCCGAAGGAGCAAATCCTCCCCGGAATCTCTCAGGCTCACGTACCGCACGGACGAGGTCACTCTGGAAAGCAGGGCGGGTGTCGACGGCGTCCGCTCTCACCGACGGTGAAAGCCGGAGGCCTTCGGGCGATCCGGTGAAGCTCTCAGGTTGAGATGACAGAGGGGGAGGCCGTCCGGGTACCCGTGCCGTGGTGCCCCTCGCAGGTCGTGTCGACCAGGAGGCCTCCGTAATGACCGCCCACCGCATTCCGCTCTCCGAGCTCGAAGAGGCAGTCCCCTTCGAGCAGCGCCACATCGGCCCCGACCACGAGGCCTGCGCCAAGATGCTCGCCCACGTCGGCTACGGGTCGCTCGACGAGCTCACGGCCGCCGCGGTCCCGGCAGTGATCAAGAGCACCGAGGCACTGGACCTCCCGGGCGCCCGCAGCGAGGCCGAGGTGATCGCCGAGCTGCGCTCCCTCGCCGACCGCAACGAGGTCCTCGGCTCCATGATCGGCCTCGGCTACTACGGCACCTTCACGCCGCCCGTCATCATGCGCAACGTCATGGAGAACCCGTCCTGGTACACGGCCTACACGCCGTACCAGCCGGAGATCTCGCAGGGCCGGCTGGAGGCGCTGCTCAACTTCCAGACGATGGTCGCCGAGCTGACCGGTCTGCCGACCTCCGGCGCCTCCCTGCTCGACGAGGGCACCGCGGCCGCCGAGGCCATGGCGCTGTCGCGGCGCCTGGGCAAGAACAAGAAGGGCCTGTTCCTGGTCGACGCGGACACGCTGCCGCAGACCGTCGCCGTGATCCAGACCCGCGCCGAGCCGGCCGGAGTCGAGGTCGTCGTCGCCGACCTGAGCGAGGGCATCCCCGCCGACATCGCCGAGCGCGACATCAACGGCGTGCTGCTCCAGTACCCGGGCGCCTCCGGTGCCGTGCGGGACATCAAGCCGGTCATCGACCGGGCGCACGAGCTCGGGGCGCTCGTCACCGTCGCCGCCGACCTGCTGGCGCTGACGCTGCTGAAGTCGCCCGGTGAGCTCGGGGCGGACATCGCCGTCGGCACGACGCAGCGCTTCGGCGTCCCCATGGGCTTCGGCGGACCGCACGCCGGCTACATGGCAGTCCAGGACAAGATGGCGCGCAGCCTGCCCGGGCGGCTCGTCGGCGTGTCCGTGGACGCCGACGGCAACAAGGCCTACCGGCTGGCGCTGCAGACGCGTGAGCAGCACATCCGCCGTGAGAAGGCCACCAGCAACATCTGCACCGCGCAGGTGCTGCTCGCCGTCATGGCCGGCATGTACGCCGTCTACCACGGTCCGGAGGGCCTGAAGGGCATCGCGCGGCGCACCCACCGGTACGCCACCGTCCTCGCCGCCGGACTCGCGAACGGCGGGGTCGAGGTCGTGCACGGCTCCTACTTCGACACGGTGACCGTGCGCGTCGAGGGCCGGGCCGCCGAGGTCGTGGCCGCCGCCCGTGACAACGGGGTCAACCTGCGCCTCGTCGACGCCGACCGCGTCTCGATCGCCTGCGACGAGACCACGACGCGGGCCCAGCTGCGTGCCGTATGGGCCGCCTTCGGTGTCGAAGGTGTCGTCGAGGCACTGGACGCATCGACCGAGGACGGGCTGCCGGCCGCGCTGCTGCGTACCGACGACTACCTGACCCACCCCGTCTTCCACCAGCACCGCTCCGAGACCGCCATGCTGCGCTACCTGCGCAAGCTGGCCGACCGCGACTACGCGCTCGACCGGGGCATGATCCCGCTGGGCTCCTGCACGATGAAGCTCAACGCGACGACCGAGATGGAGCCGGTCACCTGGCCCGAGTTCGGGCAGCTGCACCCCTTCGCGCCCGCCGAGCAGGCAGGGGGCTACCTCACCCTCATCCACGAGCTGGAGGACCGCCTCGCCGAGGTCACCGGCTACGACAAGGTCTCCCTCCAGCCGAACGCCGGGTCTCAGGGTGAGCTGGCCGGTCTGCTCGCCGTCCGCGGGTACCACCGGGCCAACGGGGACGAGCAGCGCACCGTCTGCCTGATCCCGTCGTCCGCGCACGGCACCAACGCCGCCAGCGCCGTCATGGCGGGCATGAAGGTCGTGGTCGTGAAGACCGCCGAGGACGGCGAGATCGACGTCGATGACCTGCGGGCGAAGATCGAGCAGTACCGCGACCAGCTGGCCGTGCTGATGATCACGTACCCGTCCACGCACGGTGTGTTCGAGGAGCACGTCGCCGACATCTGTGCGCAGGTGCACGAGGCGGGCGGGCAGGTCTACGTCGACGGGGCCAACCTCAACGCTCTTGTCGGGCTCGCCAAGCCGGGGCACTTCGGCGGCGACGTCTCGCACCTGAACCTGCACAAGACCTTCTGCATCCCGCACGGCGGCGGAGGCCCCGGCGTCGGCCCGGTCGCGGTGCGTGAGCACCTCGCGCCCTACCTGCCGAACCACCCGCTGCAGCCCGAGGCCGGCCCGGAGACGGGCGTCGGCCCCATCTCGGCGGCTCCCTGGGGCTCGGCCGGCATCCTGCCCATCTCATGGGCGTACGTCCGGCTCATGGGCGGCGAGGGGCTGAAGCGGGCCACGCAGGTGGCCGTGCTCAGCGCCAACTACATCGCCAAGCGGCTGGAGCCGCACTACCCGGTCCTCTACACCGGTCCCGGCGGGCTCGTCGCCCACGAGTGCATCATCGACCTGCGCCCGCTGACCAAGGCGACCGGTGTGAGCGTCGACGACGTCGCCAAGCGGCTGATCGACTACGGCTTCCACGCGCCGACCATGTCGTTCCCGGTGGCCGGGACGCTGATGATCGAGCCGACCGAGTCGGAGGACCTGGCCGAGCTGGACCGGTTCTGCGAGGCGATGATCGCCATCCGCGCGGAGATCGAGAAGGTCGGCTCCGGCGAGTGGCCCGCGGAGGACAACCCACTGCGCGGCGCTCCGCACACCGCCGGCGCGCTCGCCGGGGAGTGGGAGCACGCCTACAGCCGTGAGGAGGCCGTCTTCCCGGCCGGGGTGTCGACCGCCGACAAGTACTGGCCGCCGGTGCGCCGCATCGACCAGGCCTACGGCGACCGGAACCTGGTGTGCTCCTGCCCGCCGCTGGACGCGTACGAGGACTGATCGGCCGACCGGTCAACGGGAGGGGCTCCGCGGTGCGGGGCCCCTCCCGCCGTCTCCGGGCTCGTCAGGGGGTGGCGAGTGACACCTCGGTCGCCTTGATCAGGGCGACGACGGGGATCCCGGGGGACAGGGCCAGGTCGTCCGCCGCGTCCCGGGTGATCGCGGCGGTCAGTTCGCCGCCCTCGACCGTGACGCGGACCGACGCCATCGCGTCGCCGGCCGCGATGTCCGTGACCGTCCCGGGGAGCTGATTGCGGATCGACAGGCCCTCGACCGGCGCGGTGGCCAGGGAGACCTCCGTCGACTTCATCAGGGCGCGCACGGTGGCGCCCGGGGTGAGACGGAGCTCTTCCGCGGCCTCGCGGGTGATCGCCGCGGTGAGGTCCTGGCCGCCGGTGAGGCGGACCCTGACCGTCGCCATGGCCTCGCCTGGAGTGACGGCGGTGACGGTGCCGGGGAGCTGGTTGCGGATGCTCAGGCTCATGGGTGCACGGTAGCCCGATGGCGGTGTTCGCCCTGGCAGGTGTGCGCTTGCGTCGCCTCCGCCTCCCCTCGGGGTTCAGACGCGGTCGATGTGGACGTTCGTCGACTTCACACGGGCCGTCGCCTCCATGCCGACCTCCAGGCCCAGTTCCTCCACCGCCTCGCGGGTGAGCAGGGAGACGAGCCGGTGCGGGCCGGCCTGGATCTCGACCTGGGCGGCGACGTCGCCGAGCTTGATCGCGGTGACGATGCCCGGGAACGCGTTGCGGGCCGAGGTGTACGTCGTGTCCTCCTCGGCGGAGCCGGACCGGGCCAGTTCGACCGAGAACGCGGCCAGGTCCCGCCCGTCGATGAGCCGTCGCCCGGTCTCGTCGCGGTGGGTCGTGATGCGGCCCGCGTCCGCCCAGCGGCGGGCGGTGTCCGGGCTCACGCCGAGCAGCCGTGCTGCCTGGCCGATCGTGTAGGACTGCATGCCGGTCACGATAGGCGCGCGGGAAGGGAACGGCGGATGCGGGGTTGGCCGTTGGGTATAACGCGATATAGCGTTAGTCCCGACTGGTGGGCCGGGTGCCGTGCCCGGGGGATCGGGGTGGAGTGATGGCGGCGGAGATCGTGCGGACCGGTGGATCGCCCGAGGTGAGGGCGTCGCACGCGGACCGGGACCGGGCCGTGGATGTGCTGCGCGTCGCCGCGGGCGACGGCCGGCTCACCCTGGAAGAGCTCGACGAGCGGCTGGAGGCCGCGTTGTCCGCCCGGACGATGGGCGAACTCGCCGTGCTGACGGAGGACCTGCCCGTGCCCGTCGGCGGGACGCCCGCCGAGGCCGACGGCGTGGTCCGGATCCGGCAGGAGGGGGCCTCGACCCGGCGGGGCGACGGCTGGGTGGTGCCGCGGCGGCTGGAGATCCGTTCGGCGTGGGGCGAGGTGACGCTCGACTTCACCGACGCGGTGATCACACACGACACCCTGGACATCGACCTGGACCTGCGCGCCGGCTCCCTGAAACTGCTGACCAGGCCGGGTGTCGTCGTGGACACCGACGGCCTGGTGATGAACTACTCGGCGCTCAAGGCGCGTCGGCCGGCCGACGCCCCCGTCCGGCTGCGGGTACGGATCACCGGCGAGGTCACCTACGGGCAGCTCGTCGTGCGCTCGCCGCGCAGGGGCTTCGGCAGGAGGAGCGCGACGGCCTGACTCAGCCCACGTGCACCCTCGGCCGCCGCTTGCGGTCCCGCTCCGCCTCGCGCAGGACCTCGCGCGTCACCGGGGCGACCTCGCCCTGGCCGAACAGGAAGAAGCGCAGGAAGTTGGCGAAGGGCCCGCCCTCGGTCCACTCGAAGTAGATGTGCGGGGTGCACCCCGTCGAGTCGCGGACGTGCAGCAGCAGCGCGGCCAGGGCGTTGGGGATGGAGGACGACTCCAGGGTCAGCACACGGTAGCGGCCGTGCAGCACCTCCCCGCGTACGGTCAGGCCCGCCTCGAACTCGGACGGGTCGGTGACCGTCACCTCGACGAAGACGAAGTCCTCCTGGCCGGGCACGTCGTTGTCCTGCCGGATCTGCTCGATCTTGTCGCGGTACTCGGCGATGTCGCGCCGGTCCGGCTCGTTGGCGATGAACCGCATCCGGCGGCTGGCCATGTCCCGGACGAAACGTTCCGCCATGTCGTCCAGCGTCACGCTGGTCACACGGAGCTCGAACGCCCGGGCCAGCCGTGAGAGCAGGGAGACCAGGATGATGCCGGCGATGAAGCAGGCGCCGATCTTCACGCCGTCCGGGCGCTCGATCACGTTGAGCACGGTGGTGTACAGGAACACCGCGGAGATCACCGCGAAGGCGACCGTCCAGTTCCGCTGCCGGGCCTTGCGGGCGGCGATGGTCACCGCGATCGCCGCGGAGCTGATGAGGACCAGCACGCCGGTGGCGTAGGCACCGCCCTGGGCGTTGACGTCGGCGTCGAAGATCCAGGTGACCACGAAGGCGATCAGTGTGAAGACGATGACCATGGGCCGCACGGCACGGGCCCAGTGCGGGGCCATGCCGTAGCGGGGCAGATAGCGCGGCATCAGATTGAGCAGGCCGGCCATCGCGGAGGCGCCGGCGAACCACAGGATGGCGATCGTCGAGGCGTCGTAGACGGTGCCGAAGGTGTTGCCCAGGTAGTCGTGCGCCAGATAGGCGAGCGCCCGGCCGTTGGCCTGGCCGCCCGCCTCGAACTCCTTCTCCGGGATGAGGAGGGTGGTGATGAAGCTGGTGGTGATCAGGAAGACGCTCATGATCAGCGCGGCGGTGGTGAGCAGCTTCTTCGTGTCGCGGATGCGGCCGGTCGGCCGGGCCTCGGTGTCGTCCGGGTCGCCCTTGACGTGCGGCATCACGGCGACGCCCGTCTCGAACCCGGAGAGGCCGAGCGCCAGTTTCGGGAAGACGAGCAGGGCGACGCCGATCATGGCGAAGACGTTGCTGTGCTGGGTGGTGAGGGCGCTCGACCAGTCGGTGACCACATGACCCGCGGTGATGACGTGGTAGAGGCCGACGATCACCACGACCACGTTCAGTGCGAGGTAGGCACCGACGAGGGCGACCGCGACACCGATCGCCTCCAGGAAGCCTTTGAGGAACACCGCGCCCAGCAGCGCCACCAGGATCAGGGTGATCAGCATCTGCTTGTCGTGCAGGACGCCGGTGAGATGCGGGTTCTCCACGAGGTGGGTGGAGGCGTCGGCGGCCGACAGGGTGATGGTGATGAGGAAGTCGGTGGCGGCGAAGCCCAGCAGGGTCAGCACGAACAGCTTGCCCTGCCAGAAGGAGAGCAGCCTCTCCAGCATCGCGATCGAGCCCTCGCCGTGCGGGCTCTCCTCGGCCACGCGGCGGTAGACGGGCAGGGCCCCGGCCAGCGTGACGACGACGAGGACGATCGTCGCGATCGGCGACAGCAGTCCGGCGGCGAGGGCCGCGATACCCGGCTGGTAGCCGAGCGTGGAGAAGTAGTCGACGCCGGTCAGGCACATCACCCGCCACCAGGGCTGGCCCCGGTGCGGGGGTTCCGGCTCGGCATGGGGCCCGGTGTGGCCGCCGCCCTTGCCCATGTCGGACAGGCCCTCCAGCATCCAGCTGCGCAGACGGCTGGGTGAAGGGGGCTCCGGAGGGCTCGGTGCCGGGTGCTCGGTGGTGGCCATCGACGTGCTCCCGATGTGCGGACTCAGCGTGGTTCCGGCCATCACTGGACGGCCCGATCAGCGTAAGCGGAGCGTGATGCCGTGGCCCCTGAATGCGGGGGTCGTGCGCGTCAAGCTTCCGTTAAGACTCGCGGCCGGGGCGGACGCGGATGCAGAAACGCGAGCTGAGAGCGCGTTCGGCGGCTCGGCTCGCGCGGTGTGGGGGGTCGGTCTCCGGCTCCTGGGCGGACACCCTGTGTGATCGCGATCAGGGCAGCTTCGTAACGTTCGCCTGACGAGCCGAATGTTTCGTCAGCCCTCCCCGTCGATGTCCTGACGCAAGATTCAGCGTGCACGAGGGGTTGCCACCGTTTACCCGCTGTCTCTAGGGTGCGGCAGCAGCGAACCTTTCTGGAACTACTTCGAAACTTTCGAGGAGCGCATGATGGGCGACCCCGCACTGTCCCGACGCGGCTTCCTGGCGGCCTCCGCCGCGGCCGGTCTGGGGATGACGGCACTGACCGCATGCGGCGGGGACTCGGACGGAGGGTCGTCCGGGACGACCACGGTCGAATGGTGGAACATCTCCACCACCGAGCCGTCCAAGACCGTCTGGGCTGCCCTCGCCCGGAAGTACGAGGCGCAGAACCCCAAGGTCAAGATAAAGATCGTCCAGATGGAGAACGACGCCTACAAGTCGAAGATGACGGCCCTGACCGCCTCCGGGAAGCTGCCCGACATCTTCCACACCTGGGGCGGCGGCGTGCTGAAGCAGCAGGTCGACGCCGGGCTCGTCGAGAACCTCACGGACCGCACCAAACCGTGGGGCGAGGCCCTGCTGCCGGTCGCCAAGGAGCCCTACCTGCTCGACGACCAGGTCTACGGCATCCCGTTCGACATCGGCATGATCGGCTTCTGGTACAACAAGGCGCTCTTCGAGAAGGCCGGCATCGCCGAGCCCCCGACCACCTGGGACGGTTTCCTCGACGCCGTACGCAAGCTCAAGGCCGCCGAGGTCACCCCGCTGGCGCTGGCCGGCAAGGAGAAGTGGCCCGGCATGTACTACTGGGCCTACCTGGCGATGCGCACCGCCGGCGCGGAAGCCCTCCAGAAGGCCTACGACGACAAGGACTTCACCGGTGCCCCCTTCGTCGAGGCGGGCGAGCACCTGGAGGAACTCGTCGGACTCCAGCCGTTCCAGAAGGGCTTCCTCGGCGCCGCCTACTCCTCACCCACCGGCCAGGCCGCCACCGTCGGCAACGGCAAGGCGGCGATGGAGCTCATGGGCCAGTGGGCGCCCACGGTCCAGGCCGACGCGGGCAAGGGCCTCGGCAAGGACCTCGGCTTCTTCCCGTTCCCCGCGGTCGAGGGCGGCAAGGGCGCCATCACCGAGGTGTTCGGCGGAGGCGGCGGACACGCCCTGCGCCGGGGAGCCCCGCAGGAGGCCGTCGACTTCCTCAAGTTCTTCGCGTCCGAGGCGACCGACCTGGAACTGGTCAAGAAGACCGGCGTGCTGCCCGTGGTCCCCGCGGCCGAGAGCGCCATCGCCGACCCCAACATCAAGGCCGTACAGGCTCAGCTGAAGGCGGCCACCGGCTTCCAGCTCTACCTCGACCAGGCCTACGCGCCCGCCGTCGGCCAGGAGGTCAACGACAGTGTGGCCGCGCTCATCGCCGGCTCCAAGTCGCCCGGGCAGGTCGCCCAGTCCATCACGAAGACCGCGAAGGAAGAGCAGTAGCCGGCGATGACCTCCACGTTCCTGCCGGACAAACGGGCCGGCCGCGGCGCCGGTGCCCCGCCCCCGGCCGCTGACCGGCGGCCCCCGGGGCGGACCCGGCGACGCGCGCTGCACTGGCTCACCGCGGCCGGCTTCCAACTCCCCGCCCTGGTGCTGTTCATGGGGCTCGTGCTGCTGCCGATGCTGTTCGCCCTGTACGCCGCGTTCTTCCGCTGGGGCGGCTTCGGCATGCCCTCCGACTACATCGGCGGCGAGAACTTCACCCGGCTCCTCCAGGACGACGTCTTCCTCGGCGACCTGTGGCGCTGTCTGGTCCTGGTGGTGCTGTCGCTCGCCCTCCAACTGCCGTTCGCGCTCGCCATGGCCGTGCTGCTCAACCAGCGGATGCGCGGCCGGGCGGTCTACCGGATGCTGTTCTTCGCCCCCTACGTCCTGTCCGAGGCGATCACCGGAATCCTCTTCGGCATGATCTTCGCCCCGGACGACGGCTTCGCCGACCAGGTCCTCGGCAAGGTAGGACTGGAGGGGCTGGGCGGGGAGTGGTTCGCGGATCCGTCCACCGTCATGGCGACCGTCTTCCTGGTCATGACCTGGAAGTACTTCGGCTTCCACATGATGCTGTACCTCGCCGGGCTTCAGGCCGTCCCCCGGGAACTGACCGAGGCGGCGCTCATCGACGGGGCGAGCGCCTGGCAGCGGTTCCGCAACGTCACCCTGCCGCTGCTCGCGCCCACCCTGCGCATCAGCGTGTTCCTGGCGGTCATCGGGTCCATCCAGCTCTTCGACCTGGTCTGGGTCACCACCGCGGGCGGTCCCGACCACCACTCGGAAACCATGGCCGTGACCATGTTCCAGTACGGCTTCAAGCGCTACCAGGTCGGCTACGCCAGCGCGATCAGTGTGGTCATGTTCGGCATCAGCCTCGTCTTCGCCCTCGCCTACCAGCGGTTCGTGCTCCGGCGCGATCTCGAAGGGGCCACCACGACCATGCGGGGGGACGGAAAGTGACCGCCAGTCAGAAGACCCGTGAGGGCGGCAGGACCTGGGGCCTGCACCTCGTCCTCACCGCAGTGGGCGCGGTCATGGCCGTCCCCCTGCTCTACGCCGTGCTCTCCGGCTTCAAGTCCACCGACGAACTCTCCCGCAACCCGGTCGGTCTGCCCGAGTCGTGGGTCACCTCCAACTACACCCAGATCCTCGGCTCGGGGGACTTCTGGCGGCTGATCGGCAACAGCACACTGATCGCGGTGGGCACGACCGTCCTGATCGTCGCCGTCTCCGCCCTGTCGGCGTTCTCCTTCGCGCGGTTCGCCTTCCGGGGCCGGGAAGCGCTGTTCACGCTGTTCACCATGGGGCTGATGTTCCCCTTCGCGGTGGCCGCCCTGCCGCTGTTCCTGCTGCTGCGCTCCCTGGACCTGCTGGACAACCCCCTCGGCGTGATCCTCCCGCAGGCCGCCTTCGGACTGCCCATGACGATCATCATCCTGCGGGGCTTCTTCCGGCAGATCCCCGGTGAGCTGGAAGAGGCCGCCACGCTCGACGGGTGCACTCCGTTCGGCTTCTTCTGGCGGGTGCTGCTGCCCATGGCCCGGCCCGCGCTCGGCACCGTCTCCGTGCTGGCCGTGGTCACCAGCTGGAACAACTTCTTCCTGCCGCTGCTGGTGTTCACCGACGCGCAGTGGTGGACGCTGCCGATCGGCGTCCAGCAGTTCCAGGGGCAGTACTCCGCCGAGTACGCGAAGGTCTTCGCCTATCTGGTGCTGGCCATGGTGCCCGCACTCGCCTTCTACTCGGTCGCCGAGCGTCAGCTCGTCGGCGGCCTCACCGCCGGCGCCACCAAGGGCTGACGCGCTCCGCCAACGTACGGCTCTGCCCACCCACCTGTCGTGAGGAGTCGCACCATGCGCACCACCCGTCTGAGACTCGCCGGCGCCGTCGCCGCGCTCCTGGTCGCCGCCGGCATCACAGCCGGCACCCCCGCCCACGCGGATCACCAGCAGCCCACCCTCGCCGACCTCGCCCAGCGGCACGGCCGCTACTTCGGCAGCGCCACCGACAACCCCGAGCTCGTGGACGGGCCGTACAAGGCCCTGCTCGGCAGCGAGTTCGACCAGATCACACCCGGCAACGGCATGAAGTGGTACGCGACCGAGCCCGAGCAGGGCGTGTTCGACTTCTCCCAGGGCGACGAGATCGTGAACCTCGCCCGGGCCAACCGGCAGAAGGTACGCGGTCACACCCTGGTCTGGCACAGCCAGCTGCCCGGATGGCTCACCAGCAGGGAGTGGACGGCCCCGGAGCTGAGGGCCGTGCTGAAGAAGCACATCCAGGCGGAGGTACGGCACTATCGGGGCAAGGTGTTCGCCTGGGACGTCGTCAACGAGGCGTTCAACGAGGACGGTACGTACCGGGAGTCGGTCTTCTACAAGACGCTCGGCCCCGGCTACATCGCCGATGCGCTGCGCTGGGCTCACCAGGCCGATCCTCGGGTCAAGCTGTACCTCAACGACTACAACATCGAGGCGACCGGCCCGAAGAGCGACGCCTACTACCGGCTGGCCAAGGAACTGAAGGCCGCGGGCGTCCCGCTGCACGGCATCGGCCTCCAGGCTCATCTGGCCCTGCAGTACGGCTATCCGGCCACCCTGGAGGACAACCTCCGCCGCTTCTCCCGGCTCGGCCTCGACACCGCGCTCACCGAGGTCGACATCCGGATGCAGCTGCCCGCGACCGAGGAGAAGCTGACCCAGCAGGCCCAGTGGTACGCCGACCTGACCGAGGCGTGCCTGGCGGTACGCCGATGCGTCGGCATCACCCTGTGGGACTACACCGACAAGTACTCGTGGATCCCGGCGTTCTTCCCGGGTGAGGGCGCGGCCCTGCCGTGGGACGAGGAACTGCGGCCGAAGCCGGCGTACTTCGCGCTGCGTGAGGCGCTCGGCGGGAAGTAGCGGGGGCGGACGGCGCCCTGCCCGACAGGGGGTGGCGGGGCGCCGTTCCTCAAGCCGGAGTCAGGCCGGAGGCGCGGTACTTGCCCGTACCACCAGGTCGGTGCCCAGTTCCACGCGCGGTGAGTCCGGCTGCTCGTCGCGGGTGAGCCGGAGCACCGTGCGCACGGCCAGTTTGCCCATGTCGGCCAGGGGCTGGCGGACCGTCGTGAGCGGCGGGGCCGACCAGCGGACCTCTGGAAGGTCGTCGAAGCCGACCACGCTCATGTCCTGCGGCACCCGCAGCCCGCGCCGGCGCAGCGCCTCGACAGCGCCGAGTGCCATCTGGTCGCTGGCCGCGAACAGAGCGGTCGGCGGTTCGGGGAGGTCGAGCAGGGTGGTGCAGGCGGTGAATCCGGACTCGGGGCGGAAGTCTCCGGGGACGACGAGGGACGCGTCGGGCGTGATGCCGGCGCCCTCCAGGGCCGCGCGGTAGCCGTCCAGACGGGCCCGTGAGCACAGCAGGCGGGGCGGGCCGGCGATCAGGCCGATCCGGCGGTGGCCGAGGGACAGCAGGTGTTCGGTGGCCGCGAGGCCGCCCGACCAGTTCGCCGCGCCGATGGTCGGGGCGTCCAGGGCGGGGGAGCCCGCCGGGTCGACGACCACCAGGGGCACGCCGAGGATCCGCAGCTCCTCGTGCAGCGTGGAATCCAGGGCCGACGTCACGAGGATGACGCCGTCGGAGGCGCGGGCCCTCAGGTTGCGCATCCACTCGCGGGCGTCTCCCGAGCGCCCGTGGATGGCCGACACGACCGTGCCCACCCCGGCGGCGTGCGCGACCTCCTCGACCCCGCGGATGATCTCCACGGCCCAGGGGCTGTCGAGGTCGTTGAAGACCAGGTCGAGCAGGGCGGCACGGGCTCCCGGGGCCGCGGGACGCCTGCGGTAGCCGTGGCGGCGCAGGAGGTCCTCGACTCGGGCCCGGGTCTGCGGCGACACGTCGGACCGGCCGTTGACGACCCGGGACACGGTCGGTACGGACACGCCGGCCTGCCGGGCGATCTCCGTGATCGTGACCTTGCCCTCGGCGTCGGCCCCACGTCCTCCCACTTGCCCCACCTCCGTCGACGGGTGACCGCGAAACTTCCAGGAGTCTTCCGGAAAACGGGCATCCGTGGGAAGGCGTACGAGCCGGGAACGGCACGTCGCGACGGGTGACGGTGAGTGACGGCCGCCGGACATGCGTCGGGGCCGGTTCGCAGGGTGCGCTGCGGCCGGCCCCTCATGTGTGCCGGCGGGGCGTCGCCCCGCCGAGCGGCCTCAGGCGGCCGTCATCACCTGGCCGGCCAGCGGACGGTGCGGGGCGATGGCCCGGCCGTCCGGCAGGAGCTCGCCGGTGTCCTCGAAGAGCACCACGCCGTTGCACAGCAGGCTCCATCCCTGCTCCGGGTGGTGCGCCACGAGGCGGGCGGATTCCCGGTCGGCGGATTCTGCTGAGGGGCACTGGGTCTGGTGCTGGCACATGGGTGGGATCTTTCGCTGGGTCGAGATGGACGATGAGAGTGAGTTGGCTGAGTTGGCTGTCGTGTCTGTTCCGCGGCTAGAAGTGTCGTTCATGGCCGCCCCCCGTTGTGATAAGTCGTCGGAACCCAGTGTTGCCCTACGGGCGTCAATCCGCAGGGATTTCGCGGCACCGCCTCTCACAGATTCATGACGCATCACCCGCGCCGACGGTTCATCCCAACTGCACTGTCCCTTCGGGTGGTTCGCAGTGGCCGAATGGGGCTAGTCCGCTCGGGCCGACGACTATTCCGGCTCGTACGAGCCATTAGGTGCTCGTACGAGCGATCGTGTGAGCGAGGAAGCGATCGTGCGAGCGAAAGAGCAGCCGTGCGAGCGAAAGAGCAGTCGTGCGAGTGGGAAAACGAGCGGCCGGGTGGGAAAGCGAGCCGCCGGGCGGGTGACTGGCGGCGGGCGGAGGAATGGCGGCGGGCTGGGCAACGAACGACCCCGCCGCCGGAAATCGGCGACGGGGTGCGAGAGAGGGGACTGCGCGGCGCTTCAGGCAGGTGAGCCGAGCAATCTGGTGGGAGTGACCCGGTGGGTCAGCACCGGGAGGAGCTCGGCGACGCGGTGCGGGCGATGGGCCGCGATGCCGGGAGGCGCGGGCGCCAGCGGGACGAGCAGGTCGGTGGCGGCGGGGTGGCCGGCGGCACCGTCCGCGGTGCAGTCCTCGTGCAGCCAGAGCGTCAGCATGTACAGGCCGGGCACCGACAGCAGGCGGGGCTGGTACGGCTGCGGCATCGTCTCCGCCTGGCGCAGGGCGCGCTCGGTGGAGGTGATGTACGGGCCCTCGAAGAAGTGGGAGAAGGTCCAGCCGTCGGGAGTCAGCACGGTCTCCGCCGCGGCCACGGCGCGATCGCCGCAGCGGATCAGGAAGCGCCACCCGGCCAGCCGGGTCGCGGACACGCCCTCGGCCGTCACATGGTCGAGGACGTGCACGGGCAGGGGGAGCTCGGGTGTGGCGGGTCCCTGGGTGCCGAGCAGGGAAGGAGTTCGGGCTTCGCGGACCGCTGTGGGAGAGGAGAGGGCGGTGAGGACGGAACGGAGTGCGGGCGCGGGAGCCGGGGGGACATGCAGCGGCATGGTGGGTCGCCTCTCATTCAAAGGCACGGTGGCGCGAGGGCGGGGGCGGACGGCGCTGTCAGCTCACGAGGGTCAGAGAGGCAGGGGCCGGGGTCATGAGAACGAGAGGGGGGTGGGGTCCGCGTCGCCTCGACGGCAGGCCCCATCGACCGTGGGCGCCAACCTTCTGCCTTGTTCGCGGAGTTTATACGACACGGGTTCAGACTGTGTTTCGTCTAGCCGTTTCCGGTGAGTAGAACAAGGGTACATTCGGTCGGCGATACGCGAGAATCATCCTGATTTCAGGTGGGGGTGCACTGCGGTGACCTCGGCGAATGCCCGCGAACCGGTCGGCCCATTCTCGTCGGCGTTTTTCACGAGTTCCTGGGCCCCGAAACCTGTCCTGTGCGTCATGCCGAGTGAATGTGCCACCGGTCACTCGTGACCAGCGTAGCGGCCGACAGGTCCGCCCGGGACGTTATCGATCGCTTTCGCTGGGCATCCTCCACCTGACCGGGACCCCGGCGGCCCTGGATCCTGGCCCGCAACACCGAGGAAGGACGCTTCGATGGGGGAGAAGGTCGCGGCAGGCCGGTTCGACCTGTCCGATCGCCAGCGCTACCGCGACAAGCTGCGTCAGTGCCTGACGGGCTTGGAGCGACTCCTGGCGGAGAAGCGGTTCGATCGTCCCAGGAACCTCATGGGGCTGGAGATCGAGCTGAATCTCGCGGGCGCCGACGGCATGCCGAAAATGTTGAACGGGCAAGTCCTCGAACGCATCGCGAGCCGTGATTTCCAAACAGAACTCGCCATGTTCAATCTGGAAGTCAACATTCCCCCACACCGTCTGGGGGGCCGGGTATTCGACCGCCTCGCGGAGGAACTCCGTACGTCACTGGCATATGCCGACCGGAAAGCCGGCGAGGTCGACGCCGGTATTGTGATGATCGGTATTCTGCCGACTCTCGACCGTGACGACCTGGTGTCGTCGAACCTCTCCGACGTCGACCGGTACACCCTCCTCAACGACCAGATCGTGGCCGCCCGCGGCGAGGAGTTCACCCTCGACATCGACGGCGTGGAGCACCTGAGCTGCACCTCGAAGTCCATCGCGCCGGAGGCCGCCTGTACCTCCGTGCAGCTGCACCTCCAGGTGACCCCGGCCCGCTTCTCCGACGTGTGGAACGCGGCCCAGGCGGTCGCCGCCGCGCAGATCGCCGTCGGCGCCAACTCGCCCTTCCTCTTCGGCCGGGAGCTGTGGCGCGAGTCGCGGCCCCCGCTGTTCCAGCAGTCCACCGACACCCGCCCGCCCGAGCTCCAGGCCCAGGGCGTCCGGCCGCGCACCTGGTTCGGGGAGCGCTGGGTCACCTCGGCGTACGACCTCTTCGAGGAGAACCTGCGCTACTACCCGGCCCTGCTGCCGATCTGCGACGACGAGGACCCGCTGAAGGTGCTCGACCAGGGCGGCACACCGTCGCTCGCCGAACTCGTCCTGCACAACGGCACGATCTACCGCTGGAACCGCCCCGTGTACGGCATCGCCGACGGTGTCCCGCACCTGCGGGTGGAGAACCGCGTGCTGCCGGCCGGGCCCACGGTCATCGACGTCATCGCCAACGCGGCCTTCTTCTACGGGGTCGTCCGGGCCCTCGCCGAGGAGTCCCGGCCGGTCTGGACGAGGCTGCCGTTCGAGGCGGCCGCCGCCAACTTCGACGCCGCGTGCAAGGACGGTATCGACGCCCGCTTCACCTGGCCCCGGCGCGGCCGTTACAGCGGCACCACCCAGGTCGACGCCGTGAGCCTGATCCGCGACGAACTGCTGCCGCTCGCCGAGGCCGGACTGGACGCCTGGGGAGTCGAGCCGGCCGACCGTGATCTGTACCTGGGCGTCATCGAGGAGCGGTGCCGGCGCAGGGTGAACGGGGCGAGCTGGCAGGCCGCCACGTTCCACAAGGCACTGGACGCGGGCCTCTCCCGGGACGACGCGCTGGCCGCCACGACCCGGCGGTACCGCGAGCTGATGCACAAGGGCGACCCGGTCCACACCTGGCCGGTGGGACCGCCGGAGCCGGTGTCGCCGGACTGACCGCCGCCGTCGGGGTGACGTCACGCTGCCGCCATACTGATCCGACACGTCGGTGAAGTGGAGGCAGGTGTGCAGGCGGAGGCGAGCCCGGTGGGCGGTTCCATTCCCCAGCAGGGGCTCTCACGGCGGATGCTCCGCAACGAGACGCTGCTGGTCCTCGCGCTGTCGCTGGGCGCGAGCGGAGTGTCCGCGCTGATCAGCTTCATCGGGTCGGTCACCAAGCCGGGCGGCCTCAAGGACCAGGCGGCCACGATGAACGCCTCGGCCGCGCCCGGCCGGCCCTGGCTCGACCTCGCCTGGCAGCTCTTCGGCATCACCACGGCGCTCGTCCCCGTCGCGCTCGTCGCGCACTTCCTGCTGCGCGAGGGCGCGAGCCTGCGCACGATCGGCTTCGACCGCACCCGGCCGTGGTTCGACCTCGGTCGCGGGGCGGCGATCGCGGCGGTCATCGGCAGCACCGGCATCGCCTTCTACCTCGCGGCCCGCGGGCTCGGCTTCAACCTCACCGTGGTGCCCGAGGCGCTGCCGGCGGTGTGGTGGAAGTACCCCGTGCTGATCCTCGCGGCGATCCAGAACGCGGTGCTGGAGGAGGTGATCGTCGTCGGCTACCTGCTGAGGCGCCTCGACCGGCTGGGCTGGAGCCCGACGGCCGCGCTGGCCGGCAGTGCCGTGCTGCGCGGCTCGTACCACCTCTACCAGGGCATCGGCGGCTTCATCGGGAACATGGTCATGGGCGTCGTCTTCGTCTACCTCTACCGGCGCTGGGGGCGCGTCGGCCCGCTCGTGGTGGCCCACTCGCTGCTCGACATCGGGGCGTTCGTCGGGTACGCGCTGCTGGCGGGCAAGGTGGGCTGGCTGCCCACGGCGTGACGCGCTGCGAGAGGGGGCGTACGACGGTGTCGTGCGCCCCCTTTCCGCTTCTCAGGCCAGCAGATCGCCCTCGATGACGGTGACCGCCCTGCCGGTCAGCAGGGTGCGGTCGCCGCGCAGCTCCGTTCGGACGCGCCCGGAGCGGGGTGAGGCCTGGAGCCCGGTGAGGTCGGCGCGGCCCAGGCGTTCGGACCAGAACGGGGCGAGCGCGGTGTGGGCGCTGCCGGTCACCGGGTCCTCGTCGATGCCGACGTTCGGGAAGAAGCAGCGCGAGACGAAGTCGTAGCCACGGGCGGGGTCCTCGGCGCGGGCGGTGGCGATGACGCCGCGCTCGGAGTGGGCGGCGAGGGCCTTCAGGTCGGGGGTGAGGCCGTGCACCGTCTTCTCGTCGGCGACCTCTACGAGCAGGTCGCCCACGTTCGGGCCGGTGTCGAGGACCGTGAGCGGGTCGGTGCCGAGCGCCTCGGCCAGGCCGCCGGGCGGGTCGACGGGGGTGAGCGGGGCCGTCGGGAAGTCCAGTGTCACGGAGCCGTCCCCGGCGGGCGTGGCGACGAGGACGCCACTGCGGGTGGCGAAGCGTACCGGGCCGTCGTGGGCGCCGGTCGTGTGCAGCACGTGGGCGGTGGCGAGGGTCGCGTGGCCGCACATGGCGACCTCGGTGGCAGGCGTGAACCAGCGCAGGGCCCAGTCGGCCCCGGCACCCTCGGGGAGCGGGTGGGCGAAGGCCGTCTCGGCGTGGTTGACCTCCAGGGCGACGTCCTGCAGCCAGGTGTCGTCCGGGAAGGCGTGCGCGCCGGTCAGGAGCAGGACCCCGGCCGGGTTGCCGGAGAAGGGGCGATCGGTGAAGGCGTCGACGATTCGTATCCGCATGCCCGGACGCTAGGGCTCCCACGAACCCGGAGGCCAAGGCCAATACGCGAGCACTGGACCGGTTCTGCCGGTCGGCCGGGCGGTGAGGAGCCTTGTCGAACCGAGCATTACCGATATATCGTTGAGACATCGCGACAGATCAACGATGGAATGGAGAGTGGTTGCGATGCGTACCCATGGATTCGAGCGTGGACATGGACACGGCGGCCCGCATCACGGCCGGGGCGGCTTCGAAGGGCTGCGTGCGGCCTTCGGTCCGTTCGGGCCGGGTGGTCCCGGCTGGGGCGGGCCCGGTGGGCCGGGCTTCGGTCCCGGCCCCTGGGGCGGGCGAGGGCGCGGGGGGCCGAGGGGAAGGGCGCGGCGCGGTGACGTGCGCGCCTCGATCCTGGCCCTGCTGAAGGACCGGCCGATGCACGGCTACGAGATGATCCAGGAGATCGCCGAGCGCAGCGGCGGGGCGTGGAAGCCCAGCCCCGGCTCGGTGTACCCGACCCTTCAGCTGCTGGAGGACGAGGGGCTGATCGCCAGCGCGTCCGAGGGCGGCAAGAAGCTGTTCTCGCTCACCGAGGCGGGCCGCGCGGCCGCCGAGGAGGGGCCCGAGGCGCCCTGGGAGGAGGCCTCACGGGGGGTCGACTGGGAGGCTCTGGGTGAGATCCGTCAGGCCGGCTTCGGTCTGATGGAGGCCTTCGGTCAGGTCTGGAAGACGGGCAGCAAGGAGCAGCGGGAGAAGGCGCTGGGCGTCATCAACGAAGCCCGCAAGAAGCTGTATCTCATCCTCGCCGACGAGGACTGAACCCCGTCGCGGGACAAGCGCCCCCGGTCCGCTCCGGGGGCGCTTCCGTGTGCCGGAGCCGGGGTCAGGTCACCAGGCCGTCCAGCTTGCGCAGCGACTCGTGCAGGGCCGCCGTGGCCGAGTCCTTCAGCTTGCCCGCCATCAGGGACACCGTCGCGCCCGTGAACTCGCCGTCGATGCGGACCCTCGTGGCGTCGCCCTCGGGCGTGAGGGTGTAGCGCGTCGCCACGGTCACGGCCATCGGGCCCTTGCCGCGGATCGCGAGCACACGTGCCGGTTCCAGCGCCTCGACGGTCCATGCCACCTCGGCCGGGAAGTTCATGAGCCGCATGTTCTCCTGGAACGTCGCACCCACCTCCAGGGGCTCCGGGCCGCCCGCAGGGAAGCTCGTGTGGGTGGCGTTCCACTCGCCCCACGCGGACCAGTCCGTGAGCCTGGACCACACCTTCTCGGCCGGTGCCCCGATGCGTGCCTCCGCGCTGACTTCGGCCATGCGACCACCTCTTCGTGTCGGGGCTGGGTGTCGCGGAACGTAGCCGCGGCGGGCGCAATGTTCAATACTGACGAACTGTCAGCCCTGCGCGGGCCTCCACCTGAATCCGCCTGATCTCCTCCGTAAGGAGGAGATTCCGCTCGCTGAGGTCCACTTCCCGTGGGACGCCAAGATGCTTCCCGCCGGGGATGACCCGGGGCCGCGGGGCTGATGGGGTAGAGGATGTGCAACCCCTCATCTCCCGGCAGTCGGCCCATGAGCACGGCATTCAGCGCGTGGACAACGATGCCAGGCTCAGTGACGAGCTGGCTTCGGTGGTCGGCGGCGCCCGGCGCCGGGCCGTCCGGGACGGGGACCGGCAGATCGACACCGCCCATCTGCTCCACTCGCTGCTGGAGTCCGACCCCGAGGCGCGCTCCGTCTTCGGCGAGGGGCCGCAGATCGCGCGGCTGCTCGGCTACCTCGTCCAGCGCAGCATCGGCTACGGCCTGCGCTGGCAGAGCGGCGTCGAGGACTCCGGCGCCGTCCCCGTGGTGACGGAGACGGCGGGCTACTCCCCGCTCGCCGCCGGGTGCATGGAGTACGCCCGCGAACGCGCCGCCGGGCGCGGCGGACCGGCCCGTGGCACCGATCTGCTCGCGGCGATCGTCGCCGACCCGCAGGCCCGCGCGGTCGAGGTGCTCGAACGGGCCGGCATCGACCCGCGCGAGGTGTTCGCCCGGCTCGACGACCGGTACGGCCTCACGGGGGAGTGCGGCGAGGCCGCGCTGTGAGCGCAGCCGCTCTGTGAGCCGGCAGCCATCCTCTGAGGGGCAGTCATCCCCTGAGCCGCAGCAGCCCTCTCATGAGTCGCAGCCGCCCTCTGAGCGGTAGCCCCCCTCTGCATGAGGGGCGGCCCCTCTGATGGGCAGCCCCGAGGGGTCGTCCGCCGCATCCAGGCAGTGAGACAGGTGCCACAGGGGATGACGCTCCTGTCATGGCCTGCCATCATGTGCCGGTGCGTACCTCTGACAGCAGCGTGAGCGGACCCGGCAGGGGTGTGGGGCTCGGCCTCGCGCTCCTGTCAGCGGTGGCCTTCGGCGGATCCGGTGTCGCGGCCAAGCCGCTGATCGAGGCGGGCCTGGACCCGCTGCACGTGGTGTGGCTGCGCGTGGCCGGGGCTGCCCTGGTCATGCTGCCGCTCGCCGTGCGCCATCGCGCGCTGCTGCGGCGGCGACCCGGGCTGCTCGCCGGGTTCGGACTGCTCGCCGTCGCCGGAGTCCAGGCCTGCTACTTCGCGGCGCTCTCCCGCATCCCCGTCGGGGTGGCACTGCTCATCGAGTACCTGGCACCCGCGCTCGTGCTCGGCTGGGTGCGGTTCGTGCAGAAACGGCCCGTGACGCGTGCCGCGGCCGTCGGCGTCGTGCTCGCGGTCGGCGGACTCGCCTGTGTCGTCGAGGTGTGGTCGGGCCTCGGCTTCGACGCTCTGGGGCTGCTCCTCGCGCTCGGCGCGGCCTGCTGCCAGGTCGGCTACTTCGTCCTGTCCGACCAGGGCAGCGATGCCGGGGAGGAGGCGCCCGACCCGCTGGGCGTCATCGCCTACGGGCTGCTCGTCGGCGCGGCCGTGCTGACCGTCGTCGCCCGGCCCTGGACCATGGACTGGTCGGTGCTCCAGGGCACCGCGAGCATGGACGGCAGGCCCGTCGCCGCCGTCGTCCTGCTGGCGTGGATCGTCCTCGTCGCCACCGTCGTCGCCTACGTCACCGGTGTGGTCTCCGTGCGCCGGCTCTCCCCGCAGGTCGCGGGCGTCGTGGCCTGCCTCGAAGCGGTCATCGCCACCGTCCTGGCCTGGGTCCTGCTCGGTGAGCACCTCTCGGCACCGCAGATCGTCGGTGGGGCGATCGTGCTCGCGGGCGCGTTCATCGCGCAGTCCTCGACGCCCTCGAAGGGTTCCGCGCAGCCGGTGGCGAGCGGCGGCCCGGAAAGGGAATTGTCCCGGCGCGGAACCAGCGCATAGGGTGTCGATCATGCCTTCGAACGCACTCGTTCTTCCGCCTCCGGCCGCCTGAGGCGGGCCCTCCGGACACCGCGCCCGGCGATTCGCCGCCGCGTAGAACGGTGCTGCCCGCAGACGAAGTCCGTGGACCCCTGATCCCGACCGATCCGGGGTTCTTCCCGAACTTCCGCGCACCTGCCGCCGCTTGTCGCGTGCGGCGTGCCGTGCGCGTCTGCGGAGAGAACGCGTGTCGAACACTGCCTTCGGCCTGCCCGTCGGGCGAGGCCTCCTCTATCTGATCGTCGCCGGTGTCGCCTGGGGCACCGCCGGCGCGGCCGCCTCCCTGGTCTACCGGACCAGTGACCTGGGGCCCGTCGCCCTTTCGTTCTGGCGCTGCGCCGCCGGTCTCGTGCTGCTGCTCGCCGTCCGCCTGCTGCGGCCCCGCGGCGGAACTCCCGTGCGTGAACCGCTCGGCCGCCGGGCGCTGCGGGCCGGGGTCACCGGGCTCGGGCTCGCCGTCTTCCAGACCGCGTACTTCGCGGCCGTCTCGGCCACCGGCCTCGCCGTGGCCACCGTCGTCACCCTGGGGGCGGGGCCCGTCCTCATCGCGCTCGGCGCCCGGCTGACCCTGGCCGAGCGGCTGGGCCGGGGCGGAGCCGTCGCCGTCACGGGCGCCCTCGCCGGGCTCGCGGTGCTCGTCCTCGGGGGAGAGGGCACGACCGTACGCACCGTGGGGGTGCTGCTCGCGCTGCTGTCCGCGGCCGGGTACAGCGCGATGACCCTGCTCACCCGCCGGTGGGGCCGTGACGGCGGGACCGACGCCGCGCGGACGACCACGGGGGCCTTCGCCGTCACGAGCCTGTGCCTGCTGCCGTTCGCCCTGGCGGAGGGACTGCTGCCGCACACCGAGGAGCCCGGCCGCCTCCTGCTCCTGCTGGTCTACGTCGCCGCCGTCCCCACCGCGCTCGCCTACGGCCTCTACTTCGCGGGCGCGGCCGTCGTGCGGTCCGCCACCGTCTCGGTGATCATGCTGCTCGAACCGGTGAGCGCGGCGGTGCTCGCCGTCGTCCTGCTCGGCGAGCACCTCACGGCGGCGACGCTGGCCGGGACCCTGCTGATGCTGGGCTCGGTGGCGGGCCTCGCGGTGGGGGAGGCGCGAGGCGCCCGGATGCGCGAGGAGCCGGTGACGGCCGTGTGACGCGGTGAGGCCGCGTGACGCGGTGACCGGCCGTGTGAGGCGAGACCGGCCATGTGGGCGAGGACGGCCGTTCGAGGCGGGGCGGCGGCCTAGGCCTGCTGTCTGCGCAGGAGGTGGTCGCGAGCCCTCGTATCACCCGGGCCGCCGCGGGCCGCGAGGCCCGCGGCGATCCGGTCCCGGACTTCGGCAGGCCTGTGGTTCGCGTACTTGAACTTCGCCCGTACGTCCGTCACTTCGAGGCGCAGGCCGCGAATGCCGGCCAGCATCCTGCCGTACGGGGCCTCGCCCGCCGCCGCCCGTGCGGAGCCGCCCCGCGGCTGGAAGTGGTCGACCTGGCGGTTGAGCAGCGCGGCCTTCTCCGCCGGGTCGTCCACGACATGTGCGCGGCAGCGGAGCTGTACGGCCGTGTAGAAACTCGTCGGGGTGCCGTGCTCGGGCGGGACGTCGGGGGCAGCCTGCCAGGGGCCGGGTACGAACACGTAGTCGTCGACCACGCTCAGCAGGACGTCCGGGCAGGCCTCCAGCGCGGGCCAGAGCGGGTTCGGACGGGCGAGATGGGTGACGATCTCGCGGCCCCCGGCGTCGTAGGCGAAGTGCAGGGGCTGGACGTGGGGCGGTTCGCCGGGCAGGCCGTTGACGGCGAGCTGGCCGAAGTCGTGACCGGCCAGCCACTGCTGCCACTCGGCGTCGTCGCGGGGCGCGTCCCAGGGGTGGATCAGCATCACAGGGCCCCGAGGTAGCCGGGCAGTTCGGTGCCGGGCGCCAGGCCGGGGTCGGAGACCGGGGTGCCGTAGGTGCGCCGCACCGGGACGACGCCGGCCCAGTGCGGGAGGGCGAGGTCCTCCGGTTCGTCGTTCACGCCACCGGTGCGCAGCTTCGCGGAGACCTCGTCCAGGTCCAGGAGGATCACGGCGGTCGCGGCGAGTTCCTTCTTGTCGGCGGGGCGCGAGTCGGCTGAGCGGCCGGGCACGACGTGGTCGACCAGCGCGTCCAAGGCCTGCCGCTTCTCGTCGGGGTCCGTCACGTCGTGGGCGACGCCGTGCACCACGACGGAGCGGTAGTTGATCGAGTGGTGGAAGGCCGAGCGGGCCAGAACCAGACCGTCGACGTGCGTGACCGTCAGACAGACCTCAAGGCCCGGGTCGGCCTGACCGGCCGCCCGCAGCGGACGCGAGCCCGTGGAACCGTGCACGTACAGCCGCTCGCCGACCCGGGCGAACAGCGTGGGCAGCACGACCGGCGCGCCGTCGCGGACGAAACCGAGATGGCATACGTAGGCCTCGTCGAGTATCGAGTGCACCAAGTCCTTGTCGTACGAGGCCCGGTCCGGGGAGCGGGTGGGGACGGTGCGGTCGGTCGGGGTGTAGCCGGTGTCGGGCTGCGACGGCGTCTGCGCGGTCCCCTGCATGGCGCTCTCCATTGCACTAGTGCATACTTGGCTTTGTGCTAGGAGAGTATCCGATCAGTGGGCGTCGCGCAGCGGACATTTCCGCGAGCATCGAGCGGGCGGTGGGGGCCGGCGGGCTTCGGCCGGGGCAACTGCTGCCTCCGATGCGGGAGTTGGCGGAACGGCTGGGGGTGAATCCCAACACGGTCGCGGCCGCGTACCGGACCCTGCGCGAGCGCGGGGTCATCGAGACCGCGGGCCGGCGGGGCAGCCGGGTGCGGCCCGCACCGGCGACGACCGGGCGGGAGCACTTCAGGGTGGACGTCCCCGAGGGCGTGCGGGACGTCGCACAGGGCAATCCGGACCCGGCGCTGCTGCCGCCGCTCGCGGGCGTGTTCGCGGCGGCCGCCGCCGAAGGCGACCGGGCGCCCGTGCTCTACGGGGACACCGCCGTGGAACCGGAGCTGGCCCGGATCGCGCGGGCCGGCTTCGACGCCGACGGGGTGCCGGAGGGGCCGGTCGCCGTGGTCTCCGGGGCGCTGGACGGCGTCGAGCGGGTGCTCGCGGCCCACCTCAAGCCCGGCGACACCGTCGCCGTGGAGGACCCCGGCTGGGGCCGCACCCTCGATCTCGTGCCGGCGCTCGGCCTGCGGACCGTTCCGGTGGGCGTCGACGACGAGGGCCCCCGTGCGGAGGACGTGCGCCGGGCGCTGGAGGCCGGGGCGCGCGCCCTGATCGTGACGGACCGGGCGCAGAACCCGACCGGCGCTGCGGTGAGCGCGCCGCGCGCGCGGGCCCTGCGAGCCGTGCTCCGGGAGCACCCCGAGGTCCTGCTGATCGAGGACGACCACGGGCACGGCATCGTCGACGTGCCCCTGCACCCGCTGGCCGGAGTCACCCGGCACTGGGCTTTCGTCCGCTCGGCGGCCAAGGCCTACGGTCCCGATCTGCGGCTCGCCCTGCTCACGGGGGACGCCCTCACCGTGGACCGGGTCCGCGGACGGCACCGGCTCGGACCGGGCTGGGTCAGCCGGCTGATGCAGCGGGCCCTGGTACGGCTGTGGGGCGACGGTGCGGTGGACACGGCAGAGGTGGCGGCGTCGTACGGGAGGCGGCGGGACGCGCTGATCGGCGCGCTCGAACGGCGCGGTGTCGCGGCGCACGGGCGCAGCGGTATGAACGTGTGGGTGCCCGTGCCGGACGAGACCGGCGCCGTCGCCCGGCTGCTGCACGCCGGCTGGGCCGTGGCCCCCGGAGCCCGCTTCCGGCTGGCCGCGCCGCCCGGCATCCGGGTCACCGTCTCGACGCTCGCCGGGAGCGAGATCGAGGCGCTGGCCGACGCGATCACCTCGGCGGTCGGTCCCGCTCCGGCGCGGAGCTACGACTGATCGGACCTACGACTGATCAGATCTGCGGAAGGGCTGGGCCGTGGGTTTCTGCGCGGGGCTACGACGGGGGTACGCCTTCCGGCCTCGGGGCGGCGCGCAGCTACGGCCGTGGCATCTGGCTTCCGCGGAGGCAACGACCCGGACCCCGGCCGGGTCGTCGGTCCTGGTGCAGTGAGGGCTGAACCGCAGCTGAGGGCTTCTGGCCTCCGAGGAGCTGGAGTACGGAGGCTCCGGCCGGGGCTTCCATGCCCGCAAGGGGCGGCGGCTGAGACGCGGCTCAGGCTCCTGGCCCGCTCCCCCCGGTGACGGCCGGGAGGCCGCCGCGCCTCCGGGCCCTGCTGAGCTGAAACCGAGGCAGCGGCCAAGTCGTCAGGCCCTGCGGAGTTACCGCCGGGATGTCCGGCGGGGCTTCGGGCGGATCTGGGTGAGTGCCGCTCCCGTCAGTACGATCACCGCCCCGACCGGGGTCGACCACGTGAGCGCCTCGCCGAGGAGAGCCACGCCCGCGGCCGTGGCGATGACCGGGATGAAGTACGTGACCATCTGGGCGGTCGTCGGGCCGACTTCGGCGACCAGGCCGTACTGGAGGAGCACCGCCAGACCCGTGCCCAGTGCGCCCAGGGCGGCGATCGCCAGCAGCGGTCCGACGGACACGCGGGTCGGCAGGGTCGTGAACAGCGGGGTGACCACCGCCAGCTGGACCGTCGCGAGCAGCAGCTGGGCTCCGGTCATCGACAGGTGGGAGTCGCCGGTCCCGGCCAGGGTGCGGCGGACGTAGATCCAGCCGATCGGGTAGCTGAGGGAGCCGAGCAGCGCCAGTGCCGTCCCGGTGGCGTCCAGGCCGTGGAAGCCCTGCCAGGCACCCAGCACCGTGAGCACCCCGAGGAAGCCGAGGCCGAGCCCGGCGACCCGCACCCGGGTCGGGCGGTCCTCCGACAGGGCGATCAGCGACAGCGCCATGCCCCACAGCGGTGAGGTCGCGTTGCAGATGCCCGCCAGCGTGGACGGGATGGTCAGCTCGGCGTAGGCGAACAGCGAGAACGGCAGGGCGTTGAGCAGGAACGCGGCGACCGCCAGATGCCCCCAGACCCGGATCCCGCGCGGCAGCCGCTCTCGGCGCACCGCCATCGCCGCGGCCAGCACCGCCGTGCCGAACAGCAGCCGGCCGAGCGTCACCTGGAACGGCGCGTACGCCCCGGTGCCCACCTTGATGAGGAGGAAGCTGAAGCCCCAGATCAGGGACAGGGCGGCGAACCGGAGGCGCCAGTCGAGGCGGCGGCGGGCCGGTGCGGGCGGGGCGTCGGCGAGCCGGCCGGGCGGTGTGGTGACGGTGCTCATGCCAGCCACGATGTGACACCGGAACCTCGTAGCACAATCGAGATTTCGCACTCGGTACTGCGTAGCATTGCTTACATGTTGAATCTGGAGCGCCTGCGCACCCTCGATGCCCTCGCCCGGCACGGCTCGGTCAGCGGCGCGGCTGAGGGGCTGCACATCACCACGTCCGCCGTCTCGCAGCAGCTCTCCAAGCTGGAACGGGAGGTCGGGCAGCAGCTCCTCGCCAAGAACGGGCGGGGCGTGCGGCTCACCGACGCGGGCCGGCTGCTCGCCGAGCACGCCGCACGCATCCTGTCCCAGGTCGAACTCGCCCAGTCCGACCTGGAGGCGCAGCGCGGACAGGTCGTCGGCGAGCTCAGACTGTCGGCGTTCCCGACGGCCGCGCGGGGGCTGTTCCCCCGCGCGCTGGCCGAGCTGCGCGAGCAGCACCCCGCGCTCCGGCTGCGCTCCTGCGAGCTCGAACCGGAGCTCGGCATCGCCGGAGTCGTGCGCGGCGACCTCGACCTCGCCGTGGTGCTCGACTGGTACAACAAGCCGATGGCGCTGCCCGACGGGCTGGTCAAGGCGTCGATCCTGGACGACCCGGCCGAGGTCGCCATGCCGGTGGCCCACCGGCTCGCGGCGCGCGAAGAGGTGGATCTCGCCGAGTTCGCCGACGACGAGTGGATCACCTGGGGCGAGGGCGAGTTCTGCCATGAGTGGCTGATGTTCACGCTGCGCTCCAAGGGCGTCGAGCCGATCGTCGGCCACCGCGCCGCCGAGAACCACACCCAGCTGGCGCTGGTCGCCGCAGGGCTCGGGGTGTGCATCGCCCCGGTGCTCGGCCGCCGTCCCGTGCCCGCCGGGGTCGTGACCGTGCCGCTCAGACAGCGGGTCCGGCGGCACGTGTACGTCGTCTGGCGCGCGGACGCGGACCGCCGCCCGTCGATCCGGGCGGCGGTGCAGGCCCTGCGGGCGGCGGGGGAGAGTGCCGGCTGACGTCCCCGGGAGCGGCCGTGGCCCGTGCCTCGGCCGGAGTTCCGGGAGGAGCGGCTACTGCCCGGCCAGTTTGCGGAAGTCCCAGGAGACGATCTTCTCCGGCGTCAGCCGGATCCAGGCGTGCCGGCCGTCGTGCGGCATCTCCTCAAGGCCGAAGTTCTTCCGCGCGAACAGCGTCTCCGGGACGTCGAGTTCGGCGCGCAGCTCGCCCGTCCGCGGTATCTCGCCCACGAACTCGACCGTGCCGGACAGCTCGGCGCCGCGCAGCTCGTCGTACTCCTCGCCGGTGTCGACCACGATCGCCACCCGCGGGTCGCGCCGCAGGTCGGTCCAGCGCTTGCTGCGCACGACCGAGTACAGCCACATCGACGCGCCGTCCCAGGCGAACCACAGCGTGCTCACGTGCGGTGCGCCGCCGGCCGAGACCGTGGCGACCCGGCAGGTGCGCTGGGTGGTCAGGAAGTCGTCCAGCTCGCCCGGCGTCATCATGATCTTCCGGCCTCTGCGCTGCTGTGTGACAGTCATGCTCCCCCTCTTTCTCCCACGTCGTGCCAGAGGAGATCCTCTGACATCACGTCAGAAAAGGATGGGTTCTCTTCCGTCCGTGCGCAATGGTGGTTACGCTCGCCCGCCCAGCCGCCGGTGACAGGGGGAACCGTGCCCTCGTACGAAGCGCTCAGCCGACTCCTCGAACCGGGCACCACGGTGCTGCTCACCGTCGAGTGCCAGGAGGGTGTCGTCGGGGCGGACAGCGCACTGCCCGAACTCGCCGAGGAGGCACGCGCCGGCGGTGCCCTGGCCAACGTCGCCCGGCTGGTGGCAGCCGCCCACGAAAGGGGCGTTCAGGTCGTGCACGCCGTCGCCGAGCGCCGCTCCGACGGCCGGGGGGCCAGCCGCAACGCCCGCCTCTTCCGCGCCGCCGCACGCCTGCCCGTCCAGCAGCTGGCCGGCACCCCGGCGGTGCGGGTGGCGGCCCCGATCGAGGTCGCCGACGAGGACCTCGTCGTACGGCGGCTGCACGGGCTGTCACCCCTGCAGGGCACCGACGTCGACCCGCTGCTGCGCAACCTCGGCTGCCGCACGCTGATCGTCACCGGGGTCTCGGCCAACGTGGCCGTGCCCAACGCCGTGTTCGACGCCGTGAACCGCGGCTACACCGTCGTCGTCCCGGCGGACGCCATCGCGGGGGTGCCTTCCGACTACACCCCCGCGATGATCCGCCACACCCTCGCGTTGGTCGCCACGGTCGCGACCACGGACGAGGTGCTGGCGTGCCTGGAGCGGCCGGGCGGAATCAGGCGAGCGTGATCGAGTCGCCGTTCACCGTCACCTTCTTCGCCTCCAGCGGCTTGACCGCGGGGCCCTTCTTCACACTGCCGTCGAGGACGGAGAACTGACTGCCGTGGCAGGCACAGGAGATGACGTCGTCCTTGAGGTCCACCATCGGACAGTTCTGATGGGTGCAGATCGTCGAGAAGGCCTTGTAGTCGCCCGCGGCCGGCTGTGAGACCACCACCTTCTCGTCCTTGAAGATCTTGCCGCTGCCCTCGGGGATGTCGGTGGTCTTCGCGAGCGCCGCACCACCGGCTCCCGCTCCGGCCGACGAGCCGCCCCCTTCGTTCGTCGCGCCGCCGCCGGCGGCGCCCTGTTCGGTGGACGGGTCGGACGCCTTGTCGTCCGACCCGCACGCCGTCAGCGCCACGGTGAGCCCCGCCGCGCCAACCGCCGCCACGACGGTGCGGCGGCTCGGTCCCGACATCGGCTGAACTGATTCGCTGGTCATGCTGACGTTCCTTCCGGGGGTTTCGTGATCTGCGGAGAGGTACGGCCCCTGCGGACCGGCTGTTCAGACCCTGCCGAAATCCTGGCCCGTTAGCGGAAGGACACGGGTAAAGCGGAGCTGTCGGTTGGCTGTCGGGTTCCGGCCCGGTGCCGCGAGGCCGTCGCCACGACCGCCGCGTACGTCAGTAACCTGGGGCGATGCTCAAGGAAGTGATCGCGACCCGGTTCATCGCGCCCCTGCGCGAGGGCGGTTCGCTGCCGGGCCTGGTCGAGGCCGACGACTCCGGCACCTACGTCCTGAAGTTCACCGGTGCGGGACAGGGCCGCAAGACACTGGTCGCCGAGGTCGTCTGCGGCGAACTCGCCCGCCGGCTCGGGCTGCGGATGCCGCGCCTGGTCACCGTCGAGCTCGACCCGGAGCTGGGCCTCGGCGAACCGGACGAGCAGGTGCAGAGCCTGCTGAGGTCCAGCGGCGGCACCAACCTCGGCATGGACTTCCTCTCCGGCGCCCTCGGGTTCGACCCGCTCGCGTTCCCGGTGAGCCCCGAGGAGTCAGGCCGGGTCATCTGGTTCGACGCGCTGATCAACAACGTCGACCGGTCCTGGCGCAATCCCAACCTGCTGAGGTGGCGGGGCGAGCTGTGGCTCGTCGATCACGGCGCGACGATGATCTGGCACCACAACTGGCCCGGCGTGGACGCCTCCGCCGCCCGCCCGTACGACGCCTCCGACCACGCGCTGGCGTCCTTCTCACCCGATGTCGCCTCCGCCGCGGCCGAGTTGGCGCCCCTGGTCACCGAGGAACTCCTCGCCGACGTCACCGCGCAGATCCCCGACGCCTGGCTCCTGGACGAACCCGGCTTCGCCACGCCGGGCGACCTGCGGCAGGCCTACGCGCGCCCGCTGCTGGCACGGGCCGCCGACATCCACGACCGCATCCAGGGGCTGAAGTGAACGACCGGCACATCATCAAGGGCGGGCCCCGGGACCGCCACGTCTACGAGTACGCCGTGCTGCGCGTCGTCCCGCGTGTCGAACGCGGCGAGTGCATCAACGCAGGCGTCCTCGTCTACTGCCGCGCCGCGTCCTACGTCGGTGCGCGCACCCACCTCGACGAGACCCGGCTGCTGGCCCTCGACCCCCGCGCCGACGCGGCCGGGGTCCGTGCCGCCCTGCGGGCGGTGGAGGGGCTGTGCGCGGGCGGCCCGACGGCGGGCCAAGCGGCGGCCGACGACCCGGGCCGCCGCTTCCGCTGGCTCGTCGCCCCCCGCTCCACGATCGTCCAGCCCGGCCCGGTGCACACCGGCCTGACCACGGACCCGGAGGCGGAGACCGGGCGGTTGCTGGACCTGCTGGTGAGGTGACTGCCGTCCCGCGGTTGTCCCCCACGACCGCCGCGCCCGGCCGTCAGCGCCGGCGGCGCCTCACCACGTACCCGGCGGCGACGGCGGCACCCGCCGCGAAGGCCAGACCGATGGCGAGGTCCCAGTGGCTCGGCCCCGAGGCCACCGCGCCCCCGAGCCCGCCTCGCACACCCTGGCTCGGACCGCCGGTGGGAGTGGCGGTCACGGGAGCGGAGGGAGTGACGGACGGGCTGACCGACGGGCTCACGGACGGACTGACCGAGGGGCCGGCCGAGGTGGGCGACGTCGTGGGGTCGATGATGCCGCGGTGGGCCAGCGCCTCGCACGCGACGCCGTCGTCGCGGCCCTGGTCCTCGTCCAGCCTGTTGGGATCGCTCGGATCCGCGTTCAAGACTGCCTGCGCGTCCTCCTGGAAGGCGAAGTCGCGGCAGTCCAGGTCCTGCCGGGCGTGAGCGGGGTCGGCCAGCGGCACGATCGCGGCGATCGCGAACAGCGTGCCGATGGCACCGGTGCGACGGCGCATGGAGCGCCTCCCTTCCGGTCATGGGTGGCTCGCGCTCCGACGCTAGGCGCCGAGAGGTGCGGCGGCGCGTGTCCGTAGGCCGATCGGGTGTCCCGGAAGGTGCCGTCGGGCAGGGTGGGCCCGGGTGATGGATCACATGCCGCCCTGGGCCGTTGACACCGCGTGCCAGGGCTTCTAGCGTCACACCCACTGAAGGTACTAAGCGGTCGCTCACCTGAGGAGTAGCAGTCATGTCCACCACTGAGCAGCGGGTTGCCGTCGTGACCGGTGCCGCGCGCGGCATCGGTGCCGCCACCGCCGTACGACTGGCCGCCGAGGGCCGCGCGGTCGCCGTGCTCGACCTCGACGAGGCGGCCTGCAAGGACACCGTCGAGAAGATCACCGCCGCGGGCGGCAAGGCCGTCGCGGTCGGGTGTGACGTCTCGGACGAGGCGCAGGTCGAGGCGGCCGTCGCCCGGATCGCCGAGGAGCTCGGCGCGCCGACGATCCTGGTCAACAACGCGGGCGTGCTGCGCGACAACCTGCTGTTCAAGATGAGCGTCTCCGACTGGGACACCGTCATGAACGTGCACCTGCGCGGCGCCTTCCTGATGTCCAAGGCCTGCCAGAAGCACATGGTGGACGCGGGCTTCGGCCGGATCGTCAACCTGTCGTCGTCGTCCGCGCTCGGCAACCGCGGCCAGGTGAACTACTCGGCCGCCAAGGCGGGTCTGCAGGGCTTCACCAAGACGCTCGCCAAGGAGCTCGGCAAGTTCGGCGTCACCGCCAACTCCGTCGCCCCCGGCTTCATCGCCACCGAGATGACCAAGGCCACCGCCGACCGCGTCGGCATGGGCTTCGAGGACTTCAAGGCCGCCGCCGCCACCCAGATCCCGGTGGCCCGGGTCGGCGAGCCGGAGGACATCGCCAACGCCATCGCCTTCTTCACGGGCGAGGCGGCCGGGTTCGTCTCCGGCCAGGTGCTGTACGTGGCCGGCGGACCGCTCGACTAAGGGATGTAGAACATGACTTCCGTGGAACTCTCCGGCAAGGTCGCCCTCGTCACGGGCGCCAGCCGCGGCATCGGCTACGGCGTCGCCGAGGCCCTCGTCGCGCGCGGTGACCGCGTGTGCATCACCGGCCGCAACGAGGACGCCCTCAAGGAGGCCGTCGAGCAGCTCGGCGCCGACCGCGCGGTCTACGTGGCGGGCAAGGCGCACGACGAGGCCCACCAGGCCGTCGCCGTCGAGCGCACGTTGGAGGCCTTCGGCCGCGTCGACTACCTGGTCAACAACGCCGGCACGAACCCGGTGTTCGGGCCGATCGCCGACCTCGACCTCAACGTCGCCCGCAAGGTCTTCGAGACCAACGTCGTCTCGGCCCTGGGCTTCGCCCAGCGGACCTGGCACGCCTGGCAGAAGGACAACGGCGGCGCGATCGTCAACATCGCCTCCGTCGCGGGTCTGTCGCCCTCGCCCTTCATCGGCGCGTACGGCGTCAGCAAGGCCGCGATGATCAACCTGACCGTGCAGCTCGCACACGAGTTCGCACCCAAGGTCCGGGTCAACGCGATCGCCCCGGCCGTCGTGAAGACCAAGTTCGCCGAGGCCCTGTACGAGGGCCGCGAGGAGGAGGCCGCCGCGGCCTACCCGCTGGGCCGGCTCGGCGTGCCGTCCGACATCGGGGGCGCGGCCGCGTTCCTCACCTCCGAGCAGTCCGACTGGGTCACCGGCCAGACGCTCGTGGTGGACGGCGGCATCTTCCTCAACGCCGGGACCGGCTGACGCGGACCGCACCTGCGGACCGAAACGGGCGCCGTCGACTCCGACGGCGCCCGTGCCTGCGTAAAGACATGGCAAAGGGCGATGACAACGTCGTCAAAGGTTTATCGATCAAGAGGTCATGCACCGGGGAGGGCCAGGGGGCGCGGCACTGCGGTATGGTCTGCCGACCCTTGGTATGGCAGATCGAGGAGCGTGCGCGTGTTCAAGCGGAACCGGTGCCTGTGGCAGGTGGCGGCCATCGCGTCCATATCGTCCCTGCTCGCCGGGTGCGGCGTGCTGTCGTCAGACACCCCGGAGGACGAAGGACCGATCGTTCTGGGCACCACCAGTGCCCCCAGCACCCTCGACCCCGCCGCGTCGTGGGACAGCTCCTGGGAGCTGTTCCGCAACATCTACCAGACGCTGCTGAGCTATCCGACGGGCGCGAGCGAGCCCCAGCCGGACGCCGCCGAGCAGTGCGGCTTCAGCGACTCCTCGAACCAGGTCTACCGCTGCGAGCTGCGCGAGGGCCTGAAGTTCTCCAACGGCGACGCGCTCGACGCCCAGGCCGTGAAGTACTCGTTCGACCGGATCCGCAAGATCAACGTCAACGGTGGCCCCGCCGGTCTGCTGGGCAGCCTGGAGCGGGTCCAGGCCCCCAACGACCGTGAGGTGATCTTCCACCTCAACAAGCCCGACGCCACCTTCCCGTTCGTGCTCGCCACCCCGGCCATGTCGATCGTGTCCCCGAAGGCCTATCCGCGGGACAGCCTGCACAAGGGCAGCGACGTGGTCGGATCCGGGCCGTACACCCTCGACTCGTACGCCGACGGCAAGGAAGCCGTCCTCGTCCGCAACAACTCCTACACGGGCTACGCGGAGCGCCGGAACGACGCGGTGACCGTCCGCTACTTCCAGGACTCCGGTGCCATGGTGAAGGCCCTGCGGGACAAGGAGATCGACGTGACGTACCGCGGCCTGGCCGCCGGAGACGTCGTCGACCTCCAGAGCAAGTCCTCCAAGGACGAGGAGATCCAGCTCGTCGAGGGCACGGGCACCGACATCAACTACCTGGTGTTCAACCCGAAGGACTCCTGGGCGAACAAGAAGGCCGTGCGGCAGGCCATCGCGCAGGTCGTCGACCGGGCGGCGATCGCCCACAAGGTCTACAAGGACACCGTCGACCCGCTCTACTCCATGGTCCCCAAGGGCCTCACGGGCCACACCACGGGCTTCTTCGACGACTACGGCGACCCGGACGTCGCAAAGGCCCGCAAGATCCTCACCGAGGCGGGCATCAACCAGCGCGTCCCGCTCACCTTCTGGTACACGAGCGACCGCTACGGCTCCGAGACCGCCGGCGAGTTCAAGGAGCTGAAGCGCCAGCTCGAAGCCTCCGGCCTGTTCTCGATCAGCCTGAAGAGCCGCCCCTGGAAGACCTACGTCGAGGGCTACCAGAAGGGCGAGTACCCGGTCTTCGGGCGCGGCTGGTTCCCCGACTTCCCGGACGCCGAGAACTTCATCGCGCCGTTCGTCGGCGACCAGAACGCCCTCGGCACGCCCTACTCGGCGCCCGAGATCACCGGCGATCTGCTGCCCAGGTCGCGCCGGGAGAGCGACCGCGCGAACGTGGTGAAGGAGTTCGAGGAGGCCCAGCAGATCCTCGTGGAGGACGCGCGACTGCTGCCGCTGTGGCAGGGGCGGCAGTACGTGGCGTCGAGCCGGGACGTCTCGGGCGCCGAGCGGGCCCTGGACCCGTCGACGATCATGATGCTGTGGGAGCTGCACCGCAAGACCGCCTGGTAGCGGGTCGGCTTCGGGCTCTCCCGGGCACGGTGTCAGTGGTCGCCTGTAGGTTCTGTGGCCTGAAGTGACCGCACATCGTGAGGACGTTGACGTGACCGACATCGCCATGCTGCCCGAGTCCTGGCGCGGGGTTCTGGGCGACGAACTGCAGCAGCCCTGGTTCAAGGAGCTGACGGAGTTCGTCGAGGAGGAGCGGGCGAAGGGTCCCGTCCATCCGCCGCGCGAGGAGGTCTTCGCGGCGCTGGACGCCACGCCGTACGAGGGGGTCAAGGTCCTGATCCTCGGTCAGGACCCGTACCACGGCGAGGGGCAGGGGCACGGACTGTGCTTCTCGGTCCGGCCGGGGGTGCGGATCCCGCCGTCCCTGCGCAACATCTACAAGGAGATGCACCAGGAGCTGGGCACGCCGATCCCGGACAACGGCTATCTCATGCCGTGGGCCGAGCAGGGCGTGCTGCTGCTCAACGCGGTGCTCACGGTCCGCGGCGGCGAGGCCAACTCGCACAAGGGCCGGGGCTGGGAGAAGTTCACCGACGCCGTGATCCGGGCCGTGGCCGAGCGCCCCGACCCGGCGGTCTTCGTGCTGTGGGGCAACTACGCGCAGAAGAAGCTCCCGCTGATCGACGAGTCCCGGCATGCCGTGATCAAGGGCGCGCATCCCTCGCCCCTGTCCGCGAAGAAGTTCTTCGGCTCCCGGCCCTTCACACAGATCAACGAGGCCGTGGCGGCCCAGGGGCACACGCCGATCGACTGGACGATCCCGAACCTGGGCTGACGCACCCCGCCCGTACGGCCGTGCCGTGCCCGGCCCGGCGGTGTCCGGAGCCGCCTGAGCCGGATCGCCCCCGCCTGCGGTTAGCGTCGGCGGGAACAGCCGGCGAGTACGCGGAGGGCGTCGTGGCGGAGCGACAGGAGCAGGCGGCGCCCGATGCCGTGCTGACGCGGATCGGGCAGGTCGTCATGCTGCACCACGCCGGGGACCGGGAGGAGGCCCGGCACCGCTACCTCGGCCTGTGGGCGGAGATCGGCGAGCACGGCGACCCGCTGCACCGCTGCACCCTCGCCCACTACCTGGCCGACACCCAGGACGACCCGGCGGACGAACTGGCCTGGGACCTGCGTGCCCTGACGGCGGCCGACGAGGCCAGGGAGGAGGCCGTCGCGGTGGCCGCGGTGATCGCGATCTACCCCTCCCTGCATCTGAACCTGGCGGACGACTACCTCGGGCTCGGCCGCCGCGACGCCGCCCGCACCCATCTGCGGTGGGCCCGGGAAGCCGCCGCCGGCCTCGCCGACGACAGCTACGGCGAGGGCGTGTGGGCGGCCATCGGCCGACTGGAGTCCCGGCTGGGGGAGGGCGGCACGGGGACCTGGACGCCGCCGCGGCAACGGCCCTGAGGCGACCGCGTCGACGGTCTGTGGTGCCTGCGGCGCTGGGGCGACCGCGTCGACGACCTGCGGTGCCTGCGGCCCTGGGGTGACCGCGTCGACGACCTGCGGTGCCTGCGGCCCTGGGGTGACCGCGCCAACGACCCGCCGCGGCGGCGGCCCCGAGGCGACTGCGTTGGCGAACCACACGCGCCGCGGCCATGACGGGAGCGCGTGGGCGAATCAGAGGCGGGGGCGGCCCTGGGGCGATCGTGCTGGCGGGCCCGGCGGGGCGGCGATCTTGGGGCCGGCCGTGCTCTCGCCCGACGTGTCAGTGGCTCTGAGGTGACCCCGCTGAGGGGCCCTGGGGCGACCATGCTGAACGGGCCCGACGGGCCGGCGGTCCTGGGGTGACCCCGCCGACGGGCCCGACGTGTCAGTGGCCCCGAGGTGACCCCGCTGCGGGGCCCGACGGGCGGCTGTCCGGGGGCGACCCCGGCTGACATGCCCGGCGGGCCGGCGATCCCGGGGCGGCCCCGCCTACGGGCCCGACGTTGCAGCGGCCGGCCCTGAGGTGACGCCGCCTCCTGGCCCAGCAGGCCGGCGGCTCAGGGGCGACCACGCCGGTGACCCCGGCGTGAAATGTGGGCGCCCGGCCGACACCCCGCCGGCGCCCGTTCAGCGCCCGTACGTGTCACGGCAGATCGTCGCCTCCGGGCTGTCCGCCCGCCATCCCCCGTAGCGCCTGCCCAGTGCGCACACGTCCGCGTTGTCGTTCGGGGCGCTCCGATCGACGTCCTGCCGTACCGCATCCGACATGTCGGGGAGGCCGGTGTGCGACCGCCGGGGGCCGCGGCGGGCGGGCTCGGGGTGTTCGGGGCGGGCCGGGCGGGGGCGGACGGTGCGGTGGCCGGGCTGGGGCCCCGGTTCCGGCGTGGCTGCCGGTGGCGCGGGCGGGCGGGTCGTCGGCGTGGCCGGCTCCGGGCGGCGGGACGCCTCTTCGATGAGCTGCAGGGCCTCGCGGGCCGGCGCCTGCACGATCTGGGTCTCCGCCTCGGCCTTCCGCTCCGGCGCCGACGGCCGGGACGGTGCCGCAGAGGGCCCCGGCGCGGTGGGATGCGGGACCGTCGTCGTACAGCCGGAGAGGGCCGAGACCGCCACGGTCAGCAGGAGCGTCGCTGTGGTCGTCGTTCGATGCACCCGCGCAACTCTGGTGCGTCCGACCGTCCCTGGGGCCGCGGACCTGGAGCAGGATGCCCCGCACGGGTGATCTCGCGCCCCGTACGGAGGGCGTCGGTGCGGCGGGGGTGACGTCAGTCGCCGGTCGCGCCGTCGACGCGCTCGCGGATCAGGTCGGCGTGGCCGTTGTGCCGCGCGTACTCCTCGATCATGTGCGTGTAGATCCAGCGCAGGTTGAAGCGCTCGCCGGTGCGGCGGTGCTTGCCCTCGGAGACGTCGTCGAGGCCGAAGCGGGCCGCGTTGCGCCGGGCGGTCTCGATCTCGGACTGCCAGGTGGCGTACGCCTCCTCCCACGTGTCGCTCTCGGAGAGATGGAACTCGCCGTCCGGATCCTCGTCGGTGTAGTAGACCGGGCCGGCGTCCTCGGCCGCGAGCACCTTGCGGAACCAGCCCCGCTCCACCTCCGTCATGTGCCGCACCAGTCCCATCAGGCTCAGCTCGGACGGCTCCACCGCGGCGGTGCGGAGCTGGACGTCGGTGAGGCCCTCGCACTTCCAGGCGAGGGTCTGGCGGTGGTAGTCCAGCCAGCCCTCCAGCATCGTGCGCTCGTCGGCGGTGGTGGCGGGCTCGTGGCGTTCGTTGGTCATGGACGCATCCTTTCCGAGCCGCCCCCGCCGCACCACAAGATTTTCAGCCCCCGAGCATGCCCTCCAGCAGTTCCCGCAGCCCGGCCCGCACCTCCTCCAGGCTCGGCACCTCGGCGCCGAACGACCCCGCCACACAGCTGAACATCAGCCCGTCCCCCCAGGCGATCAGCGACAGGGTGTGCCGGGCCGGGTCGGTCGAGCCCAAGCCGCCGACCAGTGCGGCGAGCTGGTCCCGGAAGCGGGCGCCGGTGGCGTCGAAGAAGGCCCGCAGTTCGGGGCGGCGCGTCGCCTCCAGGGCCAGTTCGTAGCGGGCGAGCGTGAGTGCGCGGTGGCCCGTCAACGCCCGGTGGGTCGCCAGGGCCAGCGCGTCCGCCAGAGGGCCGGGCCCGGCCCCGGGATCCGGCATCTCGTGCAGCGCCAGGACCCGGGCCTCGCGCTCCGCCAGGCGCCGCACCGTCAGCTCCAGCAGCGCCTGCCGGGTGCGCGCGAGGTTCGACGTGGAGCCCTGGGGGAGCCCGGCCGCCTCGTCGACCGCCCGGTGCGTGAGGCCGCGCATGCCGCGCTCGGCGAGCAGGGCGAGGGCGGTGTCGGCGACCAGATCGGAGCGGGAGGGGCCGGCGGTGCGTACGGACATGGGTTCACGCTACCCGTTCGACTACAGCTGTAGTAACGTCGACGGTGTCACTACAGATGTAGTCGATTTCGAGGAGGGGCCATGACACAACCCGGGCATGCCGTCGTGATCGGTGGCGGTATCGGAGGCCTGACGGCGGCGGTCGCCCTGCACCGGCGCGGCCTGCGGGTCACGGTGCTGGAGCGCGCCCCCTCGCTGGAGCCGGTCGGCGCGGCGATCTCCCTCGCGCCCAACTCCCTGCGCGCGCTGGACGCCATCGGACTCGGCGACGAGATCCGCGACCTCGCCGCCTGGTCCGGGGACGGCGGGCTGCGGGCCCCCTCCGGGCGGTGGCTCTCGCGGTCCTCCGCCGCCGCCGCCGCCGAGCGCTTCGGCGGCCCGCTCGTGCTGCTGCACCGCGCCACGCTCATCGCGAACCTGGCCTCGCGGCTCCCCCCGGGTGCCATCCGCACCGACGCCGCAGCGACCCTCACCGACAGCGGCGGCCCCGACCGGCCCGCCCGGGTCGACGCGGGCGGCAGGGTGCTGGAGGCCGACCTGGTGGTGGGAGCGGACGGCATCCGCTCCGCCGTACGCCACGCGCTCTTCCCCGCTCACCCCGGGGCCGTGTACTCCGGCTTCACCGCCTGGCGGCTCGTGATCCCCGTGCCCGGCGCCGAGTTCGCCTCGCACGAGACCTGGGGCAGGGGCCGCATCTGGGGCACACACCCGCTCAAGGACGACCGCGTCTACGCCTACGCCGCCGCCGTCGCACCCGCCGGCGGCCACGCGCCCGACGAGAGGGCCGAGCTGCTGAGCCGCTTCGGCGACTGGCACGACCCGATCCCCGCCGTGCTCGCCGCCGCCCGGCCCGAGGACGTCCTGCGCCACGACGTCCACCACATCACCGAACCACTGCCCGCCTACCACCACGGCCGGGTCGCCCTGCTCGGCGACGCCGCGCACGCCATGCCCCCGACCCTCGGCCAGGGCGGCAACCAGGCCATCGAGGACGCGATCGTCCTCGCACACCACCGTGACGACCTGCCCGCCTACACCGCCGCCCGGCTGCCCCGCACGACCGCCGTCGCACGCCGGGCCGTGCGGGTCGCCCGCCTCAACCTCATGACGAACCGCGCTGCGATCGCCGTACGCGACACCGCCATGGCCACGCTGGCGAAGGCCGGGCCCGCCCTGTTCCTGCGCGGCTTCGACGGCATCGCCGACTGGAGGCCCCCGCGGCCGGACGCCGTATGCTCCGAGCAGACCCCGGCAGGCAACCGTTAGAGGAGATCACCCCGTGAAGGTCGGCTGCATCGGACTCGGCGACATCGCGCAGAAGGCCTACCTCCCGGTCCTCGCCTTCCAGCCCGGGGTGGAACTGCACCTGCAGACCCGTACGCCCGCCACCCTCGACCGGGTCGCCGAGGGCCTGCACGTCCCGCCGGAGCGGCGGCACACCACCCTCGACTCCCTGCTCGCGGCGGGCCTCGACGCGGCGTTCGTGCACGCGCCCACGCTCGTGCACCCGGAGATCGTGACGCGGCTGCTCGAGGCGGGCGTACCGACGTACGTCGACAAGCCGCTCGCCTACGAAATCGACGACTCCGCGCGGCTGGTGGCGCTCGCCGAGGAGCGGGGCGTGAGTCTCGCCGTCGGCTTCAACCGGCGCCACGCCCCGGGCTACACGCAGTGCGCGGACCATCCGCGCGAGCTGATCCTGATGCAGAAGAACCGCATCGGGCTGCCGGAGGAACCCCGCGCGATGATCCTCGACGACTTCATCCACGTCGTCGACACCCTCCGGTTCCTGGTGCCCGGCGAGATCGACGACGTGACCGTGCGCGCCCGCGTCCAGGACGGGCTGCTGCACCACCTGGTGCTCCAGCTCGGCGGGGACGGCTTCACCGCGCTCGGCGTGATGAACCGGCTCAGCGGTTCCGCCGAGGAGATCCTGGAAGTGTCCGGGCAGGACACCAAGCGGCAGGTGATCAACCTCGCCGAGGTCGTCGACCACAAGGGGCAGCCGACCGTCCGGCGACGCGGGGACTGGGTGCCGGTGGCCCGGCAGCGCGGGATCGAGCAGGCGGTGCTCGCGTTCCTCGACGCGGTCCGCACGGGCAAGCCGCTCAGCGCCCGGGACGCGCTGGAGACCCATGAACTGTGCGAGCGGGTGGTACGCGCGATCCAGGAGCGGACCGCCTGAGCCGCACGGTCCGTACGCCCTCGCCGACGGCCCACAGGGCGAGGATCAGCATCGCCGCGTGCACCGCCCAGTCGCCGTGACGGACGTACGGCGTGGTGCCGTGGGCGAGGGGGATCTCGTAGATCCGCGCGGCGGAGGCGTCCGTACCGAGCCATGATCCGACCCGCTGCCCGTCGGGGCCGTAGACGGCGGAGACGCCCGTCAGCGTCGCGTGCACCATGGGGCGGCCGGTCTCGGCGGCCCGCAGCGCGGCGAGCGACGCGTGCTGCCCGGGCGCCCAGCTGTGCTGGAACGTGGACGTCGACGACTGGCCGATCAGCACGTCGACGCCCTCCCGGGTGAGGTGGCGCGTCATGTCGGGGAAGGCGGTCTCGAAGCACACCAGCGGGCCGACGCGCAGATCGTCCCCGATGTTCATCACGACCGGCTGCGAGCCGCGCCTGCGGTCCTCGCCCGCGGCCTTGCCGACGGAGGTGGCCCAGCCGAGCAGGGACCGGGCCGGGATGTACTCGCCGAAGGGCACGAGCCGCATCTTGTCGTAGCGCTCGCCGGTCAGGCCGTCGGGCCCGACCAGGACCGAACTCTTGTAGATGCCGGGCTTGTCGGAGCGCCGGGCGTCCACGTTGACCAGGATGTCGGCGCCCGTCGCGCGGGAGAGGTCCGCGAGCCGACGGGCGAGGTCGGGCCGGTCGTCGAGGTCGAAGCCGACGCTGCTCTCGCCCCAGACGATCAGGTCGACGTCCTGCCCGGCGAGCCGGCGGGTGAGCTGCTCCTCGCGGGCGAACCGGCCGTCCGGGCCGGCGATGACGCCCGGCTGCACGACGGCGATCCTCACCTGGCCGTCGACGGCGGGGCGGGGCGAGAACGCCCAGGCGGCGGAGGTGGCGGCGGCGGTGGCGACGAGACCGGCCACGGCGGGCATCCTGGCCCGGCGGACCGCGACGAGGACGGCGACCGCGACGTTGACGGCCACGAGCAGGTAGCTGAGCAGCCACACCCCGCCCACCGAGGCGAGTCGCAGCGCGGGCTCGGCCTGCCACTGACTGCTGCCGAGCATGCCCCAGGGGCCGCCGAGCCCCTGCCAGGAGCGGACCAGCTCGACGGCCAGCCAGCCCGACGGCAGGACCAGCAGCGCGACCGTGACCCGACCGAGGGAGGGAAGGCCTCCGAGGAGACGGCGTACCAGCCAGCCCCACGGTGCCCACAGCGCGCCCAGCAGGGCGGCGATGAGGAACGTGAACACGTGCAGGCTCGGCAGCAGCCAGTGGTGCATGGCCAGCATGAAGCCGAAGCCGCCCCACCAGCCGTCGTACGCGGCCCGCTTCCCGGCCGGCGCGGTGCGCAGCAGGAGGAGCCAGGGGACCAGGGCGACGTAGGCGCACCACCACAGGGCCGGCGCGGGGAAGGCCAGGACGGGGAGGGCGCCCGCGACCGCCGCGGCGGCCGAGCGGCGCCACGGGGAGGCGACCCAGTGGCCGAGCGTCTTCATAGGCGCCTCCTACCCGCGGGTGCCTCCAGTGTGCGCCCTGCGGACGATCTAGGACACAGGACGCCGGGTCAGTGGACCACAGGCGCGGTCCGCGGCTCGGGAAGGCGCCGCCACTTCTCCCGCACGACGACTCCACTCAGCCGCCAGCCGTCGTCCGTGCGCAGCACCGCGAAGGCGTACCGGCCTCCGCACACGAAATCCGGAGCGGGCCCCGCGGTGGCCATGGGATTGACGTAGTCGGCCTGCACCTCGGCGGTGTCGCCGGTGTCCTGCTCCCAGATCCCGAAGCGCACCCGCCGGTTGACGATCAGATGCTGCCGCATCGGGAACAGCCGCAGGCTCTCCGCGAGCCACGCGGCGACCGCCCGGGCCTCTCCCTCGATGCCGCCGGCCGAGCGGTAGTCCGCCCGCCCCCGAGGGGCGAACAGTCCCCGGTACGCCTCCCAGTCACCGTCGTCGACCGCCACCGCGTAGTCGGTGATCAAACCGTCGACGGCCAGCCGGTCCCTCACGGTAGCGAGCTCCACGCGCTGCGTCATCGGCTCAGTGTTGGGCATGGCGGAGCAGGGGCCAAGAGCCGTGCGTGCGCGATATTCGGTGGCCGCCGGGGGACGCCGGAGGCCAGCCTGTCCTCCGTGAACGATCGAAACGAACCGAGATTCCGGGTGCGCGCCCGCCATACCGAGTCCACGATCACCGTCTACCAGGCCTACCGCCCGGAGATCGGCGACCCCGCCGCCCGCCTGGGCCGCTTCCCGTCGTCCTGGAAGCGGGAGCGCATGACATGGATCAAGCCGTCGTTCCTGTGGATGATGTACCGCTGCGGCTGGGGCACCAAGGAGGGCCAGGAGACGGTCCTGGCGGTCGAGATCCACCGCGAGGGCTTCCTCTGGGCGCTGCGCAACGCCTGCCTGTCCCACCACGTCCCCGCCCTGCACGGCGACCGGGCCTCCTGGAAGCGGCAGTTGAGGCAGGCTCCCGCGCGGGTGCAGTGGGATCCGGAACGGGACCTGCACCTCAACCCGCTGCCGCACCGGTCGCTTCAGCTGGGGCTCGCGGGGGAGGCCGCCGCGCGGTACGCGGACGAGTGGATCGTGGGGATCGAGGACGTCACGCCGCTCGCCAGGGAGATCCACGGGCTGGTACGGGCCGGACAACCGGACGCGGCCGCGGGGCTGTTGCCCGAGGAGCGGCCCTTCGCCCTCGACGACGAGGTGCTGGAGCGGCTGCGCGCCTAGCGGGAACGGGAGGGAAGGGGGGCCGCTCAGGCCGCCGTGACGACGCCGCCTCGGATCGCGGCCGCCCACTCGACGACGAGCAGCTCGTACTCCGCGCGCTCCTCGGCCGACAGGGTGCCGCCCGTGCGCTGCCACAGCGCACGGATCTCGTCGTTGACCTCGGCGGCGGGCCGCACGGAACCAGGGGTCACGAAATCGGGGGACATGCGGACAAGCCTAGGGGCAGCCACTGACAGCCCGCTACCGGACGGCTACCCGATCGATATGCGGTTGGTCACGAGAGCGGGGTCACACGGCCCCGAACCCGCCCCGGGTCAGCCCGCCGACTCGGCCGCGTGAGGATTCAGCGCACCCATGCTGACCAGCACGATGATGACGATGCCGAGGGCGATGCGGTAGTAGACGAAGGGCATGAAACTTTTGGTTGAAATGAACTTCATGAACCACGCGATCACGGCGTACCCGACCCCGAAGGCGATCACCGTGGCGAAGATCGTCGGACCCCAGGAGACATGGCCGCCCTCGGTGGCGTCCTTCAGCTCGAACACGCCGGAGGCGAGCACCGCGGGGATGGCGAGGAGGAAGGAGTAGCGGGCCGCGGCCTCGCGCTTGTAGCCCATGAACAGGCCGCCGCTGATGGTGGCGCCGGAGCGCGAGACGCCCGGGACGAGCGCCATGGCCTGGCAGACGCCGTAGATCAGGCCGTCCCGGACGCCCAGGTCCTCAAGGGCCTTGCGCTGCTTGGGTGCGCGGTGCTTGCCGCCGCTCTCGTCGCGGGCCGCGAGGCGGTCGGCGACGCCCAGGACGATGCCCATGCCGATCAGCATCGTCGCGGTGATCCGCAGATCGCGGAACGGTCCCTCGATCTGGTCCTTCAGCGTCACGCCCAGCACGCCGATCGGGATCGAGCCGACGATCACCAGCCAGCCCATCCGGGCATCGGGGTCACTGCGCAGCGCCTTGTTCGTGAGCGAGCGCGTCCACGCCGAGATGATCCGTCCGATGTCCTTGCGGAAGTAGATCAGCACGGCTGCCTCGGTGCCGATCTGCGTGATCGCCGTGAAGGCCGCGCCCGGGTCCTTCCAGCCCGAGAAGGCCGCCGTCAGCCGCAGGTGGGCGCTGGAGGAGACGGGGAGGAACTCGGTCAGCCCCTGGACGAGTCCGAGGATGAGTGATTCGAACCAAGACATGAGGTAACGGAGTCCAAGTGCCGATCGTGGGACGGACGACGGGCACGCCGGACCGCCGTTGCGGGGAACGGGGGATCAGGTGTGCCGAGGGGGAAGCGTAGCGCCCCCGAGAGGCCGCCCGGACACAGGGGTTTGGATGCCGCTCCCGACCAGCGGCGATCAGGCCGCGGTGGGTCCGGTCACCGTCCATCCGGGTGTCTGGGGGCGGGCCGTGAGGTCCTCGTGGCGCACCTCGTCGCCGCACGCCCGGCAGGTGACGGCCGGGGCGAGGGCCTGGCCGCAGGAGTGCTCCAGGAGCATCGGACGGTCGCCGTCGGGCCTGAGGTGGCGGTCGCCCCAGGCCATGAGGGTCACCAGCACCGGCTCCAGTTCCAGCCCCGCCCGCGTCGGCCGGTACTCGAAGCGCTGTGGCCGCTCGCTGTAGAGGTGCTTGGCCAGGATCCCGGCGTCGACCAGCCGGCGCAGCCGGGTGGCCAGGATGTCGCGCGGGGCGCCGGTGTTGCGGACCAGCTGGTCGAACCGGCCGTTGCCCAGGCACACCTCCCGCAGTACCAGCAGGGAGTACTTCTCGCCGACGAGCGCGAGGGTGTCGGCGATGGAGCAGGGGCGCGGGTCTTTGCGGGCGGCCATGAAACCCAGTCTAGGAGAGGGTTGGAAATTCAAACCCTCGGGGCTACGGTGAGTTCGGATTTCCTACTCATCGGTGGTCGTGGAGGCCCGCACATGCGTGACGCAGTCATCGTCGAAGCCGTACGCACCCCCATCGGCAAGGGCAAGCCGAACGGCGCCCTGGCGCACGTCCACCCCGTGGAGCTCCTGGCCCACACCCTGCGCACCCTCGTCGAACGGTCCGGGATCGACCCGGCGCTGATCGACGACGTCATCGGTGGCACCGTCGACCAGGTCGGCGAACAGGCCATGAACACCACCCGCTACGCCGTGCTGTCGGCGGGCTTCCCGGAGTCCGTGCCCGCGACCACCGTGGACCGCCAGTGCGGCTCCTCCCAGCAGGCCGTGCACTTCGCGGCGCAGGGCGTCCTCTCGGGTGCGTACGACCTGGTCGTGGCCTGCGGGGTCGAGTCGATGAGCCGGGTGCCGATGTGGTCCAACGTGCCCGCGGGCGCGGATCCCTTCGGACCCGGGGTCGCCGAGCGCTACCCCGAGGGGCTCGTCCCGCAGGGCATCAGCGCCGAGCTGATCGCCGCGAAGTGGTCGATCGGCCGCGAGCAGATGGACGCCTTCGCCGTCTCCTCGCACCGGAAGGCCGCCGAGGCCTGGGACAGCGGCCTGTTCGACGCCGAGGTCGCGCCGCTGGAGGGGGTCGCACGCGACGAGTGCGTCCGGCCCGGCAGCACCACCGAGATCCTCGCCGGGCTCAAGCCCGCCTACCACGACCCGGTCTTCGCCGAGCGGTTCCCGCAGATCGAGTGGAACGTCACGGCGGGCAACGCCAGCCCCATCAACGACGGGGCCTCGGCGGTGCTCATCACGTCGAGCGAGACGGCGGCCCGGCTCGGACTGCGCCCCCTCGCCCGGCTGCACAGCTTCGCCGTCACTGGTTCCGACCCCCTGCTGATGCTCACGGGCGTGATCCCGGCGACCGAGAAGGTGCTGCGCAGGGCGTCGCTGACCCTCGACGACGTCGACCTGTTCGAGGTCAACGAGGCGTTCTCCAGTGTCGTCCTGGCCTGGCGGCAGGAGACCGGCGCCGACCTCGCCCGGGTCAACGTGCACGGCGGGGCCATCGCCCTCGGGCATCCGCTCGGTGCGAGCGGAACCCGCCTGACGACGACGCTCGTGCACGCGATGCGGGAACGCAACGCCCGCTACGCGCTCCAGACCATGTGCGAGGCGGGCGGACTCGCCAACGCCATGGTGCTGGAACGGGTGTGACCCGGGCAGGTGTGACAGGGCGTCAGAGGCGGCGCAGCTGGTGCCGCTTGCGCCAGGCCACCACCACGCCCGCCAGCGCGGGCAGGGCGATGCACGCCAGGGCGATCAGGAAGGCGGGCGAGGTCGGGGTGGAGGCACGGGCGCCCGCGACGGCGTAGGCGGCGGTGTTCGGGATCGAGCCGAGGCCCGTGGCCAGCAGGAACGGCAGCAGGCCCATGCGGGAGACGGAGGCGCAGTAGTTCGCGGCCCAGAACGGCACACCCGGGAACAGCCGCACCGCCAGCATCGAACGGAAGCCGTGCCGGCTGAGCTGGCCGTCCGCGGCCTTCAGCCAGCGCCCCCGCAGCAGCGGGCGCAGGGCGTCCTGCCCCAGCGCCCGGCCCAGGCAGAAGGCGATCCCGGCGCCCAGCACCGTGCCCGCCAGGGCCACGCCGAGGCCGAGCTGCGAACCGAACAGGGCGCCCGCCGCCAGGTTCAGCAGTGGCCTCGGCACGAACGCCACGGTGCACACGCCGTACGCCACCGCGAACACCGCCGCTGCCGCGGCACCGCCGAGCTGCGGCGGCCAGCCCTCCGTCAGCAGCCGCTGCGGCTCGAACAGCAGCACGCCGCAGGCGCCCGCGCCGAGCAGAGCGACGAGCAGGGACAGCCGCGACCACGGGGACAGCAGAACTCTCGTGCAGCGGGCGGCGAAACGGGTCGGTACGGCGGTCGAGGCGTTCGTTGCCGGGGGAACGGCGACGGCGAGCTCCGCGGCGGTGGCCCGGGGAGAGGCCGTGGCGGTGCCCCCAGAGCGGGTGGTGGCATCGAGCATCCGGTGACACTAACCGACAAATGTGTGTGATCGCCGTATGGTTCGTCTCACGAGCGTCACAGGCCGGCGTGCGCAACGGGGCGTGCAGCCTCGTGCGCAGGCAACCTAAAACCATTCGACGTGCGGTAAAGCGTCGGCAATGATCGACGACATGTTCCGGCACGCCTTCACCCTCGCAGCATCCGTGGTCACGGATGCCCCGAAGGCTGCCGTCGCCGATCTCACGGCCGTCATGGACGGCGCCCGAAGCTGACCCTCTCCGGTTCGTCCGGCGGACCCCGCAAGGGGAGGGTCGGGCAGGCACTCGGGGTCCCACTTCTTCTTCGCCGATCACACGCTTCGAGGTACCGCCATGTCCAAAACGGCCTACATCCGTACGAAACCGCATCTCAACATCGGCACGATGGGTCATGTCGACCACGGCAAGACCACGTTGACGGCCGCCATCACCAAGGTCCTCGCCGACCGCGGCAGCGGCGCGTTCGTGCCGTTCGACCGGATCGACCGGGCGCCCGAGGAGGCGGCGCGCGGCATCACCATCAACATCGCGCACGTCGAGTACGAGACCGACACCCGGCACTACGCGCACGTCGACATGCCGGGCCACGCCGACTACGTCAAGAACATGGTCACCGGCGCCGCCCAGCTCGACGGGGCGATCCTCGTCGTCTCCGCGCTCGACGGGATCATGCCGCAGACCGCCGAACACGTCCTGCTCGCCCGGCAGGTGGGCGTCGACCACATCGTGGTCGCCCTCAACAAGGCCGACGCGGGGGACGAGGAGCTGACCGACCTGGTCGAGCTGGAGGTCCGCGACCTGCTCACCGCGCACGGCTACGGCGGCGACTCCGTACCCGTCGTACGCGTCTCCGGTCTGAAGGCGCTGGAGGGGGACCCGCGCTGGACGGCGTCGATCGAGGCGCTGCTCGACGCGGTGGACACGTACGTGCCCATGCCGGAGCGGTATCTGGACGCTCCGTTCCTGCTGTCGGTGGAGAACGTGCTGACCATCACCGGGCGGGGGACCGTGGTGACCGGGGCCGTCGAGCGGGGTGTGGTGCGGGTCGGTGACCGGGTCGAGGTGCTCGGGGCTTCCGTCGAGACGGTGGTCACGGGCCTGGAGACCTTCGGCAAGCCGATGGACGAGGCGCAGGCCGGGGACAACGTGGCCATGCTGCTGCGGGGCGTTCCGCGGGACGCCGTCCGGCGGGGGCACGTCGTCGCGGCGCCGGGGAGTGTCGTGCCGAGTCGCCGGTTCACCGCGCAGGTGTACGTCTTGTCCGCGCGTGAGGGCGGTCGTACGACGGCTCTCTCCAGCGGGTACCGGCCGCAGTTCTACATCCGTACCGCGGATGTGGTCGGGGACGTCGACCTGGGGGAGGCGGCGGTGGCCCGGCCCGGTGACACGGTGGTGATGACGGTGGAGCTGGGGCGGGACGTGCCGTTGGAGGCGGGGCTCGGGTTCGCCATCCGTGAGGGTGGCAGAACGGTCGGGGCGGGGACCGTGACCGTGGTGGGCTGAGGTCGTGGGGGACCGCGGGCCGTACCGGGCTGGTCGCGCCCACGCGGCGCAGCCGCTTATCGGAACAGGCCCGCGCCCCTTCACCGCGTCGCCCCACAGCACAATGGAGCAGTGAACGATCCCATTCCCGTGACCAGGACCACCGATCACGGCACCGCCAAGCTCATGCCGGACGTCGATCGGGAACGGGCCTGGCTGCTGACCGTCGACGGGGCACCTCAGTCGTACGTTGACCTGGATGAACCGACGCATCTGGAGTTCGAGTACACGCGGCGGCTCGGGCACGTGCTGGATGTCGTGGCCGAGCCGGGGCGGGCGCTGGACGTGGCGCATCTCGGGGGAGGGGCGCTCACCCTGCCCCGGTACGTGGCCGTGACCCGGCCGGGCTCGCGGCAGGACGTCGTGGAGGCCGACCGGGGGCTGCTGGAGCTGGTGTCCGGGCATCTGCCGCTGCCGGAAGGCGCGGACATCGCCCTGCACACGGCGGACGCCCGGGTCTGGCTGGAGCACGCTCCGGCGGCCTCGGCGGACGTTCTCCTCGCGGATGTCTTCAGCGGGTCGCGGGTGCCGGCGCACCTCACCTCCGTCGCCTACGTCCGTGAGGCCGCGCGGGTGCTGCGGGGACACGGGGTCTATCTCGCCAACCTGCCCGACGCCGCGCCCTTCGCCTTCCTGCGGTCGCAACTCGCCACCCTGGCCACCGCCTTCGAGGAACTCGTGCTGATCGCCGAGCCGGGGGTCCTGCGGGGACGGCGGTTCGGGAACGCCGTGCTCGTCGCCGGGCATCAGCCCGTCGACGTCGCGGCCCTCGCCCGGCTCACCGCCGCCGACGCCTTCCCGGCCCGGGTCGAACACGGCGCCGGGCTGCGGGAGTTCATCGGCGATGCGCGGCCGGTGGGGGACGCGGACGCCGTGCCGTCACCCGTGCCCCCGGACGGCGCGTTCGGCATCGGCTGAGGCAGGCTCGGTGCCGTGCGTGCCACCGGCGTGGTCCGGCGGCGCGGTTCCCGGGGTCCTGTCCACCGCGGGCACCTGAAGGGCTGATCCCCCCTCGCGATGCTTCGGTGAGCCCGGACCGCCCCCGTCGCGGGGGGCGGGCCCGTTCCGTGTCCGGGTCAGCCGCCGGTCGGCTCGCCATGCAGCCGGACCGTGCTGAGGATCTTCAGGACGGTCTTCTCGGGCACCTCGCCCTTGACGCCCTTGGCGCCGAAGAAGCTCCACGCGACGAAGTCACCGGCGGAGTTCTTGAAGCCGAACGTGACCGCCTTGCCGTCGCTCGCGCACTTGCCCTTGTCCGGCGTGTCCTCCGAGTGCGCCCAGGCGACGCTGCCCTTCACGCCCGAGGCGGTGGTGTAGGGCTTGGCCTTGTCGTCGGCCTTGACGCTCTTCTTGTCCGGCTGCGTGTAGCCGCCGTACACCCACCAGGCCACCTGGTTGACCGCGACCTCGTCGGTGTCCTTGGCGCCGTCGGCGCCCTTGGTGCCCGCCCCGGCCAGTGACTCGCTCTCGGTCCGGCCGTCCTTGTCGTCGTCGCTCGTGCACCACTCGGACTTGTAGAACGCCGGTGCCGACATGAGGATCAGCGGCTTGCCGTCGTCGGACTTCTCGTCCTCGAAGAAGACGGACGAGGTCGGGGAGGCCACCTCCCAGTCCGCCGGGACGTCGAAGGCGGTGCCCCACTTGGGGTTGATGACGACCTTCCAGCCCTTGACCGTGGGCTGCGCCGCCTCGCCGCCGCGGGGGTTGTCGCCGGTGGCGCCGGCGCTCGGCTCCTCGGCCGGCGGGCTCGACGCGGCCTTGTCTTTCTTGCCCTTCTTGCCGCCGTCCGCGGTGTCGTCCTTGTCGCCGCCCAGCACCAGGAAGCCGGTGACACCGGCCGCGACGACCACCGCGGTGGCAGCGATGAGCGCGACCAGTTTCGTCCGGTTGCCGCCGCCACCGCCCTGCGGGGGCTGCGGCGCCCCGGCCGGCGCGGGGGTGCCCCACTGCGGCTGCTGCCCATAGGGGCCGGGCTGCTGCTGGTACCCCGGCTGCTGGTACGGATTCGGCTGCTGGTACCCCGGCTGCTGGTACGGGTTGTTCGCCTGCGGGTTCTGCTCGCCCCCGGGCGGCTGCTGTCCTGGCCACATGAGCAGTCACCCTAGCCGTGCCCCGGACACGATTCGGTCACTGCCCGTGGACGGAGACGTAGCAACCCGGGGAGCGGACGGTGGGGATGTCGTGCGGACCGGTGCGGCGGTCGTCACACGGCCTGGTCAGCCGTCTCTACTCGTGAGTAACATGCGGCCATGAGCGCAGACCAGATGTCCATCGGCGAGATGCTCGCCGCCACGGTGCCCATGGCCCGGACCCTGAACCTCCAGTTCCTGGAGACCTCGCCGGAGCGGGCGGTGCTGTCGCTGCCGGACCAGGCCGAGTACCACAACCACGTGGGCGGCCCGCACGCCGGTGCGATGTTCACGCTCGGCGAGTCCGCCAGCGGGGCGATCGTGCTGGCCGCGTTCGGGGACCAGCTCTCGCGCGCCGTGCCGCTCGCCGTCAGCGCCGAGATCTCCTACAAGAAGCTGGCGATGGGCGCCGTCACCGCCACGGCCACCCTCGGCCGCCCGGCCGCCGAGGTCGTCGCCCAGCTGGACGCCGGTGAGCGCCCCGAGTTCCCGGTGGCCATCGCCCTTCAGCGGGCCGACGGTGCCGTCACCGGCGAGATGACCGTGGTGTGGACCCTGCGGCCCAACAGCTGACCGGGCTGTCGCGTGTGCGGGGACCCCGGCCGGGTGCCGGGGCTTTCGCATGTCGGGCCGCCACGTCCCGGTGCCCGGGGCGCGCGCCGTCCAGCTCCCCGGGGGAGCCTCTGAGTCATGTCGCGAACTCCGGCCCCAGGCCGGGACGTTGGCAGGCCTGCCTGCTCACCGTGCGCAGATGGCCGGCCCTGTCGCCGGTGTCGTGACGCAGATCCTCGAAGACGACCCCGTGCACGGTGCCGCCCGCGGCCGGCTCCCACGGGGCGGCGGCCGGCTGGTTCTCGCCGCCCTGGCCGGGCGGGGTGCGCTCCAGGGCGGTGAAGACGTCCGGGTCGAGGACGTGGCGGCCGATGAGGGCGTAGCGGTTCGGTGCGTTCTGCGGGGCCGGCTCCTCGACCAGGCCCGTGACGCGGACGACGTCCTCCTCGCCGGTCGGTTCGACGGCGGCGCAGCCGTAGCGGTGGATCCGCTCGGGCGGGACCTCCGTCAGGGCGAGCACGCTGCCGGGCCATCGGTCGCGGACGTCGAGCATCCGGCTCGGCAGAGTCTCGCGAGGGTCGATCAGGTCGTGGCCGCGGAGGACCGCGAAAGGCTGGTCGCCGACATGACGGCGGGCGCACAGCACAGAGTGGCCCAGGCTGAGCGGCTCGCCCTGCCGCATGTGGTGGATGCTCGCCGGCTGCGCCGGGTCGCGCACCGCGGCCGGCCGCACGGTGTCACCCCTGGCCGCGAAGCCTGCTCCAGCTCGAAGGCACGGTCGAAGTGGTCTCATGCGGCCCATGCCGACGGGCGGAGCTGAGAGCCCGCCGGGAGCCGGATGGGGGCGCGCTGCGGAGTTGGAGATTTCGTGTACCAACCGCCTTTGCGCGCACACAACTTGTGGCCCCCGACGGCCTCGTTTTCGAAAGCCGGTGCGGATACCGTCGGTAACGTATCTGAAATTCCCGCGTTTTGAACTCGGGTCATGCGAACTCCTTGTTACCAGTGAGTCGTATGTGCGAAAGTGAGCCACCTCACAGCCGGGTCCGCCGTTTGACGCGGCACAGGTATGCACCAATCACGCACCTGCTTTCCGACGGACGCGCAATTCGCCTGCCGTTCTGCGGCTGGAAGGAAATGGTTCCGTGCAATCCCCCAACCCCCCACGCCCGCCGTACCCGCCACGACCCGGAGCGGGGCCCGCGGAGTCCGACCGCAATCTTCTCGCCCGGGTCGGTGAACCCGCCGAAGCACCGCGCGCCGTCGCGCTGTTGCTGGCGCGGCACTGGCGCTCGGTCTACGAGTACGCCGTGATCTGCCTGGCGTCCTCTCAGGATTCCGCGGCGATGGCGGCAGCCGCCGCCTTCCGCGAGGAACTGGCCCGGCCGGGCGGTGGCGCCCTGCGTCCGCGGCTGCTCAGGAGCGTCCGGGAGACGGTCGGGAAGTGGGCCGCCGACGACGGCATTTCCGGAGTACTGCCGGAACTCCGCAAAACCGTCGGCGCCCGCGGCCTGCGCGCCGCCCGCTCCGGCACACCCGAAAGGCGACGCCTCGCGGAGCGCGCTTTCCGGGGCCTTCCGGGTGCGTCCCAATGCCTGCTGTGGCACACGGAGGTCGAGGCCGAGCCCATATCCGTACCGGCCGGTCTGCTGGGAGTGGACGCCGCCACGGCTTCGGCCGCACTGATGCAGGCGCGCGAGCAATTCAGGTCGGGATGCGTACGGGCGCACCGGGAACTCGCACCGTCGCAGGAATGCCGCTACTACAACCGCCTGCTGGACGTTCCGATGCGCCGCGGCGGGGCCCTGCTGCCGGATGTGCAGCGGCATCTCATGGCATGCCGCTACTGCCGTCACGCCGCTGAACAGCTCAGCCATTTCGAGGGCGGTCTGGAAGACCTGCTCGTGGAGACGGTGCTCGGCTGGGGCGCCCGCCGCTACCTCGCGTCACGACAGGGCCGCGACGAGGGCCGGAGCGCCCTGCCCGCCGGCGGACGGCACCGCTTCCGGCCCCGGGCCGACCCGGCGACCGGCCGGTCCCTGTCGCCGAGGAGGCACACCAAGGCACTGGCCGCCGCGATCGGGGTGACCTCCCTCGTGCTGCTGGCGACCCTGCTCACCGCCCGGGGCTGGACCGAGGAGAGCGGCACCGCCGGCCCACGGGCCACCTGGGGCGCGGTCAGCGGTCACTCCGTCGCCCCGGACGGCGCGGAATCCGCCCCCGGGGAACCGGACTCCACGGCCGCCTCGTCCGACGGGTCCTCGTCGGCCGGCGCCGGCGCCCCGTCGGCCGCCTCCGCCGGCAGCTCCGCGGAAGTGGCCCGGGGGCGCCTGCGCAACCTCGACGACGGCCTGTGCCTCGACGTCCAAGGCGGCCGGGCCCGGGCCGAGGCCCGCATCGTGCTGACCGCCTGCTCAACGGGCGGGTCCCAGCAGTGGTCGTACCAGGAGGACGGCGTCCTGCGCAGCGGCGCCGACCCCACCCTGTGCCTCGGTTCCGACCCCGCCGAGGGCTCGGTCGTCCTGGCCGGCTGCCTGGTGCACGCCGGAGTCGTCCGCTACGACCTGACCGTGCGCGGCGAACTGCTGCCGCGCGGCGGCAGGGGACTGGCCCTCGCCCCGGGCAAGGGCCGGGACGTGACCGTCACCGGTCGCGACGGCTCCGCGGCGCAACGCTGGACGGTGGAACCGCCGGACGCCATCGGCGGCCCGGAGGAGCCCCGGCGGAAGCGGGCCGAGGACGCACCGCGCGAGAGCCGCGAGGAGCGCGGGCAGCGCCCGTACGGCGAGACCCCGCCCGGGCAGCGGCCCGAACCACCGCGCGGCGGGTCGGGGGCACCGACCCAGGAGCGGTACGAGACGCGGGTCGCGCCCGTGGGCTGCTGCGAGGAAGCCGAACCCGAGGCCGGCGACACCGGCCGGCGGCCCGGCGCCGACGTCCTCGGTCCCGCGACCGCGGCGGTGACCGACGTGGTGACGGCACTCCACTCCGGCGCCCTGCCGTAGAACGGACCGGGGGCCGCCCGCCCGGGAGTCTCCTGGGGGCGCGCAGTGGTGCGAGGACGCTGCGCCGGGGAGTCTCCTGGGGTGCGGCGGAGTGCTGCGAAGACAATGCGCCCGGGCGTGCCCTGGGGTGCGGCGCAGTGCTGCGCGGACACTCCGCCCGGGCGCCCCCCGGGGCGCGGCGTGGTGCTGCGAGGACACCGGCTGCTCACGCTGACGACGCACGGGTGGGCTGTTCACGCCCGGCGGTGCGACCGGCATGGCCGAGAGGCGCCTGGCATCGAACCGGAACAAACTGGTACTCCTCCTGAGGCAGCCCGCAGAACCCCAGGGAGTCACTCATGCCCGAGGCCCCGCGCCAGGACAGCAGGACCGACAGCCCGACCGCCCCGACCGACGAGGAACTGCGCACGCTGGACGCCCACTGGCGGGCCGCCAACTACCTGGCGGCCGGTCAGATCTATCTGCTGGCCAACCCCCTGCTCACCGAGCCGCTGCGGCCGGAGCACATCAAGCCGCGGCTGCTGGGCCACTGGGGCACCTCACCCGGGCTGAACCTGGTGTACACGCACCTCAACCGTGTGATCAGGGCACGCGAGCTGGACGCCCTGTGCATCTGGGGCCCGGGCCACGGCGGGCCGTCGGTCCTCGCCAACTCCTGGCTGGAGGGCAGCTACAGCGAGAAGTACCCGGACGCCTCCCGGGACGCCGAGGGCATGGAACTGCTGATGCGGCAGTTCTCCTTCCCCGGCGGTGTGCCCAGCCACGTCGCCCCGGAAGTGCCCGGCTCGATCCACGAGGGCGGCGAACTCGGCTACTCCCTCGCCCACGCCTACGGCGCCGCCCTCGACAACCCGGACCTGCTGGTGGCCTGCGTGATCGGCGACGGCGAGGCGGAGACCGGGCCGCTCGCCGGGTCCTGGCACGCCAACAAGTTCCTCGACCCCGTCCACGACGGTGCCGTCCTGCCGATCCTGCACCTCAACGGCTACAAGATCGCCAATCCGACCGTGCTGGCCCGGATCCCGGAGGAGGAACTCGACGCGCTGCTGCGCGGCTACGGACACGAGCCGATCCATGTCGCCGGCGACGAACCGGCCACCGTCCACCGCGCGATGGCCGCGGCCATGGACACCGCGCTCGACCGCATCGCCGCCGCACAGCGCGCCGCCCGCGAGGACGGCGCGACCGAGCGCCCGCACTGGCCGGTGATCGTACTGCGCACCCCCAAGGGCTGGACCGGCCCGGCCGAGGTCGACGGCGAACCGGTCGAGGGTACGTGGCGCGCCCACCAGGTGCCGCTGTCCGGCGTCCGCGACAACCCCGAGCACCTGCGGCAGCTGGAGTCCTGGCTGCGCTCGTACCGGCCCGAGGAACTGTTCGACGCCGAGGGCCGCCCCGTCGCGGACGTCCTCGCCTGCGTCCCCGACGACACCAGGCGGCTCGGCGCCACCCCGCACGCCAACGGCGGACTGCTCGTCCGCGACCTGCCGATCCCGTCCCTGGACGACTTCGCCGTCCCCGTCGACAAGCCCGGCACGACGACGCACGAACCCACCCGGGTCCTCGGCGACCTTCTCGCCCGGGTCATGCGCGACACCGCCGACCGCCGCGACTTCCGCCTGGTCGGGCCCGACGAGACCGCCTCCAACCGCCTCCAGGCCGTCTACGGCGCGAGCGGCAAGGCCTGGCAGGCCGGGACCCTGCCCGTGGACGAGCACCTGGACCGGCACGGCCGGGTGATGGAGATCCTCTCCGAGCACCTGTGCCAGGGCTGGCTGGAGGGCTACCTGCTCACCGGCCGGCACGGGCTGTTCTCCTGCTACGAAGCGTTCGTGCACATCGTCGACTCCATGGTCAACCAGCACATCAAGTGGCTGCGCACCTCCCGCAGGCTGCCCTGGCGGGCCCCCATCTCCTCCCTGAACTACCTGCTGACCTCCCATGTGTGGCGGCAGGACCACAACGGCTTCTCCCACCAGGACCCCGGCTTCGTCGACCACGTCCTCAACAAGAGCCCCGAGGTCGTCCGCGTCTACCTCCCGCCGGACGCCAACACCCTGCTGTCGGTGGCCGACCACGCCCTGCGCAGCCGCGACTACGTCAACGTCATCGTGGCCGGCAAGCAGCCCTGCTTCGACTGGCTGTCGAACGAGGAGGCCCGGGTGCACTGCGCCCGCGGCGCCGGCATCTGGGAGTGGGCGGGCACCGAGGACGGCGCCGAGCCCGACGTCGTGCTGGCCTGCGCCGGTGACGTCCCGACCCAGGAGACGCTGGCCGCCGCGCACCTGCTCCGCCGGTACCTGCCCGAGCTGTCCGTCCGGGTCGTCAACGTCGTCGACCTCGCCCGGCTGCTGCCCCAGGGGGAGCACCCGCACGGCATGAGCGACTTCGAGTACGACGGCCTGTTCACCACGACCAAGCCGGTGATCTTCGCCTACCACGGCTATCCGTGGCTGATCCACCGCCTCGCCTACCGCCGCACCGGCCATCAGAACCTGCACGTGCGCGGCTACAAGGAGGCCGGCACCACGACCACGCCGTTCGACATGGTCGTCCGCAACGACCTCGACCGCTACCGCCTGGTCATGGACGTCATCGACCGCGTCCCGGGCCTCGCGGTGCGCGCCACGGCCGTACGCCAGCGGATGGCCGACGCCCGCACCCGCCATCACGCCTGGATCCGTGAGCACGGCACCGACCTGCCCGAGGTCGCCGAGTGGAGCTGGAACGCCTGAGCCGCGAGGGACGTCTTCAGAGCCGGTAGGCTTCCCGGGGCACGCAGGGAAGCTCAGAGAAAGGAACCGGCGTTGCACGTCCAGGAGTGGCTCGAAACCGTACCCGCCGTCGCCGTCTACGCGCTGGTGGGAGTGGTCATCGGCCTGGAGAGCCTGGGCATCCCGCTGCCGGGCGAGATCATCCTCGTCTCCTCGGCGCTGCTCGCGTCCCAGCACGGCGAGATCGACCCCGTCGTCCTCGGCGCCAGCGCCACGGCCGGTGCGATCATCGGCGACTCGATCGGCTACGCGATCGGCCGCAAGGGCGGGCGGCCCCTGCTGGCCTGGCTGGGCGGCAAGTTCCCCAAGCACTTCAGCGAGGGGCACATCGCCACCGCCGAGCGCTCCTTCGAGAAGTGGGGCATGTGGGCGGTCTTCTTCGGCCGCTTCGTCGCCCTGCTGCGCATCTTCGCCGGCCCCCTCGCCGGTGTGCTCCGCATGCCGTACTGGAAGTTCCTCATCGCCAACATCCTCGGCGGCATCCTCTGGGCCGGCGGCACGACGGCGGTCATCTACTACGTCGGCATCGTCGCGGAGTCCTGGCTGAAGCGCTTCTCGTGGCTCGGCCTGGTCGCGGCGGTCCTGGTGGGCCTCACGTCCATGCTGGTGCTCAAGCGCAAGGCGAAGAAGGCGGGCCAGAACCTGGAAGCGGCAGAAGCACAGGTCCCCTAGGCAGTTTCGTTTGGATCACCGGGCGGACCAGAGGAAGATGCCCGCGACGTGGAGTCCGGCCAGGTAGATGGTGGCGGTCTTCTCGTAGCGGGTGGCGATACCTCGCCACTGCTTCAGGCGGTTGATGCACCGCTCGACGGTGTTGCGCTGCTTGTAAGTCTCGCGGTCGAATGCCGGTGGCCTGCCACCGCGGCTGCCCCGACGCAGCCGGTGTGCGTGCTGGTCAGCGGGGACGGGGATCACTGCCCGGATGCCGCGCTTGCGCAGGTGCTCGCGGATCGCGCGGGAGGAGTACGCCTTGTCGGCCAGGACCAGGTCCGGTCTGGTGCGGGGCCGTCCTCGCCGACGAGGAACGCGCAGGCGGGCCATGACATCGGTGAAAGCGGGTGCGTCACCGGCCTGGCCCGCGGTGAGAACGAACGCCAGAGGTCGGCAGCGGGCATCGGCAGCGAGGTGGATTTTCGTGGTCAGTCCGCCCCGGGACCGGCCGATGGCGTGGTCGGCGGGTTCGCCGGCCGGGGCCCCCTTTTGCGCGCCCCGGCCGCGTGCTGGTGAGCCCGCACGATGGTGGAGTCCACCGACACGGCCCAGCTCAGGTCCTCGTCCGCGTCGGCCTGGGCGACCAAAGCGGTGAACACCCGCTCCCAGGTGCCGTCCACGGCCCACATCCGCAGCCGGTTGTAGACGCCTCGCCAGTTGCCGTACTTCTCCGGCAGGTGAACCCACTGCGTTCCGGTCTGGAACTTGTAGGCGATCGCGTCGATCACCTCGCGGTGGTCCCGCCAGCGGCCACCCCGCTTCGGCGTTCGGTCCGGGAGTAACGGCTCAATCCGCGCCCACTGCAGGTCAGTCAACGACACACCCGGACCAACGACCGACTGATCCAAACGAAACTGCCTAGGGGTGCGGGGCTGTATCGATGTGCGGCTCCGCCGCGTGAGCGCGACCAGCCCCCACGATGCCGCACCCGCCGAAGAACCTACGCATGCACATCCCGATGCGCCTTCGCCAGCTCGGCGTACATCGTGCCGTTGAGGGTGACGCCCTGCCGCTCCTCCTCCGACAGCTCCCGCCGGACCTTCGCGGGCACACCCGCCACCAGCGAACCGGGCGGCACCACCATCCCCTGCGGCACCAGCGCCTGCGCGGCAACCAGCGACCCGGCCCCGATCACCGCCCCGTTCAGCACCGTCGCGCCCATCCCGATCAGACAGTCGTCCTCGACCGTCGCCCCGTGCACCACCGCGTTGTGCCCGATGCTCACCCGCTCACCGACGCTCACCGGGAACCCAGGGTCGGCGTGGAGGGTGCAGTTGTCCTGGACGTTGCTGCTGGCCCCGACGGAGATCGCCTCGACGTCGCCGCGCACCACGGCTCCGTACCAGACGCTCGCCCCCGCGCCCAGCGTCACGCCCCCGATCACCGACGCCGTCGGCGCCACGAAAGCCGTCTCGTCGATCTCCGGCTCCCTGCCGCCGATCCCCGTGATCATCGCGCGCCGACCCATGTCCGCCTCCCAGCGTCGTAGACAACGCGCAAACCGTACGCCACCCGGTGGGGCGAAGATCACAGGCATCCGACGCCGCGGGTGGAGCTACCGCTGAGTACCGTGAGCACGTGCCGAAGCGCAAGAACACGTTCTCATCCTGGCGGCGGGGCCTCACGCAGCGCGCCGTCCACGTGGGCTGGGCCTGGGTGCAGCGCACGGGCTCCGTCACCGCCGAGCACCCCGGCCGCTACCGGTTCGGCACGATGGGAACAGGTACTAGACTCGCCTTCCCGCTCGGCACGGTCTTCGGCGAGCCCTGGATCCACCTCGGCTCCTACTGCATCATCGGCGAGCAGGTCACCCTCACCGCCGGCCTGATGCCCGACCTCGACCTCGGCCCGGACCCGATCCTGCGCATCGGCGACGGCGTCGTCCTGGGCCGCGGCAGCCACGTCATCGCCGACACGACGGTCACGATCGGCAACGACTGCTACTTCGGCCCGTACGTCTACGTCACGTCCACGAACCACTCCTACGACGATCCGCACCAGCCGATCGGCAAGCAGTGGCCGCGGATGGAGCCGGTGGAGATCGGGCCCGGCTGCTGGATCGGCACCGGAGCGGTGATCCTGCCGGGCGCCCGGATCGGGCGGAACGTGGTGGTGGCCGCGGGCGCGGTCGTGCGGGGGGCGGTGCCCGACCACTGTGTGGTGGCGGGCGCACCGGCCCGCGTCGTACGGCGCTGGACCCCCGCCGACGGCTGGCAGCCACCGTTGCGCACCCCGGCGCCGGTGCCGATACCGGACGGCGTCACCCCCGAGCAGCTGAGCGCGCTGTCCGGCCTGGACGAGGAGACGGCGGCGCGGCTGGCCGAGCTGGACGAGGAGGCGGCGGCCGGACTCGCGGAGCTGGAGCCGGGTTCCTGACGGTCCGGTCAGCCCGACGCCAGCAGCACCGTCCCCACCAGGGCCAGTCCCGCCCCCGCGGCCTGCACCGCCCGCAGCCGTTCACGCAGCACGCCCCGCGCGGCCACGGCCGTCACCACCGGGTACAGGGAGGCCAGCACGGCGGCGACCGTCACCGGGCCGTGCTGTGCGGCGATCGAGTACGTGCCGTTCGCGGCGACGTCCGCGAGGCCGACGAAGGCGAGGGCGGGCAGGGTGCGCCAGGGGAAGCCGTCCGCCGGGAGGGCGGGCCCGCCGCGTCGCACCGACACGAACAGCGCGAGACCGCCCGCGGCGACGTTCGTCACCCGCTGCACGAACAGGGCGAGGAACAGCCCGGTCAGCGTCGTCGACGCCTCGGCGATCAGGGCCATCACCGCGCCGAAGCCGAACGCCGCGAGCAGGGTCAGGGCGATGGCCTGGCGCTGGACGGGGGCGCCGCGGAACTGGGGGCCGCCGGCGAGGCAGACTCCCGCCACGGCGACCAGGATGCCGGCGAGCTGCAGCAGGCCCGGACGCTCGCCCAGCATGAGGCCCACCCCGACCGGCACGGCCACACCGATCGACCCCAGCGGCGAGACCACGCCCATCGGGCCCAGCGCGAGCGCCTTGTAGAAGGCGAGCATCGCCACCGGCCCGACCAGCCCGGCCGCGACGGCGAACCACAGCTGTGGCCCCGCCTCGCTCCAGCCGCCGGTCGCCACCACGAGGGCGCCGAGCACCACCACCGCGATCGACTGCGAGACCACGACCACCGTGAGCGCGGGTGTGCGCCGGGTCAGCAGACCGCCGCCGAAATCGGCCAGCCCCCACAACAGGCTGGTGGCCAGGGCGAAGAGCGCTGTCATGGGGCGGAAACCTCGCAGTACAGTTCAGTGAACGATCAGGTCAACCACACCATAGTGCAACACATTGCACTGTGTCATACAGAATATTGGACGGAACGTGTCGGACCTCGACCTGCTGACCCAGTCCCTGGCGCGGAGCGTCAAGCACTGGCGCGCGGTGCGCGGCTTCACCCTGGACGTGCTCGCCGCCCGGGCGGGCGTCAGCCGCGGCATGCTCATCCAGATCGAGCAGGCCCGCACCAACCCCAGCCTCGGTACCGTCGTCAAGATCGGCGACGCACTCGGCGTCAGCATCACCACCCTGCTCGACTACGAGCAGGGCCCGAACGTCCGCATCGTCCCGGCCGAGCAGGCCGTACGGCTGTGGCACACCGACGCCGGCAGCTACAACCGGCTCCTGGCGGGCACCGAGGCGCCCGGCCCGCTGGAGATGTGGGACTGGCGGCTCATGCCCGGCGAGAGCAGCCCGTCGGACCCGCACCCCGCCGGCACGACCGAACTGCTGCACGTCACGACGGGCGAACTGACCCTCACCGTCGACGGCGTCGAACACCGGGTGCCCGCGGGCGCCAGCGTCCACTTCGAGGCCAACGTCCCGCACACCTACGGCAACACCGGCGACGAGCCCATGGAGATGGTCATGGCCGTCTCGGTGCCGCCCGTGGCCTGAGACGCCCGGGACGCCGCCGACGCGCTGTTGTTAGCGTGCGGCCATGCGCGCACCCATCGGACACTTCGACAACGCCCGCCCGGCCCCCGCCTGCCTCGACGAACTCACCGCCCCGGTCGCCGACGCCGTACGCCACTGGCGGGGCAGCGTCCCGGCCGAGCAGATCGTCTACGTCGACACCGACCCGGAGTGGGCCGACACCGCCACCTTCGTGCAGCACTACGGGCAGGACCTGCTGGAGCGGTCGGCGAACTGCGTGGTCGTCGCGGGCAAGCGGGGCGGCGAATCCACACTCGCCGCGTGCGTCGTGCTGTCCACCACCCGGGTCGACGTCAACGGCGTGGTGCGCCGGCAGCTCGGTGCCCGCAAGGCCTCCTTCGCCTCCATGGACACGGCCACCGGCGAGACCGGCATGGAGTACGGCGGCATCACCCCGCTCGGCCTGCCGGACGGCTGGCCCGTCCTGGTGGACGCGGCCGTCGTCGACCTGCCGTACGTGCTCGTCGGCAGTGGCCGGCGGCGCGGCAAGCTGCTGGTTCCGGGCAAGGCGTTCGCGGAACTGCCGGGCGCAGTGGTGCTGGAGGGGCTCGGGGTCTCCTGAGCTACGCCGCGATGTGGTGGGCCAGGGGGAGATGGGGGTCGCTCTCGCCCGGGGCCGGTTCCGGATCCGCGTGGACCAGGGCCGCGGTCAGGCGCGGTACCGCGTGCAGCAGGGCGTGCTCGGCGTCCACGGCGATGCGGTGGGCCTCGCGCACCGTCGCGTCACCGTCCACCACGACCGCCACCTCGGCGCGCAGCCGGTGACCGATCCAGCGCATCCGCAGCTCACCGACCCCGCGCACCCCGGGCACCTCGGTCAGCGCCCGCTCGGCCCGGTCCACCAGGGCCGGGTCGACGGCGTCGAGCACCCGGCGGAACACCTCCCGGGCCGCGTCCCGCAGCACCAGTGCGATCGCCGCGGTGATCAGCAGCCCGACGACCGGGTCCGCCAGTTGCCACCCGAGGGCGGAGCCTCCGGCGCCCAGCAGCACGGCCAGTGAGGTGAAGCCGTCGGTACGGGCGTGCAGCCCGTCGGCGACCAGCGCCGCCGATCCGATCGAACGGCCGACGCGCATGCGGTAGCGGGCCACCCACTCGTTGCCCGCGAAGCCGACGAGGGCGGCCACGGCGACCACCGGGATGTGCTGGACCGGGCGTGGATCCAGCAGCCGGTCCACGGCCGTCCAGCCCGCGAAGGCCGCGGACGCCGCGATCGTCAGCACGATCACGAGACCGGCCAGGTCCTCGGCCCGCCCGTAGCCGTAGGTGAAACGGCGCGTGGCCGCGCGCCGGCCCAGCACGAAGGCGATCCCGAGCGGGACGGCGGTCAGCGCGTCCGCGGTGTTGTGCACCGTGTCCCCGAGCAAGGCCACCGACCCTGAGACGGCCACCACGGCGGCCTGGGCGAGCGCCGTGGCACCGAGGACGGCGAGCGAGACCCAGAGCGCCCGCATGCCGCGGGCCGAGGACTCCAGGGCGGAGTCGACCTTGTCGGCCGTCTCGTGGGAGTGCGGGGCGAAGAGGTGACCCAGGCGATGGCGCAGGCCGTGCCGGTGCCCGTGTTCGTGACCGTGCCCGTGTTCGTGTGCGGGTGTGTGGTCGTGCGAGTGCTCGTGCCGGTCGCTCACGTGGATCCCCTTCCGGTGCGCGCGAGAGTGGACGTACCCGTGACCGGGCGCCATTATGTGCGTATGAGCGCACGCATGCACCTGTCATCTGCGCATGATGCGCATCCGCGCAGCCCCGGCGAGGACCAGCTGGCCCTCGCCGCGGAGCTCCTCGCCCTGCTCGGCGACCGCACCCGTCTCGCCCTGCTGCACGCGCTGACCGGGGGAGAGTCCGACGTCACGACGCTGACGGAGGCCTGTGGGGCGGCCAGACCGGCCGTCAGCCAGCATCTGGCGCGACTGCGCCTCGCGGGCCTGGTGAGCACGCGCAAGGAGGGCCGCCGGGTGATCTACTCACTCCGCGACGGCCATCTGCGCCGGCTCGTCGACGAGGCGCTGAACGTGGCCGACCACCGCCTCAGCGACCGCCCGCCGCACGACTGAGTCAGTAGCGCGCGGCCGTCCCCAGATACTGCTCGGCGAAGGCGGCGGCCGCCGTCGGCGAGGTGAACAGGCGGCGCAGCCGGGCGAGCGTGGTGCCCGCGCGGAACGGGTTGCCCGCCGCCGTGCCGTGGTACACCTCGGACAGCCACTGCGAGAACTCCTGGTAGTCCCACACCCGCCGCAGACACGCCTGCGCGTAGCCGTCGAGGCCGCTGTCGTCGCCTGTGGTGAGCCGCGCGACCAGGGCGTCGCCGAGCAGGAAGGCGTCGTGCAGGGCGAGGTTCATGCCCTTGGCGGCGATCGGGGCGACCAGATGGGCCGCGTCGCCCGCGAGGAAGAGCCGGCCGTGCACCATCGGCTCGACCACGTAGTCGTGCATGTCCAGCACGCGCTTCTCGATCAGCCGGCCTTCGGCCGGAGGCGGCACCCCGGCCGCCCCGAGGCGCTCCCGGAGCTCCGACCAGACGCGCTCGTGCGGCCAGTTCTCCGGGTCGTCGCCCGGCGGGCACTGGAGGTAGTAGCGGGTCACCTCCGGGCTGCGGGGCATCTGGCCGGCGAAGCCGCGCGCATGGCATCCGAACAGCACGCAGTCGGCGGACGGCGGCGCCTCGGCGAGCAGGGCCAGCCAGCCGATGCCGTAGTCGTGCCGCGCGATCCGGACCCGCTCGGGCGGCAGAGAGGCCCGGCTCACCCCGCGCGCGCCGTCACAGCCGGCGACGAAGTCGCAGTGCACGACCTGGCGTTCACCCGTCTCGGGGCAGGTGTACGACACCCACGGCCGGTCGGTGTCGAGGAGGTGGATCCGCACGTCACGGACCCCGAAGCGGATGTGTCCGCCCCGGACGTCGGCGTACTCGCGCACCAGGTCCGTCACCAGCAACGGCTGCGGATACACGAAGTGGTGACTGCCCGTCAGCTCGCCGTAGGGGAACCGGTAGCGCTCCCCGTCGAAGCGGAACTCGCACGCGGTGTGCAGTTCCGCGCGGTCCAGCAGGTTGCGGGCGAGGCCCCGCTTCTCCAGGCCGCGTGCGGCCCATTCCTCGATGACCCCGGCCCGGGGCCGCTGTTCGATGAACTCGCGGGTCTCCGTCTCCAGCACCAGGCAGTCCACGGAGGCGGCCCGCAGGATGTTCCCGACGGTCAGACCCGCGGGTCCGGCGCCCACGACAACGACCGGGAAGCGGTGCGGGGCGCCGGAGCCGGCACGCGGCAGGGGGCGGGTCATGCGCACATTATGGAGGCCGGACTCAGTGGACGGGCACCTCCGCGACGGCCACCTCCTCGATGCTCCGCTCGATCTCCCCGGACCCGGAGGCCGAGGCCCGCGCCCAGTAATAGATCGCCAGCGAGAACACCGCGACGACCAGGATGTCCCACCACAGTGCGAGGTGCCCCTGGCCGCCGAAGCCGCCCTGCCAGGAGATGACGCCCATGCCCAGCAGGTAGACGGGCAGCCACTGGGCGGCCTTCCAGTCGAGCCGCGGCGCGTCGGGCAGACCCTTGCGGGTGGCGTACCAGGCGTAGCCGCCGAGCAGGACGTAGCCGAGGACGATGGCCACGCCGAGCCGCCACAGGGTGTCCCAGGTGGACCAGTAGATGATGAGGTTGGCCACCACGAACGACAGCGGCGAGAGGACCTTTCCGCCGGGCAGGCGGTAGGGGCGCGCCCGGTGCGGCAGCCGGTCCGCGAAGACGCCGTAGGCCAGCGGGGCCCCCGCGTACATCAGCACGCTCGCCGAGGTGATGAAGCTGACCAGCTGTTGCCAGCTCGGGAAGGGCAGGAAGCAGACCACGCCGGTCACGAAGGACACGATCAGGCCGAACCACGGCACGCCGCGCGCGTCGGTACGGACGAAGAGCTTCGGCGCGTAGCCGTTGCGGGCCAGTCCGTAGGAGACGCGGGACGTGGCCGTCGTGTAGATCAGGCCGGTGCCGCCCGGGGAGACCACCGCGTCCAGGTACAGCACCACGCTCAGCCAGCCGAGGCCCACCAGGGTCGCGAGCCCCGCCCACGGGCCGCTGATGCCGGGGTAGTCGAGCTTGGTCCAGCCGTGCGCGAAGGCGCCCAGTGGCAGGGCGGCTATGAAGACGATCTGGAGCAGGACGTAGATGGCCGCCCCGATGGCGACCGAGCCGATCGTGGCGCGCGGCAGGTCCCGCTGCGGGTCGCGGCTCTCGCCGGCCAGCTGGATCGCCTGCTCGAAGCCCAGCAGGGCGAAGATGATGCCGCTGGAGCTGACGGCGCTCAGCACGCCGTGGGCACCGAACGGGGCGAAGCCGTGCTCGGTGAAGTTGCCGGGGTGGAAGTTGCCGGCCGCGATGATGAAGATCGCGGCCAGCGGCACGGCCACCTTCCACCAGGTGGCGGCGCTGTTGGTGTGCGCGAGGATCCGCACGCCGAGGAAGTTGACCACGACGAACACGGCCATCAGCAGGACGGCGACGACGAAGCCGCTCGTCGTCAGCGTCCCGTCCTTCGCGTGCTCGAAGCCCTGGGCCCAGTGCCAGTGCCCGGCGTAGCCGATCATGGCCTCGACCTCGATCGGTGCCACGGTCGCCGCCTGGAGCCAGGAGAACCAGCCGAAGGACATGCCGGCCAGACCGCCGAACGCGTAGTGCGGATAGCGGGCGGTGCCGCCCGCGACCGGGAACATGCCGCCCAGTTCCGCGTGCACCAGCGCCAGCAGCACGATCGCCACAGCACCGATGAGCCAGGACAGGATCGCCGCGGGGCCGGCCGCCACGACCGCCTTCTCGGCGCCGTACAGCCAGCCCGAACCGATGATGGAACCGACCGACGCCCACATGAGCCCGATCAGTCCGACATCCCGCCGCAGGCCGTCTCTTTCCATGAATACAGGGCCTCTCGAAGATGAACTCGGGGAGTTCGGGGAGCAAGAGGCCTCAGGTTAGGAATCGGCCGGCCGGCCGCAGAAGACGAGTTGTGCACCCTTGACCGGGTGCGGGTATTTCGTGGGGAACGCTTCAGGATTCCTGTACGCGGTGATGAGACAGCCGTGGGATCTCGATCGCCGGGCAGCGGTCCATCACCATCTCCAGACCCGCCGCGCGGGTCCGTTCGTAGGCCGCCTCGTCGACGACACCCAGCTGGAACCAGACGCCCTGCGCGCCCTTCGCGACCGCCTCGCCCGCGACGGCCCCGGCGAGGTCGCTGTTCACGAACACGTCGACGACGTCCACGTCGAAGGGGATGTCCGCCAGGCTCGCGTACCCCTTCTCCCCGTGCACCGTCTCCGCCTTCGGATGCACCGGCACGACGCGCTTGCCGAAGCGCTGGAGCACGGCGGCCACCCCGTACGCCGCCCGCTGCCGGTTCGACGACAGGCCCACCACGGCCCAGGTGTCGCCGAGCTCGGTGAGGATCCTGCGGACCGTTGCCTCGTCGCCGTACACCGGCGGCCTCCTCGTAAGTCGTGGACACGCTGCTCTCCCGGCAACGGCGCGGGACGCGCGGTGATTCCCGGGCGCCCCCGTGATAGCTTGCCGAGGCCAGTCGAACCCATGTACGTGGGTCAGGGAATCCGGTGCGAATCCGGAACTGACGCGCAGCGGTGAGGGGGACGGGCGGGGCCTCGGCCACTGGACTCCCTCGCGGACGTCCGGGAAGGCGCTCCGATCCGGGTGAACCCGAGTCCGAAGACCTGCTGGCGGCCCCCGCGGCCGCGTGCGGCGGGGGAGCACCGTACGACCGGGCTCCGCGAATGGGCCCTCGACGCCTGAGGACTGGTTTTCGTGCCCCTCGCCCGACCCGCCCGTGCCGCCGCCCTGCTCGCGGCCGGCTCCCTGCTCCTGACCGGCTGCGGCGGCTCCGCGTCCACCGACGCCAAGGCCGCCGTCACCCTCACCAACTGCGGGCACGACGTCCGGGTGGCCACCCCGCCGCGGTATGCCGTGTCCCTCAACCAGGGCACCACCGAGATCCTGCTCTCCCTCGGCCTCGCCGACCGCCTCGCGGGCACGGCCACCTGGACCGACCCCGTGATGAAGGGGCTGGGGAAGGCCGAGGCCAAGGTCCCGCGCATCGCCGACAACAACCCGTCCTTCGAACGCGTCCTGGACACCGAACCCGACTTCGTCACCGCGTCCTTCGTCTCCACCCTCGGCAAGGGCGGCGTCGCCACCCGCGAGCAGTTCGAGAAGCTCGGCGTCCCCACCTACGTGTCCCCGTCCGACTGCGCCGGCAAGGACAACTCGGGCGGCGGCGACGGCGCCCGCGACAAGGCCCTGGGCATCGACACCGTCTACGGCGAAGTCCGGGACCTCGCGACCGTGTTCGGGGTGAAGAAGCGCGGCGACGCCCTCGTGACCTCACTCCAGCGGCGCATGAAGAAGGCCACCGCCGGGATCGACGCCTCCGACGTCACCCTCCTGTACTGGTTCGCGAACTCCGAGTCGCCCTACATGGCGGGCTGTTGCGGAGCACCCGGCATCATCACCCGGGCCCTCGGCGCGAAGAACGTCTTCGACGACACGCACGAGGAGTGGCCGCAGATCAACTGGGAGACGGTCGCCGACCGCGACCCCGACGTCCTCGTCATCGGCGATCTGACCCGCAAGTCCCAGACCGCCGAGTCGGCCGCGAAGAAGATCGCCTTCCTGGAGTCCAACCCCGTCACCAGGACCATGGACGCCGTCCGGCACAAGCGGTACGTGCTGCTCAGCGGGCAGGCCATGAACCCGACCATCCGCACCGTCGAGGGCGTGGAGCAGGTGGCCGCCGGGCTGCGCCGGTTCGGACTGGTGAAGTGACCGCCCAGGGGCTGCCGGTCGCCGGGACCAAGCCCCGGCGCCGGGCAGGACTCGCGCTGGGAGTGGCCGGGACCGTCGCGCTCGTCGCCTCCCTCGCCGTCGCCATCACCATCGGTCCCGCCGACATCCGCGTCGCCGACGTGTGGTCCGTCGTGGCCGCCCGTCTCGGCCTCGGCAGCTCGGAGCTGACGCCGATCCGGGACGGGATCGTCTGGCAGCTGCGGCTGCCGCGCACCCTGCTCGCGGCCGTGTGCGGAGCCGGACTCGCCGTCTGCGGGGCGGTGATGCAGTCGCTGCTGCGCAACCCGCTCGCCGACCCGTTCGTGCTCGGGGTGTCCTCGGGCGCCTCCACCGGAGCGGTCCTCGTGGTCGTGCTCGGCGCGGGCGGCGGCGCCCTGTCGGTGTCCGCCGGTGCGTTCCTCGGCGCCCTGCTGTCGTTCGCGCTGGTGCTGCTGCTCAGCCACACCCTCGGCGGCACCACCGACCGTGTCGTCCTCGCGGGCGTCGCCGCCATGCAGCTCTTCTCCGCCCTCACCTCCTTCGTCGTGATGACCTCCGCCGACGCCGAGACGACCCGCGGCGTGCTGTTCTGGCTCCTCGGCTCGCTCGGCGGCGCCGGCTGGACCGACGTGTGGCTGTGCCTGGCCGTACTGGCCGTGGCCCTGGTGGTCTGCCTGTCCTACGCCCGTACCCTCGACGCCTTCGCCTTCGGGCAGGACGCGGCGGCCGCGCTCGGGGTGTCCGTCGGCCGCACCCGCCTGGTGCTGCTGTGCGCCACGGCCCTGCTCACGGCCGCGCTCGTCAGCTCGGCCGGGGCGATCGGCTTCGTCGGACTGGTCCTGCCGCACGCCGCCCGGGCCCTGACCGGCCCGGGGCACGCGCGGCTGCTGCCGGTCACCGCCCTCGCGGGCGCGGTGTTCCTGGTGTGGGTGGACACCCTCGCCCGGACGGTCCTCGAACCGCAGGAGGTTCCGGTGGGGGTCGTGACGTCGCTCATCGGGGTGCCCGCGTTCGTGGCGGTGCTGTACCGGACGAGGAGGGCGCGATGAGCGGCGCGGAGGCATCGGTGGGGATGGAGGGCGCGGTGAGTGGCGCGGGGGCATCGGTGGAGGTGGAGGGCGCGGTGAGCGGCACGGGGGCATCGGTGGAGGCGGGGCTGCGGGCCGACCGGGTCAGCCGCCGTGCCGACGGGCATCTCATCCTGGACGGCGTCGCCCTCGCGCCCGAGACAGGCTCCACGGTCGGCGTCCTCGGCCCCAACGGCTCCGGCAAATCCACCCTGCTGCGGCTGCTGGCCGGGCTGCTCACCCCGACCTGCGGAGTCGTCACCCTCGACGGCACACCGCTCGGCGACCTGCCCCGCCGCACGGTCGCGCGCCGCCTCGCCGTCGTGGAGCAGCAGTCGGACACCCAGGTCGAGCTGACGGTCGAGGACGTCGTGCGGCTCGGCCGCGTCCCGCACCGCCGTGCCTGGACGCCCGGAACCGACGACGACGATCGGGCGGTGCGCGCCGCCCTGGAACGCACGGGCCTCGACGAGCGTTCCGGCCGGCTCTGGCACACCCTCTCGGGCGGCGAACGCCAGCGGGTGCAGATCGCCCGCGCGCTCGCCCAGGAACCCCGCGAGCTCCTCCTCGACGAGCCCACCAACCACCTCGACATCCACCACCAGCTCGACCTGCTCACCCTGGTCACGGGCCTGCCGGTCACCACCGTCGTCGCCCTGCACGACCTCAACCTCGCGGCTACATACTGCGATCGGGTCGTCGTGCTGTGCGCGGGACGGGTCGTGGCGGGAGGCACCCCGGGGGACGTCCTCACGGCGGAGCTCATCGCCGAGGTGTACCGGGTGCGGGCCGCCGTCAGCCGTGAAGGGCCCGAGGGGCGGCCCCACGTGCGGTTCCTGGGCACGCTGGCCTGAGGGAGGAGGGGCCGGGCACGCCACGGGTGGGGCGATTGCGCCACGGCGGCCAGAAAACGCCGAACCTGCCCGCGTGTGGCCGCCCGCCCGCCTACGCTCACCTCGTGCTGCGCATCATCGACGCCCGGACCGGCGAGCCGGTCGACGCCGCCCCGGCCCGCCGGGGCCTGACCCGTGTCGAGGTGCACGCGTCCGGATCCGACACGACGGACCTGCGGGTGCTGCTCGTCGGGGACCTGCTCGTCAGGACGCTTGAGCTCGGCGGCACACCGGTGTGGGCGCTGCTGACCGGCGGCCGCCGGGAGGCGGAGCTGCGCGCAGGCGCCGCGACGCTCGGCATCCGCCCCTTCGAGGACAGCCCCGACGTCGGCGCCGGTCTGGGCGAGGCCCAGGTCGTCCATGTCACCGCCCGGGGCGGCAAGGCGCCCGACGGGGTGCGGATCGCCGTCGCGCCCGTGGAGCCGGATCCGCCGGACCACGGCGACCCGGCCGCCCTGCGCCTCGCCCTGATCACCCGTCACCACAGCGCCCCGCTCCGGCTGGAGGCGGCCGGGCTCGACGACGCCCGCGCCACCCTCGCCCGCTGGCGCGGCGCGGTCGCCCGCTGGGCACGGCAGCCCTCACGGCCGATCCCCGACGCCGTGCGGCGAAGGCTGCGCGACGCCTGGGAGGACGACCTGGACGTCCCCGGTGTGCTGGACGTCCTGCGTCACGTCGAGACCGAGCCGGGCCTGGCCGACGGAGCCCGGTTCGAGACGTACGCCTACGCCGACCGGCTCCTCGGCCTCGACCTCACCCGCGATCTGGGAGCCCCGTCATGATCGAACGCGCCGGATCAGGCCCGCTGCGCCGCCTGGTCGTGCTGCGGCACGCCAAGTCCGCCTGGCCCGTGGACGTCGCCGACCACGAACGCCCCCTCGCCCCGCGCGGCCGCCGGGACGCCCCCGCGGCCGGGCGGGCCCTGGCCGATGCCGACCTCCTGCCGGACCTCGCGCTGTGCTCCACCGCCGTCCGCGCCCGCGGGACCTGGGACCTGGCCTCCGCCGAGTGGGGCACACCCCCGCCGGTCCGGTACGACCGGCGGCTGTACGCCGCCGGCCCGGCCGGCCTGCTCGCCGTCGTCCACGAGGTGCCCGCCGAGGTCGAGACGCTGCTGCTGATCGGGCACAACCCCGGGCTGGAGGAACTGGTCCTGGCCCTCGCCGGTGACGGCCTCGACGACACCCTGGAGCAGGTCCGCACGAAGTTCCCCACCTCGGCGATCGCCGTACTGACCTGGCGCGGCACCGCCTGGGGGGCCCTCGCCCCCGACGCCGCGCTGCTCACGTCCGTGACCGTGCCCCGGGGCAAGAAGAAGTAGCCCCGGACCCCGTCCCGGCATGGGTCCTTTCCAGTGATCTGCGCCGGGTCCGTGCTGCGCCCACGTGCCCTCACGGGTACGCCGTCTGCGAAGAACGGCCGTGCCGATCCAGGAGGAGAGCAGCCATGCACGCGGTGATTCGGCGGTACGAAGGCGTGACCGACCCGGCGGAGGCGGGACGCCGGGTGAACGAGGAGTTCCTGCCGCTCCTCCGCCAGGTCCAGGGTTTCGTGGCCTACTACTTCGTCGACGCCGGCGGCGGGGTGATGGTGTCGACCAGCGTCTTCCAGGACCGGGCCGGCGCCGAGGAGTCGACCGAGAGGGCGGGGGACTACGTACGGGACCGGCTCGCCGAGCTGCTGCCCAACCCGCCCCAGGTCACGGCCGGCGAGGCCGTGGCCCACTCGTAGCGGAGGTCCCGGCGGTTGCGGCCGACCGCCCCGCCGGGACGCGGCGGCCACGCGATTAGGCTGGCCGGATGCAGGACGAATACCGCACGGTCGCCGGCACCGGCGTGCACGAGACCGAGGTCAACCGCTCCCGCTTCCTGTGCGCCCTCGCTCCGGCGGCCACCGAGCAGGAGGCGCAGGACTTCATCGCCACGGTCCGCAAGGAGCACGCCGACGCCTCCCACAACTGCTGGGCCTATGTGATCGGCGCCGACGCCTCCGTCCAGAAGGCGAGCGACGACGGCGAGCCGGGCGGCACCGCCGGCGTCCCCATGCTCCAGATGCTGCTGCGCCGCGACATGCGGTACGTCGTCGCCGTCGTCACCCGCTACTTCGGCGGGGCCAAACTCGGCGCCGGCGGGCTCATCCGGGCGTACGGCGGAGCGGTCGGCGAGGCCCTGGACACCCTCGGCACCCGCACCCGCCGCCGGTTCCGGCTGGCCACCGTCACCGTCGACCACCAGCGGGCCGGCAAGCTGGAGAACGACCTGCGCACCACCGGGCGCGAAGTCCGCGACGTGCGCTACGGGGAGGCGGTGACGATCGGGATCGCCCTCCCCGACGCCGACGTGGACGCCTTCCGGTCCTGGCTCGCCGACGCCACCGCCGGGACGGCCGGCTTCGAACTCGGCGGGGAAGCGTACGGGGACGCCTGACGGCGGTTCCGTCCCCTCCACCGCCCGGCAGCCGCGACGGGGGCCAGCGGTCGGCGCCTGTCCGGCCCCCGTCGTCCGCCGCGACGAAGGTCAGCGGTCGGCGCCGGTCCCGCCCCCGTCGTCCGCCGCGTTCCCGCTCGCCGCACCCGTCGGGACGCGCCCCAGCCGGAACGCGAGCAACGCCGTACCGACGGCGAGGGCCGCGAGGACGTACGCGGAGGTCGAAGGCCTGCGCGAAGTCGGCCGAGTCCGTGTCCCGGCCCGGGGACTGGGGATTGGTGCCCAGGAAGCCGCGGTACAGGGCCCCGATGACGGCTGCTCCGAAGGCCATCCCCGCCTGGGTCACGGTGTTCAGCACACCCGACCCGGTGCCCACGTCGTCCCGGTGGACCCGCCGGGTTCTCGTCCCGAAGTAGCGCCCCGCCCTTGCTCCCCGATCTCCGGACCGCCACCCGCTACGAGGAGTGCCGCGCGGACAGCTGCCGGGAGGCCCTCGGTGAGGTCGAGCACCGGCGGGGATGCTCCTCTCTGCCTCGACCGGTGCGATGCCGGAGCGCGGCATCGCACCGGAATGACTTGTTCCACTGCACAGTTGCGACATTTCCCCTGAATTGCCGTCGGATGGGTGTGGCGGTCCGGAGTTCGTGGTGGACCAGGTGTCCACACGCGTTAGCGTGGTGGGTCTGACGACGAGCGGACCGGCTCGTGCCGGTGGAGAACGACAGCAGGGGGAGCCATGCAGGCCGGGGCGGCATCTTGAGGCTGCTGCACACCTCCGACTGGCATCTCGGACGGGCCTTCCACCGGGTGAACATGCTCGGCGCCCAGGCCGAGTTCATCCGCCACCTCGTCACGACCGTGCGGGAGCGGGCCGTGGACGCGGTGGTCGTGTCGGGAGACGTGTACGACCGTGCCGTGCCGCCGCTCGCCGCGGTCGAGCTGTTCGACGACGCCCTGCACCGCCTCGCCGCTCTCGGCGTGCCGACGGTGATGATCTCCGGGAACCACGACTCGGCCCGCCGGCTGGGCGTGGGCGCCGGGCTGATCGGGCGGGCCGGCATCCATCTGCGGACCGAGCCGTCGGCGGCCGGCACCCCCGTGGTGCTGGCCGACGCCGACGGGGAGGTCGCCTTCTACGGGCTGCCGTATCTCGAACCGGCCCTGGTGAAGGACGAGTTCGGTGTGGAGAAGGCCGGACACGAGGCCGTGCTCGCCGCCGCCATGGACCGGGTCCGCGCCGACCTCGCCGCCCGTCCGGCCGGCACCCGCTCCGTCGTCCTCGCGCACGCCTTCGTCACCGGCGGCGAACCCAGCGACAGCGAGCGGGACATCACCGTCGGCGGCGTCGCCGCGGTACCGGCCGGGGTATTCGACGGCGTCGACTACGTGGCGCTCGGGCATCTGCACGGCTGCCAGACCCTCACCGACCGCGTCCGCTACTCCGGCTCCCCGCTGCCCTACTCCTTCTCGGAGGCCGCCCACCGCAAGAGCATGTGGCTGGTCGACCTGGCCGCGGACGGCTCCCTCGGTGCCGAGCGCGTCGACTGCCCGGTGCCCCGCGCCCTGGCCCGGATCCGGGGCACCCTGGAGGACCTGCTCGCCGATCCGGAGCTGGCCCAGCACGAGGAGGCGTGGGTCGAGGCGACCCTGACCGACCCCGTCCGCCCGGCCGACCCGATGGCCCGGCTCGCCGAGCGCTTCCCGCACACGCTCAGCCTCGTCTTCGACCCCGACCGCGACGAGGACGAGTCCGAGGTGTCGTACGCCCGGCGCCTCGCCGGCCGCAGCGACCAGGAGATCGCCGAGGACTTCGTCGCCCATGTGCGCGGCGCCGGCCCCGACCCGCACGAACAGGGCGTGCTGCGGGACGCGTTCGACGCGGTCCGGGCCGACGAGACCGTACGGGAGGTGGCCCGGTGAGGCTCCACCGGCTCACCCTCACCGCCTTCGGGCCCTTCGGAGGCACCCAGGCCGTCGACTTCGACGACCTCTCCAGCGCCGGGCTGTTCCTGCTGCACGGCCCCACCGGCGCCGGCAAGACATCCGTCCTCGACGCGGTCTGCTACGCCCTCTACGGCTCGGTGCCGGGCGCCCGGCAGGGCGGCGGTCAGGGCACCACCCTGCGCAGCGACCACGCCGCCCCCGTGACCCGCACCGAGGTCATCCTCGACCTCACCGTCGCCGGACGCCGCCTGGAGGTCACCCGCCAGCCGCCCTGGGAGCGCCCCAAGAAGCGCGGCACCGGCACGACCCTGGACAAGGCCCAGACGTGGCTGCGCGAGTACGACGCGACGGCCGGGGCCTGGAAGGACCTCAGCCGCTCCCACCAGGAGATCGGCGAGGAGATCACCCAGCTCCTCGGTATGAGCCGGGAGCAGTTCTGCCAGGTCGTGCTGCTGCCGCAGGGCGACTTCGCCCGGTTCCTGCGCGCCGACGCCGAGGCCCGCGGCAAGCTGCTGGGCCGCCTGTTCGACACCCGCCGCTTCGCCGACGTCGAGAAGCGCCTCGCCGAGCGCCGCCGGGCCACCGAGGCCCAGGTGCGGGACGGGGACGCGGAACTGCTGGCCGACGCCCACCGCATGCAGCAGGCCGCGGGCGACGCCATGGAGCTGCCGGCGCTGGCTCCGGGCGAACCGGGACTGGCCGAGGCCGTCCTGAGCGCGGCCGCCGTCGCCCGCAGCACCGCCCGCGATCAGCTCACCGTCGCCGCGTGCACCCTCACCGCCGCCGAGTCCGCGCAGGCCGCCGCCGGCCGCGCCCTGGACGACGCCCGCGAACTGGACCGCCTCCAGCGGCGGTTCGCCCAGGCACGGGAACGGGCCGCGAGTCTGGAACAGGGAGCCGAGGCCTACCGGGAGGCGCAGGCGCTCATGGAGCGGGCCCGCAAGGCCGAAGCGGTCGCCCCCGCCCTGGACCTGCGGGAATCCTCAGAAGCCGAACACCGCCGGGCAGCCGCCGCCGAGGCACGCGCGCGTGCCCTGCTGCCGGAGACCTTCGCCGACGCGGGTGCGGCCGGGCTCGCCTCCGCCGCCCGCCGGGCCGCCGAGGAACTGGGCGGACTCGACTCGGCCCGCCGCGCCGAGCGGCGGCTGGCCGAACTCCTCGACGAGCGCGCCGGCCTGGACCGCCAGGAGCACGCCGACGCCGACCTCCTGCAGGAGGCGGAGGCCTGGCTCGACGGCTGGGAGGAGACGCGCACCGTACTCCAGGCGCGGGTCGACTCCGCCCAGAAGGACGCCGCCCTCGCCGAGCAGCTCGCCGAACGGCGCGAGCCCGCGCGGCAGCGGCTGCGGGCGGCCCGCCTGCGCGACCAGCTCGCCCACGACACGGACCGGGCGGCCGACCGGGTCCGCACCGCCCAGGACAAGGCACTGCGGGCCAAGCAGCACTGGCTCGACCTCAAGGAACAGCGCCTGAACGGCATCGCCGCCGAGCTGGCCGCGCACCTCACCGACGGCGAACCGTGCGCCGTCTGCGGCGCCACCGAACACCCCGCCCCCGCCCGCAAGGTCGCCGGGCACGTCGACCGCGAGGCGGAGGAGCACGCCCTCACCGCCTACCAGCGCGCCGACGAACAGCGTGCCGAGGACGAGCGGCGCCTCGGGGCCGCACGGGAGGCACTGGCCGCCGCCGGCGCGGAGGCCGGTGACACCCCCACCGACCAACTCGCCCAGGAAATGGAGGAGTTGGAGGAGCGGTATGCGCGGGCCCGCAGCGCGGCAGCCGAACTGCACACCGCGCAGGAGCGCCTGCGGCAGGCCGGGCACGAACACGAACGGCGCCTCGCCGCCCGGCAGGAGGCCGCCGTGCGGACCGCGTCCCGGGTCGGTCACCGGGAGCGGCTGGACCGTGAACGGACCGCTCTGGAGGAGGAGCTGGACCGGGCACGGGGCTCCCTGGACAGTGTCGCCGCCCGGGCCGCGCAGCTGGAGCGGCGGACCGCGCTGCTCACGGACGCCGCCGACGCCGCACGGGCCGCCGAGGACAGCGCCCAGCGGCTCAAGGACGCCGACGCCCGGCTCGCCGACGCCGCCTTCCGGGCCGGCTTCGAGACGCCGCAGGCCGCGGCCGCCGCCCTCCTCGACAACGCCGCCCACCGTGAGCTGCAACACCGCCTGGACGCCTGGCAGCACGAGGAGGCCGCCGTCCGGGCCGTCCTCGCCGAGGCCGACACGGCCGCCGCGGCCCGCGAGCCGCGGGCCGACCCGGACGCGGCGCAGCGGACGGCCGACGAGGCGGAACGGCGGCTGCGCGCCGCCGCCTCCGCCCACGACGCCGCCCGTCGGCGCTGCGCCGAACTCGCCTGGCTGTCCGCCCGGGCGGCCGCCTCCATGCGCCGGCTGGCGCCGCTGCGCGAGGAGTACGACCGCGTCGCCCGGATGGCCGGTCTCGCCGCCGGCACCTCGGCGGACAACGAACGCCGCATGCGCCTGGAGTCGTACGTCCTGGCGGCCCGGCTGGAGCAGGTCGCCGCCGCCGCGACCGTACGGCTGCGCCGCATGTCGTCAGGCCGCTACACCCTCGTCCACTCCGACGACCGCACCGGACGCGGCCGCAGTGGGCTCGGACTGCACGTCGTCGACGCCTGGACCGGCCGCGAACGCGACACGGCGACGCTCTCGGGCGGCGAGACGTTCTTCGCCTCGCTGGCCCTGGCCCTCGGCCTCGCGGACGTCGTCACGGACGAGGCGGGCGGGGTGCGGCTGGACACCCTCTTCATCGACGAGGGCTTCGGCAGCCTCGACGACCAGACCCTCGACGAGGTCCTCGACGTCCTCGACTCCCTGCGCGAACGCGACCGCAGCGTCGGCATCGTCAGTCACGTCCCCGACCTGCGGCGGCGGATCCACGCCCAGCTGGAGGTCGTCAAGGGCCGGTCCGGGTCGGCACTGCGGCAGCGCGGCGCCTGAGGTCAGCGGCCCAGGGGACGCCGGGGGAGGGGCGAGGAGTACACCACGCTCGTCGTCACCGAGCCCAGCGCCCCGATCTTCCCCGACACCTCCTCCAGATGGCGCATCGAACGGGCCGTGACCTTGATGACGAAACAGTCGTCGCCCGTGACGTGGTGCGCCTCCAGGATCTCGGGCGTGACGGCGACCAGGTCGTGGAAGGGCTTGTAGTTGCCGTTCGGATAGCGCAGGCGCACGAACGCCAGGATCGGCAGGCCCAGCCGCTCCGGGTCCACCACCGCCGCGTAGCCCTGGATGACCCCGGCCTCCTCCATGCGGCGCACCCGGTCGGTGACCGCGCTCGCGGACATGGACACCGCACGGGCCAGCTCGGCGAAACTGGCCCGCCCCTCCCTCTGGAGGACGTCCAGGATGCGCCAGTCGGTGGCGTCCGGGGAATACTCGGTCATGCCCGAGGGATAGCAGGGGAATCCCCGGCAGATCAAGCGGAGCACCGGGGATCGTCCCTTCATGGACGGGACCGGCGCCCGTAGCTTCTCTCCCATGACCACCGCCGTGAACCCCGTCCTGCGCGTCGCCCCCGCCGCTCCCGCCGAGGCCGCCGCCCACTTCCGTGCCGGTCTCGCCTTCCACACCGACGTGTCCGACGTCGCCGCCGCACTCGGTGCCGGGGGTGACCCCGGATTCGTCCTCGTCGACTCGCGCTCCACCGAGGCCTGGGACCAGGGCCACATCCCCGGCGCGCTCCACCTGCCGACCGCGCTCGTCCCCGAGCAGGCCGGGCAGCTCCTGGACCGGTCGGTGCCGGTCGTGACGTACTGCTGGGGCCCCGGCTGCAACGGCGCCGTCCGGGCTGCCCTCGCCCTCGCCGAACTCGGCTACCGGGTCAAGGAGATGCTCGGCGGCTTCGAGTACTGGGTGCGCGAGGGCCTGGCCTTCGAGACCTGGCAGGGGCGTGAACGCAGAGCCCCGGACCCGCTGACGGCACCCGTGGACGCCGGTGACTGCGGCTGCTGAACCCCCGATCTTTTGCCGTGAGTTGACCCTGTAGGTTCTTGCGCCATGGTGCGATACGCGGAGCCGGGCGCAGTGGAATGGGTGGAGTCGGGCGGCGGGCCGCTGATAGCGGTACCGGAGACCGTCCTGCCGTTCTGGGCGGGCGCCGACGGCGAGGAGACGGCCTCGGACTACGACCGGGCCTGCGAGGTGGACGGCGACGTCGGCCTCCTCCCGGTCGGCGACTGCACCGCCCTGGTCCTGGGCGACGAGCCCGCCGCGACCGCCTACCTGCCCGGCCACGGCATGTTCGTCCGGTGGCGCGCCGGCGACTCGGAGGACGAGCTGCTGGCGAGCGTCCCGCCTGCCGTCGACGGCGCGGAGTGGGAACCGGAGGTGCACTGGGAGGTGCCGGGCACGGTCCTCCTGTTCGACGCGGCCTGGCCCGGGTCGCACCCGTCGGGGGCCGAGCACGTGCGGGTGGCCCTGGAGCCGGGCCGGTACGCCGTGCGCGCGGCAAGGGTCCAGCCCGGCCCGGAGACCTGGCTGGGTCTGGTCCAGCTCCGGCTGCTCGCGCGGAGATGACGCGGCGTCACCGGCGGGAAAACCGTGTGCGCCGGGCGGCCGGCGCGATCACCATGAACTCATGCCACGCCTTCCCCACCCCACCCCCGAGGAACTGCGCCGCGACCCTCTGCCGCTGCGCGGCCGTACCGCACTCGTCACCGGTGCCAGCCGCCGCGGCGGCATCGGGCACGCCGTGGCCCGCCGCCTGGCCGCCTACGGCGCGAGTGTCTATCTGCACCACCACGTCCCCCACGACGCCGACCAGCCCTGGGGCGCCGACCGCCCCGAGGACGTCCTCGTCTCCGTGCGCGAGGCGGCCGGCGACCCCGGGGCCCGAATCGTCGCGGGCCCCGGAGACCTGGCCGACCCCGCCGTACCCGCGGAAGTCGTCGGCAGGGCGGCCGACGCCCTCGGCGGACGTCTCGACATCCTCGTCGCCAACCACGCGCAGAGCGGGTTCGACGGCTCGCTGGACGAGATCGACACGGCGATGCTCGACCGGCACTGGTCGGTCGACACCCGCGCGGTCCTGCTGCTCGTCCAGGCACACGCCCGGTCGAGGCCACCGGGTCCGGGAGGCCGCGTGATGATGATGACCTCGGGTCAGGACACCGCGGGCGGCATGCCCGGCGAGATCGCCTACGCCCTCCAGAAGGGCGCCCTCGCCTCGATCACCCGCTCCCTGGCGACGACGCTCGCCGAGCGGGGCATCACGGTCAACACCGTCAACCCGGGCCCCGTGGACACGGACTACCTGACCGGCGAGTACTACGAGGCCGTCGCCGCCCGCTTCCCCTCGGGCCGGTGGGGCATGCCGGACGACCCGGCCCGCCTCATCGCCTGGCTCGCGACCGACGAGGCGGGCTGGATCACCGGCGAGGTCATCAACTCCGAGGGTGGATTCCGCCGCTGATCACAGGGCCGACAACTCGTCCACCAAGTCGTCCAGACCGAGCGAGCCCTGCGACAGCGCCGCCATGTGCCACGCCTTCGGGTCGAAGGCGTCGCCGTGGCGTGCGCGTGCGTTCTCGCGGCCCAGCAGCCAGGCCCGCTCACCGAGCTTGTAGCCGATGGCCTGGCCCGGCATGGACAGGTAGCGGGTCAGCTCGCTCTCCACGAAGTCCGCCGGCCGGCTGCTGTGCGAGCCGAAGAACTCCTGCGCCAGCTCGGCCGTCCAGCGCTCGCCGGGGTGGAAGGGCGAGTCGTCCGGGATCGTCAGCTCCAGGTGCATGCCGATGTCGATGATGACGCGCACCGCCCGCATCATCTGGGCGTCCAGATAGCCGAGGCGGCGCTCCGGGTCGGTCAGGAAGCCCAGTTCGTCCATCAGCCGCTCCGCGTACAGCGCCCAGCCCTCGGCGTTGGCGCTCACCATGCCGACGCTCGCCTGGTAGCGGGAGAGGTTCTGCGCCACGTGCTTCCACTGGGCCAGCTGGAGGTGATGGCCGGGCACGCCTTCGTGGTACCAGGTCGACACCAGGTCGTAGACCGGGAAGCGCGTCTCGCCCATGGTGGGCAGCCAGGTGCAGCCGGGCCGCGAGAAGTCGTCCGACGGGGGCGTGTAGTAGGGGGCCGCGGCGCTGCCCGGAGGGGCGATGCGCGACTCCACCCGGCGCACCCGCTCGGCCAGGTCGAAGTGGGTGCCGTCGAGCGCGTCCATCGCCTCGTCCATGAGGCTCTGCAGCCAGTCGCGGACCTCGTCGACGCCCTCGATGTGCGTGCCCTGCGCGTCGAGGTGGGCCAGCGCCTCCCACGGCGTGCCGGCGCCCGGCAGGATCTTCTCGGCCTCGGTCTTCATCTCGCCGAGGAGGCGGTGGTACTCGGACCAGCCGTAGGCGTACGCCTCGTCCAGGTCGAGGTCCGTGCCGTTGAAGTAGCGCACCCAGCGCGCGTACCGCTCCCGGCCCACCACGTCCGGCGCGCCCTCGATCGCCGGGGCGTACACGTCCCGCATCCAGTCGCGCAGCCGGACGACGGCCTCGGTGGCCGAGCGGGCGGCGGCGTCCAGCTCGGACCGCAGGGCCTCGGGGCCGGCGGCGGCGTACTGCTCGAACCAGCCGTGGCCCTCGCCGTCCGCGTCGGCCCACTCGCCCAGCTGCTGCACGAACGTGGCCGTGGCGCGGGGCCCGCCGTACAGCTTCCGCTCCAGCCCGAGCGCCAGGGACTCCCGGTAGCCCTCCAGCGCGGCCGGGACGCCGCGCAGCCGCTCGGCGATCGCCGTCCAGTCCTCCTCCGACTGCGCCGGTGTCACGGTGAACACCTGCCGCACCGCGTGGGCGATCGAGCTCAGGTTGCTGACGGAACGCAGGCTCTCGTCGGCCTCGTGCACCGCGAGTTCGGCGCCCAGCCGCTCGCGCAGCAGACGCGCACACCGGCGCTCGATGTCACTGTCCGCGCCGGGCAGCCGCTCGGCCTCGTCCAGCCGGGCCAGCGTCCGCCGCGCCAGCTCCGCGAGTGCCTCCTGGCCCGCAGGCGAGGTGTCGGGCAGCCTGCTCGAACTCTCTTTGTCGCCGAGGAAGGTACCGGTGATCGGGTCGAGGGCGACGAGTTCGTCGACATACGCGTCGGCGACCTCACGGGGCAGCGGGCTCTTGATCTCAGACATGCCGCCATCCTCGTACGACGGGCCGCACACGTCACGCCGATTGAGCCGAGGGCGAAGGCGGCAGCAGCGGCCCGCACTCCCACTGCTGGAAGATCAGCCGGGTCTCCACCCGCGCCACCTCTCGCTGCGACGTGAACTCGTCCAGCACCAGCCGCTGCAGATCGGCCATGTCGGCGACCGCGACATGGACCAGATAGTCGTCCGGGCCGGTCAGGTGGAAGACCGTCCGCGACTCCGGCAGGACCCGGATCCGCTCCACGAACGGCCCCACCAGCTCCCGCCGGTGCGGCCTGACCTGCACCGACAGCAGGGCTTCGAGGCCGCGCCCCAGCTTGGCCGGATCCAGCTCCAGCCGGTGCCCGAGGATCACGCCCGACCGGCGCAGCCGCGTCACCCGGTCCAGACACGTCGACGGCGCGACCCCGACCTGCGTGGCGAGATCCCGGTACGTCGCCCGGGCGTCGTTCTGCAACAGCCGCAACAGATGGAGATCCACCGGATCCAGTACGACAGATTCAGCCATCGGTCGAACGTAGCACGGGATCCGCACACCGCCGCCCGGTCGATGTTCACCCTTGCCCACCATGGACATGGACACAACGAGCACGCGCGCCCACGACGGCGTCCGCACCGCACCGCGAGCCCTCGCCACCGAGGCCGTGCACGCCGGGCGGGACGACCTCGCCCGGCAGGGTCTGCACGCCCCGCCGATCGACCTGTCCACCACCTACCCGTCGTACGACAGCCGCGGCGAGGCGGCCCGCATCGACGCGTTCGCCACCACCGGCGCCGAGCCGGACGGCCCGCCCGTCTACGGGCGGCTGGGGAACCCGACCGTCGCCCGCTTCGAGACGGCCCTGGCCCGTCTCGAAGGCACCGAGGCGGCGGTGGCGTTCGCCAGCGGCATGGCGGCGCTGAGCGCCGTCCTCCTCGTCCGCGGCTCGATGGGCCTGCGCCACGTCGTCGCCGTCCGCCCCCTCTACGGCTGCAGCGACCACTTGCTGACCGCCGGGCTGCTGGGCTCGGAGGTGACCTGGACCGACCCCGCCGGGGTCGCCGACGCGCTGCGCCCGGACACCGGCCTGGTCATCGTCGAGTCCCCGGCCAACCCCACCCTCGCCGAGGTCGACCTGCGAGCCGTCGCGCACGCCTGCGGCTCGGTGCCGCTGCTCGTGGACAACACCTTCGCCACCCCCGTCCTCCAGCGCCCCGCCGAGCACGGCGCGCGGCTGGTGCTGCACAGCGCCACCAAGTACCTCGGCGGCCACGGCGACGTCCTGGCGGGCGTGGTCGCCTGTGACGAGGAGTTCGCGGGCCGGCTGCGGCAGGTGCGCTTCGCCACGGGCGGCGTCCTGCACCCGCTGGCCGGCTACCTGCTGCTGCGCGGCCTGTCCACGCTCCCCGTCCGGGTCCGTGCGGCCTCCGCCACGGCGGCCGAACTCGTCCGCCGCCTCGCCGCCGACCCGCGGGTGGCGCGTGTCCACTACCCGCGCATCGGCGGCGCGATGGTCGCCTTCGAGGTGTACGGCGACCCGCACGAGGTCATCGCCGGCGTCCGCCTGATCACCCCGGCCGTCAGCCTCGGCAGCGTCGACACCCTCATCCAGCACCCGGCGTCCATCAGCCACCGCATCGTCGACGCGGACGACCGCAGGGGAGCCGGAGTGAGCGACCAGCTCCTGCGCATGTCGGTGGGCCTGGAGGACGCGGACGACCTGTGGTCGGATCTGGACGGAGCGCTGGGACGACGCCCCGAAAGGGGCGCGGGGAACTGCGCGAGCAACCACGTAGCACCCGCACTCGCCAACTGACGCACGCCCCTACGGTGCGGAGGCGCTCCCCAGCTCCTCCGCACTCGTCACGACCGCCTCACCCAGCCTTGCCGTGATGACCAGCGTCCCCTCCTCGACCTGGTAGTCGAGAGGCAGCCCCAGCCCCCGCATGGCGGCGACCATGCCCGTGTTGGACGCCTGCGTCACGGCGTACACGCTGGAGCACCCCGCCTCGACGGCCAGGGCCACCAGCCGCGACAGCAACTCCGCTCCGACACCGCGCCGCTGCCAAGCGTCCTCGACGATCAGCGCGACCTCCGTCTCGTCCCCGTCCCACAGCAGGTGACCGAGCCCGACGACCCGCCCTGAGGCCGTCTGCACGGCGAGGGTGCGGCCGTAGCGCGGGCTGAGCAGGTGGTTGAGATACCGGGCGGCGTCACCGACCGGCCCGTGATAGCGCAGCTTCAGCGTGCGCGCCGAGCAGCGCTCGTGCATCGCCCTGGTCGCTTCGAGGTCACGGGTGTCGGCCCGCCGCACGGTGATGTCGCTGCCCTCGGCGAGCGTGAGCACGTCCCGTCCGTGCGGCAGGCGCGGTCCGAGCCGGGCGTCCAGTTCCACCAGCGCCCTGGCCCGGGCGAACTCGGTCGGGGTGAACGGCAGGTACGGCCGCTCCACGATGATCACTCCGCCTTCCGGAGCGCGCAGCCGCATCACCGTGTCGTCGAGGGCGCCTTCCACCGGAAGTCCACCCGGCGCCCGGCCGCCACCGGCCGGAGCGGGCTGGGACCGGATCGTGCACCGGCCCAGCAACTGTCGCAGGGCCAGCGGCAGTTCCGCTGAGTCCAGGGCCGTGCGGGCGGCGAGTCCGAGGATCCGGGTCGGCGCGTCCACGAGGTCGTGGGCGTCGGCCCGCTCGATCCAGGTGTCGGCGCCACCGGCCGACTCGACGGCCGTGGTGATCGCGGACACCGGCAGGGCGGCAGGGCCCCGCAGCAGGAACTCGTCGACCGTGCCCTCGGCCAGCGGGTGCGTCTGCAGGCTGAGGATGTCGACGCGCTGCCCGGCCAGGGCGCCGCACAGCGCCGCCAGCGACCCCGGCTCGTCCTGAACCGTGGTCCGCATCCGCCACAGGGTGTTCGCCCCCGGCACCGCTTCCGGTGCCGGGGACCCGGTATCACTCGTCGGGGGCGCGTGTTCCTGGCGTCGTGTCCGCCAGGCGTGGAACGCCGCCGTGACCCGCCGCCACGAGGTGGCGGGGCGGCAGTTGTCATGGGGCTGGGTCCGGTGAGTCTTTTCTCGCGTCATGCACCCACTGTGACGGAACGGTGTTGCGTGATCGCGAACGCATTGTGACCGGCGGGTAAAGACGCCAGTATTCCCCCTTCGTCCATGCTTCAAACGTTGCGCTTCGTGCCTACTGGCCGACCAGGCCCGGCTGGAGCGTCTGCGTGAACAGCACGGTGCCGTCCTGCTCCCGCAGACGTACCGTCAGTTCGCCGCTGTGGCCGTCGATGTCGACCTCGCCGAAGAACTGGAAGCCGCCGGCGGGGGAGACGTTGGCGGTCGTCGGTGCCTTCACGAACACGCGGTCCGGACCGAAGGTGCCGTCGAGCGCGTTCGCGGGGAAGGCACCGGCGTTGAGGGGCCCCGAGACGAACTCCCAGAACGGCTCGAAGTCGGTGAAGGCGGCCTTCGACGGCAGGTAGTGCTGCGCCGAGGTGTGGTGCACATCGGCCGTCAGCCACACCGTGCCCGTGATCCGCCGGTGCTTGACGAACCGCAGCAGTTCGGCGATCTGCAGCTCGCGGCCGAGCGGCTTGCCGGGGTCGCCCTGGGCGACGGCCTCGATGTTCGTGCCGTCGGGGACCACGAGGCCGATCGGCATGTCGGAGGCGATCACCTTCCACACCGCCCGGGAGCGGGACAGCTCGCGCTTGAGCCACTCCAGTTGCTCCCGGCCGAGGATGCCCTGCGGGTCGGTGGGCTGGTCGTCCGGCGAGTTCGCGTTGCGGTAGGTGCGCATGTCCAGGACGAACACGTCCAGCAGCGGGCCGTGGTGCTGCACGCGGTAGACCCTGCCGTCGGGGCGGCGCAGCGTGGAGACCGGGAAGTACTCGGAGAAGGCCTGGCGGGCGCGGGCGGCGAGCACGTCGACGCGCTTCTCGGTGTAGCGGGCGTCGGTGAGCATCTCGCCCGGGTACCAGTTGTTGACGACCTCGTGGTCGTCCCACTGGACGACGGACGGGACCCGGGCGTTGAAGGCACGCAGGTTCTCGTCGAGCAGGTTGTAGCGGAAGTTGCCGCGGAACTCCGCGAGGGTCTCGGCGACCTTCGCCTTCTCCTCGGTCGTGATGTTCCGCCAGGTGCGGCCGTCGGGCAGCGTCACGGTCCCGGAGATCGGGCCGTCGGCGTAGATGTTGTCGCCGCTGCAGAGGAAGAAGTCCGGGTCGAGGGCGCCCATGGCGTCGTAGATGCGGTAGCCGCCGAGATCCGGGTTGATGCCCCAGCCCTGCCCGGCCAGGTCCCCGGACCACACGAACCGCACACCGTCGCGGCGCTTTGCGGAGGCCGTGCGGAAGGTGCCGGTGACCGGCTCGCCCGTGCGGCGCGGGTCGTCCGGGTCGGCGAGCAGCACGCGGTAGTGGATCTGCTCACCGGCGGGCAGCCCGCGCAGCCGGGTCGTGCCGGTGAAGTCGCTGCCCGGGCCCAGCAGCGGGCCGTGCCACCGGTGCGGGTTGCGGAACGACTCGGTCGCCGAGGTCTCCACGATCATCCGGGCGGGCCGGTCGGAGCGCACCCACACCAGCCCGGAGTCGCAGGTCACGTCTCCCGCCTGCACACCCCATCCCGCCGCCGGGCGCCCGGAGCGCGCGAACGCGGGTGCCGCGCCGAGGGCGGTGGGCAGGGACAGGGCGGCCGACGCCGCGAGGGAACCACGCAGGACGCTACGGCGCCCGGGCAACGGACGGTGTGACATGGATGCGCCTCCAGGGACGGGATCCGGCCAAGTGTGCAGAGCCACAACTACTGGCACGTCGCAGCGCACACACGAACCCCAAGTGAACAACTGACCGCAGGGTGAGGGAACCCGCGAACCGGTCGGCTCACCCGGTCGCAGCCTCCGCCATCAGGCGCACACCCGCGGCGATCCGGGCGGGCGGCACATGGGCGTAACCCAGGACGAGCCGAACCCCGCCGGCCTCCTCGGGCGCGGCCGGCGTGTGGGCGTACGCCGACAGCGGGCGCACCGCCACCCCCGCCTCCGCCACCCGCGCGAGGAACCGCTCCTCGGGCCCGTACCGCTGCGGCAGTGTGGCGATCACATGGAGGCCGGCGGCGATCCCGGACACTCTCGAACCGGGGAAGTGCGCGTCCAGGGCGGCGACCAGCGCGTCACGCCGGTCGCGGTAGGCGCGCTGGCAGCGGCGCAGCTGACGGTCGTAGTCGCCGCGCTCCAGGAAGCGGGCGAACAGGGCCTGGTCGAGGGAGGGGTGGCCGAGATCCATGGTGCGCTTGCGTTCGACGACCTCCTCCGCCCAGGACTCCGGCACCAGCATCCAGCCCAGCCGCAGGCCCGGCGCGAGGGACTTGCTGACCGAGCCCGTGTAGGCCACGTGGTCCGGGTCGAGGCCCTGGAGCGCGCCGACCGGTGCACGGTCGTAACGGAAGTCGCCGTCGTAGTCGTCCTCCAGGACGATGCCGTCCACCGACCGTGCCCAGTCCAGGAGTTCCGCGCGGCGCCGGGCCGAGTAGGCGATGCCGGTGGGGAACTGGTGGGCCGGAGTCGTCACCACGGCCCGGACGCCCGAGGCCCGCAGCGGCTCCGGGGCGACGCCCTCGTCGTCCACCGGCAGGGGCACGACGGTGACCCCGGCCGACGCGTACAGCGCGTCATGCTGCGGACTGCCCGGGTCCTCCACGCCGACCGCGCGCATCCCGCGCGCGTGCAGCGCGAAACCGAGCAGGGTGGTCGCCTGGGCCACCCCCGAGACGACGACGATCCGCTCCGGGTCGGCCACCACGCCCCGCCGCCGGGCGAGCAGTTCGGCCAGCGCGGTACGCAGCCGCGGCAGCCCGCGCGGGTCGGGGTAGCCCAGCTCCTGGTGCGGCAGGTCCGCCAGGACGCCGCGGTGCGCGGCGGCCCACGCGGCGCGCGGGAACAGCGCCAGGTCCGGCGTCCCGGGCACGAAGTCCGCTCGGGTGCCGGGTGAGCGCGGTGCGAGATCGTGCGCCCGCGGCTCCGCCGCCCGGACGGCAGCGCCCACCCAGGTCCCCGAACCCCGGCCGCTGCGCAGATATCCCTCGGCCGTCAGCTGCTCGTAGGCCTCCGTGACCAGCCCGCGCGACACCCCCAGGTCCGCGGCGAGGTCCCGGCTCGACGGCAGCCGGGTGCCCGGGGCGAGCCGGCCCGAGCGGACCGCCTCGCGCAGCGCCGCCTGCAGGGAACGGCCACGCGTGCGTGCCGGAGCGGAAGCGGCGGGGAGCAGCAGCTCCCAGGCGGCGGACGCCGCGCCTTCGCCCGGGTCTGCGCTCCGCGTCTGCCTCATGAGGCAGAACCCTAGAGGAGGTTCTGCCGTCCCCCCCCCGGGCCGGTCAGCGGCTGCCGTCGAGGACCACCCGGGCCACCAGGGCCGGGTCGTCGTTCATCGGGACGTGGCCGCAGCCGGGCAGCCGTACCAGCCGGGCCCCGGGAATGACGCCCTTGGCACGCAGGCCCTGGCGCGGGATGAGCAGCCGGTCCCGGTTGCCCCACGCGACGGTGACCGGCGTGCCCACGATGTCGTCGGTGAACTGCACGGTCCGGCCGGAGCGCAGCGTCTCGGAGAACCCCTGGGCCCGGGCCAGCGCGAGGGTCTCGGCGACCACGGCCTCGGGGGAACGGCGGCCCGGGCGGGCGTAGATGGTGCTCGTCAGCAGGGTGCGGCCGATGGCCGGGCGGGCCAGCCGCTCGACCATGGGCGGCGGCATCCGGCGGGCGATCTGCCGCATGGCCATCAGCACCGTGAAGGCGTAGCGGCGCTCGGCCTCGTTCCAGAACCCGGCGGGGGACAGGGCGGTGACGGAGCGGACGAGTCGCGACCGGGCCAGGTCCAGCGCGAGCAGGCCGCCCAGCGAGTTGCCCGCCACGTGCGGCCGTTCGATCTCCAGCGCGCCGAAGAGCGCGCTCAGGACCGTGCTCATCGTGGGCAGGTCGTGCGCCATGCCGCCGGGGAGCGCCGGCGACTCGCCGCAGCCGGGCAGGTCCACGGCGATCACGTCGCGCTCGGCCGCCAGCGCGGGGATCACCGGGTCCCACACCTGGCGGTGGTGGCCGATGCCGTGCAGGAGCAGGAGCGGCTCGCCGCTGCCCCGGCGCGTGTAGGACAGGGTCACGCTCTGATCGCCCTGCGCGGAGGCGACTTTGAAGGAGACGGTGGCGGACATGGGGTGCTCCTCGGCTGTACTCGCTGACGGACGCCGTAGACAGCTTGTCAGCAATTGCTACCCGCCGGTAGCCCCGTGGCGCCGCCGCCTTCGCGGTGCCGGGCAGCAACGGCTCCCCGGCCGTGGCCGCATGGTGCCGCCGCCCTCACGGTGCCGGGCCGCTCAACGGGCCCGCCGCACCTCCAGGTTGAACTCGCCGTGCCCGAACTTCCGGAACAGGCCGGCCCACAGGGGCAGCCACATCTCCACGGCCCGGGCCGCCCGGATCCCGCCGAGGTCGAGCACGCGGTCCGCCGGCCAGCCGAACTCCCCGAGCAGCGCCGTCACCTGCTCCTTGGCGTCCGGGTCGTCCCCACAGACGAAGACGTTGTGCTCGCCCGGCACGCTCGCCGGATCCACCATCACCCGGCAGTTGACCGTGTTGAGCGACTTCACCACGCGCGCGTGCGGAAACGCCCGCTGGATCTGCTCGCCCACGCTGTCCGACTCGACAGGGGACAGCCGCAGCTCACCCTCCTCGACCGCCAGCGGGTTGGACACGTCCACGACGACCTTCCCGTCGATGTTCTCCGCCCCGGCCGCCTCCAGCGCGGCGAGCGCCACCCGCCCGCCGACCGCGTTCACCACCACCTCCCCGAACTCCGCTGCCTCCGCGAACGTCCCCACGCCCCCGCCCGGGCCCGCGTCGGCGGCCCACTGCACAGCGGCCGTGTTGTCTCGCGTGCGCGAGCCGAGCCGCACCTCGTGCCCCAGCTCCACCAGCCGCCCGCCGAGCGTGCGCCCGACCTGTCCCGTGCCCAGCACCGCGTACCGCATCGCCACCTCCGGGAACCATGCCGCCGATCACCGGCGCGCTGTCGGCCATTGTGTCCGGGAAGGGATGATTCCGCCTGGACAGGGCCGCATCGGTGGGCTGGGATGGAGCCGTGACCACCGAGACCGCGACCGACGTCTTCGAAGCACACCGCCCCGTCCTGCTGGGCGTCGCCTACCGCATGCTCGGCCGGGTGGCCGACGCGGAGGACGTGGTCCAGGAGGCCTGGCTGCGCTGGTCCGGCAGCGACCGAGCAGACGTGCGTGAACCGCGCGGCTACCTCGTACGGATCACCACCCGCCTCGCCATCGACCGGCTGCGCCAGATCAAGTCCCGCGGCGAGACGTACGTCGGACCCTGGCTGCCCGAGCCGTACGTCACCGACTTCGGCGACACCGTGCCGGACACCGCCGAACGGGCCGTGCTCGCCGACTCCGTCTCCCTCGCCGTCCTCGTCGTGCTGGAGTCGCTGTCACCGCTGGAGCGGGCCGTCTTCGTGCTGCGCGAGGCCTTCGGCTTCCCTTACGCCGACATCGCCGCCATGCTCGACCGCGGCGAACCGGCGGTGCGCCAGCTCGCCGGGCGGGCCCGCAAGCACGTCGAGGAGCGGCGCCCGCGCTACGACGTCGACCCCGCCGAGCGCCGCGACCTCACCGAGCGGTTCCTCGCCGCCGCGGCCGACGGCGACCTCGAAGGCCTCATGGCGCTGCTCGCCCCGGAGGTCCGGCTCGTCGGCGACAGCGGCGGCAAGTCGCGGGCGCCGCTGCGGGTCCTGCGGACCGCCGACAAGGTCGGCCGTTTCCTCATCGGCACCGCGCAGAAGAGCCTCCCGGGCCTGACCATGCGCTTCCTGGAGGTCAACGGCGGCCCGGCCGTGCTGATCCTGTCCGGCGGCGAGCCCGACTCCGTCCTCCAGCTCGACGTGGCCGACGGCACCGTGCGGTCGGTCTACATCATCCGCAACCCCGACAAGCTGCGGTCCCTGGCCGCCGCCTAGACACCCCTGCGGGGCCCGGTCCGAGGCCCCGCGCGGACGCCCCGTGAACGTTCCCGGCCATTGGTCTTGACCAAGGATCAGGGCCGCCCTATGGTCGCAGAGAAGTGCAACAACCTTTAATAAACAAGGGCGCTAAAACGCCGCCGACCACGGCGATTGCGGAGGACAGGGTGGGGACCACGCAGCTGGAATCGGTGCAGGAGCCGAAGTACTGGCACCTCAAGACGGTGCTCAGTGAAGCGCTCGACTCGGAGTTCTCGGTGGGGGAGATCCTGCCGAACGAGCGCGACCTCGCGGCCCGCTTCGGCGTCGCGCGGGCCACGCTCCGCCAGGCCTTGGAGCAGCTCGAACTCGAAGGCAGGCTGCAGCGCCGCCGCGGTGTCGGCACGACCGTCGCGCCGCCCCGCATGGGCGTCTCCCTCGGCACCGGCCCGCACACCTGGCCGGGCGGCTCCGAGGACGCCTGGCAGCCGGTCGACTGCACGGCGGACGTGCCGCCGGCGGCCGTCGCCGACGCGCTGGAGACCGCCCGCGACGAGCCCGTGCACATCGTGCGGCGCTCCCGGGTCTCGCACGGCCGGCCCGTGGCCGCGGAGCTGCTGTACATCCCGCAGCCCTCGGTGCCCGAGCTCTCCGGCATCGAAGCGCCCTCCGGGGCGGCACACGCGCGTGCGGTGCTGCGGGAGTTGCAGCGGCTGGAGCCGGAGCGGCAGGAGAACGCGGTGGAGCTCGGCTCCGCCGGGGCCGACGAGGCGAAGGAGCTGGACCGGCTGCCGGGGGCGCCGGTCCTTGTCGTCACGACCCGCTTCATCGCTCTGGGGCGTACGGCTGCGCTGTCCGTGGCGACCTACCGCGCTGACACGTGCCGACTGACCTTCGGCGACTCGGGGAACGTGGAGATCCACGACCGACATCAGCGGCAGGCGTCCTGACCTTCGCGCCGCGGGGGTGTGGTGAACCGGGGCCGCGCGTTCGCTGTGGCTGATCGCGCCCACGCGGAGCCGCATGCCGACACGGCCCCGCGCCCCTAAAGGGGGCGTTGCTCCACCGCGAAGAGCTGTTCCTCCACGTGGTCCAGGGCCAGGCGCAGGGCGCCTGTGGCCACGGCCGCGTCTCCGAGGCCGGAGAGGGTGACCTCCGGGGGGCGCAGGCAGTAGCGGGCGAGTTCCTGGCGGAGGGGGCCCAGGACGCCGTCCAGGCCCGCCGCCCAGCCGCCGACGACGACCAGCTCCGGGTCCAGGGCGAGGACCAGCGCGGCCACGTCGTGGACCAGGCGCTGGAGGAAGCGGTCGACGGCGGCGCGGGCCCGCTGGTCGCCCTCGCGGGCCTGCGCGAAGACCCCGGCGACGGCCTGCTCGTCGAGGGGGTGCAGGGGCTCGCCCGTGGTGGACAGCAGCGTCTCGGGTGTCACCTCCCGGCCCAGCAGATGCAGCGCACCGATCTCGCCGGCCGCTCCGCCGTACCCCCGGTGCAGCCGGCCCCCGATCAGCGAACCGGCTCCCGGGCTCAGCCCCGCCAGCACGAACACCACGTCGTCCGACTCGGTGGCCGCGCCCTTCCAGTGCTCGGCGACGACGGCCGCGTTGGCGTCGTTCTCGACCAGCACCGGGCACTTGAACGACCGGCTCAGCCGCTCGCCCAGCCGCAGCCCCGTCCACCCCGGCAGCGCCGTGCCCAGCCGTACCGTGCCGTCGGCCTCCACGATCCCGGGCGTGGCCACGCCCACGGCCCGCAGCGAGCCGCGTGCCACCCCGGCCCGCCGCAACAACTCGGCGACGGCCCCGCGCAGGCGCTCCAGCCGCTCATCGGCCTCCGCCGTCTCGGGGACCTCCCTGGCCTGCGCGCCGATCACCCGGCCGTCCAGGTCGGACAGCAGCGCTGCCACCCGGTGCGCGCCGATCTCCAGCCCGAGCAGATGACCGGCCTCCGCGCGGAACCGGAACCGCCGCGCCGGACGCCCCTGCCGCCGGGCAGCGCCCTCCTCGGCCGCCTTCTCCACGACGAGCCCGGCCTCGATGAGCCCCTCGACGACGCCTTCCACGGTCGGCCGGGACAGCCCCGTCACCCGGGTGATCTCGGTCAGCGTCGCGCAGTCCGTGGCGCGCAGCGCGTGCAGCACCACCGCGGAGTTGATCCTTCGCAGCAGCGAGGGATCCCCGCCGGTCAGCCGCCCCACCGTCCGTCCTCCCAGGTCGTGCCCGTGTTGGCCGGATCGTACTGCGACGCGGCGCACCCCGGCGAGGGGCGGGCACCGGCCCGGTGATCAGCCGGGCGCCACGAACCCCGACTCGTACGCCGCGATCACCGCCTGGGTGCGGTCCCGCGCCCCCAGCTTCGCCAGCACCGCGCTGACATGCGACTTCACGGTCTCGGTCCCCACGACCAGGCGGGCGGCGATCTCCGCGTTCGACAGGCCCCGGGCCATCAGCCGCAGCACCTCGGACTCGCGCTCGGTCAGCTGGGCCCGCTCCAGCACGGCCCGCGCCGCGCGGTTGCCGCCGGTGTCGCCGTACTCGGCGGCGAGCTGCCGCACCGAGGCCGGGAACAGCAGCGACTCGCCCTCGGCGATCAGCCGCACCGCGTGCACGATCTCGGCGGGCCGGGCCCGCTTGAGCAGGAACCCGTCGGCTCCCGCCCGCAGCGCCTCGTACACGTACTCGTCGTTCTCGAACGTCGTCACCACGAGGATCCGCGGCGGATCGTCGACCGCCCGCAGCAGCGCCCGGGTGGCCTCGATGCCGTCCAGCAGCGGCATCCGTACGTCCATCGCGACCACGTCCGGCCGCAACCGCCGCACCAGCGGGATCACCGCCGCCCCGTCCGCCGCCTCCCCGACGACCTCGATGTCGGGCTGCGCCTCCAGCACGGCCCGCAGACCCGCGCGCACCAGGGGTTCGTCGTCGACGAGGAGAACGGTGACCGGCATCGGACCAGCGTAGATCAACTCAACGGCAGTTCAGCATGGACCTGCCAGTCGCCTTCGTCGGGCCCGGTCCGGGCCAGCCCGCCGAGCAGGGCCGCGCGTTCGCGTATCCCGCGCAGCCCGCTGCCGCGCCCCGCGCCGGGGGCCCCGGCCGGCAGCGGATTGCGTATCGCGAGCACGAGGGCGTCGTCGGCGACGTTCACACGGACGCGCACCGGGACCGCCCCCGCGTGCCGCAGCACGTTGGTCAGCGACTCCTGGAGGATGCGGTAGCCCTCCCGGGACACCGGACCTGGCACCGTCTCCACCGGGCCGGTCACCTCGGCGTCGACCTTCGCCCCGGAGGCCCGGGCCGACTCCAGAAGGCGGTCGGCGTCGGCGAGGGTCGGTCTGCCGCTCACCGGTTTCCCCGACTCACGCAGGACGCCGAGCACCCGCTCCAGGTCCTCCAGGGCGGCCCGGCCGGTCTCCTCGATGGCGCCCAGGGCCCGGTCGGTGAAGGCGGGATCGCCCGCCGCCCGGGCCGCCCCCGCCTGCACGACGGCGACCGTGAGCGCGTGCCCGATGGAGTCGTGCAACTCGCGGGCGATCCGCGTGCGTTCCAGGAGCTGTTCCGTGCGCTCCTCCAGTGCGGCGAGCCGCTCGGCGGGGGAAGGGCCGAGCAGGCGCAGCGCGAGAGCCGTGATGAGGTGCCCCGAACCGACCACGACGGCCGCCGCCAGGACCAGGGGCAGGGGCGCCAGCAGGGCGTGCCACCAGTGGTGACCCGTGACGACGAGCCAGGCGCCGCCGACGCGTTCGCCGCTGATCCCCGTCGACACCAGGTCCACCCCGAGGAGGAGCAGTTGGACGGCGAGATGCGACACCAGGGCGCCGAAGAACAGCCTCGTCTGGAGCCACACCACCACCCGGCCGCGGTCGCCCCAGGTGGCCGAGGGGGTGACGACGATCTCCGGGCTCTCGCCGCCGTCCCGTTGGCCGGTCAGCAGCAGCAGCCTGGCCTGGAACCCCTCCACGACCCGCATGGCGGGGACGAGACCCGCGAGCCCCAGCAGCACGGTCGCCGTGGCCACCGTCCACCACGCCTCGTCGATGAACAGCCACAGGGAGGGCCACACGATGGCCATGGAGAGATGCAGCCACCGCGTGTACGTCACCGCCCGGGTGAAGGGGCGCAGCATGCGGACCATGGCGTCATCGTGCCAGCAGGCACCGACAGCGAGCCTCCCCCGCACGGGGGAGGCGATCTCCACCGCCGGGGGAGGACCGTAGTCCGGTCCGGTTGCCACGCTGCTGTCATGACCAGCATCGACGTCCAGGACCTCACCAAGGAGTTCGGCGGCCGGCGGGCCGTGGACCGGCTCACCTTCCGTGTGCACCCCGGCCGCGTCACCGGCTTCCTCGGCCCGAACGGCGCCGGGAAGTCCACCACCATGCGGCTGGCGCTCGGCCTCGACCGGCCGACCGCCGGCTCCGCCACGATCGGCGGCCGGCCCTACCCGGCGCTCCGCGAACCCCTGCGCCACGTGGGCGCCCTGCTCGACGCACAGGCCGCGCACGGCTCCCGCACCGCCCGCGACCACCTGCGGGTCCTCGCGGCGAGCAACCGCATCCCGGACCGGCGGGTCGACGAGGTCCTCCAGGAGACGGGCCTGACGTCGGTGGCCCGGCGCCGCGTGCGGACGTACTCCCTGGGCATGCGCCAGCGGCTCGGCATCGCCGCCGCCCTGCTGGGCGACCCCGAGGTCGTCATGCTGGACGAGCCGTCCAACGGCCTCGACCCCGAAGGCATCGTGTGGATACGGACGTTGCTGCGCAGGCTCGCGGGGGAGGGCCGCACGGTCCTGGTCTCCAGCCATCTGATGAACGAGACCGCCTCCTTCGCCGACCACCTCGTCGTCCTCGGCCGGGGCCGGCTCCTGGCCGACACCCCGATGCGGGACTTCATCCACGCGCGCGTGCAGCCCCGCGTGCGCATCCGCACGACCGATCCCGTCGCGCTCACGTCTGCCCTCGCCCGGCACGGCCACGACGCGGAGGAGCACCCGGACGGGCACTGGACCGTGCACGACGCACAGGTGGACGACATCGGTCGCATCGCCTCGGCCGCGGGCCTGCCCGTCCTGGAACTGGCCGCCGAGGAGGGCACGTTGGAGCAGGCCTACTTCGACCTCACCGGGGCCGAGACCGAGTTCACCGCACAGCACCAGGAGGCCTGACCATGGAACTCACGCCCGTACTGCGCTCCGAGTGGCTGAAGATCCGCACGCTGCGCTCGCTCCCCGGAGCGCTGCTGGCGCTGTTCGCGGCCACCATCGCGTTCTCCGCGATCGCCGGTGTCTCGGATGCCTCGGAACCGGGGTTCGATCCGCTGTTCGCGTCGCTGTCCGGCGTCATACCGGGCCAGATCGCGGCCGTCTCCTTCGGGGCCATGGCCGTGTCGTCGGAGTTCCACCAGGGCGCGCTGCGGCTCTCGCTGGCCGCGGTGCCGCGACGCGGCCGGTGGTTCGCGGCCAAGGCGGCCGTCATCGCCGTACCGGTGTTCCTCGTGGGGCTGGTGACGGCCCTCGCCGCCCTGTTCGCGGCGCGGGCGGGCCTCGGCCCGGCGGCCGGCGGGCTCAGCACCGGTGAGCAGGTGCGCGCGGTCGTCGGGTGCGGCGTCTACCTCATGCTGATGGCGCTGTTCGCCGCGGGGATCGCCACCCTGCTCCGCAGCGGAGTGGCCACCCTCTCCCTGCTGGTGCCGTTCATCCTCGTGGTCTCGTTCGTGATCGGCGACGCCACCGGCACCGTCGCCGACTTCCTGCCGGACAAGGCCGGCCAACTGGTCCTCCGGGAGACGTACGACGGCACCCTGGGGCCGTGGTCGGGGCTCGCCGTGACCGCGCTGTGGACGGCCGCCGCCCTGCTGGCGGGAGCCTGGCGCCTGCGCCGCAGGGACGCCTGACGGCGAGCCGGGTGATGCCCCGCCAAGTGTCAGTGGGGGCGGGTTTACTGGACCCATGAACATCGCACAGCACATCGCCGTCATCGACGAGCTGTGCTACCGCCCCTTTCCGGCGGAGCACGGCCCGTCGGACGTCGGTTTTTCGGGACCGGGTCACCACGTCGCGGTGTTAGAGGCCGCGGCGGACACCGGCCCGGCGGCCCGGGCGGTGACGATCGACCAGTACGAGAAGGACCGCGACGCGCTCTACGAGCTCCTCGCCTCCCGCTGGGGCGACACGGACCCCTACAACCTGCAGACCCTCCTGCTGCGCACCGAGCGGGAGGAGATACCCCGGCCGTGGGCCGAGTTGAGCGCGTGCGCGGGCGTCGCCCACCTGTGGGAGGTGGAGGGCACGGGCCGCTGGGTCGCCGTGGCGGTCGGGGACCGTGACCTGTCACGGGAAGTCCGGCTGCTGGCCCTGGTCACGGAGACGGACCCGCCGTAGCGGATCAGGCCCCGGAGGCTTCCCTCAGCCGGCCGAACTCCTCCGCCATCGTCTCGGCCGTCCAGTGCGCGTTCAGCCCGCTCGGATTGGGCAGCACCCACAGGTGCGTGTCCCCGAT